>NZ_JABMIV010000009.1:0-298100 GCF_013332445.1 Brevibacillus sp. HB1.1 | reverse complement strand
TTTGCCGTTGGGCTGGTTTTCCTTTTGCGTGCAAGTTTTAGAAGGCCTCGATCTACGGACAAGGCTAGTGAGAAGAAAAAGCACAGGGCTCGCAGACCTTGACAACGCCTACCCAGTCGGAACTTCAAAAAGGGGACCACGCTTGTCGAACACTTCTTCCTCGAGAAACATCCGCCCGTAGGGTGGCTTTGGCTCGACGGTCCCCTTTTTGAAATGGAGACGTCCAGTCAATTCCCCCTGCTGGCGTGTCAGAGTCGAAGAGAACAGTGCTTTTTCTTCTCCTCCACCATGTTGACTCAAACCAGATTTTCTTATTTTTTTATGGTTGGACAGAAGAACCCGGCCGATCAATCAGCTGCCGCAGCTTTGTCTCCGTTGCAGAATTCGGGTCAGGCGTGTAAATGCTGCACTGCAAATCCGCGCTCCCGGAAACTTGCAGCGAAGTCAGATCAAAGAGCATTTTCCCTGCCTTTGCATGACGGAATTCCAGTAAAACCTCCGGGGCTGAGCTGACGCGGCTTTGCTCCCATAGATCGTGAAAGTCGGGATGAACCTGCCGCATTTCGCTTAAAAACTGCTCATACCACTCGTCCTCCACATACTGACCATAATTCGCGCGAAAAATTGCGAGAAAGCCGCTGACGAAATGCTCCCAGTTAACGGCCAGCCGTCGCAATTCCTTTCGCGTAAACACCAGGCGGATCAAATTGCGCTCTTCATAAGGGATTTGTTCAAAATCGAGAAAGACATGTGCGGCTGCCTCGTTCCAGCCGACAATATGACTGCGCCGATCTGAAATGATGGTTGGACACGAGCGCAACTCTTTTAAGATTCGTTTCAGGGCAGGATTGATCTTCGGCGGCTCATCTTTTGGCAAACCTTGCCCGACTCCCGTGCCTGTCTCCAGTGCCAGCGCATACAAATATTTGCGCTCATCGACGGTGAGCTGCAAGGCTCTCGCTACCGCATCCAGAACAGAAGGCGAGACCTTGATGTCGCGGCCTTGTTCCAGCCATGTATACCAGGTGGAGCTGACCCCCGCAAGCTGAGCAACCTCTTCTCTACGTAGCCCGGGTGTTCTTCTGCGCGTCCCAGGAGCCAGCCCGACCGATTGTGGCAGGATTTTGGCGCGCTGCGCTTTCAAGAAAGTAGACAGTGCTTGCAAACGCGTTTGCTGATTCATGGTACACTCTCCATTTCCTCAACTGGTTAAGTTTGTTAGACTAGTACTTATTATACTAGGATAAACAACAACTTGTAATAGGATAACCCGTGTGACAAGATGATTCCCATAAGGCACTCAAATAGGAGGCTTACCATGGAAAAAGTCGTTGTTACAGGTATGGGAGTGATTTCCCCGA
The DNA here is from genome assembly GCF_013332445.1 of Brevibacillus sp. HB1.1. Classification (NCBI taxonomy): domain Bacteria; kingdom Bacillati; phylum Bacillota; class Bacilli; order Caryophanales; family Paenibacillaceae; genus Brevibacillus; species Brevibacillus sp. HB1.1. The sequence continues at coordinate 296,739 of NZ_JABMIV010000009.1, read as the reverse complement.
TAGGGAATACAGTAAAGCAGTTTTGGAACAGTCTCGTCCAAGGGAAGTCTGGAATCTCGCATATTGACACGTTTGATACAGCTCGTAATAAAACGAAAATCGCCGGTTTGGTGCGAGATTTTGATCCGGTAGAGCGGTTTGGGCGCAAAGAGGCGCGACGAATGGATCGCTTTTGCCAGTTTGCCCTTGCTGCGGTAGAAGAAGCGTTAGAGGATGCAGAGCTTCGGCTGGACGAGTTGGACCGCGAGAGAATCGGGGTATATGTAGGTTCTGGCATTGGTGGGGTAGAGACGCTCCTTGAGCAGCATGATGTCCTGCGTGAGCGAGGTCCAGAGCGGATTAGCCCGACGCTAGTTCCCATGCTCATCTCCAACATGGCAGCAGCGATGATCAGCATCAAGTACGGTCTGTACGGACCGACGATGTCCCCTGTTACTGCTTGCTCGATTGGGAATACGTCCATCGGCGAGGCTTTCCGACTCATTCGATCGGGCGGGGCGGATATCGTCATCGCTGGTGGTTCTGAGGCAGCCGTGACGGACATATCTCTCGCCAGCTTTAGCAACGCGACGGCATTGTCCACGAGAAATGATGATCCAGCAGGAGCGAGTCGGCCATTTGATTCCAAGCGGGATGGGTTTGTCATGGCAGAGGGTGCCGGAATTGTGATTTTGGAATCAGAATCACACGCCCAAAAAAGAAACGCCCGCATGTATGCCGAGGTGATTGGCTACGGGGCAAGCTCTGATGCCTATCATATGGTGGCGACACATCCAGAAGGAATCGGTCCCTATCGCGCGATGAAATGGGCCCTCCAGGAAGCAGGGGTGCAAGCGACAGATGTGGATGTCATCAGTGCGCATGCAACCAGCACAGAAATCGGAGATCGCTCCGAGACATTGGCGATCAAAAAGCTGTTTGGCGAGGATGCTTACCGTGTACCGATCACCGCCAACAAATCGATGACTGGTCATATGTTTGGTGCAGCCGGGGGTGCGGAGGCGATCGCCCTGATTAAGAGCTTGCAGGAAGGAATCATTCCCCCGACGATCAATCAGGAGGAGCAAGACCCGGCCTGCGATCTGGACTATGTGCCAAATACAGCCCGCAGAGCTAGTCTCACCATCGGCATGTCCAATTCCTTTGGCTTTGGCGGTCATAACGCAGTCATCGTGTTGAAAAAAGTGTAACGGATAGAGTCTGTTTCCGTAGTCTCCGGTAGACTATGAGAGCAGGCTTTTTTCATTTCGGTAAAAAATGTGAAACGTTTTACAGTCCTGATTTCTCTAACTGGGGAGAAAAGGAGGGGGAACAGATTGAACAAAACGCTTGGTCTCGTTGCACGCGCCAAGAACGGTGATTCAGAGGCATTCCAAATGCTCATGCACCAGGAAAAAGCCAATCTGTATAAGATGGCTTTCGTGTACACGCGCAATGAAGAGGATGCACTGGAGGTTTTTCAGGAAACGGTCTATAAAGCTTTGATCTCCATTTCAACCGTAAAGGATGATCAATATTTTACGACATGGCTGACGCGAATTTTGATCAACACGGCGATTGCCTATTTGGCTAAAAAGCGAAAGGTAATTTCGCTGAGTACAGACATGATCGAAAATATACGAGATACAGAAGGGGTAAGGCTGGAAGAACGAATCGACCTTCTGGAAGCAATGGGAGAGCTCGAAGAAAAGTATGTAACGGTTCTCTTGCTGCGATTTTATAAGGACTATTCTGTAAAGCAAATCGCAGCCATGCTAGATTGCCCGGAAGGCACCGTGAAAACGAACATACACAGAGGTCTTACTCTATTAAGGAAGAAGCTGAAAGGGGAGTATTTCCATGAGAGAAAAAATTCATGCCTATAAAGAGCAAGTAGATCGCATTCCGGTCCCTACAGAGAAGCTGGACGACATTATCACCAAAATGGTTCGAGAAGCAGCACCACAAAGAAAACGCCTAAACAAAACGAAGCTGGTGTATAGTACAGGGGCTGCAGTCGTTGCTCTAGGTATCTTGTTTAGCTCAGCGGCTGTCTCACCCGCGATGGCAAACCTAGTCTCCAAGGTGCCTTTGATCGGATCGATATTCGCGACTTACGGTGACAGCGGATTGAAGCATGCGAGTGAAAAAGGCTTAACGACTGTCATCGGCGAGTCACAGAACGTAGGTGGCAATGCGATTACCGTCAATGAAGTCTACTATGATGGGACACGCTTTACGATTGGGTACACATTGGAAACGAAGGAGGCAGTCGGAGAGCATTATTTAGGCTCCTCACCAGATTTGACAGTGAACGGGGAAGCGTTTGGATACGCAGGAAGCAGCAAGCAAACACAAATCACACCGACGCTTGCGACCGGAATTGTCGATATCGACGCAATGAATGACTTGCCTCAGGAGTTCAAGCTAGGGTTGAGCTTCCAGGGGGAGGACGGCAAGAAGTGGAGCTTCTCCCTACCAATCAGTGAACGTACAGATACGAAACGCATTCCGATTAATCACCAGCAACAAGCTGGAGGCATTGACCTGACCGTTTCGGATGTCACACTGGGTCCAGCAGGGCTGGTTGTGAGCTTCCAGGCAGTAACCGAGGAAATTGGGTATTTATCGAGCTATTTGGAATTCAAGGTCGTTGATGAAAAAGGGAACGAGCTGGGAGCGTACTCAGGTGGCAGCCAAGGCAAAAAGTCCGACGGCAAAGAATATCTCACGGGTACAAGACGTTTCGACCCGGTGACAGCGGATGTAAAAGAATTAACGATCACGCCATATATGTCATTTCCTACGAACGGTGGTGGTGTCGAAATGGATGGCAAAGGGAAAGAAACACTGATCCAATCAGCAATCGAGACGATACAAAAGCATGGAAAGAACATCAAGTTCCATACGTTTACCATTTCCTTGCAAAAATAAAACCACACAAAAAAGCGTCCCTCCACATACTGGAGCGACGCTTCTTTACTTGATCAGGGCAAGAACTAGGATTGCTTTCTCATCGCACCTAGCTCTTCAACGATGGCGGTCATTTCATTGATACCAAACGCCGCTTTTTTCTGCACCATGTTGTACAGGTACAGCAAATCCTCGTAATGAACGAGATCGAAATCCTCCGGGCGCATCACCGCCGTATTCGCCATGTTCAGCTTTGCTTTGATGCCCTCGATAATAACGGCCAGGTTTTCTACAGTAGGTTGATTCAGGTCAGCCATACTTTCTCTCTCCTCTCATCAAAGCTGGTATTTATTTCGTCAGTTGCCCACGTGTGACGCCCAACTGGTTGGTTGCCTTCAGGGTACGCCATACGTGTGTACCGCTAACTTCTCCGCGCAATGCCTTGCGATACAGACTGATTACTTCTTTCACGCGCTCTGGCTCTTCTTCCAAAAACTCGATGCGGTAGCTGCCGACATTCAGGGAGCGGAACTCGCTCAAGTACTCAGCACCGGACTGGTCAATCGCGTTATAAACGGTATTGCGGCAACCGGTATCCACACGTATAGGGTGAGAGAAACCGACGCGGTCTTTCAAAGAAATACGGGAGGTCTCACATGGAGTTCCGCAGTTTGTATGGTCAGTACCTTCACTCATGAATGTGCAGTATACGCAGTGCTCAGTGTGGAACATCGGCATGTGCTGGTGGATAACCAGCTCCATATTCGCAGCGTTCGAGCGGCTGAGCAGATCGACCATCTGCTGGATGTTCAGATCGTACGATGGCGTAACGCGGTCAAGACCTGTTGCGAGGAACAGCTCAACTGCCTTGTGGTTCGCGACATTCAAGGAGAAATCGCCAATGAGCGGAATGTCGATTTCTTCGCGGCGAGACAAGTAGTAATAGAGTGCTCCCGTGTTGCGCACCAAAATAGCGTCTGGCTTGCTTTTCGCGATCAGGGCAAGGACACCGTTTTCATCCGGCATATGAATGCGCATCGTAGCAATCCCGATCTTTTTCCCGTACTTATGGGCCAGCTTTACACCCTCTGGATATTGCTTGACGAATTCAAAGTCAGCGTAGAGGAAGTCCACATCTGTTTGCGCAGCTGCTTCCAATTGCTCAAGCGAGCGGCACAGAGCTGTCAGGAGTGGTTTTTCCACTGGTGTGCTCGTGGGTACGTCCGCGTATACATTGATATCGTGATGGTGGTAAATCGGCGGCTTGGAACGCAGGAACACGAGCTGCTCGACTGCGTCACGGCGCATCCGGTTCAACTCACTGACAGGTACGATGAGATCCCCTTCGAGATCGACAGTCAGATCGTGAGCTTCCAGGTGGAAAATAGTTCCGCCTAGACGGCTGAGTTGATCGTGCAGCAATTCTTTCGTCAGAGGACGCTTCAAAGCAGTCTCCAGCAGCACGTCGGAAGGAACACTGACCGCGTGATTCTCCTGTTTATCCACCCAAGTGACGCTGAGCTTTTCACCCAGCTTGCCGCTTACGTGAACGGACAGCGGGAAGGTGCGATAAGGCTTTTCCGTCTCGAACGTTTTGCGCAGGCGACGATCCAGCTCAGGATCGCTCGTCTTCCATACGCGGTCCCCGACGTGAAGACGTTTCAGATTCACGTCATTGCGTCCCATGACGATTTCGTACATGCCTTTGGAAACTTCGCCTTCTACTTTTTTACTGCGGCTCAAAATATCGTAGATGCGACCGCCTTCTTCTTTTTGCGTGGGGTCACCCGCGTCGAATACGATTCCGTCTCCGCGTTTGACAGGAGCAGTGATGTCCACCAGTACGCCGGTAGGAAGCAGTTTTTTCACGGTTCCCAAAAACACACCGCGGCTTTTCGGGAACGATCCATCTACGAGCTGCTTGTTGTTTGTCCCGGTCAAAAATCCGTGTGTAAACCCGCGAGAGAAGCTTTGTTGCAGCTCGCGTACTTCTACCTCGGATGGTCCTGTATCTTGTCCGGCAAAATAACGCTCGATGGCGGCGTTGTATTTACTCACGACGTTTGCAACGTATTCAGGTGTTTTTAGACGACCTTCAATTTTAAAGGAAGTCACGCCAGCTTCGATCAATTCAGGAACCAAATCGATGGCAGCCAAGTCCTTCGGGGACAGCACGTAAGCAATATTTCCCATATCCTTTTGCACACCGTCTACCATCAGGTCATACGGCAAGCGACAGGCTTGGGCACACTCTCCGCGGTTTGCCGAGCGTCCACCCCACATTTCCGAGGTCAGACATTGTCCGGAATAAGAAACGCACAAGGCGCCGTGGACGAATACTTCCATCGGCAGCTTTGCTTTTTCCCCGATTTTTTTGATCTCTTTTAATGAATTTTCACGACCAAGTACGACGCGTTCCATATCAAACGGCTTCGTGAACTCCACCGCTTCCGGCGAAGTAATCGTCATTTGCGTAGAGCCGTGAATCGGGAAGTCTGGAGAAATCTCGCGGATCATCTTTACAAGACCGAGGTCTTGTACGATCACAGCATCTACTCCAGCGTGAATACAGGCGTCTATCAACTCGCGTGCATCTTCTAGTTCATTTTCAAAAACGAGAATATTAAAGGTAAGGAAGCCCTTTACCCCGTACATGTGCAAATAAGCCATAATCTCAGGCAGCTCCGCCATTTGGAAGTTCTCAGCACGCGCACGCGCGTTGAACTTTTCTACCCCAAAAAAGATGGCATTGGCTCCGTTGGCCACGGCTGCCTTCAAACAGTCCCAGTTACCAGCAGGTGCCAACAGCTCGATATCTTCACGCTTTATACCATTTCGCATTTGTATGTCATTACCTCCAAGGTCTTCAAACAAGCTCTTCTTCATCATAGGGAAATGTGCTGGTCACCGCAACAAAAACATCCTTTCTGCCAGATGTTGAAAATGTGCCTTCCAGAAAGACACCTAGAGATGTTATTCTGTAAGAAAAATCGAAATATTCTAAGAGCCAGGGGAACCGATATATGTTAATCATCAAAGACATTTTGCTGCAGTTACTGTTCGTTATCGTCCCTGTTTTGCTGTATAGAAATGTTTGGCTGGGGCGATCAACCTCGAACAAGATGAGCGTCAAGTCATCAGTGGTTATCGTTTGTAGCTCGATCAGCGTCATTTTTGCCATGAGCTTTCCAGTACAACTCAGTAATGGTATGGCGTACGATTTACGCTCGATACCAATCATTATTACCATTTTATACGCTGGGTATATCCCGGGCATTTTGACGATTTTGGTGATGTTTGTCGTAAGGATCGTTCTGGGTGGCGATGGCGTTCTCATAACGATTCTTGGAACGATGGTCTACGCGATCATACCGTTTTTGTTGGTCAATCGTTGGTATGGCTACTCTTTGCGAAAAAAACTAGCGGTCGTTCTCTTAATCGGATGCTTGAAGCAGCTATCCATCATCGGTGGAGGGATGGTTGTTTTGATCTGGAGAGGGTTCCCGTTGTCCATCATTAACGATTATCTGGAGCCGCTAGTGGAAATCGGCTACCTCGCTTTGATCATACTAGGTGGAGCCGTTTATTTCATCGAGTTTATTCGAGAATCTCATATTATCCGCAAGCAAGTCGAACGTTCAGAAAAGCTGAACCTGATCAGCGAGCTGGCAGCCAGTGTCGCCCATGAAGTGCGCAATCCACTCACAGTGGTACGAGGTTTTGTCCAATTGCTGCGTGAGGAGTCGAATCCGAAAAACATTGAATACATCCGATTGGTCTTAAATGAACTCGATCGGGCTGAATTTATTATTTCCGACTATTTAAATCTGGCCAAGCCTCATTCTGAGACGCTGGAGCGACTGGAGATTTCGCATACCGTGAAAGAAGTGACGGCCATCATGTCCTCTTACAGCGTCATGAACCGAGTGGAAATCGCCTGTGAGACCGAACCGGGCCTATTCGTTGAGAGCAACGCCGTTAAACTCAAGCAAGCATTGATGAATCTGATGAAAAACGGTATCGAATCGATGGGACAAGGTGGCGTACTGCACGTCACCGTACAAGCAGCCGGGAACTATCATGTGATTTCCATCAAGGATGAGGGAGAGGGGATGACGCCGGAGCAGATTGAACAGATTGGGCTTCCTTTTTATTCGACAAAGGAAAAAGGGACAGGTCTCGGATTAATGGTAACTTGCCGGATCATCGAGGCGATGCAAGGGACGATCCACTTTCAGAGTGAACGAGGACACGGAACGCAGGTGACAATTGAACTGCCTGCCGTGTATACGACCGAAAAAGGAGGCGAACATGGACAAAGATCAAGAAGTGTGGGAGCAACTCTTTCATGAGTTGGCTGTAATCAGAAGCGAGTTAAAAGCGTTCAAGCTCGAAACACGTGCAGAGCTCTATCAAATCAAAAGCGAGCTGAAAGAATGGCAGCAGAGAGAAGAACAGCGAAGGCTCCCGAGCGAAGGGGAATAAACCATGCGACGTTCCGTAAACCGATGGTGGAAAAAAACAGGAAAAGCTGTTTTCGCAGCAGGCTTGGCTTTAGCTCTAGCTGCATGCGGACAACCACAGGAAGCAGCAAAGCCTGCCACACAACCAACGACAGAAGCTACGCCAGCTAATGCATCTGTGCAACCCGAACAAATACTTAAACTGAATAACTTTACAGAACCGCTTTCTCTTCATCCCGGACTCATTTCGGATGTTTGGTCATCCAATGTTATTTTTCAGACGTTTGAGGGGCTGACTCGCATTGACGACAAGGGCGTTCCACAGCCCGCCATGGCGCAGGAAATCAAGGCATCAGACGATTTGTTGACGTACACCTTCACGATTCGCGACAATGCGAAGTGGTCGAACGGCGATCCCGTAACCGCGCATGATTTTGAGAACGCCTGGAAATGGGCACTCGATTCCAAAAACGGTTCCGAGTATGCCTATCAGCTGTTTTATGTGAAAAATGCAGAGGCGGCCTTTGCTGGCAAAGCGAAGCCCGAAGAGATCGGGGTCAAGGCAACAGATGACAAGACACTGGTCGTCCAACTGGAAAATCCGACGCCGTTTTTTCTGGAGCTTACTGCTTTTTACAGCTACTTCCCGCTGAATACCAAAGTGGTGAAAGACAAACCGGACTGGGCGAAGGAAGCAGGACCAGCCTACACCTCGAATGGACCGTTCAAACTCGATACGTGGGAGCATAAAACCAAGCTGACGCTTACGAAAAATGAGCATTACTGGGACGCAGACGCTGTCAAGCTGACCAAAATCGAAATGAATATGATTAATGACGCAAATACAGAGCTGTCGATGCTGGAGGGCGGCGATCTCGATTGGGCAGGTGCCCCAACTGGCAATCTGCCACTCGACGCGATGCCGACCTTGAAGGAAAAAGGATTGCTGGTGATCACGCCAAAAGCCGGGACGTATTGGTATGAATTCAACACAGAGCAAAAGCCTTTCCACAACAAAAAAATTCGCCAAGCCTTTTCATACGCGATTAACCGGAAAGACATCGTGGAGAACATCACGCAAGGAGGGGAATTGGTTGCAACAGCCGTAGTGCCGCCTACGATGTTTGCTGAGAACGAGCAAGGCTTGTTTCCAGACAACGACATAGAAAAAGCCAAGCAGCTGTTGGCGGAAGGCATGAAGGAAGAAGGGTACGCTAGCGTCGACCAGCTCCCGCCGATTACACTGTCCTATAATACAGAGGAAGCACAGACCAAAATAGCGCAAGCCGTACAGGACATGTGGCAAAAAAACTTGGGTGTGCATGTCAAGCTGGAGAATCAGGAATGGAATGTCTACTATGAAAACGTGAAAAATGGGAAGTACCAAGTAGCGCGGATGGGGTGGACAGGGGATTTCAACGATCCGATCAACTTCCTAGAAATATTCCGAACGAAGGAAGGCAACAACCATACTCGTTGGGAGAATCGTCAATATGCCGATCTATTGGCGGCTTCTGCCAAGGAGAAGGATGCTGCCAAACGAAAAGCGATCTTGCAAGAGGCTGAGAAAATCTTGGTGGACGAAATGCCAGTCATTCCGTTTTATTTCAAGTCTACGGTGTATGCGCAGAACCCCAAGTTGAAAGGCGTAGTCATTTCAGGTTTGGGATATGCACAGTACAAATGGGCATATTTCGAATAAATCATACAGTAGTCACATTCGAAGGGCTGGTCAGTCGGATTATTCCACGACCAGCCCTTCGAATACGATAGAGACCTTCTCTTCCATGATTTCTTCGAGTGCCCAGGCGCCTTCGCTGCGTACCCAATCATAAAGAGCGTTATAGTAAATGTTTTCCAACATATTCGCAGCGACAAGAGGGTTGAATTTACTTTTCAATTGATTCTTTTCTTGCGCTTCTTCAATCAGGTCAGCGAAAAGTTGACGCAATTCAAAGTACATGTTCTTTTCATTCTCAAGCACTTTCCGATGTTTCATCGAGGATTCTACGACGACTTTGATGAAATCGAAATTGGTGATGGTGACTTCATTCATGATCTTGTAGATCCGGAGCACCTTCGATTTGCATTCGTTACCATAATCCCACTCTTCCCGGCGCTCCTCGATTTCATGCAGACGCTCATATCCCCAGTTAGCGAGAATGGCTTCCTTTGAAGTGAAATGCAGAAAGATCGTACCGCGTGCAACATCCGCTTCTTCGGAAATCATGTCGATTGTGGTTGCTTCAAAGCCGTGCGTTTTGAAAAGCTTGATAGCCGCATTGAAGATTTTTTCGCGTGTTTCGCGCTTTTTCCGTTCCCGTCTCGTCGTCAAGTATGTAGCACCTCCTTATGAACTCGTACGCTTGATTATAACACAACGGTTACCTAACAAAAGAATAGTTCATGCAATTGAGCATAAATTAGGTGAAAAAAGGATAGACTTCTGCGCAGCTCGAATGTATATTTATATACTATAATGAATAAATATTAAATCATGCCAGGCTCGAAATGCATGGGGTGGAGGAGAGTAAAATGGGTGTTGCAAAGGCACTGGCAGTACGTCAGGCTACGATGAAAGACGTGGATGCCATGTTGGAGATTGTTAATGAATATGCACAGCAAGGCTTGATGCTACCACGTACGAAGCTGTCTTTCTTAGAAAACTTGCAATCCTTTATTGTCGCTCATGATGGAGATTCGGTCGTAGGTGTCGCAGGCCTACATATTTTGTGGGAGGATCTGGCTGAGATCCGCTCCTTGGCTATCTCGGAAAAAGCGAAGGGGATGGGCGTAGGGAAACATCTGGTTCTTCATTTGGTTGAGCAATGCCGCCTTCTGGGAATTAAGCGTGTACTGGCGCTGACCTATCAACAAGTGTTTTTTGAAAAGTGCGGGTTTTGGGTGGTTGCCAAGGAAACACTGCCGCAAAAAGCTTGGAAGGATTGTATTAATTGCTCCAAGCTGCCGATGTGCGACGAAATTGCTATGATTTTCGAAACAGCCTGATACTTTGGTCTAGCCTTCCTTTTTCCTTTTCTGGTACTATATTCATATGAATAGTAGAAATATAAATAATATTCTATAAGTATACCAGAAAATGAGATTGGAAAAAATAGGGGGCTTTTCCATGAAATTAGGCGCTCGTATACTGCTCGTACTACTACTGGCAGGAAGTGTACCGCTGACGGCAGCGGGAGTGTTTGCTTATCAGGAATCCAAGCAGGAATTGTTGAACGGAAGCGCCGCTACACTGGAAGCGCTGCGTCACAGCAACAAGGAACAGGTGGAAAATTACTTTCGTGAGCGAGCCAGGAACGTGGATACGCTGGCTGCATCGGGAACAGTAATGTCTGCCCTTTCTTCGTTTGAGGACGTGTGGCGGCAAGGACGAGAATCGCCTACCTACGAAGAAGTGCAAGCGAGGTATACCAACGAATTGAAAATGGAGGTCGCTCGCTACGGCTTCGTAAATGCTTTTCTGTTGAATGCACAAGGGGACATCGTGTACGAGACAAAGCCGCAGGCCGATTTTGGTACCAATCTCCTGACAGGCCCACACGCTGACTCTGTACTTGGCCAGACTGTGCAGCAAGTCAAGAAAACCCAAAGCGCAGAAATGTCAGATCTAGGCATTTACGAGCCATCTGGAGGAGCGCCAGGGGTATACATGGCAGCGCCGATCTACGAGCGAGGTTACATCATCGGGCAAATAGCAGTCGAAGTATCCATGGATTATATTTCTAGAATATTAAATCAACGAGAGGGACTTGGGGAAACCGGGAAGATTTACTTGGTGGGTGGTCCGGACAAGCTCATGCGCTCACAACTGGGCAGTGAGCCAAATACGTTGTTACAGCAAAAAGTAGATACGCCCATCGTTGATCAAGTCTTGCTCACCCAACAATCCGAAGGAACGGTCGAAAGCATGGATTACTTAGGACAGCAAGTGCTCGTGTCCTATGATCAGGTCAAAGTGGGGAAGAAGACGTGGGCGATTTTGGCAGAGATGAATATGACCGAAATACTGGAGGGCCCAACCCGCATTCGGGATGCCATGATTGCCTTTAATGGTGTCGTCCTCTTGCTAATCGTCATCATCTCGTTATATACAGCAAATTGGCTTCGTCGCTCGTTTCGCGGCATGCTTTCCGTGGCAGAGCGGATCGGACATGGGGATTTTTCGCGTGAGATTCCTGACAAGCTATTAAAACGAAAAGATGAATTGGGGGAGCTTGCAGGGTCTCTCGTTACGATGCAAAAGCAACTGCGCAAAATTTTGTTTCAGATTCAGCAGGCAGCCGCTTCCGTTTCCGGTGCGGTGCGAAATATCCAGGGAAATACCAGTGAGATTGCCGCTTCCAGTCAGCAAATTGTCCTCGTCGTCGATCAAGTGGCTGCATCTGCTGACAGTCAGGTAGAAAAAATGGGACAAACCTTGAATCTAGCTGTTGATTTGACGAAAGATGTGACGGTCGTAACGGAAAATGTAGAACGGGTGACTGTATCTGCGGAAGAAATGAAGCAGCATGCACACGCTGGCAGACGCGCGATCGCAGATGTGATGGACAGCATGGACGAAATCAATCGTTCGGTAGAAGCTGCAACGGATGTCATTCATGTATTGGAAGGGCGATCGAAGGACATTTCGAGAATTATCTCCGTCATTACAGAAATTGCCCGACAGACCAATCTGCTAGCTTTGAATGCTGCGATCGAAGCAGCCAGAGCAGGAGAGCATGGCAAGGGATTTGCCGTCGTCGCTGGGGAAGTGCGCAAGCTGGCAGAAGATACCAACAGCGCTGCCCAGCAGATCGTAGGCATGATTGGAGACGTACAAAAGGATACGAAGGAAGCAGTCGCCAGGATGGTCGAGGGTGCCCAAACGACCGCCCGCGGCATAAAAACAGCACACCAATCGCAGGAGATGTTCCAACACATCGAGGAAAACATCCTCGGGGTGTCGCAAGAAATTAATGGTGTCAGTGAAGCATTCAAGCGTATGGCGCCAGATGCCCAGCAGGTAGCCGTTGTCGCTGGTGAAGTATCGTCCGCATCGATGCAAGCGGCTGCCGGTGTCCAAAGCATCTCGGCTGCGGTAGAGGAGCAGAGTGCAGCGATGGAGCTTATCGCAGATGCTGCGAATCAGCTGGCCATTCTAGCAGAAGAGCTGAGAAGCTCACTTGCAACCTTTGTTTCGCGCGAAAATTAAGAAAAGAGGGACGGAGCAAAAGCCAGTGACAACTGCCTTTTCTCCCGTCTCTTTTTGTATTTTGGAAGGATATCTCACACAAAATGTTGAATGATAAGGACGATGGAGAGTTTCAAGCCGGAGGGACGTAAGCGTGCACAAACTAGATTGGGAACTATATCTGCTACCGTTCGAACAAGCTGTAGAAGAAATCAAAGTCAAAATTAAAAATATCCGTAACGAGCTGCGCAAACGCAAGGAGCATTCACCGATTGAGTTTGCGGTGGGCAGGGTCAAATCGATCCCGAGTATTTACAACAAGGCAAACCGCTTGCAGTTTCCGATTGATGAGAATATCTGCTGGGAAATTCGCGATATCGCAGGCATCCGCGTCATTTGCCAGTTTATTGATGATATACCTGCAGTCGTTGAGATGATACGCAACCGCGGAGACATGCGTGTGTATTTGGAGAAGGATTATGTCTCTACCCCAAAAGAAAGCGGATATCGCGGCTATCACCTTGCCGTGGAGTATCCGATCATGATGGCGGGTGGGCAAGTGACCATTCCGGTAGAAATTCAGATTCGCACATTGGGAATGAATTTTTGGGCGACGATTGAGCACTCGCTGAATTATAAATACGAGGGAATTATCCCATCCGATATACGGCAAAGATTGTTCGAGGCTGCCAAGGCGTCCTACAAGCTTGATAGCGAAATGAACAACATCCGGGACGAAATTAAAGACGCCCAAGCAGAATTTACGAAAAAAGAAGTGCCGATGGAGTCATTGTTATCGTTGGTGGAGCTGGATCTCGACGTCGATGCGGCAATGGACGAAGGAAGTATGAATGAGAGGACTGGAGAAGAGAATGACAAGCGTTAATTGGCTGGAAGAAACAAAGAAACGCAAGGACGAACTGATTGCGACGACACAACAATTTTTGCAGATTAAAAGTGTATTAGACCCCGAGTCAGCACGGGAAGGTGCCCCTTTTGGAGAAGGGATTCGGCAAGCGCTTGACTTTGCTCTAGGCGTGTGTGAAAAAGCAGGCATGACAACCAAAGACGTCCGCGGGTATGCAGGGCACGCTGAATTCGGACAAGGTGAGGAATTGATCGGCATTCTGAGCCATGTCGATGTCGTACCGGAAGGCGAGGGCTGGAGTACGCCTCCGTATGCAGCCGAGATCGTGGATGGACGCATGGTGGCCCGTGGTGCGATTGACGACAAGGGACCGACGATGGCGGCCATTTTCGCAGCGAAGATCGTGATGGAGTTGGGATTGCCGCTGTCGAAGCGCGTGCGCTTTATTTTCGGTACGGATGAAGAATCGAGCTGGCAGTGTGTGAACACGTATTTTGAAACGGAAGAAATGCCGACGATGGGCTTTACACCAGATGCAGACTTCCCGCTGATCTATGCGGAAAAAGGGTTGACTGATCTGTCATTGCGGCAGACGCTTGCATCCTTCCAAAGCCTCGGAATACCTGCTGCGGATAATGTGGCGGCAAAGCTCGTTTCCTTACAGGCTGGCTTGCGGATGAACATGGTTCCAGACAAGGCTGTAGCAACGCTTGCGCCAATCGGCTTGAATAGTGAGGCGATTGCACAAAGTTATCGTCAGCACTTGGAAGCGACTGGCTTGAAAGGCAAAGTGGAGGAGCAGGACGGTCTCGTAGTGCTGCACATGGAGGGCGTTTCGGTTCACGGAATGGACCCGAGCAAAGGTGTCAACGCGGGTACTGAGCTCATTCACTTTTTGCGCACCTTGTCCTTGGATGAACGCGGAGCAGTATTTGTAAGCTTGGCTGATCGTTATTTGCACAAGCAGCATTACGGTGAAGCGCTCGGCATCGCGCATGATGATGAAGAAATGGGTGCGCTCACACTGAACACAGGTGTGATCGAGTATGACGAAAAGCAGGATGCGCTTTTCCGTCTGAATATCCGTTACCCACATTCTGTTGCCTTCGAAAAATGGTCGGCTGTTCTTGCTGAACGATTCAGTGAAGGGGCATTTACGCTCGAAGTGGCTGAGCATCTGACACCGCACCGCGTCGACCCGAATCACCCTTTGGTGACGACACTGCAACGCGTTTATACGGAACAAACAGGCGAGGAAGCAGGCATCATTGCAATTGGCGGCGCTACCTACGGCCGTTCGCTGGATGTTGGGGTAGCATTCGGACCGCTTTTCCCAGGTCGTCCTGACAGTGCCCACCAGCGAGATGAATATATTTTCGTGGATGATCTGATCAAAGCGACAGCGATTTACGCGCAAGCGATCTATGAATTAGCGAAGTAGGAATAGCAAGCGGCTGGACACAAGTGCCAGCCGTTTTTATTTTTTGCTGAATCAGGAGAGACAAAACTCTTTGCAAATGCTGAAAGTCAGTACTATAATGCAAGTAACGATTGATCGATTAATCATTCATCAGCAAGGAGCCTGTACAGCATGCCACTTTCAGAAGAACAAGTGCTAAAAATGAAGCAAAAGCGGGAAACGATTCTTCAGCAGGCCGTTCTCTTGTTTGCCGAGCGCGGCTATGATGATACCACCATTGCAAAAGTCGCGAAGGCATCTGGAGTGAGCTTTGGCAGTGTTTTCACGTACTTTGAAAACAAGGATCAGCTCTTTCATGCCGCCGTCACGGAGCCATTACAAGAGCATTCGGTCAAACTGCTTGACTTTGATCCCCAAGCATCTGAGCCATTAATAGAATTAGAGAGAATGGTGACCAATCACATCAAGCTTTTCGCCGCGTTCGATTCGTACTTGCGTCTGGTCGTCCAAGTAGTTGGCTACTACAATCGTTTTGCCCATTCATTTGCTGAGTTAGATGCGTTTCACAACACATTTCGTACGAAAATTGCCGAGCTCTTGATCAATGGACAAGAGAAAGGACTCTTGCATGTCCAAGACCCCAAATACGTGGCGACAGCGTACATGAGTCTGTTAATTGGTCTGCGTGTGAATTTGACCGATGAGCCACAAAGCAACATGTGGGAAAAATTCGTTCCGTTTGCCATGCAGCTTTTTGGACCGAAGAATCGCTAGCATTCTCCATCGGTCTTTTTTTTGGTATATAAATGATTGATTAATCAATCGTTAAAAAATAGGAGTGGTCACGATGAGTTTTTGGAAGTTCGACAGCAACATCCAGATCAGACTGATGTTACAATTTTTAACGACGATGGCAAGCATGACTGTGACCCCGTACTTGATTGTTTTTTTCTCCAAGCAATTGGGGACGGTTGTAACGGGCTTCATGTTTTTAGGCGTGATGGCAGCGAGTGTCGCAGGCTCTTTTGCAGGGGGATATGTGGCAGACAGGATCGGGCGAAAAAAAGTTATCGTTGTGTGTGAGGCGGTCATCTTCCTCAGTTTTCTTGGTGTAGCCTTTGTCAACTCGCCCTGGATTCAACTGCCTTACGTGACATTTATTTTGTTTCTGTTCAATAACTTTTGTTTGGGGGCGTCAGGTCCTGCATACCAAGCACTCATCATTGATGTGAGTCAGCCTGAGAACAGGCGAGCGATTTTTACGGCTTCCTATTGGTTGAATAATCTGGCGGTAGCGATAGGAGGATTGGTGGGGGCTTTTTTGTTCGACAAGCATTACTTTGCCCTATTTCTCGGTGTGGCTGTAAGCATCGCGATTTCGCTTGCCTTTACGATCCTGTTTATCAAGGAAACGTATGTGCCAGAAAAAGGTGCACGCTCAGCGTCTGGCAAACAAAGACAAAAAGATTCGAGTTTTATGGCAGATGTCATCGGAGCTTATAAAGAAGTGCTCAAGCATCGGATTTTTCTGCTGTTTACCATAGCGAATCTGCTCATTATAGCTGTAGAGGAGCAATTGACCAATGTCATAGGCCTTCGTTTAGTGCAAGATATCCCGGAGCCTGAGCAGTTATTTTCGTTTCTTGCTATTCAGGTGGATGGGATGAACTTGTTAGGCCTTTTAAAAACAGAAAACACGTTGCTGGTTGTTTGCTTGACCGTTTTAATCTCCTACGTGGTGAAGGGCTTGAGAGATAGGGCCGTGCTCCTGGCAGGCCTGGTCCTGTACTTTTGCGGGTATGCCTGGATTAGCTTCAGCAACTCTCCCGCTGTCTTACTCATTGCCATGTTCTTCGCGACACTGGGTGAAGTGATGCACATTCCGGTAAAACAAGCGTTACTCGCCAATATGGTGCCGGATCATGCGCGGAGCACGTATATGGCTGTACATTCCCTATTTAGCATGGTAGGGGTCAGTAGTGCAGGTGTGTTTATTCTTGTCAGTGCGTGGGTTCCTAATGTTGCAATCACCGGAATTTTTGCAGGGATGGGACTGATTTGTCTCGTGCTATTTCATCGGATTACGAAAAGGGGTGGGCAAGAACAAGAAGCTGCTACGAAGGCCACCCAATCAAATGCGACAGCATGAAGAAGTACTCGAGCGCATTCGGGACACTGGTTGGGGAAACAATAACAAATAGGGTGTCAGCAACTTGGAAATAAAAGGATTTTGTAAGCGGTTTCTCGAAATCGTAAAGGGAATACGTCAGTATCGAAAAGGAGATAAAGGATGGACGATCTCACGAAATTGATCAAGGATTTGACGGAAACGGACGGAGTACCTGGGCACGAGCGCGAAGTCAGGGTGAAGATGGAGGAGTACTTACAGCATCTCAGCGACGAGTTGGTAAAGGATCGACTGGGTGGGGTACTCGGGAAGAAGACGGGTGCAGAAAACGGTCCGAAAATTTTGCTCGCGGGACATTTGGATGAAGTGGGCTTCATGGTGACTCATATCACGCCAAAAGGGTACTTGCGTTTTATTCAGCTCGGCGGATGGTGGACGCACAATATTCTCTCACAACGCGTGAAGGTCAAGACACGCAAAGGTGAGTATCTCGGGCTCATTGGCTCGAAGGCACCACACGCTCTGGAAAAAGAAGAGCGGGAAAAAGTCATGAAGCTCAAGGATTTGTACATTGACATCGGGGCAAAAGATGAAGCAGATGCGAAGGAAATGGGTGTTCGCCCTGGTGATTGGATTGTTCCTGACAGTGATTTTACGACGATGCGCAACGGAGAGCTGTGGGTCGCAAAGGCGCTCGATAATCGAGCGGGGTGTGCGCTGGCAATCGAGGTGCTGAAACGTTTGCAGTCGGAAGAGCATCCAAATGTGCTATACGCCGGTGCAACCGTTCAAGAAGAGGTTGGGACGCGCGGTGCTGGCACAGTAGCGTCGCTGGTTGAACCGGATATTGCTTTTGCTGTCGATGTTGGACTCGCATATGACACGCCTGGAAATGAATCGTATCCGATGACCTGCAACGTGGGGGACGGTCCGCTCGTTATGTTATTTGATGCCACGATGATTCCACATACCGGATTGCGCGATCTCGTATTCGACACAGCAGAGGAGCTCGGCATCCATATCCAGGTGGATGCCCTCGCAGGAGGCGGAACAGACGCAGCGAAATTCCATACAAGCGGCATTGGCTGCCCGTCGATTGTCGTCGGCTTTGCGACACGGTATATTCACAGCCATAATGCGATTATGGCAAAAAGCGATTTCGAGCAGGCTGCCCAGTTGCTGACAGCTGTCATCAAGAAGCTCGATAAGGAAACGGTTCAACAACTGCTCGATAGATGAGATAGGCGAAACCCTCTCCATGCATGTATCATTGCGATGGAGAGGGTGTTTTTTGTGATGATGGAGAGGTTATGAAATCACGAGCCTCGGAGAAAAATACCCGGGAGTTGAACGGTTTAGTTGTTTTTTCGAGAGTACTCCTTTAGTATAGGTAGGATAGGATTTCGCAAGGGCAACAACCTGCCTAGGATGAATTTGATTGATGAGAGCCGGTTTTATCGCATCCACTGTCCATGCAGTCATGGTGTGGCGAATCGGTTCGCTTGTGAAAGGAAGTGGAAGTTATGGCAAAATCGTTTGCGTCTTTTGGTTTTCGTCCGGAGCTGATGCAAGGGATTCAAGACCTGTATTATAAAGAACCGACACAAATTCAAGAGGAAGCTATTCCTCTCATTATGGAAGGCAAAGATCTAATCGGACAAGCTCAGACAGGTACGGGAAAAACAGCTGCATTCATGCTGCCGATCCTCAACGCTTTGGAAGAGGGAAAACGCGACATTCAAGCGCTCATTCTCACCCCGACACGTGAGCTTTCCATTCAGATTGCCAAAGAAGTAGAAAAGCTGGGTAAGCACCTGAATGTAAACGTGCTGTCTCTGCATGGTGGAACGGATATCGACAAGCAACTTAGCAAATTGAAAGAAACCGTACATGTTGTAGTCGGAACACCAGGGCGCGTGCTGGATCATATGAAGCGCGGATCGCTCCATTTCGGACGCATCTCCACATTGGTGCTGGATGAAGCAGATAAAATGATGGAAATGGGCTTCTTGGAAGATGTGGAGCAAGTGATCGTGCACACGCCTTCCCAGCGTCAGGTGCTGTTGTTCTCTGCTACGATGCCTGATTTGGTGAAAAGACTGGCGCACCGCTTCATGAAGCAGCCACCGCATATCAAGATTGAGGGTAAGCAGAAGACTGTTGAGCGCATTGAACAATTTTACTATGTAGTGAACCAAAGCGATAAGACGGACGCTCTCGTGGATGTGCTGGAGCAAGAGCAGCCGTTCTTGACCATCGTGTTTGCCAATACGCAAGTACGTGTACAGCAGCTTACAGCTCGATTGCAGGAAAATGGCCTCGCTGCGAAAGCACTGTACGGTGATTTGTCCCAAAACAAGCGGGAACAACTGATGAAGCAATTCCGTGAGATTCGTTTCCAATACTTGATCGCGACAGATATCGCGGCTCGTGGACTCGACGTAGAAGGCGTAACACATGTCATCAACTACGATTTGCCGAATGACGTGGATAGCTACATTCACCGCGTTGGACGTACGGGTCGTGCGGGACAAAAAGGTAAAGCCATCTCCCTCATTTCTCCTCGTCAGAAGAACTTGATGGGGCGTTTTGCCAAAGCTACGAAGGCATCGATCGAGGAAAGAATTTTGCAGGAAGGTCGCCATCTGGATGCGGGTCGCCGTCAACGTGCGGAAGAACGGGAAGCTCATTTCATTGAGCTGCGTGCACAACAGGCGAAAGAGCAACAGAAGGAAAAAGACAAAGAGTTCACTCCTGTACGTGAAGCCTTGAAGAAAAAGACGAAGGTAAAACCAGGCTACAAAAGGAAAATGGCGCGTGAGCTGGGTGAATTGCAGACGCAGTATGAGAAAAATCGCAAGAAGGCAGAAGCGATTGCAGCGCGTAAAGCAGGTAAATCTGGGAAGCCAGCCGATGCCAAGAAAGCGGGAAAAGGTGGAGCCGCTCGCTCTGCCAAGGGTGGAAGACCGTTTAGCCAATCCTCATCCGCTGGGAAAACGCGTGGAAATAAGTAAAGATGGTAAGAGAAACTGTCCAGATTCGAAAAGGGTCTGGGCAGTTTTTTTGATTTGGATGTTCTTTTTTTATGAAGTTTTATGGACGCTTGCAATTCTTTATGTAACAGCCATGGCATGCCCAAGTTCTTATCCTTTGCTCGGGACAAAGTTTATCATACGTCGAACACAATATATATTGTGTTGGTAATATTAAAATCGTAATATCCGAAGGTTAAATATATTCTAAAAACTGATAAGGAGGTCTATTTTTGAACAGTCAGGATGTTATTTTAGGCATGCTAATGTAACTCAGCATTTTTCTTTATTACGGTAATGAGCTATGAACATAAATGGATTACGTATACACTGTCGGAGGACAGAACTTGCGTACATATCCGATATTGGGCAAGAACCCTTGACCCCCATTAAGCCTATTTCAACATACAGGGTAGTGATAGCGTGGAAAAAGAAATAGAGAGAATCAAGAGCAAGTATGGATATGAAGCTCTTCTGGAGCAAGGGGCAAAGATTGCGAACTTGAATAAAGAAGAGCAGTAAGGCTCCTAAAAAGGCTTATTCCCACTTCGATCAGGAGGAGGAATAAGCTTTTTTCGTATCTGAAATCGAAGGATGACCTAAATCTGTTAGGAATACGCTCTGAGATTACATGTCGTACAGAAAGAAATGAAGAAATACGGATAAATAGTTAAAAGTATAAGGTTCTTACACCGAATACCTTTCTCTTTGAAAGAAGTTGTTATAATGAATGGAAAACAAGGAGGGAGATCAAATGGATCGGATTGATGAACAAATCCTCCGCTTATTGCGGGAAAATGCCCGAATCACCAGCTCAGACATCAGTAAGCAGGTTCATTTGTCTGTGCCTGCGGTCTCCGAGAGAATACGCAAGCTGGAGGATACAGGACTCATCAAGCAATTCACGGTGAAGCTGGATCGGGAACAGCTAGGGCTTCACCTGATTGCATTTGTGATGGTGGAAATCGAAAAAACGGAGCATATCGCTGGCTTCCGTGAAACGGTCTTGCAGGCAGACTCTGTGCTGGAATGCCATCATATCGCGGGAGCTTACGATTATGTATTGAAGGTTGCTGTAAAAGGGACGGTCGATCTGGAACGATTCATCTCTGAAACATTGAAGCAAATAGATGGTGTAAGCAAGACGAATACGATGATCGTCCTGTCTTCCATGAAAGAGGAGATGTGAACCTGATGGCGATCTGGAACGGTCTATTATTCGGGATGATGCTCCAGCTATCCGTTGGTCCGGTTTGTCTGGGAGTATTGCATCGCTCGATGACTCGGCGATTTCGGGATGTACTCATGATGGTACTGGGGGTTGCACTCGCAGATGCGGTTTATATGGTGGGGGCGGTCGGGGGACTGTCGCTGCTGTTACAAATCCATTGGGTCAAACAGATGGTTTTGATTATGGGAGCTCTGATTTTGACTTGGTTTGGGATTCAAACCTTGCGTGCCATAAAAGGCAGAGGCGTATATGAACAAGCTCCAGTCCAGCATGCTCCATCGGGTCGAAACAGCTTTTGGCACGGCGTGCTTCTGACGCTCGCGAATCCACTGACCATTCTGTTTTGGGCGGGAGTTTTTGGCTCACTATTGGCATCTGGCACTTTTGTTCATTCAACAGAGTTGTTCTTGTTTGCTACAGGCTGTCTGTTATCGACTTTATTGTTCTTGGGGCTGATAGCTTTGTTGGCCACGTATTTGGCTCGATTTTTTCGCCCAGGTTGGCTCAACGTTTTTCATGGACTCAGTGGTGTCTTTCTCATTGGGTTTGCGATTGTCCTTTACGCAAAAAGCTGTCTGATGCCTCCATACTGGCCTTTTTAAAGGAGTTCGGAATGACTGCATCGAATTTTAAATAGAATACAGGAATTGCGATCGAAAATAGTGTTTTCCTCCCATGTGATTTGGGTAATAGATAGGAAGATAGAACCCTTTCTTGTGAAAGTACCATAGTACAGGGTGTGAGGAGAACCAGTGATGACGACGGATACGTGCTTGAAATGCGGCAGTCCGATGGGCCGGGGAGAGTACACTTGCCAGGTTTGCGGAGAAAACGAAATACAAGACTACCAGATGATTCGCAATTACGTGAGAAGTTATCCGAATTCAAATGCGATGCAAATAGCCAATGCAACAGGGATATCTGTTTCAAAAATATTGCGTTATATAAGAAATGGCTCGTTGACGGTAGTAGACAATCCGCCCCGCAGAGGGCGATCATAAGAAAAAGAGAAAAGCCCACAAGCAGTCACGAATGCATTTCGTGTAGACTTGTGCGCTTTTTTATTTTTGATGCAAATCTACAACCAGCGTAGACCCTTTGGATAATGATTTTTGAGTTGTCCTTCAGATTGTTTGCCCCAACCGATGGGGAATCCATCTACAGTAACCAGCGTCCAGCCGCTTTCACCATCACGCGTGAGCGCTTCTCCTTTTAAGTACCGCAACATCTCAGGATCGTCTGCGCCATATGGAGCGACACGGACTGCCTCCGCAGGAGAGAGGGAGAGTGCCAAGGCGTGTGCAGGTTCAAATCTGTTCTTTTTTACAGTTCCTAGGTGTAGACCGACGCGCGCGACCTTGAGCTTGTCCCAGTCGAGCTCGGGAGCAGGTGAGTAGTAGAGCTGTTCGCCGAACAAAAGAAAAGCTGATTCATCATCGAATGGTTTGGAGAGCGCCGGGAGTGCTTCATCCGCGAACGTACGCCAAGCTGCCATGGCTTCTTTACGACCTGCCGGAGCCGATTTTGCCGCACGCTTTTCTTTACGCTTCCCGGCAGGTTCATGAACTTCAGAGGTATCACTCTTTTGCAGCTTGGCGAGGTAATGACCTTCTCCCTGTAGACGATGCGGCCACAATCTGGCTGTCTGAGTGAGCTGCTCGTTATACGGGGAGGCCCACTCTGGTTGACCAGCAGAAAAGCAATCTACATGTGGCAGCGAGACGATCTCAAATTCCGGATGACGTCCCAGGAAGTTAACGAGTGACTGCTCATTTTCCAACGGAGCGAATGTGCAGGTGGAGTAGACCAACGTCCCGCCTGGCTTCAGCATCGCAGCGGCCGCTTCAAGAATATCGCCTTGCATGAGGTGGCACTCGGTTACTTTTGCAGGGCTCCAGTCTTCGATTGCTTCGGGTAGCTTGCGGAACATTCCTTCGCCAGAGCATGGAGCGTCTACTAAAATTCGGTCAAAAAACTGGGGGAATCGCTCCTGTAAGCGTTCAGGCGTTTCGTTGGTCACGACGGCATTGGTCACGCCGCAGCGCTCCAGATTTTCTGACAAGGCTTTTGCACGAACAGGATGGATTTCATTTGCCACAAGCATTCCTTGTCCACGCAAAAACGCTGCAAGCTGCGTCGATTTCCCTCCTGGCGCTGCACACAGGTCGAGGATGCGCTCACCAGGTTGTGCACCGAGTGCTTCGGCAGCGGACATCGCGCTGGGCTCCTGCAAATAGTACATGCCAGCGGAGTGAAAAGGATGCTTGCCGGGACGATCTGGCTCTTTGTAGCGAAAACCGTTTTCGCACCAAGGGACTGCTTCCAGAGCAAACGGCGAGATTTTCAAAAAATGGTCACGACCCACCTTCAACGGATTGACCCGCAAGCCGTGTGCCACTGGCTGATCATACGAGGAAACGAATGCCTCATAATCGTGTCCGAGCAAGGTTTGCATGCGCTCGGTAAATGATGTTGGTAAATTTTTTGTCATAACAGCCTCCGTGTCAGATTTTGGCCCCATGTGAAAGGAAAAGATAGAATCATGGCGAATCATAGAGAATGAGGTGAGAGCATTATGGAAGGATCCCGTGCAAAACGCTACCGCTCCCGGCGGAGAAATGACTCGGAAGTAAGCCGGTTTTGGATCATGGGGTTGCTGTTCTCACTGCTGGTGCTCGCTTTTGAATTCTTTATCGAAATACCCGCCGACGCAGATTGGCTGATCGATATGGAGATGGCTTTGTTTTCTGCCAGCTTTACGTTACTTGCCTTTTATCTGCTCGGACTTACCTTTGCCTTTTCACGCCACCAAAAGGCAGGGAAGATCAATCACCAAATCATCATCTATGTATGGTTGGGTGCGATCTTGTTTCACTTGTTCCTGCTCATCAGCAATTTGTCCAATCAGCATGTGTACAAAGCAGGGATCATTCTATTTTTAGGACCATTGTTTTTAACTGTCTACCATTTTATCACGTACTTGGCAGCTTTGCGCGAGGAGCGTGAGGAACAGGAGGCAGCTACGACAGCTACGCTCGAGCGTACGGCCTACCAGATGATTCTGGAGGGTGGACGTGTATACAGTGAGCTGAGTCGCCTGAAAACAGAATATCCAGAAGTGGAGCAAATGCTTCGTGCCAACGATTTTCACGATAAACTGGAGCGCTATGCTTTGGAAATGCAGCAGTATTTGCAGGCGAAGCATTTTGAGCGTAAAGACGTGGAGCTCTTGGAGGGTCACTATTATTTCTTGGAAAACTTGCTGAGCTTGGCGAAACAACATCCGGGAATAATCGAGTCCCGCGTATATAGCCGCCGAGGTGACAATTGATGGGTACAAAGGAGAGGGAAGCGGATGTTTTGGAAAAAAGACAAAGGCCTAGCAGTAAAAGAGACAGCAGCGACGACAGTGGCAACTCCCACAACCACAATGGCAGGACAACAAGACGCTTGGAAACATGAGCTTCGCGGTATTTACGAACAGATGGGTGCGATCCTCACTTCGAACCAAGCGATGAACGCCGAATCCGATCAAATGGTGCGATTGGTAACGAGGATGAAGCGTGTCGTAGATAATATCCAGGGTATTAACGAGCGGGATGATGAATCTGCGAGTCAGTTATCGGTTCGAGGAGAGCGCCTGACAGACATCTGTAAACAATCGGTAGCGCGTGCAGATGAAGGCAAGAAGGCCATGACCGACGTTGTAGAAGTCATGAGCCTGCTCGACAAAGAATCGGTCCATACGTCCAAATCCATGAGCCGCTTGGAAGAGCGCTCTTCGGAAATTACGAGCATCGTCAAGGTGATCAGCGACATTGCCAATCAGACCAACCTTCTCGCTTTGAATGCTGCGATAGAAGCGGCACGTGCGGGTGAACAGGGCCGAGGCTTTGCTGTAGTAGCGGATGAAGTACGGAAGCTGGCCGAGATGACCGCGAACTCGACCAAGACGATTGCAGAATTGATCGGCAAGATTCAGGAAGAAACAAAAGAAGCGTTGTCCAACAGTGAAAAAAGCAGCAGTGCGATCAAAAATGGGCTTTCTATCAGCAAGGATGCTGCGGAGAAGACGGATCAGATCGTGAACGCTTTCCAGGTACTGAACGGCGAAGTGTCAGGTGTGATGGAAATCATCGCGCACCAAAAGCGATTTGCTGACGATGTGTCCCAACAGGTAAGTGATGCGAAGGGCTTGCTGGACGAGCTGAATGAAGGCTTGACCAAGCACGTGAGGGACGCCAACGCAGTAGAGCAAATGCTCGCGTCGAGCGTAAAGGATGTCAAAAAGGTATTGTGATCATAAGGAAAAAGAATCAGGAGTCCGTATCCAAGCGATGCGGACTTTTTGGTATTTGTTCACTTTGTTTCACTTCCGTTTTCTGCGACAATGGTCGAAGTGAGCGACAATACGCAAAAGCTGGCAGGGCTTGCCCAAGAAGTGTTTGAAATAAAGTAAGCCCATACATGTAACAAAAATCCCCTCTCAGGAGTCTAACTTTAGAGAGGGGATTTTTTCCTTTAGTTTTTTGGTGTGGTGGGTAGCGATTGCTCCAGCATATAGCGATATACCGGGACTTCATCGCCCTTTTCAACGGGAAAGAAGTTAAACGTGACGTAGCTGTCTACTGATTCCGGTTCCAAGGCCAAAGCAATGAAGTTGGCGTTTGGCTGGGCCATGCTGAACACGTAGCTACCCGCAGGAAAGGTTTTCGTTGTTTCTGTCACATTTGCAGTCACTTGGTTGGTGAAATGCCCATTCTCGTATATCGGATTCACCTTGTTTTCCAAAATGGTGTAGCTTTCTACCGCTATGGTCGTTTCTTTTGATAGCTTGCTTACCGAAACACCGAGCAGTTCCAGCTTGGCTGCAACGTCATGGTAGCCAGGAGGCATAAGATAAGCAGTGGGGCGCTCGCGTTCGAGTACGGGATAGGCATCCGTGGAGCTTACCCAGTCGATGCGGGTAGACACTTTTTTTGCCGTGGCTAGATCGACCACTTCGAGAGATTGACCCGGTACTCGCTTATTCTCACTCAGGATGACGAGTTTGTCGTTGTCGTTTGCTTTTTTGCCTTTTTCCGTGATTTCTGCGCGTGCCTGCGTCACGGAGGACTTGATTGCTTTGGCGTTGGCCGCTGTTGATTGGATGACAGCAGCGTGAGTCACGGCCTGACTGTATACACGGCGCTCAAAATCGGCGCGTCCAATGCCGATGCCGCGTGTTTCCACCAAAAACGTCAACGTGTTTTTCAAGCCCAAGGCATTGCGGCCGATTCTCGTTTCTGTGCTGCCTTCTGTTGCGGTCACTTTTCCGTCCTTGCCTTTTGCCAGCGTATAGTATGCGTGATGAGAAAGTTGCTCCTTGTCGAGTGCTTTTTGAACGTCAGCCAAGAGCAGGTTGTCTGACATTTTACGAAGGTTGGCGGGGATATTCAAGTTTTTCGCGGAAGAGATCAGAACGTCGTAGGAAGAGATCGCGCCTTTTTCCCCTACATCGCGAAGCTGGCTGGAAGAGACGCCGTATTCATGGGCGTCAAGCACCACATCAGGTTGATAGGTATTGATCGCCTGGTGAACCGATTGCACCTCTGGATATTCTACCTTCATGTAGTCACGGTTGGCATCCAGCTCTGTCGCGATGTAGCGTTTAAACTGGTAGGAGCCGTCCGGGTTGATGCGAGGAACAATCGCGACGTTTACTTGATCCAGGAGGTCGGGGCCAAGCTTTCCTTCTGCCAGCCATTTGGCGATCACGAGAGCAGATTCACCAGAGGCGGGTTCATTTCCGTGGATTTGTGCCTGTAGCCAGATGAGTGGTTTCTCCTTGTTTTGTTTGAGCTTGTTGTGGTCTTTGCTGAATAGCAGCAGGGGGATGTCGCGACCTTCCAATGATGTACCGATGGATAGCAGCTTGATTTCCTTGTTGCCTGTAGCTAACTTGCTTATGTAAGCCATCATTTCTTCCTGGGATGTAAAAGCTTCTTTTCCTTCTTGGAAGCCGGGTGTCCCAAACTGGATAGTTGGCTTGGGGAACAAGCTCTCAATCTGTGCAGGCTGTACATAGGTTGGCCCTATTCCGTAATAAGGAATGTGGGGTTGTGGTTCAGCTTGGGTGGCATGGATGATTGAGGGGCTGGTGAACAGAGATATTACGAGTGCTGTAGAAACAACGTAGCGTACTTTCTTGTCCATAAATTCCCTCCTGAGAAATAAAATAAGACACCTATGATTAATTTATCAGATTATTATAAAAATAATAATCGCTACGAAATATTCATTTTAAAGTAGGACTTTCGGTTCTCCTTTAATAAAATAGGGGGATGACATGGTCAGAAAAATCAGCAGAATGCTCCTTTTGATGACGGCCATCGCCGTAAGTAGTTTCTTTCCGAGCCATATTTCTGCAAACGAATGGAAAAAACCAACAGAATCGGAGAATGTTAACCACCTGAATGGCGCGATTCACCAAAAACAAGAATTTCGATTCCCAGATGGTGTCACGTATTGGGCCCATAAAATGACAGGTCAGCGCAATATGATGCCCTACGTTTTCACCATTCCGATTCAGGGTAACAGTCAGAACATGATGTTCCGCTATCGAGCCTATGATGAGTCGAAGAAACCGTATTGGAAGGTCGTCACGCTTGATCAAGTCCAGACTCTTCCGCTTGCCTCTGGTTTTGTAGAGACAGAGGGCAGGTATATTTGGTTAGGCAAGCCCATTACCTACGTGGATAAAGGCAGAGCCACGATTGAAGAAAAGCCGGCATTGGCGCTACCAGTTGAAGTAAAACAGACGTCTTCTGGTGTCGAGCTTGTGATCAAGCTGCCGATGAAAGCTGGCTTTATCAGCGAAATGTGGGCGCTCGATTCGAGAGATCCACTCGTTCCTTGGGGAGAACAATCGATTGACAGCGTCTGGCTTAACTTGGACGTTACGGAAAAGGCAAAATGGCTGTACGATGGGTATTACTATCAAAGCCCTTCCACGTACGAGCCGACTTCGGAGTCCTCCTTTTGGCGAATTCCTGAAAATTATGTCCTTCGCTCCTTTTTATATACAGGTGGAAGCAAGGCTGCCCGGGATATGGGCTATGTAATGTTGAAAGCGAGCCTGAAGCAGCAGGAGCCTCAGGGATACTGGAAGACACAGCCGCGCTCCTTGTGGTTAAGCGGTGATTACGGGATACCAGAGGGCTTTTACGATACGAGATTCAACACAGGAGCGGCCGATCTGATGCTGCGGGGCTGTGATCAGTACCAAGAAACAGACTTTTGCCAATCGGCGAAAAAATATGCTTCTTACTTTCACAATCACGCAGCCACGAACCGTTTTGTCGTCGCTGGTGTACAGCAAGGGTGGCTGGTTTCTGACTACGCAACAGCAACGAATCCAATGATTCAGACACATGTTTCTTTGAATCATCAGTTGGCCGAAATCAATTTTCTCTACAAAAGCTACCTGCAATTCGGGGACCAGACGGACAGAGACTTAGCAGACATCATGCTCTACGGTGTCGTAAACCTCGGATCGCAGTGGATTCTCGGGAATGGCGATTTGCATTACGCTTATTTTCCGGACGGGACATTCGGCAGACCAGACTATCCGTTCTTGACCTACAATGACTTGGTCGAAACCCAACGTCTGTACCGTCAACTGCATGGAATGGATGAGATGACGCTTGCGATGTTGATTGATAGTAAATTGATGTGGATGCAACTGAATAATATTCAGTACCGTTAAGTAAAAAAGGCGGTAGTCTATATTGAATGTGACCCGTACGATCACTTTATAAAGTAGTGATCGTACGGGTCTTTTTGTTTACGTGTGGAGCTGTATTTTTACATTTTGTTGACAAGAAAACATCGGGAATGTGTAATGATGGTGGAGGTGTAAGGAAATGGCATATTCTATCCTAATCGCTGAAGATGATCCATCCATATCCGAGCTAATCAAAATGACATTAGGCGCCTCGGGCTATGTCTGTAAAGTTTCATCCGACGGTAACACGGCGTTGAACGAACTCGAAGAAAAGGAGTATCACTTGGCGCTCCTTGACATCATGCTGCCTGGAGTTGACGGGTTCTCACTGTTGGAATCCTTTAAGAAAAAGAATATCCCGGTCATTTTTGTTACAGCCAAGACAAGTGTTATGGACAAAGTACAAGGTTTGCGTCTTGGTGCTGAGGATTATATTACAAAACCTTTTGATTTGCTGGAGTTGTTGGCACGAGTGGAAGTCGCTCTGAGAAGAAGTCATCAGGTTGTATTGGAAACATTGACCGTAGGCGATGTGACAGTGGATTACCATAGCCGCAAAGTGTACAAAAATAATCAGCTCGTCACGTTAACCCCGAAGGAATATGAGTTGCTTGAGTTTTTGGTGCATAATCCGAATATTGCTTTTTCTCGTGAAAGTTTACTGAATCAGGTCTGGGGTTATGACTTTTATGGCAGCACCCGAACAATTGATACACATGTCTTGAATCTGCGAACAAAACTAGGTTTGTCCGATCATATTCATACTGTGCACAAAATTGGTTATCGAATGGAGTTGTAAGATGCGTGAGAGGATGAAGAAAACGCCTCTGTGGATGCGAATCTATCTCATGGTGTTTGGATTGGTGACAGTGGTCATCGTCTTTGTTTCCTACCGGATCATCGAGGTTTCCATTGAGTACAATCTTCAAAGGGAAATCAGCAGTTCTCTTGAGAACCATAGCATGATCGGGAACTCACTGAAAATGTATGAAAGTACGATTGATGATTACTATCCGACGTTGCTGAAAGACATTTTAACGAAATCTTTTCAAAATTATGGTCAGTATTTTACTGATCAGAGAAGCCATCTTGCCATAACGGGTGAATCTGGTGAAAAGCATTTTAGCAGTATATCGAATGAAGAAGAGAAGGTAATGAGTCTTGTCCCACCCAAAGATGGGAGAAGAAGCTATGTGATTCGAAACATAGATGCGCGCACCGTACTGTTTGTTTCCAGCTGGATGGAAATGGATGACCAACTGCTTCGATTGGATTACGCCCATGACATAACGAGTCTGATCGATGACCAGAAGTCACTCTCCTTACAGATCTCTTCTTGGGTATTGGTTGGTTTGACGGTCTTTGCGGTTGGCTTGTTTGTCCTGATCAGACAAGCCTTGCGTCCACTCGGCATGTTAAGCCAACAGGCTCAAGGGATTGCAAAAGGAAGCTATCAGCATCGCATAACGGTTCAGCATGCCGATGAGATTGGCCAGCTCGCGGTTGACTTCAATTATATGGCGGAGGCGATCCAATCCAACATGGAGCTTCTGCAGAGGGGTGTAACGGAAAGAGAGGCATTTATCGTAAGTCTGGCCCATGAATTCAAAACGCCGCTTACATCCATCATGGGCTATGCCAGCTTGCTTCAGAATTATGACCTGGAAGAAAAAGACGTCGAGCAGGCTCTGCGTTTCATTCAAGCGGAAAGCAAGCGGCTTGACGGTATGTCCAAAAAGCTGTTGGAGCTTTTTCGCCTTGGAAATGGGGAGCCACCCAACAAACGGCAAGTCGATGTTTCTTCCCTCATACAGCAGTTGAAAATCATTTCCCAGTTTACGTTGGACAGAAGGGGGCAAACGCTGGAAGTAGCGTATTCTGTCTCTACCGTAACTGTCGATCCGGAGCTTTATTTGGTGTTGTTAAGCAATTTGGTGGAAAATGCTTCCAAAGCGTCTGAAAACGATACAGTCATAAGACTTGCTGTTTATGCAGAAGACTCTTTTGTTGTTTTTTGCGTGGAAGACCAAGGTTGTGGGGTGCCGGAAGAGCATTTGGCGAATGTATTTCAACCATTTTTTATGCTGGATAGTTCGAGGGATCGAAAAAAGAACGGACACGGTTTAGGGCTGTCTCTGTGCAAAGCGATTGCCACGGCACACCATGGAAGTATTTATATGAAAAGCCGATTAAACGGGGGAACATCGGTTTACACAAAGGTTCCAGTACAAACTTCGACGTAACGGTGGAGGCATCTATTGCGGAATTTCAAGAAAATAAAGATAAAGTCCCATGGCTTCATGCTTAGTCTTGTTGTTATCGGCATACTAGGTGTGGCGGCCTTCTTTTCTCCGGCTGCTTTCGGCCCGGCTGTTCTGGATAGCAAAAAGGATGTCATCATAACGGAAGCTTCTCCACCAGCAAACGTGGAAAACGAAGAAACCACTCTGAAGCAAAATGATGAGAAGAATAAAAACTTCTTTGATCCGTTGACAAAGGAACAGGCGGCTCCCTTTATTCGGATAGCAAGAGAAGCGTTCGTAGCGCAAGGCATGGCCCCCCCTGAAACTGGTTATTGGATCAGCAGCACTGTGACGAAAGGTAGAAATGATGTTGAAATATCCTGGTATCCCAATGGCGTTGTTTTTGGCCAAGAGACTAAGATCAAGGAAAAGGTTTACTACGCATTGTTTTACAACGCTGATGTGGACAAAGGCGTAGGGAAAATGGTTGAACTTGGGGTAGTTTGGAATTACGGTGAATCTAATTGGTATGGCGAAAACGTAGAATAAGAAGCAGAGAGTGTAAGGAGATAGAATTGTGGAAAAACTGACACAAACAAAAATAAAGATGGGATTATGGCTAAGTATTGGAGTGTTGAGCGTGTTAGCCCTCGCTTTGAGCTACTCCCCGACGACATTTGGCTTGGCTGAAATCAATAAAAACAAAGATGTTATCCAAACGGAAACAACAGCGTCAAGCGCTTTTCAACCGAAAGAGGATGAAGAGCAGCAGGAAAAGAAGAAAAACGATAATCCGAAACCCAAAGAAAGTTCAGTGAGTTTAAGTCTTAATGACTTTAGTAAAGAACAGCGAGAGCCCTTCGTCAAGTTGGCAACTGATGCATTTATCGCCAATCATATCGACCTACCTGATAATAATTACGAGCTTGATATTTTCGGTGACATAAGCGAGGAAACAACGACCGCTGAGATATGGTGGCATCCAAAAGTAAAGGCAGGAGCCGAACGACCTTTCAAAGGACTTCAGGAAAGCTATTTTGTCAATTTGACTGATGTGGATTTTAAAAAAGGGA
Source organism: Brevibacillus sp. HB1.1 (assembly GCF_013332445.1). Taxonomy (NCBI): domain Bacteria; kingdom Bacillati; phylum Bacillota; class Bacilli; order Caryophanales; family Paenibacillaceae; genus Brevibacillus; species Brevibacillus sp. HB1.1. Next base: position 264,433 of record NZ_JABMIV010000009.1, on the reverse strand, counting down.
CAGGCACAATTAAAGAGATCGAGATTTGTATACGCAGGGACATCGCATCGTTCAAACCAAATACGATGTTCGCCCCATATATTGACCAAGCAAAAAAAGTTTGGAAAGACAAGAATATCAAAATTCCGCAAAGTGGCTACGATCTGGCAGGATGCTTGCTCATAAAGCCCATTACGGAGAAAGAGACGATAGCGCTTGTCGATCTTTACTGGTACCCAATATATACGAGAAGCAATAATGTTTATCAAGCTGTTCATGACAAGCTTTATTACGTGCAATTTTCAGATGTTGATTTAAAAAAAGGAACAGGTACAGTTGAGAACGTAGAAACAGACGAAGAAGAAACGAGAATCGTGCAAGAAAAAGCACCAGAGCCGATTATCAGGCGTGTAAAACTGACACCATCACAGGTAGCCCCTTATATCCAGATGGCAAAAGACGCTTTTCAAGCGAAGCAGGTAAAACTTCCTGAAAGTGGCTATTGGATTAGCAGCACGATTTCGTACTACGATGATCAACCGAAACGACCACCAGAGGTGGATATACGCTGGTATCCCGACGGCGTTGCTGAAGGGACTGATCATGCTTCTATAAAGGATAGGGTTTATATTGCTTCGTTTGATGACGTTGATTTGGACAAAGGAATAGGTGAATTAATGCACCTTGAAGTTAGGAGAAAAGATCCTTCGTAACAAGCTCCTCCTAGCATGTGGACGAAGAACATGGGGAGTCGCGTATAGCGGCTCTTTTGTTTTGACAAAACCTTGACAACCTCCCGATTAAACCATGACAATCAGCAGCTATTCTATGGATGACGAGTAGAAACACTCGATCCAAAGTAAAAACCTTGGAGGTAGTACGATGAAAAAGTCCAAAACGAAAAAAACGGCTGCATGGTTAAATCGCTCTGTTATGAGCGCATTGACAGTGACAGCCATGTTCTCCCCTGTAGCTGCCAGCGCCGCACTCAACGATACGAAGGATAACGTTGCAGCCGAGGCAACAGAGGAGGAATTTGATCTCTTGAAATTGACAGATCAACAGGCGGCTCCGTTTCTTGCAAAAGCAAAAGAAGCATTTCAAGCGAAAAACATTTCTCTCCCAGAAAGTGGTTACAAGGCTCGGAATTATGGTAGCAAAAAGGACAATACCTTGACTGTCGTATGGCGATCTGAAACCAACGTGAAGGACAAGGCGTATGTCGCCGAATTTGAGGGTATCGATGTAGAGAAAGGAACAGCGACTCTCAAAACGGTAAATGTCATTAATCGTCCAGGTTCCTTCGAAGAGGAGCTGACAGAAAAACATGCTGCTCCGTTTATTGAACAAGCAAAAGAGGCTTTGAAAGCAAAAAATATAGCTCTGCCAGCGAGGGGGTACAAGATGTCAAGCAGCAGCCGTACTTATGACGATGTGCTGGAAAGTGTTCAAATTACCTGGCGTCCTGAGGCGGGGCAAAAGGGAGGAAAGTATTACTCCGTGCGATTTGCAGATGTCGATTTGGAGAAAGGGACGGGGAATATCGATGATGTCTATGTAGACAATTACGATGAGCTCATTGCTTTGGAAGAGGAGGATGAAAAGGAGGCCAAGCAACAAAAAAAGGATTCCTGGAAATTGACAGATCAACAGGCTGCTCCGTTTATTACAAAAGCAAAAGAGGCTTTGAAAGCAGAGAAGATTGAGCTGCCAAAAAATGGATATGAAGTGATGCATTTCGGGAGCAAGAAAGACAAAACCTTAATGGTTCTATGGAGAGATAAAGAGCAATCGAAAGGCTATGTTGTCAACTTTATCGATGTCGATGTCGAGAAAGGGACAGCGACAGTGCAAAATGCAAAAGTGATCAATGAGCTTGGTGTCGTTATGGGACCTCTTCCGCAAGAAAAAGCAGCCCCTTTTATCGAAAAAGCAAAAGAGGCTATGAAAGCGAAGAATTTTACCCCATCGGAAAGTGCTTATAAAATTTCCGCTACGGGTGTGACAGTGGACGATGTATTGCAATTCATTGACGTATACTGGTATCCAAATGGAAATCCGTCGGCGAAATATAAGGTGCACTTTACCGACGTCAATTTGGAGAATGGAACAGGCACAGTCGAAGATGTCATTGAATATAAGCACTAATGGGAGCATCACTAAAATGATCAAGTAGGAGTCGCGTATGCGGCTCTTTTTTTATTTCCGCAAAGCAAACAAGGTCAAAAAGCTGACAGCCTCCCGCAGCTCTACGCTTAAGCGACCTGCGATATCTGGCGTAATTCCATCTTTGTATACCGGTTCTTCACCCAACAGTGTGAAGCCATTTTCGCTCGCCAACTGCTTGGCTTCCCAAGGCATCATCGTATTTTGGATGGTTGCCTCTTCATAGAGTCTGCGATAGCTATGAGCTCGTGGGCCAGCTGTAGGACCGAGGATACCCAAGACGAGAATTCCTCCGGGAGCGAGCACGCGGTGAAGCTCCTTGAGTGCCTGGAGCGGAGATGGGGTGAATTCCACTACGTTAATCGAGAGCACACCGGCGAATGAATCATTGGCAAAAGGAAGCTCACTGATGTCTCCTGTCTGAAAATGAACAGAGCCTGGGAAGGAAATGACCCGGTCATGAGCGAGACGAATCATTTCCCCGGCAATGTCGATGCCCTCCACCTGATAGCCATGCTCTGCAAGCTTGCAACTCGCATAGCCGTCACCACAGCCTGCATCGAGAACAGGTCCCGATCCGACAGGTACATGCTTCATAAAAAAGGGGAGGATGGTGCTGCGGCTGCCTTTTTCCCACATGTGCTCACTTCGTTTTCGCCAGTCTTCTGCAAATTGATCCCATTGCTTGGCGGCTTGTTCCGTCCATTGGCTCATCATTGTTCACGCCTTTCTCATTGAATGAACGATACCATTATGAAGAAAAACTCCGGTCTAGGCGGCCGGAGCTTTTCAGGGAAGTTGTTTTACGTCAAACGCTCATGAGGTTGTTTGGGGATATGTGAGACCAAGTCAGCAATTTTTTTACTCTTCAGCGTCTGCATCATTTGCTGCTCAGCGTCTGCCACAACCTGTTGAATCAGACAGGCACTATCATGATGGAAGCTGCATTCAAATAAGGAGGTTGTCCCTTCAATGGCTTGGATAACATCCAGAAACGATATATCATCCTGGTTGCGTTTGAGCTTGTATCCGCCATTTGCGCCAGAGACCGAGTGGATCAACCCAGCCTTAACCAGTTTCGTCAGCATTTTGGATAGGTACGTTTGTGAAACGCCTAGCTTCTCTGCCAAAAGCTGGACACTAACGGGTTTATCAGGCGTTTCTGCCACCAGATAGAGCATCGCATGGAGGGCATAGTCTGTTGCCTGTGAATACTTCATAAGACACCTCAATCATGGACTTAATACATCCATCATAAAGTGAATCGGAAGCATGAGCAAGGGGAAGAGTGATTCGTGCTATCATCTGCACTTTCGATGCCCATTTTAGGAAGGTGCAACTTGACACAAAAAATCTTTAAAGGATATTATGGGTACGATAAGTCTGTAAATAAGTTGTTTGAAATGATCCAAGTACAGCGAGTTATTTTTTTGTCTCTATTGAGGATATTACGGGTCTGTAATGGTCGTTTCGAAAAACTGTTCAACATAAAAAGGGGAGGAAAGTACAAATGAGCATTTGCCACACGACAGACACTACCTTTCAACATGATGTAAAAAGCGAAGGCTATACGCTCGTCAATTTTTGGGCACCTTGGTGCGGGCCATGCCGCTTTTTTGGGCCGATACTCGAATCGTTTGATGGGGAGCATAGCAGCGAAGTGAGAGTCCTAAAGGTCAATGTCGATGAACAAACGGAGATCGCTAATCAGTATGGCATAATGAGTTTGCCAACGACCATCTTGCTAAAAAACGGGGAATTGATCGACAAAGTCGTAGGAGCGGCGCCTCTACCGGAACTGAAACAATTTGTTTTCAAACATAGGTAATAGGAAAACGCAGCGAAAGCCATCGGTCAACTTGATCGGTGGCTTTTTGGTATCCAGTTGTTACTCGCATGCGTACTTTAATAAATGAAAGCGTTTGAGCGTTTTCGCGTTGTTCCGTGCTCTTGCACGAGGAAGCGCTTCCAATGTACTCTCAAGATAACGACAAAATAATCCCAATTAACAAAATAATGTCAATAATTGAAAAAGAAAGCGGAGGGGTAGGCAATGAGCAATACCGATTTTTTCCCGATTCAGGACTGGGACTACCTGGAGTTTTATACAGGGAACGCCAAGCAAGCGATGCACTATTTCACAAATGCGTTTGGATTTGAAGCAGTAGCCTATGCAGGCTTGGAGACAGGTTCTCGGGAAAAGGTTTCCTACGTCTTGAAGCAGAAGCATATGACGTTCGTGATCAGTGGTGCGCTTACGCCTGACAGCCCGATCGCGGAATTTGTGAAAAAGCATGGGGACGGAGTCAAAGACGTTGCCCTGCGTGTAGAGGATTGTGAGCAGGCTTACCGGGAGGCCGTTTCTCGCGGAGCCATTCCGATCATGGAACCGACTGAGTATACCGATGAATTCGGGACGGTCAAAAAAGCGATTATCGGTACGTACGGCGAAAACATTCACTCCTTTATCGAACGGAAAAATTACAACGGACCATTCTTCCCAGGCTTTAAAGCTTACCAATCACAAGTCAAAGGTGAGGGTACAGGTATCATCGGCATCGACCACATCGTTGGTAATGTTGAGGTCATGGATGAGTGGGTGGAATATTACCAAAAGGTCATGGGCTTTACAGCCGTACAAAATTTCAGTGAGGACGACATCTCGACGGAGTATTCTGCGCTCATGTCCAAAGTGATGCAAAGTGGAACGGGACGCATCAAGTTCCCGATCAATGAGCCAGCAGAAGGACGCCGCAAGTCGCAGATTCAGGAGTTTTTGGAGTTCTACAAAGGGCCAGGCGTTCAGCATATTGCCATCCTGACCAACGATATCATCGACACTGTATCGAAACTGCGTGATAACGGTGTGGATTTCCTCATGGTGCCAGATGCGTACTACGAAGATTTGAAAGAGCGTGTTGGGGAAATTGATGAAGATATCGAGGCGCTGAGAAAGCTGGGTGTCTTGGTCGATAGAGACGACGAAGGTTATCTCTTGCAGCTGTTCAGCAAGCCGATTGTAGACCGTCCGACGTTGTTCATCGAGATTATCCAGCGCAAAGGAGCACGCGGCTTCGGGAATGGCAACTTCAAGGCACTGTTCGAGGCGCTGGAGCGCGAACAGGAGCGCAGAGGTAACCTGTAATTTATTGATATAACGAGCATGACAAGACCATCTCAAGCTGAAAAAGCTAAAGGGATGGTCTTTTTCTATTTGCGAAGCAGAAAAAATAAAATCTCATGAACCATATGACCGCCTCTATCATCTATACTAGTAGGAACCAAATATTGTATGGTGTGGCACGAACCTATGTCGGGCGGGATGAGGATTGTGCCGATGTGGTGCAGGATACGGTGATGAAAGCATTCAGAGCCATCCGAACGCTGCGAGAGCCTGCTTATTTTAAAACATGGATGATCCAAATTCTCATAAACGAATGCAGACAATGGCAGCGAAAAAAGAAACGAAGTCCAACCGTAGAGCTGTCTCCGCTACAAATAGAGGAAAAATCGATACAGGCTTCCTACGAAGCTATTGAACTAACAGAGGCAGTATGGAAGCTGGAGCATGAGCTGCGCATCGTTGTTTGGCTTCACTATTACGAGGATTTGCCGATCAAGCAAGTCGCCTTGCGAGTAGGTGTCCCAGAAGGCACAGTGAAATCCCGGCTGCACCGGGCTCGTGTGCTGCTTGCAGAAGAGCTGGAATCCTCCCAGGAAAGGAACGTGGACGATGACCCGACTTTCGTGCGGAAGCTGAGTCTGGATGACTTCGCTCCGCTATTAGCCGCATAAGTACACAGATGACCAAAAAAGAGAGAAAGGGCAGAAATTGCGATGATTCGTCGATTGGAACCAAAGGATTATGCAAAAATCAAGACGTTGCTATCACCTGATAACGTAAACGATTTGACCATCCATGCGATTATCAATGGGACAAATCGAGGAGCGATTTACGTAGATGATGTGGAGCAGCCCCGGACAGCATTGGTCGATCAAACCGGCGTGATCAGTATCTTCGTAGGGGATGCTGCCAATGAAGCGTTCACAGTGGATCTGGGTACCTTTATTGAGGGAGAATTGCGCAGATATACGACTGAATCGTGCGGGGGCACTCATTTTCTGGCAGTTGTGCCTGATGAAGCGTGGGAGGAGGCAGTGACCAAAGCGATCTCGCATCGAGAGATAGAAACGGATTGGGAGTATTACTACCAGTTCAATCCCGAGCAATTCCAAGCGCGAAAGATCAGCTACCGTCCTCTTCCTGAAGGATACAGTTTGAAAAAAATTGACGCGGGTGTCATTGAAAACGACCCTGACAACATCTTGATAGAGGTTGTAGAAGAATTCTATCATTCGGTGGATGATTTTTTGCAGTGGGGTGTAGGATTCTGCGTATGTAAAGGAAATACGATTGTGAGTGCTTGCCTGTCTTGCTGTGTCCATGAGCGTGACCATGAAATTAGCGTGGAAACGTACGAGGAAGTCGACATGAACAAAGGCTTTGCTACGCTTGCTTGCGCGGCGTACCTAGAGCATTGCATGGAACATGGACTGACACCGCACTGGACCACTCTGGAAACCAACGAGGAATCGGTACGTCTGGGGACAAAGCTAGGATTTGAGCCTAAGGAAAAGTGTAAAATACTGGAGTTCGAATATTAAAACGATACGCGTATCTATGGGTTGTCGAAATCACTTCGGCAACCTTTTTTGCTAGGAAAGGAGGAGAATCTAAAGGGAAATACGATGTGATAAGTGAATATTTTGATTAGTTATAGAAACGAACAGGAATCATCGGGCAGCGATTGAGAGGGATCAACCAATGAATATGGCATTAATGGTTCCATTGACGGAGCGGACGGCTGTTTTGATCGTGGTGGCCTTGCTGTTTACACGTGTACGTGCATTCCGCAGCATATTGAACCAGCAAGCGACATGGCGAGAAAAAGCACTAATGGTCGTCATTTTTTCCGCTATTTCCATACTGGGTACATACAATGGCATCTGGTATCAGGATGCGATTGCGAATTCACGTGTGATCGGGACCGTTGTGGCAGGCTTGCTGGCTGGTCCTTGGGTAGGGCTAATGACGGGGCTGATTGCCGGGATACATCGCTATTCTTTGGGGGGCTTTACGGACTTGGCATGTGCCATCTCGACGATAAGCGAGGGCTTGTTTGCGGGATTAATCTATCAGTTCCGCCGTAACCGCAGCAAAAAAATCGGGTGGACGACAGCACTCGTTGTTGGTTTCTTGGCGGAGTGGCTGCAAATGGGAATTGTTTTGCTCATCGCACGTCCTTACGCTGACGCTTTGGCATTGGTGCAGGCCATTAGTGTGCCGATGTCTGTCGTCAACTCAGTCGGGATTGCTATTTTGATCATTATTATTGATTTGGCCAAAAAGGAAGAAGATCGGATTGGCGCGCTCCAAGCCCAGCGAACGCTGCAAGTAGCGGACAAAACGCTGTCTTACTTGCGTCAAGGACTGACGTACGATTCGGCTCAAAAGGTAGCGGAGGAAATATTGCGCACGACGCGTGTAGCAGCGGTAGCGATTACCGATACCCGCTCTGTGCTTGCGCATGTTGGCGCAGGCTCGTCCCATCACGTAGTGGGAGAAGGCATAACGACCAAAGCGACCCGTGAAGTTTTATCGACCAAAGAAGTGAAAATTGCGCAGACGAAGGAAGAGATTGGGTGCAGGGAGACGAATTGTTCCTTGCGCTATGCGATCCTTGTCCCCCTGATGCGAAGACGTGAAGTGGCGGGTGTACTCAAGCTGTATCAGGATCGCTCACGCAAATTGTCAGCAGTGGACTTGGAACTCGTACGCGGATTGGGGAACCTGATATCGAGTCAGCTCGAACTGGCTGAGCTGGAGAAGCAGTCCCGCCTGTTGGCAGATGCAGAAATCAGAGCCTTGCATGCGCAGATCAATCCGCATTTCTTGTTCAATGCGCTCAATACGATCGTTTCATTTATTCGCTTCCGTCCCGAACAGGCGCGCGAACTGTTGATTCATTTGGGGGAGTACTTCCGGCGAAATTTGCATGACTCTGGCGGATATGTCAGTCTGGCGCGTGAGTTAGAGCATATCGAAGCGTATCTGGCCATCGAACGTGCGAGGTTCGGAGACAAGCTCCATGTAGAGTACGACATCGAGGATGGCGTAGAGCGGTTTACCGTACCAGGACTGATTTTGCAGCCCCTGGTAGAAAATGCGGTCAAGCACGGGCTGTTGCCCAAGCGCGAAGGGGGAACCGTAGTGATTCGTGCACGGCGCAAAGAAAAGCAAATCGTCGAACTGACAGTGGCAGATAATGGAGTCGGAATGGAAGTGGACCCATTCAAGCCAGCTCTAGCTGAGAAGAGTGCAGGGCGGCAATTATCTGGGATCGGTCTTGCCAATGTAAAAAGCCGTCTCCAGTCGATCTACGGAGAACCGTATGGAATCGTGATCGAGAGCAAAAGCGGGAGCGGCACAACATGCACCATACAATTACCGATAGGGGTGAACGTCAGTGCTCAAAGTGTTCATCGTCGATGATGAGACGCCAGCCAGAGAAGAACTGCGGTATTTGCTGGAGCAGTTCTCGGAAGTGTCCGTAGTAGGAGAGGCGGGCAGCGGAGAAGAGGCGTTGGAAGCGGTTCTTCAGACTGAGCCGGATGCGGTTTTTTTGGACATCCATTTGCAGGACAGGGATGGCGTCGATGTGGGGCAGGAGCTTCTGGAATCCATGGTCAATCCACCTGTCATCATCTTTGCAAGTGCGTATGAATTTCATGCGGTTCGAGCATTTGAGGCGGAAGCCGTTGATTATATTGTCAAGCCGTTCAGCGAAATGCGTCTGGAAAAGACGATGAATCGGGTACGAAAAATGAGACGGAAAAGTGAGCCTGCATTGGACGCGTCACCACTGTTGGAGGAAAGGCTACAGTCTCTTCTGCAAAATGTGCTGGTCGATACTCAGCCGCATCGAGTCCCGGTGGAAAAAAACGGAAAGATCATGCTGATTGATCCAAACGAAATCGTCTATGCCACCTTGGAAGGAAGGTATGCGAGCATTTATACAGCTGGTGAGCAATATGCGACCACGTTTACGCTGCAGGAGCTGGAGAGCAGGCTGTCACGCCAGCAGTTTTTTCGGACGCATCGCGCTTTTATTGTCAATTTATCCAAAACGGCAGAGCTCGTTCCTTGGTTCAAAGGCTCGATTCATCTAGTCATGGAAGATCATCGCAAAACAGAAGTGCCTGTTAGCCGCAATGTCGTGAAGGAATTGAAGAAACGACTGGGGTTTTAAAGGAAACAGACCAATCCTGCGTCCCGTTTGGGAGGGGAGGATTGGTCTGTTTTTTTCGACTGCTTACATGGGATAGTGATCGTTTTTCTTACGCGTCACCATAATTCCGCCCAATACGATCAGGAGCAAGCCAAGGATGCCGCCTACTTGGGTGGACGCCAGATTCGCGATCAAAAACACGATGGCAATGACGGTGAGGATACCAATAGGGATCAAGAGAGCGGGTTTGCGATTGCCGAATATGTACAGCTCGGTAAGCCCAACGGCAGGACCAATGAGAAAAAAGGGCCACGTCGTGCTCATATCACCGCCAAAAAATAGCTGACTGAAAAAGAAGAGCGGAGCGTAGACGAGCAAGATCCCTCCTGGTACAAGTAATCCAGCTCGATTTGGCTGCGGATTCATAAAGAAGAAAATATGAAACCCGATTGCTGGAATGAGAAGAAAGACTGGCCATAGCAAATCTATCGCGAGCGGAATGTTCAGGTAGGTTGCCAGAACAAAAATCGCTCCGATTCCGATAATGATGTAACCCCCGATTCGTCGCATGTGCGTATTCTCCTTTTTGATTTCCATACCAATTTATGTATAACTTTAACATATTGTGGAGGAGTTTGGATCAGACTCGGGGCGGAGACTTTCTACGTCCCAAAATTGAACGCGCTTACACTCAAACGAGGATGGTGCAGCTTGTGCTTGTTTTTGTACGGTTCAGCCATTTTTTATGTTGGGATCTCGTCCGATGTGATACGTTTTTTTAAGGATTTATTGCCTGAATATTACATAAATAGAAGGGGGCGACTCGGATGAAAAAATGGCTTCTTTCCCTCCTGATCTGGGGCGGGATAGCCGCATTGGGTGCTGTCGGATTCGGAATGATAGCGCTCTGGCAAGGGGAATCTGTCAACTCGTTCTGGTTATTGACCGCTGCGTTCTGCACTTATGCTGTAGCTTATCGTTTTTACAGCAAATTCATTGCTCGTAAAATCATGTCGCTCAACGACAATCGCGCCACTCCGGCGGAAGTGAACAACGATGGCAAAGACTTTGTGCCAACGAACAAATGGGTGTTGTTCGGGCACCATTTTGCTGCGATTGCAGGTGCAGGCCCGCTTGTAGGTCCTACGCTGGCTGCGCAAATGGGATATTTGCCGGGAACGATCTGGATTATCGTCGGGGTTGTGATCGGTGGAGCGGTGCAGGACTTCATTATTTTGTTCGGATCGATGCGTCGCAACGGTAAATCTCTTGGTCAAATTGCCAAGGAAGAGATCGGTCCAGTAGGCGGAGCACTCGCGCTGATTGGTATCATTGCCATTATGATTATCCTGATTGCTGTTTTGGCGATGGTTGTTGTGAACGCTCTTGCAGAATCGCCGTGGGCTACCTTCACGATATTCATGACGCTACCCATTGCTATATTGATGGGATTGTATATGCGGTATATTCGACCTGGGCAGGTATTAGAGGGCTCGATCATCGGGCTGGCGTTGTTGTTCTTTTCCCTGTGGCTCGGTCAAATCGTAGCTGCATCGCCAACATGGGGACCAGCCTTCACTTTTTCCAAGGTACAGCTTGCTTGGATGATTATTGTGTACGGCTTCATTGCCTCAGTTTTGCCTGTGTGGCTACTCTTGGCACCGCGCGATTATCTCAGCTCATTCTTGAAGGTAGGGACGATTGCGGTATTGGCGGTGGGAATCGTGCTGACATTGCCGCCGTTGCAAATGCCAGCACTGACGAAGTTCATTGATGGAACTGGCCCTGTTTTCGCAGGAAATCTGTTCCCCTTCTTGTTTATTACCATCGCGTGCGGAGCCGTATCGGGATTCCATTCTCTCGTATCATCCGGAACGACGCCGAAGATGATCGCGAAGGAATCGCATGCGCCACTGATTGGTTACGGTGGAATGCTGATGGAGTCTGGCGTTGCGGTTATGGCGATGATTGCAGCGTGCGTGCTGACTCCTGGTGTCTATTTTGCGATCAACTCACCGGCCGCCGCAATTGGCGTGGATGCAGTCCAGGTTGCGACGACGATAACGGGCTGGGGCTATACCGTAACCCCTGACCAATTAACAACGCTTGCCAACGACATTCAGGAAAAGACGATCCTTTCCCGGACGGGCGGAGCGCCGTCACTGGCAATCGGGATGGCGACGATTTTCTCGGGTGTATTAGGTGGCAAGGCATTAATGGCATTCTGGTATCACTTTGCGATCTTGTTTGAGGCAGTCTTTATTTTGACGACGATCGATGCGGGAACGCGTGTCGGACGATTTATGGTACAAGACATGCTCGGAAACGTCATTCCGAAAATGAAGGAAGTCAACTGGCTGCCGGGTAATCTGATTGGTTCTGGGATCATTACCATCGGATGGGGATACTTCCTGCTCCAAGGTGTCATGGACCCGTTGGGAGGCATTTACACCCTGTGGCCGCTCTTTGGTATTGCCAACCAGATGCTCGCCGCGATTGCGTTTACGGTGGGAACGACGATTATTTTCAAAATGGGCAAAGCCGCCTACTCATGGATCACACTCGTACCGATGGCTTGGCTGACGACGGCTACGTTGACAGCGGGCTGGCAAAAGCTGTTCCATCCTGATCCAAAAATCGGGTTCCTCTCGCATGCAGAAGCATTCCAAAAGGCACTGGATGCCGATACGCTTCCAAAAGGGGTAAAAACGGTGGAAGCTGCACAAAAAATGATCTTCAACGACCAGATCGATGCTGTGGTATGTGCGATCTTCATGGTCATTACGATTGGGATCATTCTCGACGGAGCGCGGGTATGGATCAATATTCTCCGTGGCAAGCACTATCCGTTGCAGGAGTCGCCGTACATCAAGTCCAAAGGAAATGTATTTGACGGGAAAGGGCATCACGTAGCATGAGGCGCAAGCTAAGAGCCATGCGAAAGGCAATGCGCAAAGTGAGCTCGGCTATTAAAACGATTTTCGGAATGCCCGACTATGATCGCTATCTCGCCCATTGGTACGAGACGCATGGGGCGCCAGGTATCTTTCCGATGACAGAGCGTGAGTACTACATGTACGCCTTGACTGAACGCTTTGAAAAAGGCGGCGTAACGCGCTGCTGCTAAAGTAGTCATGTAAAAAAGGGTGTCTCCACAGTCAGATAATGACGAGGGAGACACCTTTTTTCAATCATTCGGGCGTTTTCAGGCGCATTCCTCATGGCTAACGTGTGGTGTAACAGCAGGTAAAGTATGGTACACTAAATAATATAGCATGGCCGTTTTTTAGCACGAGCTGTCTCATCATTTTTAAATAAAACGTCGAAGCCTCTCTTTCTAGGTGAAAGGGGCGTGCTTTGCGAAAAAATAAGTCAAGTTTTAGGTGGCGATACGTGTGCAAGCATCAACACTGGCGGCTCTCAAGGAGCTCGCTTTGCAATGCGCCCGTTCAGCGGGTGAGCTGAGTCTGAAGCGAATGAAGGAGCCTTTTACCGTCGAGTATAAAACATCAGCCTCCGATCTTGTTACAGCCGTAGATAAAGAAGTGGAGAATCACGTCATTCAGATGATTCTTGCACGCTTCCCTGATCACGGCATTCTTGGAGAAGAGAGTGCACATGCGGAGGATTACAAGCAGTATGACACGCTTTGGGTCATCGACCCGATTGATGGCACGACCAATTTTGTTCATCAGCAAATCAATTTTTCCGTTTCCATTGCCGTTTACCATAAAGGAGAGGGAATGGTCGGAGCGGTTTACGATCCTTCCAGAGACGAGTTATTTTATGCGGTAAAAGGGGAAGGGGCTTTTCTCAATGATCGTCCCTTGCAGGTGAATCGAGCAGTAAGCCTGGAACAAGCTTTGTTATGCACGAGTGTATTTTGGAACAAGCGTGCTGAGCAGATTGGCATCGACTTGATCGTGAAAAAGCTTGCTGGGAAGGTTCGCGGAATGCGCCTGCTAGGAAGCGCCGCTCTGGAGATGGCGTATGTGGCTGCGGGTAGACTGGATGGCTACGTCAGTATGCAGCTCAATGCGTGGGATTTCGGGGCAGCTCGCATTATTGTAGAGGAAGCGGGTGGCCGGGTGACGACCATGATGGGGACACCACTGCCGTACGACCAAAAAAGCAGCGTGATGGCTTGCAACCCGACTTTTTATGAGGAGCTGCAGCATTACTTGAAATCCGAACAGACGGATGTACCTTCACAAAATTAAATGTCACAAGAACCCGCTGGATATGCGCATCCAGTGGGTTTTCTTTTGCTATGCATATTGGGTTTTCGTTTGGACGTCGGTTGCATATGCTATAAAAGCATAGCCGGAAGACGAGCAGCGACTGTATTTGTTACGAAGTCGGCTTGTCCGAATAAGGGGGGATAACCATGACCCTGATTGAGGAAAGTGTAAAGTTGATCCTTCAGCATCAAGGGAGTACGGGGGCGTATCTCGCTTCACCCGCATTTATTCACTATCAATATGCATGGCTCCGCGATGGAACATTTACGGCCTACGCGATGAACCGTACCGGCAACCATGAGAGCGCCCGCAAGTTTTACCAATGGTGCGATGATGTGATCCGAAAGCATGAGGCAAAGGCAAGAGCAGCCATTTCGGCAGTAAAAAAAGGATTAGACAAAAATGATGCGGGGAACGACCGCTATTTGCATACGCGCTATACAGCGGACGGAGAAGAAGTAGCAGGCGAATGGGGCAGCTTTCAGCTCGATGGCTACGGGACATGGCTGTGGGGGCTGGCTGAGCATGTGCGGATGAGTGGGGAGCATGACTTGATTCACGAGCTGAAGCCATCTATTGAACTGACGATTGACTATGTAGTGGCGTGCTGGCAGCTCCCTAACTTTGATTGCTGGGAAGAGGGAGGAGACCGAATCCACCCAGTAACGCTAGGAGCTATTTATGCCGGGATCAAGGCGATGGAGCCTTATTTGTCCGACCGAGCTTTCGAACTCGCTCAGCAAGGAGAGACCATTCGCCAATTCATACGCGAGCATGGCACAGCCAACAGGCGATTGATAAAGTCCGTTGGGGATCATTCGGTGGATGCGAGTCTTCTCTGGCTGGCCCTGCCGTATGGGATCGTCGACGTGGATGATCCGCTCATGATCCGAACCGTGCAGGCCATAGAAGAGGAGCTGCGAGCAGGATACGGCGTGCATCGCTACCCGACCGATACGTATTATGGCGGGGGGCAGTGGCTGCTATTATCTGCGTGGTTGGGCTGGTATTACGTGAAAACGGGCAGGCGTGAAGAAGCGGAAAAGATAGCAGCGTGGATTGTTTCCCAGCGGCAAGCGAGCGGACTGCCTGAACAAGTGCAGGAGCATTTGCTTTCTCCGGCTCATTATGAGAGGTGGGTGGAGAGGGCAGGCCATCCTGCTGTGCCGCTCCTTTGGTCGCATGCGATGTTTCTCGTGTTGGCGGCAGAGCTCGGCATGCAGTACTAGCCAGGAAGAGAGTCTTCCTGGCTTTTCTTATTACTGACATCGATTGACACCATTTGTTGCTATGCTCATCTCAGGACCGAACAGAGTGGCGTTCAAACGGGATAAAAATGACACAGGGCATGAAGCTCTTTATGCAGCCAGCCGATTAGCTCAGCAGGCTCGTCTACTGTCGCTTCCCTTCCCAGACCGAGTACAAACCGGGCTACCCAATCGATTTCGGAGGGAGCGACAGTGTCGATAATGAAACCGGAACCATCTGCCAGAAGCGTAATCTGATTGCCGAATTGATGGTGGCTTTCGGCTAGTTTGCAGCCTTTTCTCGTCAAACGAATTCGCAGGGGAAGCTGCTCTAGTTCTTCATACTGCGAGACATGCGGATCAGGGACGAAGGTAGGGGTATCCACAATCGTCATGGCTTGGATGCGGTCAACGCGCAGTTTGACCGTGCATCCCCTGAGAAAGCAGAAGCATTTGCAGTACCAGTAGCCATCGAAGGCGTACAAATAATCGGGCTGAATGATGCGGGTGCTTCGTCGATTCAGGGAGTCGTACGCAATTTCCACAGCTTGTTGGGAAAGAGCAGCATCCAAGAGAGGTCGCAAAAAGGGCGCTTCCACACTTCTGCTCGGGTTCGTCACCCGCAGTTTTTTGCGTAGCTGCTCTACTCTCATCAAAGCGTCTGTTGGAAGACTCGAGAGCAGCTTGGCGATCACAGATAGGGTTTCTTTTGCAAATGGCTTGTCCGTGTAGGAGAGAAGAGCTTCATACGACAAAATCAGAGCAACGGCTTCCTCTGTCGTGAGAGCAAGGGGCGCTAGCTGATGGGATCGAATCAGCCTGTAACCGCCGCCAGGACCGGGGGAAGCTTGCAAGGGCGCACCAGCCTCGCTGAGCAAGTGCAAGTCACGCAGCATCGTTCGTTTGGACACAGACAACGTATTGGCTAAATCGCCCACGGTAAAGGTTTTTCCTGTGTGGAAAAGTGCAAGCAGTTCTAGTAAACGACCTGTTCGGTTCATATGTATTCCTCGCTTTAGCTAAAACGAATAAAAGGGTGAGTCAAAGTGAAATCAGTGATGATTTATCAGCAGGGGACGAGGTTACATGTGTTAGAAGGCGCACGAAATGGTGAAACGATTCTGTTCTTGCACCCCCAAGGCGGGACCTCATCTATCTGGAACGACATGTTACCTTATTTTTCAGAGGATTTCCACATCATTTGTATGGATTTGCGTGGGCATGGCCAATCGGAGCATGCGGCTACTGGCTACGATATCGGTACGCAATGTGAGGATATACGGGCAGTACTCGATCATGCTGGGGTAGATAGAGCGCATCTGATTGGCAATTCTCTCGGCGGAGATTTCGCCACCTTTTTTGCAGCGAGGTACCCTGACCGTGTGCGATCACTGATTAATCTGGATTCAGGCATGATTGATTTTGTGGGCCCAAATGGCGAGCGGGAAGGATCAAAAGCTGAAATTTTGGAGCAGTATCGCAAGCGTGCAGTGCCAGCGTTCCAGTATCGAGAGGAGTTTGCGTCATACGCGAGGCAGCATTGGTATCCGTGGGACCCGTATTACGAAAAATGGTTTCAGCATGTGACGATCTACCCTCTGTCTGATGGGCTGATCACATACCAGATACCGACTACGATTAACCTTCAAATCATGGAGACAGTCTGTGATTTGCACTATGAAGATGCCTACGCACAAATGAGATGCCCGGTTCTGTTTCTCCCGGCGGAGACTGAGCCAAAGCTCGATGTGAAGCTCTCTCTCATCCAAAAAGTTACGAGGCATCCGCAAAGCAAAACGGTAGTCATTCCAAACGCCAAGCACTTGATGCCGATCGATGCGCCAATAGCGACAAGCATGGAAATACTGGCGTTTCTAAAAGGCTTGGTGCTTGACAGTCCTTCTGGATAACCGCGGCTTCATCGTTGCGAGCAGGACACCGACAAGCGTCACAACGCCACCAGCCATCGTCACAAGCGTAGGACCTTCACCCAGCCACATCCAGGCAATCAAAAAAGCGAGCACTGGCGTCATATAAAGGGAGGTAGTAGCCTCTGAGGTACCGACGACAGAAGTCACATAGGCGAGGGACAAATAAGCAACAACGCTAGGGAAAATCCCCAAATACACAATACTGAGTGTCACATCCCATGGCGCTTGGGCTATCGCTGTGCCAAGCCCGGGCAAAAAGAAGAGCATACATAAGGTACCTGCCCACAAGGTGTAGGCGGTAAATGCGAAAACGCCGTATTTTTCTACGAATGGCTTCTGAAACGCAAAGTAAATGCTTTCGCTAATGGCTGCTAATAAAATCAAGAATATTCCGTCTGATATAGACAGGGTCTCCCCTGTGCCAATCGTGCAGATGGAGACTCCGAGAAAACTGATCAGTGCACCTAGCCAGCCTCTTACCCCGAAATGCTCCCGGAAAAATAGGAGAGCGAGGAGAGCGGAAAAGATAGGCGTAGTCGTGACCAAGAGGCTGGCTACACCTGCACTTACAGTCATCTCCCCGTAGTTGAGCGCTGTATGATAAACGGCGAAACCCAAGCCCCCAAGCATAAAGATAGCTGGGACATCCTTTAACTCTGGCAGACGGATACGGAAAAAGAGTGCGAGTATCCCGAGAAAAAGAGAGCCGATAAGAAAGCGAAGCAGCGAGAGATGCTCCGGCGAGTAAGCTTGCAGCCCAACGCGAATACCAGCAAAGGCCGAGGCCCATAACAAAATGCTGATAGCATGTGCAGCGAAAATACGACTTCTGACATGATGCAACAAGATAACTTCCCTCCTTTGAATGAAAAAACCAACCACCTATTCACTGTTTCTTCTTTCTTTTCTATGGTAATCAAGAAGTGGTAAAATATCTGCAACCACTCGGCTATCAAAAAAACCAACCACTTTTACCTATTAAGATGAGGAAGATGAAGGGGATCGATCAGGTTGCACAGAGAGAAACGGTTGCCGAAATATCGGAAAATTATTGATTTTATCAAAGGAAAAATTTCGACAGGAGAATGGCCGATTGGCAGCAAAATCCCCAGCCAACGCGACTTGGCACAATCGTTCGAAGTCAATCGGAGCACGGTCATTGCAGCATTGGAGGAATTGACCGCAGACGGGTTGATCGAGGGAAAGCTGGGGATGGGCACTGTCGTCGTCAACAACACCTGGACGCTGTTGGCTACGACACGACCTCCGGATTGGAGTGAGTACGTCAGATCTGGATTGCACAAGCCAAGCATGACGGCGGTTCAAGAAATCAATACGCGTGAATTCCAGGCAGACCTGATTCAGTTGAGCAAAGGAGAGCTCTCCCCAGACATGTTTCCAGTCGAAGCGATGAAGCAAGTCATGGAGCGAGTGACGAGGAACCTAAGCGGATTTGGATATGAAGAGCCGAGAGGGTACCTTCCCCTGCGCCAAGCGGTCAGTGATTATGTCGGACGACAAGGAATTACAGCTTCGCCGTCTTCTGTCTTAATCGTGTCTGGTGCATTGCAGGCACTCCAATTAATTTCGGTTGGGTTATTGCATCGAGGTTCAACCGTGTTTTTGGAACAGCCTTCGTATCTCAATTCTTTGCATGTGTTCCAGTCGGCGGGGATGGAGCTTGCGGGATTGCCGATGGATCGTCAGGGGATGATTGCGCAGGCGATCTATGCGAGGCGAAAACAGGAGCAAGGGGCGATTCTGTACACCAATCCGTGCTTTCATAATCCAACAGGCATCCTGATGACAGAGAAACGCCGGCTGGAGCTGCTGCGTGTATGTGAAGAAGAGCGTCTGCCTGTTATCGAGGATGACATTTACCGCGAGCTGTGGACGAATGAGCCTCCACCTCTGCCGCTCAAGGCAAGAGATAAACATGGACATGTCCTGTACATCGGGAGCCTGTCCAAGACACTGACTCCCGGCTTGCGGATTGGATGGGTAGTGGGGCCAGAGCCAGTCATCGAACGCCTGGCCGATATCAAGATGCAGACGGATTACGGGGTTAGCTCGCTATCGCAACGTGTGGCGGAGGAGTGGCTGGCGAGTGGCTTGTATGAGAGGCATATGCACAAGGTCAGAGAGCAGCTAATTACGAGACGAGCGGCTGCCATCCGGGCACTTACGAAGCACATGAGTGAACACGCGACGTGGGAAGTGCCTGCTGGAGGATTTTTCATCTGGCTGAAAATGAACGGAAAGCTCTCGATGATGGAGCTCTTTACAGCAGCCAAACGCCAGGGCATTCTGCTGAATCCGGGCAAGATTTACGGGGAGACGCAAGAAGGATATGTCCGGCTGTCGTATGGGTACTCGTCGATCGCCGATTTTGAATCTGGTATCGAAAGACTGGGTCAAATCGTCCGCGATAGTATATAAAAGCAGAGGAAAGATGGAGGTGGAAGTAAATGGGGTATATAGAAATAACAAAAAAGAATATAGAAACGGAGCACATATGCTGTGCATTAGGTGCAAAACAATACGAACATGAAGTAGCCGAGAAGAAGAAGTGGCTGACAGAGCGAATGGATGAAGGATTGGTGTTTTATCGCTTAGATGAGCGGGCAAAAGTGTTTATTGAATACTTGCCTGCGGAAATGGCCTGGGTTCCAATTGAAGCGCCCAATTATATGTATATCAACTGCTTGTGGGTGTCTGGCAGATATAAAGAGAACGGGTATGCGAAACAATTGTTGCATCATTGCAAGGAGGATGCTATCAAACGTGGCATGGACGGAATCGTTCATATCGTAGGGAAGAACAAGTACCCGTATTTGAGTGAGAGACGTTTTTTTGAACATATGGGGTTTGAGCTGGCAGATCAAGCAGAACCGTATTTTCAATTAGTGGCATGGAAATGGAATGAACAAGCTGCTATACCGTCCTTGAAGAAAACAGGAACAACTTCTTCAAAGGAGAATGGCGTCACCATTTATTACACAGCACAGTGTCCATTTGCTGTTGGTGTTTTGGAAGAATTGAGAAAAGTAGCGGAAGCGAAAAGTGTTCCCTTTCATTCGTACAAGCTGACAACGAGGGAAGCAGCACAGAACGCGCCTGTCATATGGACGACCTTTGGCTTGTTTTATCAGGGTGAATTTATTACACATGAAATCATGAGTGCCAACAAATTTGAAAAATGGCTAACAGAGCTTCTCGCACACCAAAAGCCCCGCCAATCCCAATAGGCGAGGGCTTTGTTCGTGGGGCTACTTGCTCGTTGGCGTGAAGTCCATGCCTTTTACATATTGCTGGCTATGAACGGCGAACTCTGCCGTGAGTGGGGAGATCGACTGCCAGTTGCGCACCGCGAGCACCACTTCCCTTGTAATAGGGGGCGACAGAGGGATCGCGACGACTTTGGGGATGACAGGTGGCATGTACAGCTCAGGCATGATGGTGACGCCGATATACTCCTGCACCATGGTCAAAATCGTATACACCTCACGTACTTCAAACGTTACCGTTGGGGTAATGTGATTCTCTTGCAGCATTTTTCGGATGCAGCCATCCTTTGGCATGATAAAACAACGCTCCGCAATTTCGGAAAAACGAAGGGTCTGACTGTCTTTCAGTGGATGGGTATCTGGTAAAATGACCATCATTTCGTCTTGCAAGAGCGGCAACGTTTGCATTTCCTTATCAGGCATAACGGTAAAGGCAATGTCGACAACTAAGCTGTGCAGCCAGTTGCTAATTTCATCACTATCGCCTTCCAAAAGCAGGATGTCCACGGCCGGAAACCGCTTGCGAAAGCTACCCAAAAGTCCAGGTAAAAAGCGGGAGGCGACGCTGGGGATCGAGGCAATACGCAGGGTACCGGACGAAATCCCGCGGGCCACGTTTGCTTCCTCCGTCATGCAGGATGTGATGTTCAAAATGTCGCGAGCGTGCGCAAGCATTCGCTCTCCGATGCTCGTCGGAGTGATCCCGCTGCGACTTCGTTGAAAAAGACTGACACCGAGCTCTTTTTCCAGGGACTGAATCATTTGCGAGACGGCGGATTGCGTAAAGCCGATTTCTTCTGCTGCCCGCGTGAAGCTTCCAGCTTTTGCTGCGGCGACAAACACTTGCAGTTGGGTAAGCGTCATGTCTCCTGGTTCCTTTTCATTAGTTTTTTCTTATGAAAAATATTATAAATCATTGTTTTACTAATGGAAAAGAGCTTCGTATAGTAAAAGGCATCACCAGTAAGAAAATACGAGGAGGAACATAGATGCATCCCGAATGGCAGCGAATTGCAAATGAATTTATCGAGGCGACCTCTTACCGAGTGGGCGAGCTGGAAAAAGGCTGGGCCTCTCGTTACGATTTTTCCAAAAGACCTGCGACGTATTTGCGTTATGAAGAGGTATTTGCCCGCGTTGATTTAGGCAAGCCACAGTTTCCAGCGTCCGTCGATTTGTGGGAGGTCCTCGCTAATCGAAGATCCAAGCGTAATTTCTTGAAGCAGTCAATGACGCTTAACGAATTGAATCTCCTACTGTGGGGTACACAGGGCATCACAGATGATATGGGTGACTATCAATTACGCACGACGCCGTCTGCCGGTGCCCTGTATCCGATTGAGACGTATCTGATGATTAACAACGTGGAGGGACTGGAGAAAGGCCTGTATCATCTGGATGTACAGAATTGGTGCTTGGAAGGATTGAAGAGAGAAGACACGTCCGAGATCGCCTATCTGTTCACGGAAGAGCAAGAGGTAACGAGACGGGCTGCTGTCAATTTCGTTTGGACAGCGATGGTGGATCGCACGAAAGACAAATACAAAGAACGTGCGTACCGCTATATCTGGTGGGATTCCGGGCACGTGTCGCAGAACCTGCATTTGGTAGCAAACGGACTGGGGCTTGGGGTAACGACAATTGGTCACTGGATGGATCATGACATGAACGAATATTTAGGCATCGATGGCAAGTCCCATTTGTCTATTTTGATGGCATCCGTGGGCAAAATTGCAGGTGGGCATTGGCTGACGGATCGTCGACCGGAATAAGCAGCAAAAAAGGATGGGCATAAGAAGCCGCATCCTTTTTTTATTCATGATGGTGTGCCAAGTGCGATGTCGTGTGCAGAAAGTGTATCGCGGAGAACGGTCGCCATGAGCTGGTAGCCGAGGACATGCGGATGAAGTCCGTCGTCAGCCAATTCCTTGCGCAGTGTGATACCATCTGCGTCCGTCATGCGGGAGTGGTAATCGACATAGAGACAGTCTGTTTGTTCAGCAATCGCTTGAAAACGTTCATTGATCGTGATGACGAGTTGGTTTCGCTCATAGTTGCGTGCGTATCGGTCCATGCATGTAGGCAAAAGGGAACAAAGAATGGGCTGAATGCCTTGCTCGAGAGCCGCATGCACCATTGCTTCTACATCACGGGTCACCTGCTGGTTAATCTCTTGAGGTGTCAGTCGGTCGGAAGGCAAGAATGTATCCAACGCCCACGTATTGTTAATCCCGATCATGATCACCACGTAACGTGGCTTCAATTGAAGGACATCTGCGGCAAAACGTCTGCGGGCCTGTTCGGTTGTGTCACCGCCGATTCCACGATTCACGATGGTCTGACCCGACCGACCAAAAAAGGTAGCGAGATCCCACCAATGCGTGATGGAATCGCCGAAAAAAACAAAATCGACGGGCTGCTGGTGGAAGAGCAGCGCTTCATTATGAAAGTCAAATTCGTTGCGTCGTCTGTCTGCTGGCGCATCGATACTGAAAAATCCGGGCTTTATGAGAGCTGGGCGCTGTTCGTCCAAGCTACATCCCTCCTCGTCCAAAAGTTTACCATATCCCTGTAAGCGTGGTGTGCAGTTTCGTTTACTTCTTACTTGATTTTGCCGAGTGTACACGATAACATATGTTCTGAATAAGATTGATAACCATTATCAAAGTGTGGGAGTCTAAGAGAAGAGGGTGACCGTTGTGTCCATTGCCAAAATCATTCGAGAGCGCCGCTCTATTAAAAAAGACTATAAACCAGATACTGTGTCCGAAGAACTTGTTTTGGAGCTATTGAATGACGCTGTGTACGCGCCGAACCATGGTATTCGTGAGCCTTGGAGATTTCTGTTTGTATCTTCAGAGAAAAAAGAAGCGTTTGTAGAGAAGTTGATCACCTGCTATCCCCCAGAAGCCCATCAGGCGCGCCGAGACATGTACAACCAACCGGCAGCCTATTTGGTCGTCATCATGAAAGAAGATCCGCGCCAAAAACAATGGGAAGAAGATTTCAGTGCGACGGCAGCTCTCATTCAAAACTTCCAGTTGCTCGCATGGGAGCGTGGATTAGGCGTAGTCTGGAAAACGAACGCGCACAACTGGGATCCGAAGGCACACGTCATCTTGGGTGTTACGCCAGGAGAGAAAATCGTTGGTTTCCTGCACCTCGGTTTTTTCGATCAGGAAAATGTACCAGCAGCACGCACACGCACATCTGCTGAAGAAAAGTTCACTCGGTTCGAATAAATGGAAAAAAACGAGACCAATCTGAGGTCTCGTTTTTTCGTGATAACTGGACAACTTCCTGCTACACTAGTGCTTGATTATGTTTACGTAACTTGAAATATGCGATTAGGGTGTATGACATGAGGGTTTTTTGGACGTTACAAAACCAAGAAGTGTGGGAATTGGCTCGAGAACGGGGTTTTTTACAAGGGGACCGAAAACATGCGATGTTCCCTAAGGAATACGAATGGATGATTCATCAGATGAAAAAGAGAGTAGCGAAGTATAGGGGAGAATACCCGATTTGGTTATGGGTGGATAAACCTGATTTGAGGCGTACAGGCTATTTTGAAAGTGGAGTCCAGTTCGTTCGAATCAAAGTGGAATTGGATGAACAAGACGTTTTACTCTCTGACTATGATGAGTGGCATATGGTATTAAATAATGACTTCTTAGCTAACAGTGAACAGGAATATGAAGAATATCATCAAGGAAAAGGTACGATTTCAAAAGAGGAAAGCTGGGAGCGTATCTTTGCCTGGAATAGAAAGCGAGATTCCAGTTGGGACGCCTATGAGGATAGAGAATTGCAAGGAACAACGGGGAAAATAGACATAGCGAATGTCAAAAGTGTCGAGTACTTTCTTGCAAGGTAAATGTTGCTCACGCTCGAGGCACACGGTTGGGGAAGAAAAAACGAGACCATTCACAGGTCTCGTTTTTTTGCAATTACTTTGCTGCTGCTTCCTGCGCTACGACTTTTACCATGCTTGAAATGATCCCCAGATGGATGGACTCGTGCATGACGGCAAAGTTAAAGACTTCTCCAACCGTCGTAAACTGGAAGGGACCCATTGTAATGGGGGCTGGCAATGCTGCCTCTAGCTCGTCAGGGGTGACGGAGGCCAACCGTTCAAGCTGTACGGACAAGTAGTAAATCAGCTCATCTATCGAGGGTGGTGCAGTCGTCCAGTCAGAAGGCTTCGTTCCCGTCTGAAAAAGAGTAGCGTAGGAAGCGGGCAGGTCAGATTGGTAAGGCAAGCCGATGGACAGAAAATGCTGAAAACAAAAGACGATATGCCCGATATTCCAGCGAAGTGTATTTGAAAAAGCGGGGGATTGCACATCCAATAGCTCCTCAGGAATCAACGGAATCTGTTGCAGGCCAATTTGACGAACGGATGTGGCTGTAGTGATCATGCTTTGAGACATGAGACAAACCTCCCTATCATTTTCCTATGATTGACAGCGATCTTACCGTCAACTAAAGTGTACGTCGTAGGGGAAATCGCAACAATCATGCTTTTCCGATTAGAATGATTAGTAAAAATGATAATGGGCACAAGAGGTGAAGCAATGGAGCTCAGGCAATTGGAGTATTTTATGGCAATATGTGAGGAAATGCATTTTTCCCGGGCCTCAGAAAAGCTGTGTACCTCGCAGTCCAATCTCAGTCAGCAAATCAAGTTTTTAGAGAATGAGCTGGGTGTCCCGCTGTTTGACCGCTTAGGCAAGCGAATCACGCTGACAGAAGCAGGAAAGGTATTGCTGGAACAGAGTCGGCATGTTTTTTCCCATATCGACTACGCACGCGAAGCGATTGCTGCCATGAAAAACAACGAAGGGGGCACGCTCACGATCGGTGTCCTGCCTGGCGATGCCGATTTGTTGTTTGATGCTCTTCTTGTAGAATTCCACCGCTTGTATCCAAAAACATCCTTATCCGTCATTGAGTCTACAAGAATAGTGGAGCAAATCACATCCGGCGAGATTGATTTGGGCGTGACTGTGTTACCTGAGCCGGATGAGAGAATCACTGTCATTCCGCTATTTCACGAAGAGTTCGCGCTTGCGGTTCATACCGCACATCCACTTGCCAAGGAAAAGGCAATCAAGTTTGAGCAGCTTCAAGATGTGAAAACGGTGATGTTTCCGTCGGATCATCAAGCGAGACAGCTCATCAATCGCTATTGCATGCAGGAAGGCTTTCGCTTGCAGCCTCATATCGAAACGACCACACTCCTGTCCCTATTGACTCTAGTGAAAAAGGGGATCGGGGGCTGTATTCTGCCTAGCTTATTGCTGCAAAACATAAACGACGACGAGATTGCGATCATCAACCTCTTGCATCCGACACCCAGCCAAGATATCTGTTTGGTTTATCGCAGAGACAAATATATGGGGTTTGCCGCTCGTACCTTCATCGATACGCTACAAGCGTATATTCAATCGGCCATCGACAACACTCATGCTCCCAACACGAATAAAAATCGCTCGTAAGATTTTCCTTTCCTTGGTAAAATGCATATCATTACGAACCACGATCTGGTCGATGGGAGGAAGTTCACATGCATCCAAAAAAAGTCCCCCGTTAATCCCGAGGTCCTCCATTCATGTATTTGTGTCAGCTACCCCAAAATAGATCAAGGGAGATGTACGTAAATGAACATGAATGGACCTGTAAAAATATCTCGAAGTGAACGATTTCAAACCTGCCAAGAAATTGCTGCGAGATTACATGAAGTGTACAAAGAAAAAGTTCTCGCCATTGGGGTGTACGGCTCTATTTCTCGAGGGACAGACGGCCCTTATTCGGATATCGAGATGTTTTGTGTATTAGAAGAATCAGGGGAAGAAATAGAATTTAGCTACGAATGGTCAGCGGGACCTTGGAAGGCTGAAGTAAATGTGTGCAGTGCAGATGTTTTGCTGAACACTGCCGCTACTGTCGAAGATGATTGGCCGCTGACACATGGCCCATTCTTTACTCCACTGAGTCTGTACGATCCGAAGGACTTTTTTGAAACGCTCAAAAAAGCAGCAGAATCACCAGCGCAGGAAGAGTTCACAGAGGGAATCAACGGTATTCTCGTAGGGGAAATGTACGAGTTTATTGGCAAGTTGCGAAACGTAAATCTAAACGGCCCACATACCTATCTGCCCTACTTGGCTATGGAGTTTGCCCAATACGGTGCGATGTTGATCGGGCTGCACAACCGAAAGCTTTACTCGACAGGGGCCAAGGTTTTGCCGGAAGCGATGGAATTGCCGCATCGTCCGGCTGGATTCGATCAGGTAGCCAGATTGGTGATGGCGGGGGATCTGACTGATCCAGCAAAAATCGTTAGCGCTTGCGAATTATTCTGGGATGGTCTCCAAGAGTGGGCTGCCCAGCATCAGTATGTGATTCATTCAGAGCGAATCCCTTTTTAATCGATAAAAAACAAACGAGACCCCTTGTACGAGGGGTCTCGACTTACCAAGAAAGCCTTGCTTCCTAGCGAGGCTTTTATTTTTGGGGCTTACTCCACTTTGCCGCTCAGATGCTCATGAATGAGCTTCCATTCCCCTGTCTCTGTTTTCGTAAAAATATTCGTAGCTCTGCCACTTCCCGTGACGAATTCCCCGTTGTAATAGCCTTGATATTGATACGTATATACACAGCTAGCGGAACTTTGATCGACAGCAATCCACTGGACATCCGTAGCCGCATAGACTTCATCCTTGATCAGATGCCATGCATTTTCAAAGTAAGCGCGGATCTCACTCATGGATGTACAAGTCTTGTCGGAAAACCAGTAAATGGCATTCGGATGAAGCACCTTTTCTACATTGGCAAAGTCATGTGTATTGGTAGCGTCAATATATTGCGCTAACGCCTGTTTATAGCCTTCCACAAATGATCCCTCTCTCCGCTAAAAATGGTCTATTTATCCATATATTATAGGTTTACGGCAAAGAAAAAAAGCCCGCCCGATGTAGAAGGGGGCTATTCGGGCGGAAATGGAGGACGTAATGTCCATCGTAGGGTCTGACACATTCATGATAGTTGTCTGATGTTAAGGAAGAGTAGAGAGAACATGAAGCATTTGTTAATTTTAGGTTTTGTATAAATGCGGAGGGCAAGCACCCGTTTTTTTCTTTTTAATCACTGGGATAGACAGGCATCCATACAGGAGAGATGCGGTCGTCATAAGCTGAATGGAGTACCGATCCTTGCCAGCAGATCGGTGCTTCCATCTGATTTCAATGAGAGGAGAGGTAAATGATGGGTTGCAATCGCGATGGTTTCGGCTTTTTTGGTGGCGGGTTCATTTGGATTCTCATTATTATTTTCCTAGTGATTTGCTTCATTGATGATTAAGGCACTATTGCAAAGAAAAGACTCTGTGCTCTTATACAAGAGACAGAGTCTTTTTTCTGGTTCTTACTTCAAATGCTGCAAAAATTGACGTGTGCGTTCCTCACGCGGCTTTGCGAACAAATGGGACGGTGTATCTCGCTCCACGATGACGCCTTGGTCCATGAAAATAACCTCGTCGGCAACTTCCCGGGCGAACCCCATCTCGTGCGTGACGACGATCATCGTCATCCCTTCCTGGGCAAGCTCCTTCATCACCCTCAACACTTCGCCAACGAGCTCCGGGTCGAGAGCGGAGGTAGGCTCGTCAAATAGCATGACTTGCGGGTCCATCGCCAGTGCCCGAGCAATCCCTACACGCTGCTGTTGTCCACCAGACAACTGTGCAGGATAATGGTCCAGCTTGTCACCAAGACCTACTTTTGTCAGGAGAGCAGCGGCTTTCGCACGTGCTTTTTCTTTGTCTACTTTTTTGACAGTGACGGGTCCCTCCATCACATTTTCAAGGGCTGTCATGTGCGGGAACAGATTGTAGTTTTGAAACACCATCCCGGTCTGCTTTCGCAGCTTCGGAATACTCGTTCTCTCTACTTTTTTGGAAAAGTCCAGCTTGACGTCGCCGATTTGGACGCTACCGCTGGTCGGAACCTCAAGTGCATTCAGGCAGCGAAGCAAGGTTGTTTTCCCGGAGCCAGAAGGACCGATGATAACGACTACCTTTCCTTTTTCCACCGAGAGAGAAATGCCTTTGAGTACATGTAAGGTATTGAATTGTTTATGCACATCCGTGATCGTAATCATGCGTTTTCACCTGCTTTTTAGACATAACGGTCCAGCTTGTTTTCGATGCGATCCTGGATAATAGAGAGTATGAAGCAAATCACCCAGTAGATAAGGGCTGCTTCCGCATAGACGAGCAGCGGCTCATATGTCGCAGCGACGACTTCTTGGGCTTTGCGGAACATCTCTGGTACCAGAACGACCGAAGCCAGCGAAGTATCCTTGACCAAACTAATAAACGAGTTGGACAAAGGAGGAATGGAGACGCGAGCTGCCTGAGGGAGCACGACTCTGCGCAGTGCTTGCCAGTAGGTCATCCCCATGGAGTAGGCTGCTTCCCATTGCCCTTTGTGAATGGACAAGATCGCGGCACGTACCACCTCGGAGGAATAGGCACCGATGCTGAGAGAGAAGCCGATGATTGCCGACGGTATCGGATCGATCATCAAGCCGATGCTCGGCAAGCCATAAAAAATGATGAATAATTGGACCAATAAAGGAGTACCGCGAATGATCGATACATAAAAGCGGGCGATGGCAATCAGCGGCTTTATGCCGGATAGACGTGCCAGCGCAGTGAGAACCGCAATGATCAGACCAATGAAAAAGGACGCGATGGCGATTGTCAAAGAATAGAGCAAGGCTCCTTTCAACAGAGGAAGAAAGGAGCTTTGCGCGATATCGATCCATCGGTTCAGGCGTTCTGGGTTTTCAAAGAAGCTACTTAGAGACATCTGCACCAAACCATTTCTCTGATATTTTTGCGAGGGTACCATCTTTCGTCATGTCGTCCAGTGCTTTGTTGAATGCATCAACCAGCTCTGTGCTACCCTTGCGGAAGAGGAAACCGTTTTTCGCTACGTTCGGATCTTTTGCGATAATTTTGATAGGAACATCAGGCTTTTGCTTCATGAAGTCCAACAGGGAAATCCCGTCGTTGATCGTAATGTCTACACGCTTGGAAACAAGCAAATCGATCGCTTGGTTAAAGCCTTCCACACCGACGATTTCCGCTCCGTTTTTCTTCGCGATATCTGTGAGGTTGCTCGTCAATGTTTGGGCTGCTTTCAGACCTTTGATATCCTCGAAGCCTTTTACGGTCGTGTTGTCTTTATGGGTGACAAGGACCGCTGTGGATACGGTGTATGGATTGGAGAAATCGTATTTTTCCTCACGATCAGGGCGAATGCCTACCTGATTCGCTACGACATCAAAGCGCTTGGAGTCGAGTCCAGCAAACATCGCATCCCATTGTGTTTCTTGAAAAACAGGCTCTACTCCGATGCGCTTCGCTACCTCTGTCACGACCTCCACATCATAGCCCGTCAGCTTGCCAGACTGATCGTGGAACGTAAACGGCGCATACGTGCCCTCGGTTCCAATCAGAATTTTTCCGTCGGCTTTTACTTTTTCCAACAAGTTTTGTTCTTTTTTCTCTTCTGTTGGGGCAGGAGTGGCACTATTTTGCGGTGGTTGTCCCGTTGAAGACGACCCGCAGCCTGCCAATGCGACTAACAGAGTGGAAGCGAGAAGGGAAAAAAATAGTTTTTTCATAAATTAACCCCCACTAAACCGATGTGAATTTGAATAGGAACATACTAAAAGGGACAGACAATTTTGTCAATGACTAAGAATTACTTCGTGATATCTTCGCCGAACCATTTGACGGAAATCTTGGAAAGGGTGCCGTCCTGCTGCATCTCATCGAGCACCTTATTAATCGCGTCAGTCAGTTCTGTGCTTCCTTTACGGAACATAAAACCGGTTGGTTGGCCCTCTGCATTTTTCGCCACGACTTTGATGGGCGTATCAGGCTTTTGTTTCAGGAAATCAAGTACTGACAAATTATCGTTGAGCACAACGTCCACGCGTTTTTGTGCAATCAGGTCAATGGCTTGATTGAAATTGTCTACACCGACGATTTCTGCCTCATTGGCGCGTGCGAGGTCAGCGTAGTTGCTGGTCATGGATTGTCCGGCTTTTAACCCTTTGATATCCTTGAAGTCTTTGACGGTGTCATTGTCCTTGTGAGTCACCAAAACCGCACGGGAAATCGTATATGGCTTGGAGAAATCGTACTTTTCCTGACGATCAGGACGGATTCCTACTTGATTGGCAATGACGTCAAAGCGCTTAGAGTCGAGTCCCGCAAACATGGCATCCCACTGGGTTTCCTGGAACACAGGCTCTACACCGAGCCGCTTGGCAACTTCCGTGATAACCTCCACATCATAGCCGGTCAATTTGCCCGACTGATCATGGTACGTAAACGGAGAGTATGTACCTTCCGTACCAATGACGAGTTTTTTCTCGGCTTTCACTTTTTCTAGCAAATTTTGCGAAGCTGCTTGATCAGCAGGCGGATTCGTAGGATTCGGCTGAGAAGGAGAACCAGAAGTGCCGCAGCCAGCCATTCCCAGTAGCAGGCAAGATAGTAAGGTAGACAGAATGACTTTTTTCATGTTGTAATCCCCTTTATGTTAATCGGATTTCATGGATTCATAGTAGTGGTCGTTCATGCCTTTGTCAATCTTTAAATTGTTAAATCCTATTTGATTACTTTGAATTGGAGGGGACAAGGTTCTATGTAGCTGCCGTGGGGAGAAGAATATTTCCAGTCTAGGCTCCAGGCTCCGTCCTGCTGGGGGCTGAGACTGTCCGCTCCGAAGCGATTAGCGGGGAAACGCAAAAGTGGTAGCAGCTTCGTCGTGTGGGCACGCCTAAGTTTCTTTTGCCCGCTAATCGCTTCTCCGCTCGGTAGGACTCCACAAGTCGCTACGTCTGGAAATATTCTTCTCTGTCGTAACTAATGACATTCCTTCATTCTTTCAAAGCTTTAAAAAGCGGGATAAGCACGGAAAGCGCTTAGAGGAAACAGGAGAAAACAGCGAAGATCTTTGGTACACCGACCGAGACGGAATGCAAAAAGCGAAACACGCTCTTAAGCGTCCACCTCTGAAAAGGCATCCTGGAATGACCACTTTGGACGCGGTTTCGCTTTTTGCATGGAGTCGGGCAGTGAATCCCCCAGCGGGTGGGACAAGAAGCTGAGCGTTTTCTCCTGTTTCCTCCCCACCACTACAGAACGTTTACACTTTTTATCTCTTTTAAGGATTCTCCATTCATACGGTGGCTATGTGCATGGAACGAAACTTGCCGCAGAAGTAGTGGTTGAGGTTCCTCGTCAAGAAGCGTACAATTAGTACGAATTGAAAGGCCTACAAGCAATTACGTGCTTGTTCTTCATAGGAGAGCGCACCGATAAAAGGAGTCAATCAACATGTTAAATGACTGGCGTATGTATACAGATGGAAGTGGAATGGAGCAAAAGCATGTAGCTTGGCATGAAGTGCTGAAGGAAATCGCTCAATTGGACGGAGTAACGCGGACGTTGGTACACGCAGCGTATGGAGACCATGTGGATTTGGTCGTAGCAGGCGGGAACAACGGTAAAGTATTAGTGCAATGGAAAGAACATGAGCCGGTTGAGCAGCACTTTGTACTTGCGGCAGACAAGCAATCGGCGGTAATGTCCACGCTCGTCATCGAGGGTAGTGAAGTTGCCTTTCCCCTTTCCTGGTGCGTTCCGCTTGAGCAAGTTGTTCCTTTGTGCGGAGATTTGCTACGAACATGTGAAAAAGGGGAGCCGACCGAACTCGAATGGCTTCCGGTAGAAATGTAGGCAGGAGGGCAGCATGGAACTACAAACGTTGCAGCAGTCCATCCTCATCATGGCCGTCATCATTGGGATCGGTAGCTTAATCGGCTACCGGCAACCCTTGACTGCGGACTCCCGCCAACTCGTCATCACGATTATTGTAAATGTTGCCATGCCGTGCATTATTTTAGACGGGATCTTTCAGACAACCATTGATCAACAAATTTTATACCAAATTTTTGCAATATTCTTCATTTCAATTATCCTAAACTGCCTGGGCATTTTCATCGGCTGGTTAGGTGCGCGTGCCCTTCCGCTTCCGGTGAAAAAACGTCGGGAGATTGCGCTCTTGTCCGGCTTGGGGAATACAGGCTTCATCGGTTTACCGCTTTGTGCGGCATTGTTTGGACCAAAAGGGGCGCTCTTGGCCGCTATTTTCGACGCAGGCGTGGATGTTGTGCTATGGACCGTTGGTGTGATGATGCTCCAGGAAAAAGGAAGCTTCTCCTTAAAAGGGCTCAAGACACTCATTAACATCCCGATGATTGCAATCGTTTTTGGACTCGGTTCTGCCATCATCGGGTTTGTGCCACCTGAGCCTGTGAAGCAACTGTTTGGAACGCTGTCCAAGCTCGCTTCTCCGTTAGCCATGATGTACATTGGTATGCTCTTGCCTATGTTTTTGCGCAATAAACCGCAAGTGTCATTAAAGCTTTTGAGTATGCCACTCACGTTTAAATTAGTTGTTTTTCCGCTGATGACGGCTTTTCTTTTGTCCGTTTTTTCAATCGACAGCGATATTGTCAGCGTTTCCCTTGTGCAAGTAGCAATGCCCACCCTGACATTGGCCTCGATCTTATTCGGGCGCTACGCGGCAGATGAGGAGATGGGTGCCATGACGACGGTTTGTTCTACCTTGCTGGCGCTCTTGTCCATCCCGGTTGTTCTGGTCATGGGAAATTGGCTCTTGCACTAATCTCTCGCCAATCTCAGTCATAGTGAAACGAATCAGAGGTAACCTATGTCTAACAAGTAAAGAATGACGAAAATGATGATCAGGGATGGAGGAACAACAATGAAAGGCAAATCGATTTTGGCAGTTGCATTGACACTTCAGATGTTGGCAGCTTACCCTGTGCAGGCGGCAGGGGCTAGCACAGCACAAACAGCGACAACTGCGATCATGGTAAACGGAGAGCAATCTACCTTGGCAAAAGCACCGATTCTCGTCCAGCAGCGTACATATGTCTCTGCCGAGGATGCGAGCCGGATTTTAGAAGGCACTTGGAAACAAGACGCAACGAATGGAGAAATGAAGCTGGCAAAAGGTACGCTGACGTTTCAACTGGCTTCAGGCAAAGTAGCGTTGAATGGCAAGTCGCTGCAAGATGGGCAGGGCGCAATCGTGCGTGACAAGCAAGTGTATTTGCCGTTGAGATGGATGGCAGAGCAGGCCGGACATCAAATCACGTGGAATGCCGAGAAAAAGGCGGTGGAAATTGTGATGGCCGGAGAAGAGAGTGGCTTTACGCTTGTTGATGCCGATAAGTTGACGGAACAGGAACGTACATTTATTGACTCGGTAAAAGAACAGCAAGGCATTCACAAGCAGGGAGATCTTTATGTCATCGCACGCGGGTCCTCGCCGAATCCTGGCTACGGACTGCAAGTAACCAAAGTCGAGCAGAGCTGGGAGCAGCTTTTTGTGTATGTCAAACAAACGCTGCCTGATCCGGGTAGAATGTACCCGCAAGTGATTTCCTATCCGTACTTGGCGGCAAAAGTGAAGCTGCCACCTTACACGACGATTGTCTTCCTGGATGCTGAGACGAAGAAGCCACTGTTTGCCACAGATGGCAACGGAAGTCGATAAGAAAATCGGGCAAACGGAGTACAGGGTCTGCTATAGCAGGCCCTCTTGTTTTTGTGTGACTCCTGATGTAAGATATGGTTGTGATTTCCTATCCCTTGAGAAATGGAGGTGTGTGTACGTGTCCGGAACTCTGCAAGCATGGTTTGTGGTAGAAACTTCCAGTATGACGCATGATTTTGTATTCAACGGGACCAGTCTGTCCTTTTTTGCGCATACAACTGAACGGAGTTTCCATAGGCGTACCATGCATCGATCAGGGACGGTTTGTTCTTGTCTATAATGGGTAACTGACGTAAGGTCGGTCCCTTTCACGATGCCGCAGGTAATGGCCTGCGGCTTTTTTGCGTCCACTCGCACGTGCGGGGTGGTCTCAAAAATTGTGCCGGGGCCACCAGGAAATCCATTATTTTGAACCGTTACCAACATTTGAAGGAGGAAACAATCATGATTATTGTCGCGACGCAGCAATTGCAGAAATCGTACGGAGCAGATCCGGTTTTACAAGATATCACGTTGGAAATCAAGGCAGGAGAACGCGTTGGGATCGTCGGACCGAATGGAGCAGGCAAAACCACGTTGTTCAAGCTGCTGGCAGGTATCGAGGGCCCCGATTCGGGTGAGCTTTTTCGGGCAAAAGGAACGATTTGGGCGTACCTACCGCAAACGCCGCAGTATCCGGCTGAGTGGACGGGGACGGATGTTGTAGCCAGCGCGTTTGCCGATGTCATCAAGCTACAGGAGCAGATGCGCGAGCTCGAGCAGCAGATGGGGTTGCTTTATGAAAATGAACAAGAGCTAAACCGCCTCATGCTACGCTATCAAAAGCTGCAAGATGAATTTGAACAACGGGATGGCTATCAGTGGGAGACGAAAATGACCCAGGTGACACAGGGCTTGGGCGTTAGTGCAGAACTGTTAGCGACACCTTTTGCCCAACTCAGCGGTGGGGAAAAGACAAAGGCTGGCCTTGCAAAGCTACTCTGCCAGAAAAGCGATGTTTTGCTCTTGGATGAGCCGACCAACCATTTGGATGTGGAGTCGATGGAGTGGCTAGAGGAGTTTTTAAAAAATTATCAGGGTACAATCCTGATCATCTCCCATGACCGTTATTTTTTGGATGCGGTCGTCACGTCTGTCTATCATGTGGACGGAGGAGAAGCCGAATTCTATATCGGCAATTACAGCGCGTTCGCTACGGAGCGTGAAGAACGCTTGCTGCGCCAGTTTGCCGCTTATCAGGAACAGCAGAAGCAAATCAAGAAAATGAAAGAAACGATCAAACGGCTCAAGGAGTGGGGCAATCGTTCCAATCCGCCGAACGAGGCTTTTCACCGAAGGGCAAAAAGCATGGAAAAGGCGCTGGCGCGGATTGAGCGTATCGAGCGACCGAAAATGGAAGCGGATCGCATGGGCTTGCAGTTTATGAAGACCGACCGAAGCGGGCAGGATGTGCTGAAAGCGACGGGGGTACAGAAAACATTTGGCGGAAAACAATTGTTTGCGGACGCTAGCTTTTTGTTGCGCTACGGGGAGCGAAAAGCGCTGCTTGGACCAAATGGCTGCGGGAAATCTACGTTGATTCGCATGCTACTAGGAGAGGTTGAGCCAGACGTAGGTACGCTCAAAATTGGCAGCAGCGTTAAGGTGGGCTACTTGTCACAGCAAGCTTTGGAAGGGGATCAAAATCAGCGGCTGATTGACGTTTTCCGTGAGGTAGCCAGAGTGACAGAGCCGGAAGCACGACATTTACTGGCGCGGTTTATGTTTTACGGCGAACAAGTTTTCAAGCGGATCGGGCAGTTGAGCGGCGGAGAGCGGATGCGACTGCGCTTGGCCCAAATGATGCATCAGGAAATCAACCTGCTCATTCTAGACGAACCGACCAACCATCTGGATATTGAAGCGCGAGAAACATTGGAGGAAGCGTTGGCGGATTTTCACGGATCGTTGTTTATCATCTCGCATGATCGCTATTTCCTGCAAAAGATGGCAGATGGTGTGTTTTGGGTGGAAAATAAGCGGCTGGTTCACGATGTGGGTACCTATGAGGAAGCAAGGGAAAAGCAAAAGCAGCGGATCGCAGCTCGTGCCAGTAAGCTGGAGGAACTAGAGCGAAAGCAGCCAGCAGTCAAGCAAGTTCAAGAGACGGCCGTGACGAATGCGACAGCCAAACGTCCGAATCCATACAAGCTGGCAGAGCTTGAACAAAAAATAGCTTTGTTAGAAGAAAGAAAAGGTGAATTGACAGCCTTGCTCCAAAGTGAAGGGGCAGATTATGAGCAGTTAGTGGCTTGGCAACAATCGGTCAATCAGGTGCAGCAGGAGATAGACGGAACCTTTTCGGTTTGGATGGAGCTACAGGAACAGTAGGCTGCAATAAAAATAGCACCGCCAGCAAAGTGTTGAATGCTGGCGGTGCTTCATTTTGTATCGCTTACGATTGTGCTTGAGTGCTTGGCTCTGGCAGGCGACGATAGCCGCTGACGAACCAGAGAAGGAGCAATACCATCAAGACTCCTCCGAGGAAGAACGGACCGCTGTGGGAGACCTGGTAAACCGCTCCACCAGCTAATGGACCCAAGATTCGTCCAAGGCTGTCCATCGAGCTGATTGCCCCACTCGTTACGCCTTGTCCTTGCGTCGTCCGTTGGGTGATCATTGCTGTGGCTGTCGCTCTGATCATTCCTTGTCCCGCTCCGAATAACGAGAGGATCAGCGCCAGCACCCAAAAATTACCCGACAACGGAATGGCAAAAAATCCAATGCCGTAAAGAATCATCCCAATGACGAGGACGCTTGCTTCCCCTAGCTGCTTGACCATTCTTCCGATGAGCCCGCCTTGTACCGCGGCAGCGATCAAGCCCATGACGAGAAACATATAGCCGAGGTCTTTGGAGGTAAAACCGTACAAATCACTTATGTACAGGGCAAAAGTCGTTTCCAGTCCGGAAAAAGCAAAGGAGACGGTGAACAAAATACCGTACAGCAAGGACATGGAACCAAACAAAGAGACAAGCGGATTTTGCCGCTGTTCTTTTTGTAGATTCGCCCGCTTTTCTTTCGGCAAGCTCTCCGGCAAGGCAAACAGGATCAGGAAAAACGTAAGCAACGCCACGATACCCGAAGCGTAGAAGGGAACGGCAAAGCCGAATTCACTGAGCAGTCCACCAATTACCGGACCGAAGACAAAGCTTAGTCCAATCCCGGCGCCAATGATTCCCATCCCTTTTGCACGTTCTTCTGAAGGGAAGAGATCCGCCACCATAGCGGTTACGGTTGGCAATGCGGCAGCCGAGACGATTCCACCCAAAATGCGATACAGGAGCATTTCCGTATAACTGTCAGCTAGTCCAAACAGGATAAAGGTGATGGAAAAGCCGAACAG
This sequence comes from Brevibacillus sp. HB1.1, assembly GCF_013332445.1. Classification (NCBI taxonomy): domain Bacteria; kingdom Bacillati; phylum Bacillota; class Bacilli; order Caryophanales; family Paenibacillaceae; genus Brevibacillus; species Brevibacillus sp. HB1.1. The sequence continues at coordinate 227,235 of NZ_JABMIV010000009.1, read as the reverse complement.
CCCGAATGATATGAGTGGCTTTCGCCCGATTCTGTCTGAAAGTGCTCCCCAAATCGGTGCAAACACCAGCTGCATAATATTGTAGCTGGCAAAAAGCACGCCGATTTGAAACGATGTCGCACCCAATTTTTCCGCGAAAAAGGGAAGAATGGGGATAATGATGCCAAAACCGAGCATGATGAAAAAAGCAATAAAGAACAAGAGGGCAAGGTGCTTCTTATTCACTACGTCTACCTCTTTTCGTACAAAAATCTTTTCAAGCGGATTGTTTGCTTTTTCCACCTTACGTGAAGGAAAAGGTGAAGTCAAGCCAGCAACGTGGGCAGTTCTGGCGAGACGTGCTATAATAGAAAAGAAATAAGAATGGCTACTTATATTGTCAAGTATATATCCATGAGGTGTTTGTTACATGTCTACTGCGATGCTTTACTACCTAGCCTGGCATGAAGATGATTGGCTGGATGAAGTGCTCGATCGTTTTCCTGAGATCAACGCCCTTGTGCCTTCGGTCAAAACGTTTGAGTTGCTGGCTAAACAAAGAGAGTCCGGAGAAGTTGAGCGAGCTGTCCTCGTCCTGAATGCGGCTGTCGAACAGGAGAGATGCAAGGAGTTTTTACGCTTGTGTCAAGAACACCCACAGTTGTCCGTGGACCCTTTGTATATCGTCGGATTGAAACCGGAAGAGGAGGAGGCGTGGCAAGAAGCGTATCCACACGCGAAGATCATCGTCATTACCGGCTTTGCTGTCGAGTTTGATTACGATGCCGTCCTCGCCAGGATGGAAATCGATCTGGAGGGAGCTCATTGAAAATAAACCCGAATGAATTCGATTTGAAGGCGTTTCTGCACCGTTTCGGATTGGTTATTTATACTGGCGATCCTGAAGGGGATTTGCTGTTGATAGAAGATGAAATTCGGGAGCTATATGAGCTGAATGTCATTGACAAGGAAGAGTTCATAGAAGCCATGTCAGCGTTGCGCAGCAAGCGAAAGGTTGAGGGAATAGAATAAAGAGTAAGAACGTGTTTGCCAAGCCGTGTGTATGCGGGAGATGGTGAACACGTTTTTTTGTGTTCGATACCCTATCGTGAAATGTAATTTTGCAACTTTATACCTATTTTTTTTGATTAGACCAGTGTCCGATATCTACCATATGGGCATTATTTCCTTTTTATATATAGAGTGGATATTGGTCTTCATCTATTAGCACGAGCATCTTCCATCTGTATAGGAATCTTACAGAGAGGAGGAGACTGTATGTCCAATATTGAAGGTATCTCCGTCCAAAAATCGAATGCGGAACGCAGGAGCTATGTGGTTGTTGGTGCCATTTTATCATGCAGCAGCGGAAGTCAGTTAAGTCGGCTGAAAATGCCGTTCAGTCATGGTGTTTTTGTAAAAGGGAAGCCGCAAATGAACATCTTGGACTTCGTTCCCAACGTTAATATCATGCCATTTGGAAAGTGCAGCAACTTGAAGAATCCCGCTGTTGCTTCTGCTACCGCAACAAATAACGGTGTACTAACACCGATGCCGTGCACACCTGTGATGACCATGCCATGGATAGATGGCAAGCCGGATAAAGTGGTCGGTGGACACCCCGCATTGCTGAACAAATCCACGAATATGTGTTTCCATTGCGGACTGATCAAGATTGAAGATGATGGGCAGGATTTGGGTGGTGTAACGATAGGGAATCAGTCGTCAGCAAACAGTGGACCTTCAGATGTCGGTTTTGGACAAGGACCTGCTTGCGAAAAGCCACAGGAAAAGCCAACCATGTGGGACAACTTCGTCAAAGGAATATCAAAGCTGGGAGATGTTCCTGCTGCAATGCAAAAAGCGGCAAGTGAGCTGCCAGGAGCTTTGGAGAAAGCCGCAAATGATTTGCCGAAAGGTTTGCAAAAGGCGGCAGAGGATTTACCTAAGGGTGTTAACGTGTTTGTGAGGGAAGGCTATATTGAGCCGATGCAGGAGGACTTGAATACGTTGCGGGATGATAAAATCAATATCGCGGACGGACTTGCGGTTGGTGGGCTTGCTTTGCAAGCACTTACTTTTGGGAGAAGCAAAAACATCGGGAATTTACTCGATGCGTCTAAGAAAAAGAAGAAGGGAACTGGAAATGGTAATGGATGGCAAATGCCAAAAGTTAGGGAGCCGTATGAATTTTTAGATAATACTGCTGAACATATATTTAAGGGAGAAGTCAAAAACACTAAAGCATCGGGATGGCACTATGCCGACGAAGTTCTCCCACCAGGAAACGAGATTATTGAAATTGTTCGAGAGGCAGATAAATATGGAACATCAATAGCAAGAGTAAAAATTAATGGAGTAGAAAAAACGGAGTATTCATCTTTTTTCAGTAATAAATATACGCCAGATGAAGTAGTAGACAAGATTATGGAGGCTCATATGAATAAGAGTAGGCAATTAGATTCCCTAGGTAGACCGACTAATAGATATAGAGGACAAGCAGAAAACGGAATGACCATTGAAATGTATTTGGCTGGTGATGGAACGAATATAAAAGATATAATTACTGCGTACCCATTGCATGAATCCTTATTGCCTTAAATAGGAGGATATATAATGAGCACTCTTGATTTTTCGAAAATAATTTTAAAAGAAAAGATAAGTTGTAGTGAAAATGAGCAAATCATATGCATAGAAGAAAAAAACTTGAATTCTTCTAGGAATCTAAAACAATTGAAATTTATTGCGAATACAAATGGCTTATCGATTAAGATATTGCTGAATATAGAGCAGTACACAGAAGGAATCTATATTTCACCTGTATTCGAGAATATGTGTAAAGGCATGAATATTGACTATGTTGTCATGGATAGCATTATTTTAAAACTTAGTCAGATCACACAAATTATTAAAGAGAATCTGGAAGCGAATCCTGAAGTCCAAAAACAGATATTATCTAGCGGCCAGAAAATTTTACTTGATTCTATGATCATTAATGATTTTGAATCGTATTGTAAACTGAAGGATAAAAAGAACGTCATTGATTCGAAAGACACCATTAATAAAATTTACAGCCAATCGATTCCTACCAACATAGAATTTATTAACTACAAAGAGGAGTTATTTTTATTCGGAGTCTCTGGATTTCATTTGGCAGAATTACTAAAAGAACTAAATATAGCAGATTATGAGTATGATAGAAGTGGCTTTTATATAAAGTTTAAAGAAGAGTCAATGAAAAGGTCAAATGAAGCAACTAGTTTTTTAGCGCATAAATTAGCGGAGGAAGGGTTCATTACTTCTTCTCTGACGCTTGAATTAATGGATTATATGTGGAATGAGGGTTAATCATCCTGATTCCTCATTGAAGTGACTTGATAAACTTAAAAAGCTCATTCCACTTTGGAGGAATGAGCTTTTTTGCGCACTTCGTAAGAAATTCTTCAGAAATCCTTATTCATTTCTTAAGGAATTCTGTCTTCTTTTGAAAGGTTTACCCGTTAGGATAGAGTGCAGAGAGAAAGGAGGCGGCACAGGTGGAGTTTACAGGGTATTACGAGCTATTCTGGGAGATGGTTACAGGCATGCTGGGAAAATTCATTCCTGATGAGATTACGGTCATGACCGTGGGGGCGCAGATTGCCAATACAGGAGCGGACTTTTTTACAGCATTTGCGGTCATATACCCCGTTTTTTTCCTTGTTTCTTACGCGGGGTACTTACTGGGAGCGAAGGCATTTAGCTGGATGGTCCGGAATCTGGGCTTGCGTGCTGATTTCCTGTCGGCATTGCGCGGGTCAATGGGCTGGCTACTTGTTTTTGGTATCTTTCTTCCGATTATTCGTCATATCGTGCCTATTCTCGCCGGTGGCAGCCGAATGCCGTTTCGGCAGTTCCTTCTATTCTTTTTGCCGAGCAGTATCGTTTGGATCTTGCATTACTTTGTCGCAGGCTATTGGTTCTCCGATCAACTGGAAATAATGGTTGCGGGAGTTTATCAATATAGCAAAATTACGTTGACGATCGTTTGTTTCGCAGGGTTTTCGTTCCTCATGATTCGCCAGTTGCAGCGTCTTGGTGGAATGAAAGAACCTCGAACGAATAAGCAACCACCTGTTTCGTAATCGATACGAATTCCTAGAGTACGGCGTCTACTATCCACGAACTTTTCGGATGGCAGGCGCCTTTTTGTTAGGTAGATTTATTTTCTTTAATGTTCTGACGTTTTTAAAAGTTTGTGAAAAAGAAGTTTACATATGGTAATAGTGGGGTAGATTACCAAATGTCGTCGTGTCATGAATTTCCATTTTTTCAATTTGTGTGATTGGAGGCTTTTGCATGAGGAGCATAAAAAATGTGCTGGTAACCATTTTGGCTGCCATCACCATCGGTATTTTTATTCTTCAGCTAGTGTTTGGTTTTCTCCAGTTTGAGCAAATTATCTCGAATGAAGTAGAAGCAAAGCTACAAATGCAGGTAGCCAAAGAGGCGGCTTATCTGAATGGTATGCTGGACAAGACAGGCAAGCTCTCGGAAACACTCACTTATTCTGTCTCTCATGGCTCGAAGGAAACCATCAAGCATCTCGAAGGGACGCTGGTCGATGTCGTAGCGTCTGAGCCGTTGATTGTGGGCGGTGGATTTTGGATGGAGCCATACAGCTTCGACAGCTCGCAAAAGCTGTACGGCAGGTACGCTATCCGCAATAACGACAAAGTAGAGCTCGATCCGGCTTACAGCGACGGTAGCTATGATTATCTTGCGCAGGATTGGTACAAAGCGGGGATGGTTGACAAACCATATGTGTGGACTGAGCCGTATGCCGACCCGATTTCCAAAGTTCCTATGGTTACAGCCATTGCGCCCATTAAAGTGGGAGGCAAGATCAGCGGTACGACGACATTGGATATCGGACTTACGGAGCTTAACAAAAGCATCGAAAATCTGAAGGTTGGCGAAACAGGTTACGGTTTTATCGTTTCCAAATCGGGCATTTACGTTTCCCATCGCGATGCACAAAAGAACTTGCAAGTGAAAATGACGGACGAGTCTGAGACGGGGCTTAAGGACATTGCCCAAAACATTACCGAAGCAACCGCAACGGGGATGATCCAGGCTACCATAGGTGGGCAAAAGCAATACGTCACCTTCGCTCCAATCGGGGAAACGGGCATGACGCTAGCTACTGTCATGCCCGCAGCAGAGATTAATGGGCCGATTACCCAATATCTTTACATCAGTCTGATTATTTTTGGTGTCTCCATCAGCATTTTCCTCGTGTTCTTGTACTGGTTCATTAATCGACAGGTAGCACGTCCACTGCTGCAACTGAAAGCAGGCATCGTTAATTTGGTGGAAAAAAAGGATTTGACCCAGACGATCCCAATCCGGCGAAAGGATGAGATTGGCGACGTAGCGACTGCAGTGAATGCATTCATTGAAGATCTGCACGGAATGATGAAAAATATTAGCGGCTATACCGGTCAAGTAGGAACAGTCTCGGAAACCTCCACAAAGAAGGCTCATGAAGCAAGACTTGCCTTTGGCCAGGTGGCCTCGTCGTTCCAAGAAGTAGCAACCGGCACGGAGAATCAACAGCATAGTGCCGAAGAAAGTGCGCGGGCTATGGAAGAGATGGCGATCGGTATTCAGCGGATTGCCGAAGCCTCCTCCACGATGGCCGAATCATCAAAACATATGGCAAACGAAGCGGTGGCAGGCAACCAATCCGTAGAAAAGGTGTCAGGACAGATGGATTCGATTAATCGATCCGTAAGCCATTCTGCCGATGTCGTTCGTTCGCTGGATAGCCGCTCAGCAGAAATCTCACAGATCGTGGAAGTAATCGCAAGCATCGCATCCCAGACGAACCTGTTGGCACTCAATGCGGCGATAGAAGCTGCTCGTGCAGGTGAACAGGGCAGAGGTTTCGCTGTGGTAGCGGATGAAGTGCGCAAGCTGGCAGAGCAGTCCAACGACTCGGCCAACCAAATTGCCAACCTGATTACCGAAATCCAGCGGGAAACGACGTCAGCGGTACAAGCTATGGATGAAGGAACACGCGAGGTTGAAACGGGAATCCAGATCGCCCATGAAACAGGGGAAGCATTCCGCCGAATCATGGATTCTACCCAGGATGTAGCGGATCAGATTCAGGAAATTTCCTCGGTTGCAGAGCAAATGTCAGCAGCTACGGAACAGGTGACCGCATCCATTTTGCAGTTGTCTTCCATTGCAAAGGAATCTGCCGCAAGTGCATCGAATGTGGCTGCTTCAACGGAAGAACAGCGCATCTCGATGAACCAGCTCTCTACATCCGCAGAGCAATTAAACCAGATGGCAAAGGAATTACAACAAATGATCAACGGTTTCACAATCTAACCGCTGTTTGCAAAAAAATGCAAAATGATGAGCTGCTGCTATCATACGATGGGAGCAGTTCGTTTGTTGACAGAAAAATACAAGTCAGAATATAATGAATACGAAATAAAGCAAACAAAAGCAATGTTTTGCAAACAAAAATCCGAGGTTGGTGGAACAGAATGCAAAACCATAAGTACGACGTTGTGGTGATTGGTGGTGGAGTAGTCGGTACAGCCATATTACGCGCCCTTTCGTTTTATCAACTGAAACTGCTTTTAATCGAGAAGCAGCCTGACGTTTGTGAAGGGACAAGCAAGGCGAACAGTGGGATTGTTCATACCGGGTTTGATGCAAAGCCAGGCACGGTTGAGGCAGAGTGCCTTCGCCGCTCCCGCAGCTTATGGCCGATATTGGTTGAGAATCTGAGAATCCCCTTCATTCCTTGTGGTGCCGTAATGGTGGCGACAAACGAAGAAGAAAAGCAGATAATCGAAACCACCTATGTTCCCAATGCAAAGGCGAATGACGTAGATGTTCACTGGATGTCTGCTGAGGAGATTCTCGAGATGAATCCCGCTGTGACAGCCAAGGTAACAGGCGGATTGGCAGTGCCAGGTGAAGCAATCTGCGATCCATTCTGGGCCACCAGAGCCTTCGGAGAGATAGCAGTGCTAAACGGTGCGGAGGTTGTTCTTGGGCAAGGCGTCTCCGACATCGAGACAGTACCGGATGGAGAGGACTTGCGCCTTACGCTGGAAAATGGTGAAACGGTCACGACCCGATATGTGGTGAATGCTGCCGGATTATGGTCCGATGAAATTGCCCGGATGGTGGGAGATGAGAGCTTCTCGATTTCACCACGTAAAGGCCAGTTTATCCTGACCGAAGAGGCGATATCCATCTCCTCGATCATCCTGCCTGTTCCTACGAAAACCTCCAAGGGCGTGTTGGTTTCACCAGTCGTGTTCGGCGGTTTTCTACTTGGGCCAACGGCGGAGGATCAAGAGGACAAATGGGATCGATCCACCTCTCAGGCCGGCATGGAATCGGTACTGGCAGGCTGTGAGAAGCTGGTTCCCGACTCTCGGCAGTTTACTACGATTCGTCAGTTTGCCGGAGTCAGGGCAGTTTGCAGCGAAGGAGATTTTGTCATCCGTCCATCCGCTGTACAGCCACGCATGATTCATGCCGCCGGGATTCGTTCCACTGGACTCTCTGCTTCGCCTGGCATAGCAGAGCTGGTAGCGGCAACTCTCCAGAAAGCCGGGCTTGAGCTGCAAACAAACGAACAGGCACAGCATGCCCTGCCGGATCTATTTTCAGAAGAGCAGGAAACAGGAGAAATCATTTGTCTGTGCCGCTCCATTACCCGGAGTGAGATCGTCAATTCCTTAAAGCGTCCACTCACCCCACAGACCATTGATGGAGTGAAGCGGCGGACGGGCGCCACCTTAGGAGAATGCCAAGGAAACTGCTGTATTCCCAAAATCATCGATGTTATGGCCGAGACCTATCCTGAACACACCGGGAAGCAGCCTTTAAAAGGAGTAAGAAACTCCTATCTAGCTGTAGCACAAGGAGAGAAGCAGGCATGATGTATGAATTGGTGATCATTGGAGCAGGAATCTCGGGATTGACAGCAGCCCTTTCAGCGTGGGAAAGAGGAGTCAGCTCTGTTCTGATGATCGATTACCAGAAGAGAAGAGGTGGCTTCACCTTACCGTATTGGAGCTCTGATGAGTTTGCTCCAGAACGGGAACTGCTGGAAAAAGCCGCGTCCCTTCCCTACGAGATTCACGAACAATCAACTGTCGTCGGTTTTTTCCCAGGGGCAAGCGGTCAACTGCACCAGTTGTACGTCCAATCGCCGATGGGCACCTATTCTCTTGAGGCAAAAAAGGTACTGATCGCCTCAGGCTCGCTGGAAAAACCGCGTGAGGCGCACAAAATTCCGGGGACACGTCCAGCAGGAGTCATGACGCCGATGATGGCGATGCAGTTGATCGAGCGAGGATATCAGCCGGGCCGCAAGATTGTGTTGATCGAGAATGGCAGAATCTCTCGCAGTACAGCGGTCCTTCTGGAAAAAGAGACGAGCAATCTAGTCAAATATGCTGAATCAGATTGGGAGCTTACCTCTATCAAGGGATTGTCCCGTGTAGAAGGAGTACAGCTGCGAAATCGGATGACGGATGAGATAGACGAAGTGGCGTGCGATACGCTCATTTTTGCAAAGGGTCGGGTGCCCTGCACGTTTTTCTTGAAAGGAGCGCCAATCGAGCGTGATCAACACGATGCCATTATCGTAGATGCCACGGGGAAAACGAATTTGCCAGATGTTTATGCAGCAGGGAGCTGTACCTGCCTTGGCGACGATGATCACACCAATTCGATGGAATTGGCGAAAGAAACAGCCAAGCACCTCTTTTAAAGCGATCATCAGAAGGGAGAGTTCATGATGAAGCTATCCGACTCGTTTACCATTCAGGCAAGCAAAGCGGATGTATGGTCCGTCTTTATGGATGTTGAAAAGCTGTCAGGCTGCGTACCAGGCTGCAAAGAAGTAAAAATGAGCAGCCCCACCCGTTATGAAGCGAACATGGAAGTGAAAATACAGTTTATGACGATTCAATTCCGCGTCACGGGGGAATTAAAAGAAGCGGTAGATGGAGAAGCCCTGCAAGTGGAGATGACTGGACAACCGGTAGCGTTGGCAGGATTGTTCCGCAATCAATTGCACCTTCAGCTAAAAGAGGAACAGCCGGGAACCACACGGGTGCAATATGAGATGGATTTGCAAATGACAGGACGACTGGCATCATTAGGAGATATACTAATGAAAGGGACTGTGAAGAAAAAGGCAGAAGAATTTGCGACGAACGTCCAGACCCTGTTCCAGTCTAGTCAGGAGATTTACAATTAAGAGAAGATGGTGATCATCCATGCTACAAGAAGAAAGACAGCAGCTGATCCTGCAAATGCTACAAGAAAATCAATCCGTTCGTATTGCGGAGCTATGCAGCCGATTAATGGTGACGCGCGAAACAATCAGGCGTGATTTGTATGAAATGGAGCAGCAGGGACTACTCAAAAAGGTGCATGGTGGCGCTATTCTGAATAAAACCAACGTGGAACCTCCTTATGCCAAGCGTAGTGGATTAAACTTGGCGGAGAAGGAGGCGATTGCGGTCGCCGCAGCCTCCTTGGTGGAGGACGGCGACGCGATCTATATTGATTTGGGCACGACGACACAATTGTTCGCCAAACACCTTTACCATAAAAAAGGAATTACGGTGATAACCAATGCGCTACTGGTGGCATTGGAACTATCTCATCACCCGGATGCGAAGGTGATCATGAGTGGGGGTGAATTGCGCGCAGGGGATCTGGCCATGTCCGGTCCGATCGCCAGGAAAAGCCTCGAGGGTTTGTTTGTAGACAAAGCGTTTATTGGTGTGGGGGGATTGGCAGCAGAAACTGGTTTTACGGATTACCATGTGGGCGAGTCAGACATCAGGCAGCTGATGCTTACAAACGCCAAAGAAACATATGCACTGATTGATCATTCCAAAATAAATGTAACCGCTTTTATGAGGGTGGCAGAGCTATCCGACATCGACGTAGTCATTACAGATGAGGAACTACACCAATCTCTTGCTGGGCGACTCGCTCAGGAAGGATTGCAAGTCATCGTTGCTAAGACATCCGTGTAAAGCAAATGGTGAGGGAGGCAATCAATGGTGAAACAATCGGTACAAGCAAATGATTCGCAAGATATGCAAACGTATCATTATAAGCAAGAATTGAGACGGACATTAAAACTGTTCAGTTCGTTTGCCGTCGCGTTTTCTTTCATTTCCATTACCACAGGCATTTTTAGTAATTATGGATTTGTGCTTAGTACGGCAGGGCCGGCTGGTATCTGGACCTGGCCGATTGTAACCATTGGGCATTTGTTAGTTGCCATTATTTTTGCAGAGCTGGCTGGACGCATTCCATTGAGCGGTTATTCCTATCAATGGGTGACACGTCTTGCCAACCCGGGGCTTGGTTGGTTTGCTGGCTGGATTGCCTTTTGCTTTCTCGTTATCGTGGTTCCAACTGTTGACTATGCGCTGGCGCCCATCATTGCCGAGATGTTTGGCTGGGATACAGGCTCCAAAACGCTGATCTGGATCGTAATTGGTACACTGGTCGTACAAGCTTTATTAAACATTTATGGAGTGAAGCTGGCTACTCGTATTAATGATATCGCCGTATACACTGAAGTGATCGGTATGGTCGGGATCGTTGTGGTGCTGGGGGCAGTGGTGATGTACAACGGGGCAAATTGGAGCATGCTGACCGATATGGGTACCGCTGCGACTCAATCGGACAGTTCATACCTAGGCGCTTTTATCATGGCTGCGCTGATGGGTTCCTTTACATTGGTAGGTTTCGAGGCTGCTGCGAATCTCTCTGAGGAGACGATCAATGCAAAGAAAACGGTTCCTCGTGCCATGATTTTATCCGTATTACTAAGTGGTATGATCGGTTTCTTGCTGTTGATCGTCATTTCAGTTGCCATCACGGATCTGCCGGCTGTGCTCGGTGTAGCGAATCCGATTCCGTACATTTTGCAAACAAGTCTTGGCTCTGCTGTATCCAGCTTCTTTTTGGTGCTTTGCCTCATCTCCATCTTCGCGTGCGGCTTGATCATCATGGCTTCCGCTTCCCGACTCATCTATGCGTTGTCACGCGACAATGTATTCTTCGCTTCCTCCATCTTCAAGAAGGTATCACCCCAGACTTCCGTACCAACAAACGCAGTTTTACTCGTTTTAGTGCTAGGCATTCTCGCTGTGTTATTCGCAGATTCCCTAACCCTTCTGGTAGGGGCCACCTCGGTTCTACCTGCCCTTCTCTATCTGACAACGATTGCTGCTTATGCCTGGAAACGCAAGGAACTGCCCAAATCGAAGTACTTTGACCTGGGCAAGTGGCGCACACCGCTCACTTTCCTTGCTATCGCTTGGTTGATCTTTGAAATTGGCATCTTGACCATTCCGAAAAATTTCCATAGCGTAGCGATCGTCGCAGCTACCTTGCTGGCTGTTGGCGTCATTTTGTATCATCTGCTGTTCCGCAAAGGGATTATGGAGGGCCGTATTGGTATTAAAGACAGAACATTCCGATTTGATGAAGAGAAAGAAGATCATTCAGCCTAGAATAATGAAAAAGGAGTCTGCTGTATGGAGAAGTATTTGCTGTCGATCGATCAGGGAACAACTGGGACCAAGGTGCTACTGGTAAATCACCTTGGAAGGGTTGCTGCTGAAAGCTATCAGAAGCACACGCAATATTATCCACAATCCGGATGGGTGGAGCATAACCCGGAGGAGATATGGGAAAAGGTCTTGATGGGTGTCGCTGACGTGCTGCTCAAGGGACGTATCGAACCTGAGCAGGTGGAAGCGGTAGGCTTAGCTAATCAGGGAGAAACGGTCGTCTTCTGGGATTCGGTCAGCGGAGAGCCGCTTTATCCGGCTGTCGTCTGGTCGTGCCGCCGCTCCGATCAAATCGCCGAGCGTTGGAAGGCGGATGGTGTGTGGGCACAGAAGGTAGCCGAGAAAACCGGACTTTTGATTGACCCGTATTTTTCTGCGACTAAGATTAGATGGATGATGGAGGAAGTGCCTCTGGTGCAAGAAAAGATCCGACAGCGGCAGGCTTATTGCAGCACGCTTGACTCTTGGCTGATCTGGCAGATGACAGGAGGTGCCTCGTATGTAACCGATGCTTCCACCGCTGCCCGAACGCTGTTGTTTGCTCATCGGCAGGGGAATTGGGATGAGGAAATATTGCGGTATTTGGAGATAGAGGAAGACTGGTTACCGCAGGTTCGTCCAACAGTTGGCTTGTTTGGCCGTACAGATCCGGTTACATTTTGCGGCATTCAAGCACCGATTCTCGTCAGCCAGGTGGATCAACCAGCCGCCCTTTACGGTCATCTCTGCATAGAGCCGGGTATGTCCAAATGCACGTATGGCACGGGCTGCTTCGCTTATATGAACGTGGGAAACGAACCGCCTGCTACGAAAGAGAGCGGACTCTTGACGACGCTTGTCTGGAAACGCGGGGCCAAGCATACTTATGCGCTGGATGGAGCGATTTATGCGGCGGGGTCTGCTGTCGAATGGGGCAAGGAGCAGCTTGGGCTGTATCAGGATATAGACGAGCTGCAACGATGGTCGGAGCAGTGGTATGAAGAGCTGCACAAAGGAGAAGCCCCAACCAATCTTTTATTTATCCCGGCATTGAATGGGATCGGCACGCCATACTGGAACTCGGAGGCGAGAGGGGTGTTTCTCGGACTCTCCCAGCATACTGACCGACCGCTGATGGCAAAAGCGATGCTGGAAGGGATCGCTCACCGTGTAGCGGATGTGTTTGTCACAATGGAACAGGCAGTCGCACAAAAGATTTCGGTTTTGCGTGTAGATGGCGGCTTGACGGACAATCCGTATTTGATGCAGTTTCAGGCAGACCTGCTGGGTGTTCCGATTGAGGTGCCCCAGATCAATGAAACAACAGCGATGGGGATTGCGTTTCTACTCGGGGAAGAGTGCGGCTGGTGGTCGGTGAACGATTTAGAAGCGCGAATGAAGGTAGGGCGTCGCTATGAGCCGCAGATGGACGAAGCGGTGAGGGAAAGACTGCGTGCTCGTTGGAACAAGGCGATTCACCTTCTGTTACAAGTAAGCGAAGGATAATGTGAAAAAGCAACCAAACTGCCAATGCGAGCACAATGCTTTTGGCGGATTGGTTGCTTTTTATTACTTCTTCAACTCAAATACAGACTCCCAGCCAAAGCTGTCAAACCACTGCTTTCGTCTAAAGTTCGAGAGAGCTTGTCTCACATAAGGAATGACGTTCGGGGGTAATTTATCCATGTCCACCCATACGAGCTCATCGCATTTATTCGGCTCGGCATTGATAATTTCTCCGCGCCATTTTGTGGCAGCGACAAAAAAATCGATGCGCTCATCATTGGAGCGACGATGCATGACGCCTACCATCTCCAAGCTCGCTGGATCGATGTCAATTCCGCATTCTTCTTTTGCCTCGCGGATCGCGGCTGTCTTCACTTCTTCATTCCCATCCAGATGTCCAGCGGGAACACTATAATTGCCGTCTTCGTAGCCGGTATTGTAGCGGCGTAATAACAGGACTTGCGCACCCTTCACTAGGAAAAGGTGAACGGCTACCTGCATCGCGAAGCGCTCTATCTGCATGCGAATTCTCCTCTATTAATGATATTCTTCCGGGCGATGATTCTCGGCAGCCTGTCTACGGCGTTCCAGTCTGTTTTTTTTCAATATAGGTGAGCTGGTCAAGCCCATAAGCAGCATAATAATTCCAGCAGCACCCAGGACGATTCCGATTATAAGATAAAGCCAATTCATTGAAAAAGACCTCCTTCATTCATGCAAAGCGAACATGATTCTAAATGGGAACTATGCTATAATGGCACAGTGTGTTTTTACCCGATACTCGGTAGTTATTTCTAGAAAACGCAGGGAGGATTTTGCGAGATGACTCAGCATACGTCTGTTGATCAGCTATCCATTAATACCATCCGCACGTTGGCGATTGATGCCATCGAGAAGGCGAATTCCGGTCACCCGGGAATGCCGATGGGGGCAGCCCCTATGGCACATGTACTGTGGAGCCGCTTTATGAAAGTAAATCCGAGCAATCCAAAATGGATTGACCGTGACCGTTTTGTCCTCTCAGCAGGACATGGCTCTATGCTATTATACTCGATGTTGCATCTGATGAAATACGATGTTTCACTGGAAGACCTACATAACTTCCGTCAATGGGGCAGCAAAACGCCTGGTCACCCTGAGTTTGGACACACAGCGGGTGTTGACGCGACAACGGGTCCTCTGGGACAAGGGATCGCGATGGCTGTCGGTATGGCGATGGCTGAAAAGCACATGGCAGCTGTTTACAACCGCGACAATTTTGACATCGTTGACCATTACACATACGTAATCTGCGGCGATGGTGACCTGATGGAGGGTGTATCCAGCGAGGCTTCTTCTCTGGCTGCTCACTTGAAACTGGGCAAAATGATCGTGCTCTACGATTCGAACGATATCTCTCTGGATGGGGAGCTTTCCCGTTCCTTCTCTGAAAACGTAGCGGATCGCTACCAAGCGTATGGTTGGCAATACATTCGCGTAGAAGACGGCAATGATCTGGCTGCTATTGACGCGGCTATCGCAGAAGCGAAAAAAGATTTGGATCGTCCTACCTTGATCGAAGTAAAAACCGTCATTGGATACGGAAGCCCGAACAAAGGCGGCTCCAGCTCTTCTCACGGCGCTCCGCTTGGAAAAGACGAAGTGAAGCTGACAAAAGCAAACTACGAGTGGCACCATGAAAGTGAGTTCCACGTACCACAAGAAGTGACTGACTTCTTTGCAGGCTTGGCTGATGCTGGAGAAAAAGCAGAAGCTGCTTGGCGCGACCAGTTTGCTGCTTATGCAAAAGCGTATCCGGAACTGGCGCTGCAATTTACGACTGCACAAGAAGGTCATCTGCCTGCTGGTTGGGACAACCATATGCCGACGTACGAAGTTGGCACGAAGCTGGCGACACGCGTTGCTTCCGGTAATGCGATCAATGCATTGGCAAACAGCGTTCCGTTCTTCCTGGGCGGATCTGCTGACTTGGCACATTCCAACAACACGGTGATTAAAGAAGCGGGCAACTTCCTGCCAGGCTCTTACGATGGCCGCAACATTTGGTTTGGTGTTCGTGAATTCGCAATGGGTGCAGCCCTCAACGGTATGGCTCTCCACGGTGGTGTAAAAGTATACGGCGGTACGTTCTTCGTATTCTCCGACTACGTGCGTCCGGCGATTCGCCTCTCTGCACTGATGAAGCAGCCAGTTGTGTACGTATTTACACATGACTCGATCGCAGTTGGTGAAGACGGACCGACGCATGAGCCGATTGAGCAGCTCGCTTCCTTGCGTGCGATGCCAGGCTTGACCATTCTTCGTCCGTCTGATGCAGTAGAAACGAACGAGGCTTGGAAATATGCTGTATCCCGCACAGATGAGCCAGTTGTACTGGTGCTGACTCGTCAAAACCTGCCAGTCCTGCCTGAGACCGTTGAGAAAGCGTCAGAAGGCGTGAGCAAAGGTGCGTATGTTCTCGCAGACGCGCCAAGCGGCAACCCGCAGCTCATCCTGTTAGCAACTGGTTCTGAGGTATCCCTCGTGATGCAGGCGCGTGAGCAACTCCTCGCGAAAGGTATTGAAACACGCGTTGTTTCCATGCCGAGCTGGAACCTGTTCGAGCGTCAACCGAAAGAGTATCGCGACGCTGTAATTCCACCGGCTGTAAAAGCACGCGTGGCGGTAGAAATGGGCTCTCCAATGGGTTGGGAGCGTTACGCTGGCGATAGCGGTACAGTCATCGCAATCGATCAGTTTGGCGCATCTGCACCAGGTGAGCGCATCATGAAGGAATACGGCTTCACAGTAGAAAACGTTGTGGCTGAAGCAGAAAAACTGCTGAAATAATCGTTAACCTTTAGGAAAAAGCCTATCTTCTGTTTCAGGAGATAGGCTTTTCCAGTGACAAACGGAATTTTGTATGGAATGATAGACTACAACCCAAAACAGAAACTTTTTTGAAACGGGACCGTCTATATAAGATGTGGGGGAGAGAGAGAAGACCAGGAGGTAAATAATGGCAGCAAAGGCCAAGAAGAAAGTCAGGAAGAAAAAGAACAACTTGCTGATGATTGCCGTATCGTTTGCAATATTCCTTTTCCTTAGTGTAATTGGGGGCTACTTCGCCCTGTTGTATGCGGGAGATCGGATGATTGAGCAAAACGTACAAAAGCTACAGGACTTAAAAGCAGAACCAACTGTCATTTACGACAAAAACGGGAAAGAAATGACGAGTCTGATTCGTCAGAAGAACCGTATATACAAACCGATTAATGAAATGCCAAAGACTCTGATCAATGCTTTCCTCGCCGTAGAGGATAAGCGCTTTTATGAACACAAAGGCGTCGATATGGTCCGGATCGGTGGCGCCATCGTCAATGACATCAAAAAAGGATCGTTAGCTGAAGGGGGAAGTACCATTACCCAACAGCTGGCAAGAAACGTCTTTCTCACCCTAGACCAAACGTTCTGGCGTAAAACAAAAGAAATGAGTATCGCGATTGGCTTGGAGCGCAAATATTCGAAGGATCAAATTTTAGAGATGTACTTGAACCGCGTTTATTTGGGCGAAGGGGAATTTGGGGTAGAGGATGCTGCCCAGTATTACTTCGGCAAGTCGGTAAGCGATGAAAAGTTTACTGTTGCGGAAGCAGCGATGCTGGCGGCCATTCCAAAAGCACCGACCACTTATTCACCTTTTAACAATCCGGAAAAAGCGAAACTGCGTCGAGACACCGTTATTCGTCTGATGTATGAGCAAGGAATCATTACCGATGAGCAAAAAGAGGCAGCGCAAGCAGAGGCGTTGCCGACCGAACCGCATGAAGTGGCGGGTGCGAGCTTGAAAAAAGGCTATCGCGCGTTTTTTGACCATATGGTGGAAGAATCCGAAGCTACGTTTGGCGTGACAGAAGAAGAACTGTACCGCGGAGGCTGGAACATTTACACGACCTTCGATCCGAAAGTACAGGATGCCATGGTAGCGGAATATGCCAACGCCAAAAACTTCCCGAAAGACGGCGCCAAGCGCGGTGTAGAATCATCGATGATTGTCATCGACGCGAAAACGGGCGGAATTGCCGGGATGGTGGGCGGACGCAACTATGCGGCAAAAGGCTTTAACTATGCGACAGACATGAAGCGTCAACCGGGCTCCAGCTTTAAGCCGATCGCGGTGTTCGCTCCAGCAGTCAATAAAGATATCAACAAATGGAACGCGAACTCGCAACTGAGCAACAAAAGGCAGAGCTTCAATGGCTACGAGCCGCGCAACTACAATAACCGATACACGGAAACGGTGAGCATGAACCGGGCGATGATCGACTCTGCGAATATCCCGCCGGTTTGGTTATTAAATGAAATTGGTGTACCAGCAAGTTTGGAATACCTCAAGAAAGTCGGCATTGAGCTGACTCCGAACGATCGAAACCTGGCAATTGCCCTCGGGGGCTTGAGTGTAGGTACATCCCCGCTGGAAATGGCTCAGGCATATACACCTTTTGTGAATGCAGGGGTAGTGTCCGAGGCGCACTCGATCGCTAAGGTTGAGAACAAGGATGAGGGTGTCGTCCGCGAATACCAGCCAAAACAATCTGAGGCACTGAAGCCTGAAGCAGCGTGGGAGATTCACACTATGCTGGAGAAAGCGGTTCAGGAAGGGACAGGGAAGGCAGCGCGTATCTCTGGCCGCCATGTTGCAGGTAAAACCGGTACGACCCAATCGATAGCAGGCGACAGCAAAGCAAACAAGGATGCTTGGTTCGTCGGATATACACCGGAATACGTCGGTGCAGTCTGGATGGGCTTCGATCCGGAGGACAAACAGCATTTGATGCACCAAGGAAGTAGCATGACGGCGCAAATGTTCTCCAAAGTGTTGGGAACAGCCTTAAAAGGTGTGCCGTCATCGGACTTCGTTCGACCAGAAGGCATCGTACAACATAAACAAGAGGAAGTTGAACCGGAAATCCAATTGGCTGCAGACATGACATTGGATAATAACCAATTGAAGGTAGTGCTTAGCTGGATTGGCGGAGCTGAAGGTGGTACGTACGATTTGTACCGCATTAGTGAAAACGGCGAAAGACAACTCATCTCTGCGGGTATGAAGGAAACCTCGTTCGTAGATGTGCTGGATAGTCCAAGACAATATCGTTATCAAGTTGTTCCGAGAAATGCGCAAGGTGAGGAAGGGACACCATCAAAAGAAGTCCCGATCGACTCCAAGAAGCTGGAGAATCTGATTAATCAAGATCCAGGTCATAATGAGGAAGGTAACGATCAGGGACAAAATCCGGGTGGTACGGAAAATGGCAATGGTGAAATTCCACCTGACCAAGGTACCGGAGGAACTGGTGAGCATACAAATAATGGAGATGGTGGGCAATCGCCAAATCCGGGAACAGGTGAGGTTCCACCGGATATCGTGAATCCAGAATCTAGTCAGACAAATGGCTCCTCCAACGGAATCCAATTACCGCCACCTCCACAAGAGGAGGGGCAGAACCAGTTCCCAGATGCATCAAACGGCTAAAGATTAGCCCAGCAAGAACGATTCAAAACCGATTCGACTATTTGCACAGGTTCTTTCGCGTGGTACAATACCAATAAATCGGGAGACAGGGGGGACAGTCCATGTCTGGCTACGCACAAAGAGATCTACCCACATTTTTCAAGGAACAGTTACGCCAAACCAAGGTGAATTTTGAGCGAGCTCTTGACTGTAAACACACCGATTTCGATGATCTTTACCCATACATGAACGAACAGCCACAGTTCTTCTGGTACAAACGTTACGTGGCTTGGTCAGAATTGCTGACCGTCGTACGTCTAGCTGAACAATTGGGTATTGAGTGGACAGAGGATTTCAGTGAGCAGCAGGTAGAATTCATTCAAGGCAAAGTTCTGCAAGGAAAAGTGCTCGATTATTGGAACCCAGAAGAAGAGCAAGAAGAATCGATGAGAGAATTGGAAGAAGAAAAATAGATGTGAAAGTAAAACATGGCGCGTTCCCACTTCCGGGAACGCGCTTTTTTGCGTGTACGAAGCAAAGTTCACTTTTCATAGTAACGGTGTCTAATATCTTATACATGTTTATGAATATTTGTAAAAAAATGTATACATTCTTACTCTTCTTTTCTGTTATATGTATTGGCACCATAATTGCAATTTTATCAGCATGTATGTTATTGCGTTCCAAATGGAGAGAAGGTGAGTCTGCACAAAACAAAATACGGTTTCCTCGCAACAAACAAAAATGCGGTTACCATTCAAAGGAGGTTTGCTCATTCATGAAGAAAAAGCGTTCCACGGTACACACTAGCCGCATGATGGCTGGTGTCCTTCTCTCGACATCATTTCTATTGGGGATGGTTGGTAGTCCTGTCCAAGCCTTGGCAGTCAACGATTATGCAAGTACGATCGGTAGGGATGGGAGTCAAAACGTTCCGCCTTCTGGAAAATATGTGGAGAGAAAGCTGGACCCGATCACCTCGTTTCAGCATCAATCCAGTGACGAAGCAGGAGAATATCCGCATCCAGTGGAGCCGACCTGGAATGTAGAGGAGCAAGAGCCTTCTAAGGAACAGCAACGGAGCATGAAGGCAAATGTCGAAAAGTACGCGATGTCCGATTTGAACAAGCTCAGCTACGACGAATTGGTCAATGTACTGGTGACGATCAACTGGGAGCAGATTCCTGAATTATTTGATTTTACCCCCGATTCGTATGCCTTTTACAACGATCGTCAGCGTGTTCAAGCCATTATTGACGCATTGCAAGTCAGAGGCACACAATACTCCAGCAGCGATTCCAAAGGAATTGACACCTTGGTTGAGGTGCTTCGCTCTGGATATTACCTCGGCTACTACCATCAGGAATTATCCTATCTCAATCAGAGAAGCGAGCATCAAAAAGTGTTCCCTGCTTTGCAAGCCATTGCAGACAATCCAAATTTTAAATTAGGGACAGATGCTCAAAATGAGGTAGTAGGTGCATTTGGTGGACTTATCGGAAACACTTTTGTAAGCGCTTCCCTCGTAGAGAAAGCTGCACCGATCATCCGTCAATACGAAGAACAAATGGATACTTTCATTACGCAGCGGAGTGCGGGTGATGCTGTTTTCCGTATCATGAGCCAGTTTAGCTATATTCTGATGTGGAGAGTGGATGAACCAACCAAGCAACAGGAGTTTTACGGCAAAATAGATACGTATCTGAACGAGTTGGGAAATCTCGCCTTGCATGGCGATACAGATGAAGCAAAAGAATGGGTCCTCGACAATGGTTTTTATCACAGTGCTTATTTGGGAGAATACCATTCCAATCCGAATAAGGGTAACGAGGTCCTCACAGAAGCGTTAGTGCTTTATCCGTATGTGGGACTACAGTATATGCAGGTAGCGAAGCTGATCCAGACGGTCTATGGCGGAAAAGATGCGCAGGGAAGGGACATCCAGTTTAACAAGATTCGTGAGGATGCCATCGAAAAATATCTGCCCAAAGAATATGCGTTTGATGACGGAAGCATCGTCATGAAAACAGGTGGAGATGTCACAGAAGAAAAAGTGAAACGGTTATATTGGGCGGCAAAAGAGGTAAAAGCTCAGTTTCATCGGATGGCAGGACGAGATGAACCGATGGAAGAAGGGAACCCCGACGATATTTTGACCATCGTCCTTTACAATAGTCCTTCAGAGTACAAGATGAACAACCCCCTGTATGGCTATGAAACAGACAACGGGGGCATGTATATCGAGGGGAAAGGAACTTTCTTCACCTACGAACGAACACCGCAGCAGAGTACGTACACACTAGAAGAATTGTTCCGTCATGAGTTCACGCACTATTTGCAAGGGCGCTATGCTATACCTGGTTTGTGGAATGAAGGCCCGATTTACAAAGACGAGAGACTGTCGTGGTTTGAAGAAGGAGGGGCGGAACTCTTTGCAGGCTCCACGCGAACAACAGGTATTCTGCCTCGAAAATCCATGGTCAACAATCTGATTCGCTTTGGACAAAAAAATTGGTACACGGCGTCTCAAACCTTGCACGCACGCTACGGCTCGTGGGACTTTTATACGTATTCATACGCCTTGCAGTATCACATGATGAAAGAGGACTGGAACAAGCTCGATGATATCATGGATTACATAGAGGCCAATAACGTTGACGGTTATGACCAGTTAATCCGTACGCTCAGCAATGATTCAGAGCTAAATCGGGATTACCACCGTACCATGGAATCGTTGGTAGACAGCTATCCTGATCTGACCGTGCCGCTGGTGTCGGATGATTATCTGGTAACGCCGGCCCCCAAAGCAAGTGCGGAAATCTTCCAGGAAATTGAAGATGTCACCGGATTGCAAAATGTGTCTACCAAAAGGCACGATTCAGGGTTCTTCCAAACCTTTACGTTAACAGGGACGTACACGGGTACGCAGGCAGAAGGGGAGAAGAAAGACTGGGAAACGATGAGTCGCATCACAGACGAGTTTCTAACCACACTTACTTCCCATCCATGGAACGGCTACAAAACCGTAACCGCCTACTTTACCAACTACAGAGTAAATGCGTCCAATCAGTTTGAATATGATGTCACCTTCCACGGGGTACTTCCAGAACAAGGAGATGGGGAGAATCAGCCGCCTGTTATTGTCATGAACGGTCCGTCAAAAGCAGCCGTAAACGAGGAGGTTGCATTCAGCAGTAACGGAAGCTCCGATCCGGATGGTAGCATCGTATCCTATCTGTGGGAATTTGGAGATGGCACAAGCAGCAGTGATGCCAATCCTACGCATGTCTACGAAAATCAGGGAGAATATACCGTGAAACTGCGCGTAACGGATGACAAAGGAGCGGTTACTGCGAAATCGATGAGCATCACGATCGAGGAGCAGGGTGGAGAAATTGGAGAAAAGGAACAAGAACCAAACAACAGCTTTTCAGAGGCAAATCTGTTGAAAAGCAATGTGGAATTGAGTGGTCAAACAAGCAAACAAGACGACAAGGACATTTTTGCTTTGAAAGTATTGGGCAACGGAACAGTGAAAATCAACGTATCGAGTGAGCATGATTCTGGTTTGAACTGGGTCGTTCACCACGAGGATGATCTGAATCAATATGTCGCTTACCCCAATACCTCAGGAAAAAAGCTCTCGGGTGAGTTTGAAGCATTTCCGGGTACCTATTATTTGTCCGTGTACAACTTTAACGGTGAAACCATTCCATACAAAGTAATCGCTGAATTGCCAGAAGAAGAATCAGAACCATCCGAAACGGAGCCGAACAATTCATTCGATGAGGCTAATGTGCTACGATTGGGCAAAGAGATAAGTGGTCAAACCGATCGTACAGATGACAAGGACACGTACCTCATTCAGGTTAAAGAGGAAGGGATCGTTCAAGTTACGGTAAGTAGCGAGAAGGACGAAGGCTTAAACTGGGTGGTGTTCCATGAAGATGATCTCGATACGTATCTGGCCTACCCCGAAAACGCAGGTAAGAAATTGACTGGAGAATTTGAGGCAAAACCAGGGAAATATTACTTGTTAGTCTACAACACGAACAACACGCCGATTCCGTACAGAGTTATCGTAAAAGCAGAGTAATCCCCCAATCAAACGAAAAAAGCCCCTTCTCCCCCTTTTTTAAATGGGATAGAAGGGCTTTTTTCGTTTGATAAACGTCTGGTAAAAATCAGCGCGTAACGGGATAGCGTTCCGTACGTCTTTTCTTTACGTAGCCTAAAGAATTAATGGAGCCAATTGTAAATGACTTGTGGTGTCTCTTCCTCAGGGCCAGCCGGGAGAACGAATGGAACAGGGTTGCTCCAAGGCTGGGCAGAGGACGGGGCATTGGAGATAATGAATTCTGTCCCTAATGAAACAAAGCTGTACAGCTCCTCGACAGCGGCATTGTACAAGCGAACACATCCGAGCGAAACAGATGAGCCGATGCTCTCGGGATGGTTTGTCCCGTGGATGGCATACCCGTTCTCCTGAAAAACCATGCCCCTCGTTCCATAAATATTGTCATGTCCGCGGGGCTGATTGATTTTTTGTTGAATGGTATAGTAGCCTTCGGGTGTAGAACCGTTTTTGCCTATGGCTACAGGATAGCTGCGTACCAGATGGGAACCGCTGATGAGCTTCATCGTATGTGTCGAGGTAGTCAAGTGAAGCTGTAACGGTTCGAAAGGCGCCACTGGCTCCGGATAGCCGGGAAGCGGCAGCACATTGCGCAAGCTGTCCCATGCGGACTCTGGCAAGAAAGCTTTGGGATGATACGGATAGCTTTTGAGTAAAAGTCTCTTTGGTGGTACTGGAATTTGCGGCAAATAATTGCCTGGATAAGCGCCAGCCAGATCAGACAGCTGGGCAGGCAACGTACCCGTTTGCTGATAATAGCGATACAAGGCGTTACGTAAGATCAGTACATGCTGGAGGGTTAGCTGCTCATCCGTGAGTTCTGTCTTACCTGTGGCAAGTGTCGGTTCTCGTTCCAACTGCACAGGTTTATCCCACCATTTTTCACTGAGAACAGTCCGACTCGTCGGATTGTAACGCAAGATCCCTCGGACTTCGCGCGGCTGATAAAACAGCAAGGGACGAAACAACGGCGAACCAGGCACTTCTGGGACAACCATCACTGTAAAAGGCTGCGTAAGAGCAGGACGACGTGACTCTACATAGCGCCGGACCTGCTCAGATAGCTCACGGGCACTGAGTGTAGGAGGAACTGCGATGACCTCGACATGTGGCTGCGTTTGTGCAGTTGTCGGTACGGGCTGTTTGGCAGCCTGTGGCGTTGTCTTGGTTGACGCATCTCTCAACGGTCCTGGTGAAAAAGCGAATTGAAAATAGAGAAACAAGAGTGACGCCAAGAGTAAACGTGTTCGATGGCCCAACGTATTGCGCTGTCGCTCCCGCAGCAGTCGTTGATAAGCGTCACGGGTCTCGTTGTAGTACGAGCCTTGCTTGGATACCAGACCACGCCTGTACGCTTCGAGAGCCTGTTCTGTATTTCCTTGTGTCTCCCGTTCTTGGCCAAGGTGAAACCAGCCGATGGCTTCGGTTGGATACTGAGTCGTATACCACCGGTAAAAGGCGAGGTCGCTCTGATCCGGATATTTCATATGAAATGTACTTTTTTCCTGAAGAAAGGAAACCTTGTCCACGGATACTTCTCCCCCAAATAAATGAGCGTTTAAAAAGGCGCCCTTATAAGGATGTATCGGCGTGAGTCGGGAAAATAATGAGAGTGGAGGTAAAAATGGTCTATTTGCGAACGATCAAGCTGCTGCGTGAGGAATTTCCTAATACGAAAGAATATCCGTTTCACCTGCCATCCTTGCGCAAGCTGAAAACGATTGACCTCGAAGCGAGTGTCACTTTTTTCGTAGGAGAAAATGGCTCTGGTAAATCTACGATGCTCGAAGGGGTTGCCTATCAATGCGGGTTTCATACAGCTGGTGGGTCGCGGAACAATTATTATGACGTAGATCGCTCGGATTCGAGCTTGGGTGACTACATACGTCTTTCCTGGCTACCCAAAATGACGAATGGCTTTTTTCTACGGGCGGAGAGCTTCTATCATTTTGCCAGTCATATTGACGAGACTGAGCGCATTCGTGGCACAGGATATTCTGGCTACGGCGGACGTTCCCTGCATAACCAGTCGCACGGAGAATCTTTTTTCGCTCTATTTGCTAACCGATTCAATGGTAGGGGCATTTATTTATTAGACGAGCCCGAGGCTGCTTTGTCGCCCAAGCGTCAGATTGCCTTCCTGTACCTCATGCAGGACTTGGTGGAGGAAGGGGCACAATTTATCATCGCGACGCATTCACCGATACTACTGGGCTACCCAGACGCAAAAATTCTCAATTTCGATGAATCCCCCGTCCAAGAGGTGAATTATCGGGACACGGAGCACTATCAATTAACGCGGAGATTCCTAGAGAATCCGGCTATCTTTTTAAATGAAAAATAATTTGATCTTTCCTGTCACAAAAATCGCCTTGGTGGTTTCTATTAGATGAACGAAGCAGTAGAGGCATTCGTCAATGGCGCACGCAGGAAGGAGGAATCCAGTGGAGGTGCAAGCAAATCTGGTGATGAACCATGCTCGAGTAGAGGATCAAGCAGATTCCTTTCAAGAAATGTTTACAACCTATTATCCGTTTGTGGTCAGACAGATCATGCGTATTGTGAAAGATCAACAAACGGCAGAAGATATTGCACAGGATGTATTTCTCTCCTTTTACCATACGGATCGCTCGGTGATCGAACATATCCCGGCATGGCTGTCCAAGTCCGCGCTCTACGCAGCGTACAACTATCTTCGTTCAGAAAAACGCAGGTACGCAAGACAAGAGCGAAGTCCATCCGAGCAAGAGCACGTCAGTCCTTCTACAGAAGAGATGTGGCTTGCAAAAGAGTCCCAGAGTATCGTCCGCGATGTGCTAGAGGAGCTAGACGAGCGGGAACGAACCTTGCTGGTCATGAAATATTCCGGATTTCCTTATGCGGAGTTGGCTAAAGCGACTGGCACGCAGATCAGCTCGGTGGGAACACTCCTTGCGAGAGCGAAAAGTAAATTTCGTACCATCTATGACCGGATGAGGGGGGAAGAGGAATGAAATGTGCTGATACAGGCTTTATCCAGGCGTTCTTGGACGGTGAATGCAGCTCAAAAGAAAGTGAGCAATTCCTGCTTCATCTGGACTACTGTGAAACCTGCCGTACACAGCTGGACGAATTGTCCGCGTTGGATAGCTGGACGCGTGAGAAGATGGAGCATGCTTTTTCCGAGAAAAACGATGTGAAGGTCAATACGGAAGCAGCGTGGCAGCGATTTTCGCAATCCATCGAGAAAACGACTGACACATATGCACAAGAACGACAAATGATAACCAATCGAGAAACAATCAGAAGGAGCTGGAATCAGATGAACAAGCAAACAAAAAGATGGGTGACAGGCGCTTCGGCAGCAGCAGTATTGGCTGTGTCCCTGTCTTTCCCCCAAGTACAAGCAGCAGCGAACGATTTTCTGTCCATTTTCCGCATGGATAAAGTAGAGTTTGTCAAAGTGACGCAAGAGGATTTGCGAGAGCTGGAACAATGGATCGCAAACGGCAATGTGGGCGAGATGGAACTGAATGGGATCGGAAAAATCTGGATTGATGAAAATGATCAAGAGAAACTTGAGCAAAGAAGCTACTATTACAACAACAAGGAATCCGCTGAAAAGGCAGGCGTGAAGCTGCCACAGCTGCCGCAGGATGTCACGGTGGATAGCGTAAACGTCAATTCCCCTTACACCATGCACATGGAAATCGATGCCGATCGTGCAAACAAGCTACTGGGGCAATTGCAGGTAGAGGCGCGCTTTGATGAAAAGCTGAGTGGCAAACGATTCTCCTTGAAGATCCCACAGATGCAGAACGTCTGGATGACCGCAGGAAAAGAAAGCTATGGCTACTCTGTCGTGGACGCACCTGAGCTAACTGCTCCAGAGGGAGTTGATCTGGCACAGCTTCGCGAGACACTCTTGGCCCTGCCGTTCATACCGGATCAAGTGAAAAAGCAGATGATTAGCATCGAAGACTGGCAGCATACCCTCCCTGTGCCATACATGGCAGACGGCGAGAGCAAGATGAAGGAAGTAAAAGTGAATGGTCAAAACGGAATGCTGATCACAGGTGAATACAATACACATTTGATGTGGCAGCAGGATGGACAGATTCACATGCTGGAAGGTAGCGAAAAGAACGCTGATAGGCTGTTGGATTTTGCGAAACAACTGAAATAAGTAAACAAATAGTGGGGCATTGGCAGAGTTTTCCTGAAGAAGGAAGGCTCTGCTTTGTCCCGTTTGCAATGGAGAAAGTGAGGTAAGCGATGTCAGATTATGTGATAGAGACTTGGGAGTTGACCAAACAATATAACGGGAAAGCTGGCTGCAAAAATATTACGCTACAAGTACCACGTGGCTCCGTATTTGGTTTCCTCGGTCAAAATGGAGCGGGTAAAAGTACCTTTGTCAGGACGATGCTCGGGTTATTGCACCCGACGGATGGCAAAGCGGTTATGCTTGGGCAGCTGATTGGCAGTGTAGAATCGCGAAAAAAGGTAGGATACTTGCCAGAGCTGTTCCGCTATCCTGATTGGTTGACGGGCCAGCAGCTCTTGGAGCATCATGCCGAGTTGTGTGGATTAACACATCGCGAGAGCAAATCAGTGATAAAAAATGTCGTCGAGCTGGTCGGAATGGCTGGACGTGAGCGTGAACGCATCCGGGGCTATTCCAAAGGCATGCAGCAGCGTATCGGGATTGCCTGCGCCCTCTTATCCGATCCAGAGCTGATCTTCCTCGATGAGCCGACCTCCGCACTGGACCCAATCGGGCGAAAGGAAGTACGTGAGCTGATCGCGCGGCTGCGTGACCAAGGAAAGACAGTTTTTCTCAACAGTCATCTACTGAGTGAAATGGAGAGTGTGTGCAACTACGTCGGGATCATTCACCGTAGTGAGCTGGTCGTACAAGGAGACTGGCGCAAGCTGAGCACCGTCCAACCACAAATTGAATTGACAGTGGACAAGGATAGCGAAGGCTTTCAAAACGCGCTTCCTTCCTTCGTCACAGAGAGTCGTCTCGTAAGACAAGAGGAAAACCGTGATACATGGTTAATGACGCTGGATCAGGACAATCGCGTACCCACTCTGTTGCAACAGTTGATTGCTTCAGGGGCTGGAGTACATGAAGTCGTGCGCAAGCAGCAATCACTAGAAGACGTATTTCTGTACTGGGTGCAGAGAAAGGAGGGGGAACGACATGTGGCCGATCATCAAAATCACGTATAGAGAAATGATCTCCAAGCGTATTTTCACAATTACGCTGATCATGTCGCTGACCTTCCTGCTGCTGTTTGGACTTGCAACAGGCTATGCGGTCAAGGAAATGAAGGAATCGTTCGGTGGCTTAAGTCCAGATGCTTTGCTGCAAAAAAACTTCTTTTCCACGCAGCTCTTAGGGATGGGCTTGTACTTTGGCTCCATCATTACCGCACTCTTGGCGATTTTGAGCAGTGTCGGGAGCATTGCCTCTGAAATCGAAAGCCATCAGATCGATACGTGGCTAGCACGAGCACTTCCTCGCTACAAATATGTGCTGGGGAAATTTTTCGGGTTGGCAAGTATGCTTGGGCTGTACGCGCTCCTGATGTTCTTCGGACTTTTGGCGATCAACCAATGGGTTGGCGGTGGTGCGTTGGCTGTTCAGGTAGGAGGAAGCCAAATCCTGAAAGCAGCAGCTTTCTTCGTAGGTATGCCGATCATTCTTGTCTGTGTAGCCATGTTCTTGAGCAGTATGACTACAACAGTAACGGGGGGCATCATCCTGATCATTCTGTACGGGATCAGCTTCATCGGTGGCTTTATCGAGCAGCTCGGTGCGGTCTTTAGCAATAGCTCACTTACCAACATCGGGATTATTTCCAGTCTGCTCTTTCCGGCCGATTCACTGTTTAGGCAAGCCACGCTTTCGCTATTTGATTCTGCTGACGATCCGCTGTCCTTTGCTTCACAAGGCATTTTCGGTACGACTTCTCCTCCGAGTACTGCCATGCTCATCTACACCATTTTTTATGGCATCGTAGCGCTGGGGTTGTCCATTCGGGTGTTTCAAAAGCGAGATGTATAAGAAAAACAAGAGAACGGCTAATTCGTGCCGTTCTTTTTCTTTTCAAAAGCTGGGTCTATTGATCCAGCCGAGCAAACCACTGTCTATATGCTGGACTACACGCCGACAACGGGCGGAGAAGTCATGAAAAACCATAAATGGTTCGTAGGCAGCGAGCTATCCGCTAAAGAAGAGAATTTCAACAACATATTTGTTTCGCGATCTCCCAGGCATGTCCTGCCGGATCGACGAATGAAGCCGTTCGCACTCCCCACGGCCGGTCGATCGGACCGTTCAGTAGAGCAACCCCACGTTTTTTCAATTCTTCACAGGCCTCATCCACGTCATCGACCCAGATGGTGAGTAGGAAACGGAATCCGGATTCACGCGTTGCGACTGTTCCCGGTTTCATCAATTCGTGTGACTCGGAAATATCTAAAAGGTTCACGCTCATATTCCCGAAGTTAAACACCGACGAGACCTCGTCTTCATATACGGCTTGAAATCCGAATACTTCCTGATAGAACGCCTTCACCTTTTGAAAATCCTCAACAAACAGCGTAATGACATCCACATTCCTAGATCCTAAACTCTCCATATGTACACCCTGCTTTCCGCTTGTAAATGGTTGTCATTCATTCCATCATAGCAAATATGAAAATTGATATTTCTTATGAATTGCTTTCTTTTCACTAAATCAATGGAGGCAGGTCTTTTGGGGCTAATCGCTCCATTCTTTCACATAAGCCGCGCATTCCTTTCGGATGGTGTCGTCGGCATTCAGCCTTCGAATCATCCGCATATACGAATCTGTCTCGAACTCATAGTCGGAAACTGCGAACAAGACGATGATGTCGCGACCAACAGCACCGGAAAAGATGCCCGAGCGTACCAGTTCTTCCAGCGCCTCGATACACGTTTCGTACAACGCCTCCCGAAACGCAACGAAACGGCCGCTTTCATGCCTTGCCGAGGGCTCCTCAGTCAGGATGAAACTTCGCAACTTCGCGCAAATCGCACCGAAGGCCTCCTCAGACCCTTGACCTTCGAACCTCCATTCCGCAGGCTCGTATTTGAAATACAGCGCATGTTCCGGATCGCTCTCGACAATACCATCAAGATGCGCTTTCGTATTGACAGCAGGACATACCGTCATGGCGCCTTCGTCGCTGTACAACGCAAAGGCGATTACCCTATCGTCCTGGCACGTCTTATTCATCTCGTCAAAGGCCTGCATTGCCGCCGTTTTAATTTCTTGCTTCAGCAATGGGAAATCGAAATCCATCGGGGCAACTCCTTCCTCACTGTAGGGAATAGTTCGCGGGTCGGCCATGGATCGACGAACCGCCGCAATATATCGTTTATAGCAGAGCCGTTGTTCGGACAAGAGGTTATTCTCATCCTCGGCATAGGTCGAGCGGCAGCATGCCTGTCCTCGTTATCGAACCCGATCGTAACAATAAAATACTAAAATAGCATTTTTAGTGAAACATCCACATATGCAAATACATGAAAATCAATAGTTGGATTCATTTTTCCGATGAAGGCATTTAAGGACACTAGTGTTGCTAAAGGCAACATAATTTTCCCATGCACCAGGGCAAAGGGCTATTTTTATGCAAATATTCAAAAAATCATTTTGCACTTGAAACTTACGTAACGTAATGAATTATGATGTAGATACTGGTAAAAACCTCGCGCGAAAACGTACGCTAAGCTTAAAAATGAGAGGGAGTTGAAGAGAATGACGAAACAAACACGAATTGGTAAAACAGATTTAATTGTCAATCCAATCGGACTTGGAACAAGCGCTGTAGGTGGCCACAATATTTATCCTAATTTAAATGAAGAAGTAGGAAAAGATTTGATGCGGGCTGCGATCAACCATGGAGTGAATTTTTTAGATACAGCGTTTTTTTATGGAACAGGACGTTCAGAGGAGCTAATAGGTGAAGTGATAAAAGAAGCAGGAAAGCGTCATGAACATATCCTTGCAACAAAAGGTGGCCTTACACTTGTCGGCAATGATGTTACCATGGATAATTCGCCTGCTTATTTAAAACAAGCCGTTGAAGATAGTTTGAAAAGGCTACAAACAGATTACATAGATTTATTTTATATTCATGCTCCAGATGAGGATACACCAAAAGATGAGGCGGTTGGAGTCTTAAAACAGCTAAAAGACGAAGGTAAAATTAGAGCAATTGGCGTTTCTAACTTCTCACTGGAACAATTGAAAGAAGCAAATAAGGATGGTTATGTCGAGGTATTACAGGGAAACTACAATTTGCTGCAGCGTGAAGCGGAACAAGAATTCTTTCCATATACGACAGAGAATAATATCTCGTTTATTCCATACTTTCCACTAGCATCAGGCTTGCTTGCCGGTAAATACAATAAAGATATGGCATTCAATGATCTACGCAAAGATATGCCTCACTTCCAGGGCGATAAATTCAAAAAAAATCTAGAAAAGGTAGAGCAGCTCCGTAAAATTGCAAATAATAAAAATGCCGAAGTTGCTCATATAGTCCTTGCTTGGTATTTAACACATGATTCAATTGATGTTGTCATTCCCGGGGCACAAAGAGCAGAGCAAGTGCTGGATAATTTAAAAACAGTAGACGTCCACCTGACAGAAGAAGAAATCAACGAAATTGATCGTATTTTTAAATAGGTTCTCTGTGGCGAACCCTCGTACTACTGCCCTTTCGTATTATGAGGTTAGCTAGTTTAAAGCCTTTATTTTCACTGTCTATTAATTTATTTTTCTAATTTTAATACGCTATTTATTCGAACATTTGCAATTGAATTCGGTTCAGCAAATTCCAATATTGTTCAACCATGACCGATGCCGGATACGGCATCGAATGGGTAATCCACCATTCCAATACACCCACTCCCGCTGAAATTAAAAATTGCACCGTAATATCCTTGTTCAATTTCCGATCGAGATTGATCGAATCCAGATGCTCGCTCAGACTTTGCCGGAACATTGTCTCCATTTGGCTTCGGAAAACCGCGTTACCCTTGCTCTTCAGCATTATGGAATAGAAAGAAGCATGCTGCTCCAAATATTCAAACGTGCGCTGTAGCGCGGTTTTGGAAGTGAGATGAACCACCCCCTCTTCAGGCATACAATTCCGCAGTAACTGGTTAATTTGATCTTCCATACATTGATCGAGTAGATCGTACTTATCAGCGAAATGCAAATACACTGTTCCTCGATTGACATTCGCTTCCTCCGCAATTTGATTGACCGTCATGCTCTCGAAGTCCTTTTCTGACATTAGCCTCATAAAAGCATTCATAATCGCTTGCCTCGATTTTTGAATACGTCTGTCCATATCTTTCTCCCCTTTAACCTATATAAAATGAACATATTGAAGCCCTCTGTTGAAAAATCAACAACCGGGCTTGTTTTAACCATTGGACATCATCTATCGCTCTGATACGTTTTTACTATATAAAACACATGTTGAAAATTCAACTTGTGTTCAATTTAAGAGGAGGTATAATCATGAAAGCTATTGCTTTGACAAGCTTTGGAATCCCCGAAGTACTAGAGGAACTGGAAGTGCCAGTTCCCACACTCACCGATACACAAGTTCTAGTCGAAATGCGCGCCTCTTCCATTAATCCTGCGGATATTCTAATGCGCAGCGGCGCGATTCTTCAGAGTCCGATAGCTGATAAATTTCCGGCTCAACTACCGATCGTTCTTGGTTTTGATGTAGCCGGCATCGTAAAAGAGGTTGGCGAAAAAGTGCGTCATTTCAAGTCGGGGGATCGTGTCATGGGCTTGGTTCCGATGGGTTCCTACATGGACTACGTTGCGGTGGAGGAAGATCATCTAGCTGTTATCCCAGAGAGTCTTTCCTTCGAAGAGGCAGGCGCCGCGCCTGCGGTTGCCCTGACAGCTTGGCAAGCGCTGTTTGAGCATGGCCGTCTCCAACCGAGACAACGTATCCTTGTTCATGCTGGTGCCGGAGGTGTGGGACATGCAGCGGTCCAGTTGGCCAAGCAACATGGAGCATATGTTATCGCAACCGCGAGGGACTATAATCATGATTTCGTCAAAGGACTCGGTGCGGACGAGGTGTTCGACTACACGAAAGTCGACTTTGCCGCCCAAATAACCGATCCTATCGATATCGTGGTTGATTCCGCTATGGACCCATCCACAATCGGTACCGGGCTACCAGGAGATCGGGGAGAGAAAAACTACTCGGTCATCAAGGATGGCGGCTCCTATATTTCAGTGGCGACATTTGCGATCAATCAATATCCAAAGGTCCGGGGCATTGACGCGCATTTCTTCCATGCAAGACCCAACCGTGCCGATTTTGATTCTATTGTTCGCCATATGCAAAAGAACAAGTTGAGTATCCACATCAATGAGACCTATCCCTTTACTGCTCAGGGCCTGCTTCAGGCGTACCGCAAAAGCGAAGAGCTGCCGAAACGGGGGAAAATCGTCATATCGAAAAGCATGTGGTAAACATCTTGCTTAGTGAAATGGGATGTCTCAAAAGTAAGTTTGCGCACTTGACGGATAGCTTGCCTGATCAAATCATTTTGCAAAAATAAAGCAATGGCGGTGCTGGGTTCCCCCTCACTGCCATTGCTTGTTTCCGTCTTCTTGAGCAGATAATATTACGATTACAGCTCTTGAAATGTTGCGTTAATCTGCCCTTTAGCGCAGATCGGCTGCCGATCTATACTGGCAGCCGCGTTTTAGTTATTTATTAAGCTATCGAAACCCGTTAGCTCAATGAGTCTCATCTAAATTCAAGAGTTAAACCCACTCCAACCTCCATTACATTCGCTACATCTGATAATGCAATTTTCGATTTCAAATCTGTACAATGACAAGCATGTAAATATTTCGGTTTGACAGTCTGAAAATATTCCACGGTTTCATTCATCTGATATTCTCCAGGGTTTAGCAGATGAAATCCTCCGATTATATCGAGAATTCTATCGTCTCCACAAACTTTTTTGGCATATTCAATGGTATTGCAGATTCCTGAGTGTGAACATGCAACAATTATGACAAGTCCGTTTTCAGCTTTATAAACCAGTGCAGAATCATCCAGCAGGTAGTCCTCTGAGATTTCGCCATCTCTTGCAATATGTCCAATAGCGTTATCCGCTTCAAAAGGCATAGTCCTTTCAATTTCACCTAAGAAGACCAACTTCTCCGTCAGCCACAACGGCTTTTTGGTGTATTCCAATTTAAAATGCCTACTGATTTTCTCAGCAGATAGCAAACTCCCTATTTCTTCACCATTCAAGAGTTTGCTGTAGAATACATCGGGATGAGCAATAATGGTTGGGAGTCTGAATTCTAATTGTTCAAGTTTCGCTTCAGAAAACATTCGAATGAGCGGATCTAATCCCCAGGTATGATCGCTATGTCCATGTGACAGCGCAACGTAATCAAGTTTTCTCAAATCAATTCTCATCTTTTCTGAATTGCGAATGAACGCATCTGAGTATCCTACGTCGAACAGTATCCTCATATCTTCATCTTCGATTAAATAAGAAACAGCTGGCTCACCAACAAAGTAGCGGTCGATGTAAGTGTTATTATCAACCAGCACAGTTAATTTCATTGAGATATCCTCCTCTTCATGTCATAAAGATCTAATGCCCTCCACAAAACCAAGCAATTATATTATACCGAAATTTCTGTCACTACATTTCATTCAACACTACATACCTTATCCCAATTGCCGGGTGGATTATATTTCCAAACTATCTTATCAGGAACAGTTACTCGTGGTAGAATGCTGTCAGACAGCGCCTTGAGAGGAAAATGCGTGATACATACGGTCAAGCCTTGTTCAAAGAGCTAAAGGGCCGCACCGAGCTCGTAACCAAACAGGGGGTGAGCGAGAGAGTGGCATCCGCGTACTCACTCGTCGTAATCGGATGTTCCGTTGCAGGCTTTCTCTTTTCTTTGTACGGACTTGTCGCCTGGTATAGCAGCCCCTTTATCCTCATAAGCTGTCTGCTAGTCCTCCTGTTCGCATGGTTGTCGCGGCCTCGACCCCATCCGTTTCCGAAAATGACCATTCTTTTGAATGCTGATGAACACCCAACCACCATGAAGATATTTGAAACCGTGGCGCAAAAGATGGGGGTCGAAAAAAGAATACAGTTCGCGCTCTCTCCTTACTTTGAGGCGTATACCAGTGAATATGGATGGCGCAGAAGGCGGGTGGTTGTCATCGGTTATCCACTATTGTTTGCGTGCACACCGGGAGAGTTGACCGCATTGCTTGCCCATGAGCTGGCTCATTGCCGTAACAATGACATTAGGCGGAGCGCTCTGGTATCGCATGCACAGCGTATTCTCCTGAATTGGTGCGATTTGCTTGACCCAATCCAAGACGAGGATGATGAATACCATTTTTCATTCATCGCCACGTTCAGCAGAGGCATCATGCGGCTTCTACTTTGGATTCCCTATCGTTTGCTGGCTGTTCTCATTCATCTTTATTGGAATCAGAGTCAACGTGCTGAATATGAGGCGGATCGTATGGCGGCTCAGCTTGCAGGCAGCCAGCATCTCATTTCCCTGTTGCAGATCATCCACATGAACGACGTGGTGGAGCCACTGATCGCAAGACATTCTTTGCAAAAGCAAAGTATGACACTGGGTCAGCACTTGCATGAGACTTTTTCTAAGCTGCCTGGAAAGGAAAAAATGCGCATAGTGCGCATCCTGGAAAGAAGTCAACAAAGCATGGACACGACACACCCTGCGACTCATATGCGGATCGCCATGCTGCTGCATCAAGATGCTCCTCCTGCTTATAAGATATCCGATTGGGAATACAACCGGATATGCCAGGACATGACCGACCACCTACAGGAAAAAATGGAGCATCGAATCATAGATGACTATCGCGCCAAGCTCGTTTAATTTGACGGACGAAAAGGCCTTGCCTGGGAGCTCTTCTCTCTTAGGCGGGGCCTTTTTTTATCAGTCTACAACTATATTTTCACAGTCTAACACATGATTTTCAGTGAACAATGGCCTCTTTTTTATGTACTTGCATGGCCGATCACCATATGCGCATGTCGTAATTTTTATGATGTTAATAGAGGAAATGCGGTTAAAACAGTTTATGCGCATATTCTATTCGGATTTTTACGAACATTGTTATAATGACAGCACAATATGAAAGCGCATTCGTAATGGTTGCTACAACATCATTGTAAGCGCATTCTTGCAAGG
The DNA here is from genome assembly GCF_013332445.1 of Brevibacillus sp. HB1.1. NCBI lineage: Bacteria > Bacillati > Bacillota > Bacilli > Caryophanales > Paenibacillaceae > Brevibacillus > Brevibacillus sp. HB1.1. The sequence continues at coordinate 191,229 of NZ_JABMIV010000009.1, read as the reverse complement.
GGGAACTAGCGTATGCTGGCATTACTTGGATTTCTCATGGTAGCCGTTTTCATGTACTTGATTATGTCGAGACGGCTTTCGGCATTGGTTGCTTTGATTGTTGTTCCTGTTATTTTTGCGTTAATTAGCGGATTTGGTACGACAGAAATTGGCGACATGATGCTTGCAGGTATCAAGAAAATTGCGCCTACGGGAATTATGCTGTTGTTCGCCATTCTATACTTTGGAGTCATGATGGATGCGGGTCTGTTTGATCCATTAATTAAGAAAATCGTGAAAATGGTGAAGGGTGACCCACTGAAGGTGATTGTAGGTACAGCGATTCTCGCTACCTTGGTCGCATTGGATGGAGATGGAACCACGACGTATATGATTACAGTTACCGCGATGCTGCCTTTGTATCGCAAGCTGGGAATTAGACCGATGATTTTGGCAGTCATGCCGATGCTCGCACTCGGTGTCATGAACATGACGCCTTGGGGTGGACCGACAGCACGTGTCATGAGTGTACTCCATATGGATGTTTCTGAGATTTTCGTTCCTGTTATTCCTGTGATGATTGGCGGAATTGCGTGGGTTATGATCGTAGCCTGTATTTTGGGCAAACAAGAGCGCAAGCGTCTGGGGATTATTGAGATACCAGATGAAGATTTGCAATCGCTTGCAGGACAAGAAGTAGCGGCTACGGATGAGACTGCTGCACTGAAACGTCCGCGCCTGATCTGGTTCAATCTGTTGTTGACAGCAGCCCTGATGGTCGGTCTGATTACGAGCTTCTTGCCACTGCCGACGATGTTCATGCTCGCTTTTGCCATAGCCCTGTTTATTAACTACCCGAAAATGCAAGATCAGAAAGAGCGGATTGCATCCCACGCAGCTAACGCACTGGCTACGGTATCCATGGTTTTCGCTGCGGGAATCTTTACAGGCATCTTGACTGAAACGAAAATGATCGATGCGATGGCGAGCACACTCGTTTCCTGGATTCCAGATTCACTTGGTTCTCATATGCCTCTACTCGTGGCGCTGACAAGCATGCCATTCACGTATTTCATGTCTAACGATGCGTATTACTTCGGGATCGTTCCCATCCTAGCAAATGCAGCAGCAGCTTACGGAATCGATCCAGCGGAAATTGGTCGCGCTTCCATCCTGGGTCAACCGCTGCATGTACTCAGCCCGTTGTTTGCAGCACAGTACCTGTTGATCGGAATGGTTGGGGTCGATTATGCGGAAACCCAAAAGTTCATCCTGAAATGGGCGTTTGGAACATCGATCGTGATGATTGCGCTTGCTCTTCTTACCGGAGTCATCTCATTCTAGTCAACTATAAGAAGGAAGAAATAAGAAAAGAGGCCTGTTCATGGCCTCTTTTTTCGTCATCGAGCGAAATGAGATACAATGAGAAGAAGAGGAGGGAACGATGTGCGTTTTCACAGCAAGCTAATGTTGATTATTTGCTCGCTCCTTTTTGGTGTGACGGTCATACTCGGTACGATGTTTGAACAGATGCTGGCGGGCGTATTAGAGCATGAGATCGGGACGCGCGCGCTGCATACCGCCAAGACCGTCGCGCAGATGTCCGAGATCAAACAGGCGTTTGACGCAGAAGATCCTGCCAAGATTATCAATCCAATCGTGGAAAAAATACGCGTTGACACGAATGCGGCTTTTATCACAGTGGGAAATTTGCAAAGCATCCGCTATTCACATCCTGATCTAGAGCAGATTGGCAAAAAGATGGTGGGAGGCGACAATGAGGCAGTATTTGAGGGGCAATCCATCATCTCTGAGACAGTCGGTTCGCTTGGCCCCGGACTCAGAGGAAAGACACCGATCTATGATGAGGAAGGAAAGGTGATGGGGGTCGTTTCTGTCGGCTTTTTGTTTGAGGATATAAATGAAACGATTGAATCATATCGCAATCGAATCTTCGTCATCGGCATCGTCACCTTGCTCTTGGGTGTGGTGGCTACGCTCATTCTTTCACAGAATGTAAAGAAAGCGATATTTGGTTTGGAGCCTGAACAAATCGGGCGATTGTATCAGGAAAATCAAGCCGTGTTGGAATCGATTCGTGAAGGCATTGTGGCGATCAATAAGGAAGGGGCGATCACGCTCGCGAATCAGACGGCTCTCCATATGCTGGGGCAAGCGAAGGATAAAGACAGTATCATGGACAAACAGGACGAGCTGGTTCGTTCGCTGGGCCTTCATGAGGTGATTGAGACTGGGAAAGCCGAATTTGACCGCGAAACGAATGTGGACGAGCACGTATTAGTCGTGAACCGCGTCCCGATTATGGATAAGGAGCGCCATGTTATAGGCGCGGTAGCGAGCTTTCGCAATCGGTCCGAGCTGTTCGAGGTCACACAGGAGCTGTCACGGGTAAAGGAGTACGCGGAAGTCCTTCGTTCCCAGACGCACGAGTATTCCAACAAACTGCATCTCATATCAGGACTCATCCAGCTTGAATCGTATCAGGAAGCCATTGAAACGATTTCTTCTGAGCTAAATGTGCATGTCCACAATACGACGTTTATTATGCAAGAAGTCCCCGACCCACTGATAGGTGGCTTGTTGCTTGGGAAGCTGAATCAAGCCAACGAGCGCAAAGTGGAATTGAAAATAGATCCGGAAAGCAACTTCCGCGACATTCCTGCCTCGATTGATCGCTCACAGCTGATTGTCATTCTCGGCAATTTGATAGATAATGCGATGGACGCTGTAAAAGCTCCAGGTGCATTTGCACCAGAAATCACGATCTTTTTGCTCAATATGGAAGAAGTCTTGCTCATAGAGGTAGAGGACCTGGGACCAGGCATCTCCGAAGAAAATGCTGAACGAATCTTTGAGCTGGGCTTCTCTACCAAACAGCAGCCGAATCATGGCTACGGACTGCACTTAGTCAAACAAGCTGTTTTACATGTACACGGCAATATTACACATACGGGAAATCCGGTAGGCGGAACGATTTTTACTGTGACGATACCAAAGGACGCACGCACGGCAGAACGGAAGGAGGCCGTTATTGATGATTCGGGTACTCATTATTGAAGACGACCTGAGAATCGCAGAGGTAAACCGACGCTTCGTGGAAAAAGTGGAGGGATACGAGGTGATTGGCATTGCCACGAATGGGCAAGAGGCCAAGGACCAAATGGAAATTTTGCAGCCTGATCTCGTGTTGCTCGACATTTATTTTCCGGATATGGACGGCCTTGATTTTTTGTCGATCATAAAGGAGCAGTTCCCTACAACGGATGTCATCATGCTGACAGCAGCCAAAGAAGTGGATGCGGTCGTAGAGGCGATCCGCTATGGCGTATTCGATTTTATTACCAAGCCACTTATCTTTGCACGCCTGCAACAAACGTTACGGAATTATCAGGAGTTCAGGCAAAAGGTGAGTGATTGGAAAAAAGACACCGATCAGATCAGTCAAGCCCAAATCGATGAGCTCATTACCCGGACGGGACAAAAGAAGGCAACCGAGACAAGGGCAGTCAAAGGAATTGATCAAATTACGTTGGACAAGATTTCAGGCTTTCTCATGCAGATACAGGAGGCTACGACGGATTTGGTCAGCAAAGAAACAGGCATTAGCCGTTCAACAGCAAGGCGATACCTAGAATATTTAGTAGCTAAAGGAGACGCTATCGCAGACCTTTCGTACGGTGTCGTCGGACGACCAGAGCGCGTATACAAGAGCGTCGGGCGGCAAAAAGAATAATAAAAACCCTCCGTTCTCACAAGTAAGGTTCAAAGCCTACTTGAGAGTTCGGAGGGTTTTTTTATGCATAATAATGATTTCTGTTAAGCATTTAAAAGGTTCCGACGAACCAACAAAGCTGGCGAGCAGAAAAAGCACAGATCTCGCAGACCTTGACAACGCCTACCCAGTCGGAACTTCAAAAAGGGGACCACGCTTGTCGAACACTTGAAACTTCCGCCCGTAGGGTGGCTTTGGCTCGACGGTCCCCTTTTTGAAATGGAGACGGCCAGTCAATCCCCCATGCTGGCGTGTCAGAGTCGAAGAGAACTGTGCTTTTTCTTCTCCTCCCCTATGTTGACTCAAACCAGGGTCTACTTAATCACACAGCTCGCTTCCACCCGATAAATGCGCTGCCCACGAGAAGAAAAGCGCTCCTCGTACTCCGTCATTACATTATCTGCCGCCAACTTGGACTGGTGCAGGTCAAAGGTGATATTGCGCATCTGGAAGCGTTCCGCAGCGAATTGGTTGAGTGAAAACTCAAAAAGGTTCTCGTTGTCTGTCTTCATATGAATCTCGCCGTCTGCTACAAGTACCTGACGATAGGTGTTCAAGAAGTTTTTGTAAGTAAGGCGGCGTTTCGCATGACGGGTTTTTGGCCACGGATCACTAAAGTTCAGATAGATGCGAGAAATTTCATGATCGGCAAACAACTCGGTCAACTTGGAAGCGTCGTACTGGACAAAGGCCAGATTCGGAACCGCTTTGTACTCCGTACGCTGGACAGCGCGCAGAACGACCTCCGCCTTCAGTTCAACCGCAATGAAATTGATGTCAGGGTGACGCTCGGCCAGTGTATTAATGAAGCGTCCTTTTCCACAGCCGATCTCCACATGAATCGGATTGTTATTCCCGAAGCGTTCCTTCCAATTTCCTTTATAGGAAAGGGGATTGTCTACGAACGTCGGATATTCTCTCAGGGCCGCTTCGGCACCTGGAATGTTACGCAGTCGCATATGTGCCTCCTTCAAAACGAACTCCTATCTACTTTACGATGACTCCCTGCTAGTTGCAAGTAGAGAGAGAAGAAAGGAAAGAGAGATTCCAAATGCAGATTACGTGAAAAAGGAGGGAAAAGGGGTTTTTTGTAAATGGAACTAGGACGAAAGTCACATGGGACGCGGATTTTAACAAATGGGGGCTGGATAAATTTTGCCAATTTGAGAGGGACATTATGGTAAGGAAATAGACTGAAAATTTGAGGAATGCCTGTTAAATCAAGCGCGAAGGCGTCAAGCGGTAATCGTATCCAGTTGGAAAAATAGTTTTTGGTAAGTTTTTGGTAATTTCATAGAGGGTGGGCTTTGGTAAAGTAGAGAACAAGTGAGAAGTCAGCCAAACTTTGCATAAAATGGTCCCTTGTTGAGCAGGGATCTTTTTCACAAGAAAAGGGAGGATGAACAGCATGAAATTACATAAAGCCCTCATAGGAATCGTAATGGGAGTAGCATTGGGAGTCACAGCGATTGTCGCTCCAATGCCAGGGGAGCAAAATGTAGCCGAGGCTGCGTGGACGCAATCCAAGGCGGACAAGGTCATTGCCACGGGAAGAAAGTATATGGGTACGCCTTATAAATTCGGTGCGAGCAGTAATACCACAGCCGTATTTGATTGCTCTTCCTTTACACAGCGCGTATTGAAAGTCGCAGTTGGCAAGAGCATACCACGCACTTCTCGCGATCAAGCCAAGGTAGGAACGAGTGTGTCCAAGTCGAACCTGAAAAAAGGAGACCTGGTGTTCTTCAAGGCGAGTACAACGACGACGTCCAAACGGATTACACACGTGGCGATTTATGCAGGCAACAATAAACTCTTACATACATATGGAAAACCAGGAGTGACGTATTCGACCTTTAAAGGCACGTCCTGGGAGAAGCGCTTCGTTTCGGCACGGCGAGTCTTGTAATCTACTTGTTTGGCTCTCTACTTACTAATACGTCTCGCACACTGTAAAGTTGCGAAGAGTGAATATGCAAGTTTTGTAAATACGATACGGAAGAGGGATGATCCATTGCAGATCATCCCTTTTTGCTTTCGCGAATAATTCAATCGGATCTCTTTGTAGGCCGTGCGTACTTTTGCCGCCAATAAAAGAAACAGGAAGCAATGAAGAGAGGGATGGAGGCAAGCAGCATCACTTCCTTGGCCGTTAGTCCGCATGCGATCAAAAGACTCGTTATCGCCTGTGAAATCGGCTGCAAACCTAAAGAGGAGAGCGAGACCAAACTCATGACTTTCCCCAACGAGGCTTGTGGTACCTTTTCCTGAACAAAAGAGAGGATCGGAATATTAATGAGAGAAAACGTGACGCCAAGCGTAAAAAGAATAAGCAAGCTGAGCCAGAACTGTTGAGTGAGACTAAAAGCAAAGAAGACAAGCGCTTGCATCATCATGAAAAGAAAGGCGATCTGCAACCTGTTTTGACCCAGTGTCGTGAGTGCGAGCACGATTGCACCGGCAAGCATGCCAAAAGCGAGTGCCCCTTCCAAAAAGCTGTACTGCAGGGTAGAACCAGACAACACCTGATCTACAAAAATTGGCAAGCCGATGTATAAGGGGCCCATCAAAAATACGTTCAGGCAGATGATAGAGGTTAATAGCAAGGGAAGGAAATCCGATTGTCTGACATAATAGAAGCTTTCCTTTATCGATTCCTTGAGCCTTTGCTGTGGTTTTGAAAGAATGGCTGGTTCCTGTTTCGGCATGCACCATGCGGATACACTTGCAACCAGAAGAAGCAGCCCAACAAAGCCATATAAAAGGGGGTAACTTCCCCACTCAATCACAAAACCGGCAAGAACAGGACCGAGCAGCTGTGAGGTTTGGTTTGTCGTTTGCAGCACCGAATTCGCACGCAAAAGGGAAGTAGAGGGTACGATTGACGGCATAAGCGAATTTTGAGCTGGCCAATAAAAGGCATCAATGGTACCGAAGAAGAAAGCGAACCAAACAAATAGCGCAAGCGAGGAATACCCCCACCAAATGATTCCTCCAAGCAACAGCATCAAACATGCTTTCAACATGCTTGTGATCGATAGGATTCTCTTTTTGCTCATCCGATCAGCGAGCGTTCCGCCTATGAGCATGAAGACGATCCTGGGAATGGTTGCCGCCATAAATACGATGCCTAATGAGGCCTCCTGAGCTAAAACCTGGATGATATACCAGGTTTGCGAGAAAAGAAAGAGTGAGATACTGAGTCCGGAACAAAGGGCGGACAACCAAAGAAGGGTAAAGGGTTTCGTAAACAAGCGGGATGTATCCGCCGAGGGAAGGCTAGATTGCTTGGGGACAGCTTCCATGGAAATTCACTCTCCTTATTATTAACCGGTTAAAAAATATTAACCGAATGTCCGAAAGAAAAACCTACTCGAATAGGTTTTTCATACACAGGTGGAATTTTCGTATGACAGTTTCCTTTGTTACTGCTGTCCATCCTTTTTGAATAACGGTTCATCAATTTGAAATCCCGTAATCATCAGGTAGTAATCCTGCATGGAAGATGGGTCATCCAGGGAGCTTTGCTGCAATTCGTGGAGCAGGTTCCGGTATTTTTGCAAAAAGGACACAAACGCCTGCTCGCTGACTCTGACTTCAGACTGCAGGGAGATGCGCGGCCATTTCTCGACTTCCGTTGACGTCAGGGCAAAGGCTTCTTCAGGAGCACTGAGCGCTCTTGTTTTCGCACGTTGCAAGACTTCGACGTAAGATTGTCTGGTAGCCTCTTTCGACTCCGTATACGTGAGTAGATGATCAGCGGGTATGAAGCCTCTTGCCACCGCCTGATAGTATTTGAGAATGTTGCCGCCCTTTTCTTCTTTTTTAACCAACTGGATGATGCCGTGCTTCTCCAGCTCACGCAGGTGGTAGAGAATCTTCGCGCGTGACAGTCCAAAAAGTTGGGAGAGCTGTTGCCCTGTGTGCGGCTTTTCCACCAGACGCATCAGCATTTTCGTGCGTAACGGGTCACTGATCACTTTTAGCTGATCGTAGTTTTCGATGATAAAAATCGACTTTTGCTCCAATATGCATCACAATCCTTTTAACCAGTTAAATTTTATTAACTTGATTGTAGAAGGGAATAGCTGGAAAAGTCAATACAAAAACCCTTCCTAAGTGACAGTGATTCACAAAGGAAGGGTTTTGCTTTTACTTGCAACACTAGATTTTCAAAATACCACCCATGCTCGCATTCGTTACCAGCTTGGAGTAACGAGCCAGATAGCCTGTTTTTACTTTTGGCTCGAATTCTTTCCAGTCTTCTTTGCGGCGAGCCAGCTCGGCTTCATCCACGAGCAGTTGCATCGTGCGCTCCTCGAGGTCAATGGAGATGATATCTCCGTCCTGTACGAAGGCAATTGGACCGCCTTCTGCGGCTTCTGGAGACACGTGACCAATACTGATCCCGCGAGAAGCACCGGAGAAACGTCCATCTGTGACGAGAGCGACTTCTTTACCGAGGCCCATACCCACGATTTGTGAGGTAGGAGCCAGCATTTCTGGCATGCCTGGGCCGCCTTTAGGTCCCTCGTAGCGGATGACGACAACGTGACCGGATTTAATTTTGCCAGCAGCGATTCCTGCCAGAGCGTCCTCTTGGGAGTCGAAGCAGATCGCTGGACCTTCGTGCTTTTTAATAGAAGGATCGACACCGCCTGTTTTGATGATCGAGCCTTGCTCCGCCAGGTTGCCGAACAGAACAGCGAGACCGCCGGAAGCGCTGTACGGGTTGTCCAGGCGACGAATGACTTGATCGTTTTTGATTTCGGCGTCAGCGATGTTTTCGCCAAGGGTTTTGCCTGTGACAGTGATACGGTCTGGATGGATCGCGCCTGCTTTTTTCGCGATTTCATTCAGAACGGCTGATACGCCGCCTGCCTCGTGGCAATCCTCGATATGATAGTCGGAGGAAGGCGCCAGCTTGCAAATATGCGGAATGCGCTTCGCTACTTCGTTGATGCGCTCGATCGGGTATTCGATGCCTGCTTCTTGTGCGATCGCCAGTGTATGGAGAACGGTATTGGTTGACCCACCCATCGCCATGTCGAGTGCGAATGCATCGTCGATTGCTTCGAGTGTTACGATGTCGCGTGGCTTAATGTCGCGTTCAATCAGATTTTTCAGTTTTTCAGCAGATGCTTGTACCAGCTCGCGACGTTCAGGAGAGACAGCGAGTACGGTACCATTGCCAGGCAGAGCCAAACCGATGGCTTCGAGCAGACAGTTCATCGAGTTCGCTGTAAACATACCAGAACAGGAACCGCAAGTCGGGCATCCATATTGCTCCAGCTCTTCGAGTTGCTGATCGTTGATCAAGCCTGCTTGGTGAGCTCCGACACCCTCGAATACGGAGGAAAGTGAGATGGAGCGACCATCACTCGTTTTTCCGGCTTTCATAGGACCACCGGTTACAAATACGGTTGGAATGTTGACACGAAGCGCGCCCATGATCATCCCAGGTGTGATCTTGTCACAGTTCGGTATACAGATCATGCCATCAAACCAGTGAGCAGCGACTACGGTTTCCAAACTGTCTGCGATGATCTCGCGGCTCGGGAGGGAGTAGCGCATCCCGATATGTCCCATAGCAATTCCGTCGTCAACACCAATCGTATTGAATTCGAAAGGAACCATGCCAGCAGCACGAACGGCTTCTTTGACCAGTTTTCCAAACTCCTGCAAGTGCACGTGACCTGGAATAATGTCGATGTACGAGTTGCAAATGGCGATAAACGGTTTATCGAAATCCTCATCCTTTACACCTGCTGCACGAAGCAAGCTACGGTGCGGTGCGCGGTCGAATCCTTTTTTGATCATGTCACTGCGTTGTCTGGCCAATTTGAAAAACTCCCTTCCTATACGGATAATGCCTGTCTTATGTTTTGAACTATCTTATCAATTTTTAATAACAGAAACAACCGTAAAAGTCTGAACATTTGCTCAGTCTCGAGTGGTTCGGACAGCTGCTCTCGATTGGCATAAGTTTAGGAATCATAGCGAAATCAACTTGTTTGGGATAAAATAGAAGAATCGATTCCATTTCGGTTGGAGTGAACAAAATGTTAGATGAGCTAAAAAACATCTGGTCTGACGGGAATGAAGAAGAGCGCCGCATTCTCGAGCTGGCTGTTGCTGCCATTCAGCAGAAGCGGGAAAGGAATAGCGCGTTTATCTCTGGATTTCTTGGATTAAAGGGAGAGTTCATCGACGAAGAAAGACAGTCGTATCGCTTCGAATTGCCTCTGACCCCTTTTATGCACAATTCAGGTCGAGTTGTTCATGGAGGGATTCTCGCGACTTTGATCGATTCAGCGATGGGCTCCTTGATCAATCGGTCCTTGCCATCTAATCAGTATGCAGTGACCACAGAGCTGAAGGTCAATTATTTGCTTCCGGGAATAGGAGAGCGGCTGCGCGCAGAAGCGAGCTTTTTGCATCGCGGACACACGTTGGTCGTCATGGAGGGCAGTGTCTACGATGATCGGGATAGGCGGATCGCCCATGGTACAGGAACGTTCATCGTGCTATCCAGAAATGATCGGAAATAAAAAGCCCTCGCTCCACACCAAAAAGGCGAGAGAGAGGGTTGACGGTGTTATTTGATGACAACGAGACCGCTGTATTCCGAAACATAAGCGAGCATTTTGGTGGAAAGCGGCACGATAAACTCCATGTTTTCTTTTTCGACGATACCGGATCGGGAAACAATCCGCGCCCATTTGGCTGTCAGCTTGTAGTAATCGGAACCAAATGAGGCATGAACCGCCTCACTCTGATGCCGAAACGTGACAGGGCTAACGTCCAGCTTCATCGGGACCATGCTAATGATATCCTGCAAAAACAAATGGTAGGTCATATGTGGCTTGAAAAAAACGAGCTCCTTTGTGGTGACAGAGAAGCCGTAGCTATTATTCATTTGGGTGAATTTGAGTTCACCTTCCATATTTTTCAGCCGAATGAAGTCGGTGTTCATGTTTATCCCCCTCCTTCGGGTGTCTTTCTATGATAGTAATCTTTCCTGCACAAGTGCAAGTGGAAGGTTGTTCAAAAAGTCGTCTTTTGATCACGAAGTAGTCCAGAAAGCGAATTCGACATCGAATATGGCGTTCACCTCCGAAGTCCGGTGCTTATGTAGATTGCCTACACTCCGCTCCTTTCTTTCGGTTCTCGCCATCTTCTCGGTGCTGAAAAACCGACTTATTGTGTTCCAAAGAGAAAAAGGAGCGAAATGTCATGATTGAAATAGCAAAAGAAGCAGCAAGTGTCGCGGGTGCGTTTTTGAAGGAACGTTTTCTCGAACAGCTCGTGCCCGATGAGGAATTGCATAACGACGTGAAGCTGCCAGAGGATAAAGGCAGTGAAAAGCGCATCATTGAGGTCCTGCATCGTCACTTCCCGACACATACCATTTTTTCTGAAGAGGTCGGATTGGTTTCCCGCGAGGAAGAGTATCTGTGGATTATCGATCCTTTAGATGGAACGAATAACTATTTTATCGGCTATCCGTATTTCTCGATCTCGATTGCCTTGCAGCACAAGGGCGAGCTGGTGCTGGGCGTCGTCTACAATCCGGTAGCGGGTCAAATGTTTTGGGCGGAAAAAGGAAAAGGAGCCTATTTGAACGGAAAACGATTGAACGTCAATAACCGTCAAGACCTCACACGTGCAGTCGGTACATACATCCGTGGACGTGACACGGTAACGAAGGAAGAAGAGATGGCTTTTACGGAACCGTTTGTATTCCAGACCAAGCGTCTCATGCGAAATATTGCGCCTGCGCTGGACTGGTGCTTGCTGGCAAACGGATGGCTCGATTATATCGTGATGCAACGTTCCAATATTATGGATGTGGCCGCCGGAATTGTTATCGCCCAGGAGGCGGGTGCAACGATTACGGACTGGTCTGGAAAACCGTATCAGCATGAGCCATTCCAACAAGATCACACGCCTTCATTAGTGGCGAGCAACGGACATTTGCATGAAACGATTCGCGGTATGATTCGACAGTAACGGGAACAAAAGAAGTAGGACTTATGTAGCGGTTTATGGCTCAGCTGGATTTCTTTTCATTTATTGGCAACTAAATGTTTCGGTGCACGTATAAAATTGTTGCGCATGATTTGTTATTCTGTGATAGGTAAAAGAGGTGAGAAAAATGGCACGACTGGAATATCGGCTGCTGGATGAGGCGAGGGGATACCCTGTTCAGTTTTACTACGACAACGTGAACAAAGACGAGGTCTCCTTGCGTTTTGCTTGCGATTATTTGGTGAAGGGGCATGTCGTTTATGAAAAGACTTCCTGTGCAATCCAAAACGGCACGTATGTCATTTACGTCAAGCGCTCAACAGAAGAGCAAGCTGTCGATTACGCGGAGGCTGTGACTGCACGCTGGGGCAGCATCCAGATCGAAATGCGTGAATATCAAGAAAATGCACGCGTTTATCCGCTCGTACACACGTTTTATTTCAAGGACGATGACGATGCTCTCTTGCATTTGCAAAGCGACTATTTGTACGTGAATGGACGCGAATGGGAGAAGACATCAGCCGAGGTGGATGAAGATCGGCAGGTTTATATTTACTACGCGAAGCCAGTGTAGGAGGAAGAAAGATGGCACAAACGAAATCGAAGAAAGTAGTCGGAATGTTCGTCGCTGCAGCACTTGCGATCAGCGGTTGTTCTTCCGGGGATGACTATGATGATGATTGCTACGATAACGACAATGACGGCTATTGTGACGATAGCAGCAGCAGTGGGGGTTCGAGCTCTACTTACAGGTCTTACAAGAGCAAATCCGGAGTATCGAGTGGCATAAGCACGAGCAGCTCCAAAGGCGGTATCGGCAGCTCGGGCTATTCCAGCTCCGGGTGAGGTGATGGAAGTGGAAGACCTTAACCGACGAGAACGAGAGGCGCTGTATGGCCCGATGCGGGAAGAGGGCGTATTTACCTGGGATTGGATGTATGGCGAGGAGTATGCGCTTTATGATATCCACCTGATCCCGCCCTCCTTTCGAGAGGAAATCGCGATGGCAACCGAGCGGCTTGGGCAAATTTTTACCAAGGTCGTTCCGGTATTGCAGCGTGCAGAGGACTCCCTGTTGTTGGAACTAGGAGTGCCAAAGCAGGCTTTGCAGGCAGTCAGGATTGTCGTTTCCCAAACAGTGCCGACTGTGATTGGACGCTTTGATTTTGCCCAGACAACAGAAGGATTGAAGATGCTTGAGTGCAACAGCGATACCCCTACAGGAATCGTCGAGGCTTTTTATGTGAACGGTCGTGCTTGTCGCCATTTCCAGCGCGAGGACCCGAATGAAGGGATGGAGCGGCAGTTGCGTTCGGCATTCAGCAAGGTGGTCGACGCGTATCGGGCACAGGGCTATGATACGGATTCTGTCTGGTTTAGCTCGCTCGACTGGCATGAGGAAGACAAGGGAACGACATTGTACTTATTGAACCAATCGGGTCTGTCTGCTCGGTTTGCCGCTTTGGAGCATTTGCGTGTTTGGCAAGATCGTCTCTATGTAAAGGAGAATGAGGAGCTACTGCCAGTCGATGTGCTGTACCGTCTGCATGCTTTGGAAAAGCTGGCGGTAGAACAGGATGAAGATGGCTACCCGACTGGTGAGCATGTGCTTTCGTTGATTGCCCGCAAAAAACTCGCCATTATGAATCCTCCTTCTGCGTTTCTCATTCAGACGAAGGCTTTGCAGGCACTCATCTGGAACTTGCATGAGGCGAATGAATTTTTTACCGAAGAGGAGCACGCGATCATCGAAGCTTATATGCTGCCGACTTATTTTGAAAATCGGTTTGCAGGCAGGGAGGACTATGTCACGAAGCCGATTTTTGGGCGGGAAGGTGGCGGTGTCATGCTGTTTGCATCAGATGGTACGCTGCAAGAGAAGGATCAGGAAGAGTTTTACTGGGAGCAACCGATGATTTATCAGAAACGTGTGGAGCTTCCACGGATAACGGTTCAGACGATGAAGGGAGCTTATGCTGGGCGGCTACTCTGGGGGGCCTTTTGGATCGGCACAGAGGCATCGGCAATTGTAGCCCGTGTCGGAGGACCGATTACAAACAACCTATCCTATTATTTGCCGGTGGGCATAGACAAGTAGCGAAAGGAGAGGACAATTTATATGTTGGGACAATTGGATTACGTATTGAATTTTTTGGCGTATTTGGCAGTAACCATTCCGATATTGGCTGTGGGAATTTTTGTGTTTACAATCACGACTCCTTACAAAGAATTTGATCTGATCAAGCAGGGGGCACAGACTGACGATCCGAAGAAAATGGCAGCGGCAAAAGCAGCCTCGCACGATTTGGGAGGGAAAATCATCGGTTTGGCAATCGTCCTCGCTTCGGCTGTATACCACTCCGTTAACTTGTGGGATTTAGTCATCTGGGGTATTGTAGGAATGGTATTTCAAGTCATCGTTTTTTATTTGTTCGAATGGGTCACACCATTTAAAGTCGTGTCTGAAATTCCGAACGGGAACGTAGCCGTCGGTATTTTCGCTTCGCGATTGAGCATTGCAGCGGGCTTGTTGATGGCTGCGCTGATCAGCTACTAAGCATGGAAAGAGGCGTTCACCTTCGAAGTCTGGTGCTCGTGTAGGTTCTCTACATTTGGCTCCTCCCGCTTCAGGTTCTCGCCTCTTTTTCGATGCGGAACAGATCATATTTTGAGCAGGCACTTATGAGCACGGGGAGGAGTCTTTTTGTTCTGGCGCGTCATGTATGAGATTTTTATCATTATGCTAGTGATTACGTATGCGATCCTGTTGTTTGCAGACTTCTCTAATCACCCTCTGCTGACTGATGAACTGATGGACAAGGTAGACAATGCGCTGATCATCATGCTGATTGTCGAGTATTTGGTCCGGCTATGGAGGGCGAAAGACAAACGAAAATTCGTTTTCGCCAACTGGTTCGACCTGATCGCGATGATTCCATTGGACTCTTATTTGTATTTAGCCAGAATCATGCGTGTGCTTCGGCTGGTGCGTATCGTGCGTGCTTCGCCGTTTTTGTTGGGAATCATTCGATCAGGCCCGATGCGTCAAGTAGTTGGTGTCGTCACGATCATCATGCTGTGGAGCTCGACTGCTATTTATTTGCTCGAATACGGTGTAAACGAGAACATCAAAAGCTTCCCGGATGCGTTGTGGTGGTCGATTGTGACAACCACGACAGTCGGCTACGGTGATATTTCGCCCGTGACGGCGGGAGGAAGAATCATGGCGACGATCTTGATGATAACGGGGATCGGAATGCTAGGAGCTTTGACGGCGAATTTTGCTACGCATTGGACAGAGACACATGAAAGCAAAGGCCCGGATGAGAAAGATCGCTTGACCGAAGAGATCAAAAAGCAGACGATCGCAAACATCCAACAGATCGAAAACTTGAGCGAGCACGAATATGAGACGCTCAAGGAAAGTATGGATTTGCTGTATCGTCGAACGAGGAAAAAGAGTGAGGAATAAGAGGAGCTGTCAGGTATTGGCCTGACAGCTTTTTTGTTGTGATTACTGTTTTTCTTGAGCGTAATGCTGTACAACAAATTCACGAAAGGTCTGTGCAGCAAGTGACAAGTAGTGCTTTTCATGCCAAACCAAATGAGGAGTCCATTGGCAAACAGGCTCCTCAATATGAAGGAGCGTAAGCGGTGGCAATTCCTTTTTAGCGGCGATTGGTAAAAATGCAACACCAAGGCCAGTGCGTACCAAGCCGCTGATGGCTGCAGGTTCGTCCCCTTCACATACGATATTGGGTAGAAAACCAGCCTCTCGGCAGAAATCATCGGTGATCTCACGGAACATATACCCCGGTTTTAGACTGATGAACGGATCATTTGCTACTTCGCTGAGGTGGATTCGATGGCGGCCTGCGAGACGATGAGCACTTGGCACTGCCAGTACGATCTCTTCTGTCAATAAGGGCAGATTACAGATTCCCGGCCGATCAATCGAGGAAGTAGCGAGGCAAAAGTCGATTTCACCTTTTTCGAGCAGTTGAACCTTCAATTCTTCTGTCGTTGCTTGGGTGATGCGAAAGCTGATGTGAGGATATAAGGATAGAAAAGGTGCCAGTAATTCAGATACTCGATTCAAGGTTGTCGTAGCTAACAAAACACTTCCACGTTCCAATCCAGCTAGGTCTGAAATTTCGCGTTTCCCATCTTCTAATGCCCCAAGAGCGATATCCACCTTCTTGAGAAAAGCTTGTCCAAAAACATTCAGGCGGATTTGTCGCCCAATCCGATCAAATAAGGGGACTCCTAATTCTTCCTCCAAACGAGCGATGGTAACACTGAGAGCTGGCTGGGCTATACGGAGTTCCTGTGCCGCTTTTGTCATATGTTCCGTACGGGCGACTGTCTGAAAATACTTGAGCTGAAGTAATTCCATAGTACATTTCCACCTTATATTGATATATTCAGTGTTATTAATATGATAATGAATTATATATTTTTATTTATTGATGATCAACTTTATAATAAAAACGTAAACAGAAACATTATAAATGATTAAGTATAAAAAGAGGTGGATCATATCATGGATACACAAAAATATTTAGAACATATTCAGGCTGAAAGAAGAAGTGAGCTGAGTCTCGATTACTTGTCCCATCTCCAAAAACAGCATGTCCTCCATGTTCATTTTGAGAATCTTGATATTCTTGCAAAAAAACCTCTGTCTTTGCATGAAGAAGACCTATATCAAAAAATTGTCCATGCCAAAAAGGGTGGAGTGTGCTACGAGTTAAACGGAATATTTTATTTTCTGCTAAAAGAACTGGGATTTGCGCCTTATCTGATGGCAGGAACCGTCTATGTAGGAAATGGAGTCTGGGCTCTTGAAAACGCCCATTTGTTCAACATCGTACCGCTTAATAACGAGGAATACTTGGTGGATGTAGGCATGGGCGGTAATTCGCCACGGCTCCCTGTTCCAATGAGTGGCGGTGAAGTTATTGATAGTGATGGAGTTTACCGCGTATACAAGGATGAGACCCATTCGCTTTACTATTTGCAAAAGAAGACCGGCGAGGAGTGGGAAAATCAATATCGATTTGAGACACCTTCCCATCAATGGAATTTAGAGAACATCCACCCAATCTGTGTTTTAACGGAAACTTCTCCTGAATCGATGTTCAACAAGATGTATTTCCTTTCGAGAGTAACGGAAAATGGACGTATCACATTGTTAGGAAATACGTTGATTATCGTCAACGGCAAAGAGAAAACAAAAGAAAAACTGGAAGGACACGAGATCGAGGAAGCGGCTCGTCGCTATTTCCAGATCAATATTTGATAAAAAACTTTAAGGAGGACTATTTTATGGCCTTAGATCCACAAGCCAAAGCGTATCTTGCACGAGTGAATGATGTTACTTCCCTTCGTGGAGAGCATGGGGAACCAAAAGCTGTATCGAAAGTAGAAGATTTTCAAATTCCTGTAAAGAACGGTGATATCAAGGTTCGAGTTTATACGCCAAATGAAAGAGATTCATTACCTGTTTTTGTTTATTTGCATGGTGGTGGATGGGTGGCAGGAGACATTCATGAAGTGGATACCCTATGCCGAAACATAGCACATGAAGCTGAGTGCATCGTTGTTTCAGTAGAGTATCGCAAAGCTTTTACGCATAAATTCCCGATTCCTCTAGAGGATTGTTATGAAGCTACCAAATGGGTAGCTGAAAATTGTTCCATGCTGAATGCAGATAAAACAAGAATAGCAATTGGTGGGGACAGCGCGGGTGGAAATCTTGCTGCTGGAGTTGCCACCATGGCACAAAAGTACAACAATCTCTCATTAGCGGCTCAAGTATTAGTTTATCCGAACCTCGATCTTACTTTGACTTTCGACAAGGCACCATCATACCGTGACAATGCCGAAGGTTATCTGCTTACGACTAAGGGAGTTTTCTGGGCAGCTCAAAACTATTTAGGTGACGAAATTCACAGATACAATGTATTTGCTTCAGCTTTATTGAACTATGACTTGGAGAATTTACCATCGACTCTTATTATTACAGCAGAATACGATCCTTTAAGAGACGATGGTGCGGAATATGCCAAGCGTCTGAAGGAAGCTGGAGTTCCTGTAGAATATAAGTGCTACGAGGGAATGATCCATGGATTCTTTTGGCTGGCTGGGATTATGGATAAAGGGGTTCAAGCACGTTCTCAGGTTTCGAAGTTTTTAAAAGACGTATTTACAACAAAATAACAAACGTTGTAAGCAGCCGCACGAGATAGCGGTTGCTTTTTTATTATGTTCAAGTGGAATATTGATTTTGTTATTGACGGAGCAATCCATCCCAATTATAATTCCGAGTAAACATATATGAATTACAAAATAAGTTTGGATAAGGGGATTATCCGATGGCGAAAACAGTGGTTTTGGTAATTGCTCACGGTTCACCCGATCCTGACTGGTTGGCGTTGGTGGAATCAGCCGTTTGGCAGTGCCGCACTGATTTGCCAATTCGGGTAGCTTACTTGGGAGGAGTGGAAGGACGAAGCATCAGCGAGGAAGTGAAACGTCTGGAAGCATCAGGAGCTACAACGATTGTCGTCGTTCCGCTATTCGCTACGGCAGGAAGCAATCACGTAGGGGAAATCCGCGCGATGCTTGGATTAGACCCATGGCCGACAGGAGAGACAGACCTGATTCGCGTTCCGGTTCAGGCAAGAATTCTCTGGTGTCCGCCATTGGAGGATCACGGAAACGTCGAGCAGATCGTGGCAGAGCGAATCGCAAGTCTATCACACATGCCTAGTCAGGAGGCTTTGTTGCTCGTCGGGCACGGCAGTGACTTGCCTGGATGTCATGAGCGGTGGGAAAAGCTGCTCTTGCGTCTGACATTCCGCTTGCAAAACCGCTATGCATTTGCCGCTGCCGGATATGCGACACTGAGGCCCGATACTCTGTACGATCAAGCCTGTTCACTGGCACAAAAAGGGGATGTCCTCGTGCTTCCTCTGTTCGTCAGCCAGGGCTATTTCACGCGACAAGTAATCCCGAAACGACTTGCGGGCTTGGCTTATCGCTATGAGGGCAGTGCGTACTTGCCCCACCCCCTGATTGCGGACTGGATGAGCCAATCGATTCGAATGGCATTGGTAACTGACATCTTCTCACAAAGGAGCATGTACGAGCATGGCAGAGAGAAAGCAGTGGAAGTGGGCTGCTGATCCATCCCTCAACAAAATGGAGTTTACGAAGCTGGAAAAAGACGGTCTGGATGTCATCGAAACGATCGTAAACACCTATTCCAAAGAAGGTTTCGCATCGATTGAATCTTCTGACATGGATCGATTTAAATGGGCAGGCATCTATCAGCAGCGACCAAAGAACGGCCACTTCATGATGCGCGTGCGCATACCTGGAGGCATTTTGAGCAGCGAACAAGCTCGGGTGCTCGCCAACATCGCGGAAGATTATGGACGTGATCTGGTGGATGTGACCACACGTCAGGCCGTGCAATTTCACTGGCTCACGGTAGAATCGCTCGCTGACATTTTTGATCAGCTCGCCTTTGTGGGACTATCCTCTTTTGAAGCATGTGGAGACTGCCCGCGGCAAATCATGGGGAACCCACTGGCAGGAATTGATCCCAATGAAGTGCTGGATACGCGTCCCATCGTAGCGGAGTTGGAAAAATTCTTCTTGCTCAATCGTGACTTCTCCAATCTGCCACGCAAGTACAAAATATCGCTTTCTGCCAATATTCATAACGCCGCGCATGCGCAAATCAACGATCTGGCTTTCACTCCGGCTAAAAAAGTCATGGCTGGCGAGGAAGTAATCGGCTTTCATGTATGGGTAGGTGGCGGCTTGTCAGCGAAGCCATACTTGGCGAAGCAACTGGATGTGTTCGTTCGACCAGAGGAGGTCGTCAAAGTGGCGGCAGGAGTTACGACTCTGTTCCGCGATTTCGGCTACCGTCAAAAACGTACCCATGCACGTCTTAAGTTCTTGGTCGCTGACTGGGGACCGGAAAAGTTCAAGGAGCAATTAATAGAGCTGGTTGGAGAGCTTGAGCCGGGTGGTATCGATTTAACCTCGGGCTGGAATGGTGGATACTTTTACGGCATTCACGAGCAGCGCCAAGCAGGACTATATTACGCAGGCTTGTCTGTTCCCGTTGGACGAATGAATGCAGGGGAGCTAAATGAAGTTGCCCGTCTGGCAGACGAATATGGCGATGGAACGATTGGCACCTGTAACACCCAAAATGTCCTGATACGCAACATTCCCGAAGCGAAGGTCGCAGCTTTCCGCAATGAGCCGATAATTGTGAACCGTTTCAAATTGCAGCCCAATACGTTTGTCGGGTATGCCGTATCGTGCACAGGTACGGAATATTGCAATCTGGCTATCGTGGAGACCAAGGAGCGGATGCGTTCGCTGGCTCAATATTTGGATGATACGGTCGTTCTCGAAACGCCGCTGCGCATTCATATGATCGGTTGTCCGAATTCTTGCGGTCAGCGCCAAATTGCGGATATCGGCCTGCAAGGCGCACTGGTCAAGACATCGAACGGAATGGTAGAGGCGTTTGACATCTACGTAGGTGGGACACTGGAGGAACCGCAATTCAACCGCAAGCTCAACGCGCGGATTACTGTGGACAAACTCGGTCCGTTCCTTGCCCAATTGATCACGCTGTACAAGGCGGATCGTCAGGAAGGCGAACCATACTGGCGCTATGTGGAGCGGGTAGGACTTTCCCATATCCAAGCACAGGTTGACTCCATTCTGCAACCAGCGTAATGCTTGTGCGGGTATAGCCAGGTTAAGGGGTGACATGTCATGGCAGAGGAAACAGAGAGCTACCTTTACAAGCTGGAAGCCGTGCTAGAGGAAGGTCGATTACTGACGGTTGTGGTCATCGCCAAAACGGATGAGCGAGCCTTCACTTCAGCTGAGAACAATCTCTTGCGACATACGATAGTGCCACCTCGTATCAGAGAGCTGAGCTTGGTTGAAAAGAAGCCGTTCGGACGCCAAGGAGTCGGGTACGTAGTGGAAACCTCTACGTTTACTTAAATATGGCGAGGGCTCTTCCTGTGAAGGAACCAAGCAGCAAGGAGGACGGATTCGTAATGAACACAGGCAGAGTCGTTTTTGTCGGAGCAGGGCCTGGTGACCCCAAGCTGCTGACGATTCGCGGCATGGAGTCGCTTCGGCTTGCGGATGTGATTGTGTACGATCGCCTAGCAAGCCCGCAGCTTCTCTCGTACGCAAAAAAGGGAGCCACCCTCATCTATTGCGGGAAAGAGGCGGATCATCATACATTGCCGCAAGAAGAGATCAACCTCCTGCTCATCCGGGAAGCTCAAAAAGGGAAATATGTCGTTCGACTGAAAGGCGGGGACCCGAGTATGTTCGGGCGGGTAGGAGAAGAAGCACAGATGTGCCGTGACCATTCTATTCCGTTTGAGATCGTCCCAGGGATTACTTCCGGGATGGCGGCTCCGCTCTATGCGGGGATTCCGCTGACTCATCGTGACTACAACTCTTCCGTCGCTTTTGTCACTGGTCACTTGTGTGAAAAAAATGCGGGAAAGGAACCGGACTGGGCTGCCCTCGCCTCGATGGAAACGTTGGTCATCTACATGGGTGTGAAAAATCTGCCTCGCATCAGGGAGCGCCTTCTTGCGCATGGAAAAGACGTCCATACGCCCGTTGCTCTCGTGCGCTGGGGGACGGTGCGTGAGCAGGAGACGTTGATCGGCAAGCTTGGGACGATAGATAAGGAAGTCGAGCAGGCTCGTTTTGCCGCACCCGCTATCATTATTGTTGGTGAGGTCGTTCGTCTGCGAGAATCGCTGAATTGGTACGAATCACGCCCCTTGTTCGGACAACGAG
The DNA here is from genome assembly GCF_013332445.1 of Brevibacillus sp. HB1.1. Classification (NCBI taxonomy): domain Bacteria; kingdom Bacillati; phylum Bacillota; class Bacilli; order Caryophanales; family Paenibacillaceae; genus Brevibacillus; species Brevibacillus sp. HB1.1. Next base: position 169,556 of record NZ_JABMIV010000009.1, on the reverse strand, counting down.
TAGCCGTTGCAGGAAGAGCAAGCGATGAAGGAAATAGCGAGCTCGTAATTGCATTGGAGCAGTTGGGCGCCGAAGTCCTACCGATTCCTTTGATCAAACGCTGCACGTTTGACACACCATTGACAGAGCTAGCCACTTATCGTTGGCTCGTCTTCGAGAATGAGCAGCAAGTATCCTTTTTTACTTCTGCCTTGCGACAACAGCGTTTTGATGTACGGCGCTTGACGAGCAAGCTGGCTGTTTGTGGGCAACTGGCTTTTGAGGCTTTCGAGAAACGGGGGATATATCCGGACTTGGTGCTGGATGAGAACACATCACTGCTCGCATTCCCTGACCTGCTTGCCTTGGAAAAAGAAGAGCAGGTGCTTTACATAGGGGCAAGGAAGCCGCAAAGAATCACGTTGGGCCACGGCAAGGTGATTCAAGTGATCCAAGCAGGCACAGTGGAATGGGATGAGAAGCACCTCGGTGCGAAAGAGGCAGGATTGTCATTTGATTGGCTAGCGACGGATGAGGCTCATACGCTGTCAGCGCTGGCGCAATTCGCCGGCAATGCCTGGTCAAAGACACCGATCGTATGTGTCGGGAAGGAAACAGCAGCTGCGGCGAGAGAAATGGGCTGGCAAACCGTGAGCAGCCATGAAGATAAAGCGATCCATATAAATGAGCTCATGGCGTGGCGCGACCATGCCAAGCGTGGGCAGACGCTTGTCTTGTCGACGACTAGTTCGCAGGAAGGATCGTACGCTGAATGATCAAGGAGGGGGCACATGAGCCAGCTAAATTTTGCGACAGCTACAGAGGAACAACTCGCTTCCATCAATAATAGTCTCGCAAAGGGCGACACCATAGATGTAATCAGATGGGCCTACCAAACGTTTTCAGATGATTTGATTTATTCTTGTAGCTTTGGGGCCGAGGCCATGGTGCTGCTCGATATGATCAGTGGAATAAAAAAGGATGCCAAGGTCACTTTTTTGGATACGAATCTCCACTTTTCCGAGACGTACAGCTTGATTGAGCAGGTGAGAGCGAGGTATCCTGCGTTGCAGATAACGGTCAAGCAGCCGGAAATCACGCTGGCACAGCAGGCAGACCTCCATGGAGAAGAATTGTGGAGCAGGCAGCCGGATATGTGCTGCCATATCCGCAAAGTACAGCCGATGGAAAGTGTGCTGACCGGAGCGGTTGCATGGTTGTCAGGACTACGCAGAGAGCAGTCGGCCACGAGAGCGAATGTCGAGTTTATCAATCGCGATGAAAAATTCCAGTCGCTAAAAATTTGCCCGCTCATTCATTGGAAGTCGGAGGAAGTATGGCAGTACATTCGGGCATTTGAATTACCGTACAACCCCCTTCACGACCAGAGCTATCCGAGCATCGGCTGCGCTCCTTGTACTCGTCCTGTAAAAGAGGGCGAGGATTCGAGAGCAGGGCGCTGGGCGCAAGCAGGAAAAACGGAATGTGGCTTGCATCTCGCAAGGTAACGAAAAAGAGAAGAACAAACCAAGGATAGGAGGGGCTTTTGTATGAGTGGGAAACCTCACGGGGGAGAGCTGGTAAACCGTTTTGATCCACAGGCAGACCTGTCGGTGACTACGCATGAGGTAGAGATAGATGCATTTGCACTCGCAGATCTGGAGTTAATCGGGATTGGGGGCTACAGTCCGCTTGAGGGATTTTTGAATCGTGCGGATTATATTTCTGTCGTAGAGCAGATGCGACTGGTAGATGGTACCGTTTGGAGCATTCCGATTACGCTTCCGGTCTCGACCACTGTCGCAGGAGCCTTGCAGATTGGAGACAAGGTGCGGTTGAGCCATCAAGGTTCGGTCTATGGCATTCTTGCGATCACCGATATTTATTCACCTGACAAGGAGCGTGAAGCCCGGCTCGTCTATGGTACCGACGATACGAATCATCCTGGGGTGAAAAAACTACTGGAGCGTCCCGCCGTTTATTTGGCTGGCCCCATTACGTTGGTAAGGCGCGCCGAAAAAGGTCGCTTTGCCAGCTATCACTTCGATCCGGCACAAACGAGAGAAAGATTTGCCGAGAAGGGCTGGAAAACGATTGTCGGCTTTCAGACGCGCAACCCAGTCCACCGCGCGCATGAATACATCCAGAAGTCAGCACTCGAAATCGTCGACGGTCTCTTTTTGAATCCTCTAGTGGGCGAAACGAAGGCAGATGACATCCCAGCGGATGTGCGGATGAACAGTTATCAGGTATTGCTGGAAAAATACTATCCGGCTACCCGGGTAGAGTTGGCCGTGTTCCCAGCTGCGATGCGTTATGCAGGACCGCGGGAAGCGATTTTTCACGCACTGGTGAGGAAGAATTACGGCTGCACTCATTTTATTGTAGGTCGGGACCACGCGGGTGTTGGCAACTATTACGGGACGTACGATGCCCAGCATATTTTCCGCCAGTTCCAGCCAGAGGAGCTAGGGATTACGCCATTATTTTTCGAGAACAGCTTTTATTGTAAGATCTGCGAAAACATGGCCTCTACCAAAACATGCCCGCATGATAGTGAGCACCATGTCGCGCTGTCCGGAACAAAAGTGAGGGAAATGCTGGCGCGCGGGGAGGCTCCGCCACCTGAATTTAGCCGTCCTGAGGTCGCGCTGGTCTTGATCGAAGGGATGCGACCGGTGTCCGTATCATAATCGGCTAGAAGAAAGCGGTTGTAAGAGAGGAGAGAGACAATGAGTAGAGAGGGCACCGCGAATATCGTATGGCATCCAACGACGGTAACCAAACAAGACCGTCAAAAGCGTGCAGGCCACAAAAGCTGTGTCTTATGGTTTACGGGGCTGTCTGGTTCGGGTAAATCGACGTTGGCTAATGCAGTCGAACACGAATTGCATCAAAGAGGACTAGTCAGTTACGTACTGGATGGTGACAATATACGTCACGGCTTAAACCGCGGATTGGGGTTTGGGGCAGAGGACAGACGGGAAAATATTCGCCGAATTGGCGAGGTCGCGAAGCTGTTCGTAGATGCAGGCTTGATTACCTTGACGGCATTTATCTCTCCTTATCGGGAAGACCGGGAGCTTGCGCGTAATCTGGTAGAGGCAGGAGAATTCATCGAGGTATACGTAAAATGTTCATTGGATGAGTGTGAGCGCCGGGATGTGAAGGGACTATACCAAAAAGCGAGAAGTGGAGAGATTGGTCAGTTTACGGGGATTTCAGCACCGTATGAAGAGCCTGTTCAAGCGGAACTGGTCATTGAAAGCGACAAGCAGACAATTGAAGAATCTGTCCAGAGTGTCCTTACATACCTGGAAGAGCAGCAAATTCTCTAGTTTTATGGGGATGTAAAAAAGCACGACGCGAGAGGCGCCGTGCTTTCTTCGTGAGGAAAAATATTACTTCGTAGTGGTCGCTGCTTCTTCAGCTTCCAGATCCTCAGTCAATTCTTCCATCCATTTTTGTTGATCAACCATGCTTTCAGCGATTGGACGAACAAAGCCTTTGTCGCTAAAGCTGTTGATTGCTTTTTCATCTTTCACCAGCTGTTCTACAGTCAGACCAGCATCTTTTGCTGGCGCATTGAACTTGGTTGCTTTTCCGAAGTTGTATGCATATTGATCAGCAGCCAGACCGATTGTCACTGCTTGCTTCATTTCAGGAGCTTGGAAAGTTACGCTCAGATCGCTTGTTTGTTTCACTGGCATTTTGTTGCTGTCGATGTAGAAGTCGAGGTTCCAAGCGAGCTTGTGGAAGCCTTCTTTTTTCATTTCTTCTACGATTTTTTCAGGTGTGTATACTTTACCTGTTTCTTCCAGCCATTTTTTCGCTTCAGCCATGCCTTCGTTGACCATTGCTTCTGCAGTTGCACGCTTCTCAGCTTCTGTAGTTTTCTTGCCCAGTTCTGGATACAGATCTTCTGTCATGGAAGTGGTCAGTACCATCATATCGATCGCAAAATCTTTTACTTCTTTGCTAGCTACTGCATCGTTAGCTGTGAAGAAGAACATTTTCACGAGTTCTTTTGCGTCGATTTTTACAGTTACGTGAGTCGCTTCTACTTTTTCACCGTTCGGCAATGTAACGGATTGTTTGCCATGGTTTTTCGCGTCTGTCAATGTATAGCCATATTTACTTACATACTTTTTAACAAAGTTGAAAGTAAGGTCGTTCATTTTGTCTTGGTAGTCTTTCAGCTTCGCAGCGTTAGCAGCATCGGAGCCGCCAAACTCAGCCATGAAAGGATTGGATGCGCTCGAATCGATTACCAAGTACTTGCTGTCCAGTGGAGACTTCACATAGACTTTATCTTCGTCAACGATCGTTTCAACAGATGCTTTTTTGTCACCTGTCCACAGCTTGTTGTCGCGCAGGAGTTTGTCGTCTTTAACTTCTACTTCAAACTTCACAGTATCCATATCCAGCTGGGAGCCTTTTACTGTTACGCCTGCTTTCAAAGCGGACAACAACGCCGTTCCTTCTTTGTCAGCCGTTTCTCCGAATGCTTCAGGCAATTTCTCAACGTCGCCTGTCAGCTTCAAGGAGCCTTCAAAATCATAGTTTGGCTTTTCAATTGTCGCTACGATAGAATCACGCACCAGGGATGCCTCGCCAGCACAACCGGTCAGCAATACTGTACCTGCTACCAGAAGGGCGCTTCCTTTTTTCCACATGATGTGTTCCTCCCCTATGTATATTATTTTTTATTCCCCTCTTCTTCTACGCACAAATAGAGAAAAGGTTTCGCAAAAACGGAAAAAAATCACAATCCAGCTAATTCTGCCCCATTTTCGTGGTAAGATGAAGGGGAAAAGATGGTTAGTGAAGAAAGGGCGTTGCAACATGTGGTCGTGGCTTCAAAAGCTGATGAACTTTTTTCAGGGAGAAAGAGAAGAAGAAATAGAGGAAGAAGGCCGTCCAGTAGGTACCGGTAACCCAACAGGTAATCCCGTTCCCCGTCAGCCTCAGCCTCAGGCGAAAACAAAAAGCATCTACCCAAAAGAACGGGTAAGCAATCGAGATATAGAAGACAATGTGCGTCAAAGAAGAGAGCGTCAGTTTCGTTTTCCAGTTGTCCCGGATGACTATTTGGACAAGAAGCGTAATCATAGCGTAAATCCTGCCGAATCGAATGAACGCAGTCGTCAGCAGGCACCTCGTGAGAGATTCGAGCCCAAGCGTGAAACGGTGCGGCCAGGAAATGATCGTGTGCTGGAAACAAAGACAGAGCCTGTTTTCGAGAAAAAGAAACCTGAGCTTGTCAAAAACAACATCGAGATACCGCAGCGTCCAAACCGTACGCCGCAAAAAGAAGCGGAAAAAGTAACGAGACCCGTTTTTTCTACAGAAGAAAAGCGTGCCTACCAGCCGTCTGAAATCGTTTCCCCTGTTTATGGGAAGATAACCCCCGCGACGCGCGAGGCAGAGCATCGGATTCATACGACTGCGGGAATCATATATCCGCGTCTGGAGCAAGAAGAGCATTTGCAGCAGGTGAAGCAGTGGGAACAAGAGATGAGCGAGCGGTATTTTCCAGAGGAGCAAGAGACTGCTTCTTTTGAGCAAAATGAACCGCAGCATGTTGTTGGAGATGAATCTATACATAACGAAAGAGAAGAGACTGCTTCGGAGTCTGCTATGGCAGAAGCTCTTGATTCAGAACGAGAGGTTGTTGCTTCCATACAAATGGAAGAGACGGTAGCAGAAGAAATAGCAGGGAAAATGATAGATACGGAGTTGCAAGCTACGGATCTGCAAGATTCTGATGTTGATGCTTTTGAGCCAAAAGGCGAAGAGATTGTAGCTCGGGAGAATGAGGAAGAAGAGGCACAAACTGAAGAGATAGAACTCGCAGAATCAATGGCGAGCGAGAATTCCGAAGAGAAGGAATCGGAGTCTATTGGGCAACCAGAACCGACAGACTACTCTCAAACGATGGAAGAGCGACTAGCCCATGAGGAAGCCGAGCATAGATTGATCACTACACGCAGTGCGGTTGTGCAGGTGGAGAGCGAGAATGATGGCGATCACGTGGAGTCTCCTTCTGCTGGGGAGGAGAATCAAGAAGACGCAACAGAGCTAGAGAGCGATGGCCTTGAAGAGCCTGCCTATGCATCTGCAATTAGCAGATTGCTAGAAAGGGCAGAAGTAGATTCACCACAGGAGCTCAGTTCAGCAGAAGTGGGTTCGGTTTCCGAAGATACGCCAGAGCAAACAGAGCCAACTGAACCTGAATCTATTGTTCAACAAATTGTGGAACCAGTTGTGGAATCTGTAGAACCGATTGTAGAACCAGTTGCTGAATCCGTTGCAGAAACCATACCAGAATCCGTTCCAGTCTCTGTCCCTGCTGCATCCGCTGCACAGCCCGTGAACATGTCTCAGGTATCCATGACGAAGCAACCTGCGTCTGCTCCGGTAAAAGACTCGTCCACTGAAGCTGACCAAGGAGCAGAGTCAGCACAGCCGCCATACGACTTGCCGGATTTGGGACTGTTGAATCCGAGCCCGCCGGTTAGCGATGACGACGATGAGCATACCCAAATTCAAAAGCTGTTATTGGAAGAGACGCTCGCGAATTTCAATGTCAGCGCTCAGGTAGTAGGGATTGTCAAAGGTCCATCCGTGACACGCTTTGAGCTGCAACCGGCTCCCGGCGTAAAAGTGAACAAGATTACGGGATTGATTGACGATATCAAACTGAATTTAGCTGCCAAAGACATTCGCATCGAGGCACCGATTCCAGGTCGCAATGCCATCGGAATCGAAGTCCCGAATATGTCCAGCCAGCCTGTATTAATCGAAAAGATCATCAGCTCAGACAAGTTTCAGGAGCATTCCTCTCCGCTGGCGGTCGCACTCGGTATGGACATCGGCGGAGAGCCGATTATTGCGGATATTAAAAAGATGCCGCACGGTTTGATTGCCGGCTCGACAGGCTCAGGTAAAAGTGTCTGCATCAACTCTATCATCGTCAGTCTGCTTTACAAGGCGACTCCTGAGCAGGTGCGATTGCTCTTGATCGATCCGAAAATGGTGGAGCTCGCCCCTTACAATCATTTGCCGCATCTGGTTACGCCGGTCGTGACGGAGGCCAAGCAAGCAACGGCTTCTCTCAAGTGGGCCGTGGAAGAAATGGAGAAGCGCTATGCGCTGTTCGTAGATGCGGGTGTTCGCGATATTGAACGCTACAATCAGACGACAGATGATCAGCTGCCTTATATCGTAATCATCATCGATGAGCTGGCTGACCTGATGATGGTCTCGCCGCAGGATGTGGAAGATTGCATTATCCGGATCGCTCAGAAGGCACGTGCTTGCGGTATTCATTTGCTTCTGGCGACACAGCGCCCATCCGTAGATGTTATTACCGGAAACATCAAGGCAAACGTACCGACTCGTCTTGCTTTTGCCGTGTTCTCCCAAGTTGACTCACGTACGATTCTCGATCAGTCTGGGGCAGAACGACTGTTGGGTAGAGGGGACATGCTGTTCCTTGAGAGCGGCACGACTCCGGTTCGTCTGCAAGGGAACTTCGTTTCAGATGACGAGATCGAGCGAATCACGCACATGATCAAAAAGCAAAGAAAGCCTGCGTACATTTTCAGCAAAGAAGATTTGGAGCAGCAGGTTGCATCGTTTGACAGCGGAGATGATCCGTTGTATCTAGAAGCGCTCGTGTTCGTGGCCGATCAAGGACAAGCTTCTGCATCTGGATTGCAACGCCGTTTCCGCGTCGGATATAACCGTGCTGCTCGTCTCATCGAAATGATGGAGGCAGATGGGTACGTCGCAGGACAAAGCGGCGGTAAGGCTCGCGCTGTCCTTATTTCCAAGGAGGACGCACAAGCCGTAGTGGAGGGATCGACACTCCTGTAATAAATGAGGGTCTTGCATCGAGCAAGGCCCTTTCTACACGGACGAGTTGCCTAAATATTCAGTAAGGTAGTATGCTATAGGATAGATGTGAGATGGAAAGGAACGATGACGATGAATCCGCTGGCGAAAAAGTATCAGGAGATTGACGACAAAATTGTCTTGTTCAATGAAGAGTATTATTTGAGCGTGGAAAAAATCGACATTACCGCAATGACGCTGGAAAAAAGGGAGTCGCTCTTTAACCAGCTGTACGATTTCGATAGTTCGGATATGGAACTGGAGATCGATGTCTCCGAGGAAGAAAAGGGCGTCTGGTACCTGCAATTACTCGTACCGCATGTATTGACGCTGCCTGAGGCTGCCAAAAGACGCATCGAAAATGGAACCAATCAACTCACCCAGCATTTGAGTGAACAGGCAGATGAGCTCGTGAGAACGCAATTGCTCGGGGAAGAAATTTATACCTATGTAAAACGCTACAATCCGGATTTGGAGCGTATTGCCTAATAACAAACATCCATCTATCCCACAACGAGGGGCAAGATGGATGTTTTTCATTCCCCTTAGCTTTTGGCCGTTTTGGTCGTTAGCCAGGTGCAGGCAGTTTTATTTGTCGTAATCGCAATCCATTCGCATGGTTGATTGTTTACAGGAGTGATCAAGCGCAGTGTATCGCCTTTGAGACCGCCGTATTTGACGGAGGCGCTGGGGGCTGTTGCGACATACACCACACGTTCGTTGATGGAAACAGTTGGGATAAAGGTAGAGTTTTCGGATTTGTAGCCGCTAGTGAGGGAAACAGGAACAGGGAGGTTTTTCATGGAGAGGGTTATTTTATCCGAAGACTTGTGATAAAACATTTTTCCAGTAACCTGGCTGAAGTCGCCACCATCCACGGTGACTACCAATGGGTACGTTCCGGTGCCGAAGAGCATGATCGCGTGATCAGAACCGGAATAACGGTTATTGATGAGGGAGACATTTCCGCAGCGGTTCAACGAAATGTTTTGGGTCAACCGAGGGTCAAACGAACAGTCTCTCACGGTAACCTGTCTTTCGGCGAGTACATCCCATGGCTCCAAGCTCAAGGCATAGCCGCCGATGGAAGTAGCTGTATCGTTGGCCTCGAAGCTGCAGCCATCAAATACAAGACCTACGTCCGAATAATCCACGGTCAGACCGGTACCAACCGTCTTTGTACTTCCTTGTGCGGTCGTATGCAATACCCAGCGACAGTTGCTGAAGGTCATGTTTTTCATAAAGTTCACCCGATTTTTCTGATCAGGTGCCGTATAAAAAACCGAGGAGCTGATACAGCCTGTCATGCCAGTGAGACTGAAGCTGGCGAGCGAAACAAGCTGACTACCTTGCACGACCATCGGGGAGGACAGATCTCCTTCCAAGTCGAGCTGTTGACGGCAAGAGATATTGCTCAGGTTTACGAACATGGGTGTGGCTCCGTCGAACCCTGCATTGAGCTCGACCTCAAAACGATCACACGCTACATTCGCTGCATTCAGACGTTCCAGGCCACCCGTCACCGTAATATCTGAGCGTGTACGCTTGCGGTTGTCACTGTAAAAATCGGTAATTTGCACAGTGCGGACATAGGAGTTCGTTTCTCCGGCAAAGTAAAAATGGTCGGCGATTCCATCCGTACACCATACTTGTCGTAGCGCTACGTAATTGATATAGCTGCTAGGACCGCCACCACGAATGTAGAAATCGGCGCTATGCTCGTAATCGTAAGGATCGGGAGGCAGTGGGTTTGCTCTGGCATTGGAATCAATCTTTAGGTTGGTGACCACAAAAGAATCCGCATCACCATCCATGGATGTAATCGAGAACAGCCAGCGCCAATCTGCGGCAGTTGAATTGGCTTTCCTTTTTAACACGGAGTAAGGACCGATTCCCAGCATCACTAGGCTTTTTCCTGTTCCCAGGATGACCTCTAGCCTGTTTGGTTCAATGATATAGGTGCCAGCAGGGAAAAACAGAGGAATTTGCAAGTTCAGAGCAGCAGTCAAGGCAGCCTGAATTGCTTGGGTATCATCGGTCACTCCATCCCCCTTTGCTCCGTACGTTTTTACATCAATCCACATAAAAGCATTCTCCTCCAAAAAATGGGTAGACAAGATTGTCTTCTTTTCATTTCATTCAACCATTTCTCAAATGTTGACAACCATTTGGTAAAAAGGGCATGGACTACATAAAAAATGTGTTCCATAAACTTCGGGCAGCCACTGGCATATTTGTCCTAGAACCTCCGTATGAATAAGCAAAGAGGTGGATAGTATGTCGATTTTGGTGACAGGCGCAGCTGGATTTATCGGTTTTCATGTAGCACGACGGCTTTTGGAACAAGGACAGACGGTGTGGGGGGTAGATAATTGCAATGAGTATTATGACCCGGTCTTGAAGAGCAAACGACTGGAAATCCTCCAAGCGTATCCATCATTTCGTTTTTTCAAAGCGGATATTGCAGATCAGAGCAAAATGGACGAGTTGTTCCGAGAAATGGAGCCGGAGATTGTCATTCACTTGGCTGCTCAAGCGGGCGTCAGGTACAGTCTGGAAAATCCTCATGCTTATACGACCTCCAATATCACCGGGTTTCTGAACATTTTGGAAGGGTGCCGACGGTCGAGAGTCAGGCATTTGCTCTACGCATCCTCAAGCTCCGTCTACGGAGGGAATACAAAGCTACCATTTGCTGAGTACGATCCCGTAGATGAGCCGGTCAGCTTGTACGCAGCGACGAAAAAAGCCAATGAACTGATGGCCTATACCTATAGTCATTTATACGGCCTGCCTGCAACGGGACTTCGTTTCTTTACGGTATATGGGCCTTGGGGACGACCCGATATGGCGCTCTATACGTTTACCAAGGCGATTTTGTCGGGAGAGCCTGTCCGCATTTTCAACTACGGCAACATGACAAGGGACTTTACGTATGTGGACGATATCGTCGAAGGGATGCTGCGGCTGATGAATCGAATTCCCCAAAGGGAAGGGGATAAGGCGCCGTATGAGGTGTTCAATATCGGGAATCACCAGCCGATCGATTTACTTACCTTTCTTTCGATTCTGGAAGAGAAGCTGGGTAAAAAGGCTGTTCGCGACTATTTGCCCATCCAGCCGGGGGATGTTCCTGCTACCTATGCGTCAGTGGAAGCTCTGTATGAGGCGACAGGCTTTCGACCGAAAACACCAGTCGATGTAGGGATATCTCGCTTTGTAGACTGGTACGTCAGCTATTATGGTGTGGCTCATGCGTAAAAAAGTGGGTGTAGTAGGTCTTGGATATGTAGGACTGCCTGTCGCGATTGCTTTTGGGCAAGTGCTTCCAGTAGTTGGTTTTGACATAGACGAAAGACGCATACGCAGTCTGGAGGGCGGAATGGATGAAACGGGAGAGATGTCGACGGATGAGCTAAAGCGAGCCAACATCACGTATACAGATGACCCCGCAAGTCTCGCAACGTGCGATTTTATCATCATCACGGTACCCACTCCTGTCGATTCTGCGAAACGGCCCGATATGCGGGCACTCATTTTCGCATCTGAAAGCGTTGGGCAACATCTGACTTCAGGGACCATCGTCGTCTATGAATCGACCGTTTATCCAGGGGCAACAGAAGAAATTTGTATTCCTGTATTGGAACAAGCGTCTGGAAAGCTAGCGGGGACTGATTTTTTCGTCGGTTACTCACCTGAACGAATTAATCCGGGGGATCGGGAACGGAGATTGTCCCAAATCGTCAAGGTCGTTTCAGGGCAAGATCGCCAGACGTGTGAAACGATTGCCGAGATGTATGGGTTGATTGTAGAGGCGGGTATTCACAAAGCGCCTTCGATTCAGGTGGCTGAGGCAGCCAAGGTGATTGAGAACACACAACGCGACATCAATATCGCCTTGATCAATGAGCTCTCGATTATATTTGACCGCTTGGGCATTTCTACGGCAGATGTACTCGAAGCAGCACGGACAAAATGGAATTTCCTTCCTTTCTCTCCGGGACTCGTCGGTGGTCATTGCATTGGCGTCGATCCGTACTATTTGACATACAGGGCGGAGAGTGTGGGTTATCATCCGCAGGTCATACTGGCTGGACGACGGATCAATGACGGAATGGGCAAGTTCGTTGCGACCTCACTCGTGAAGCAAATGATCTGGCAAAATATTGCGATTCAAGGCTCGCGAATTACGATCATGGGCATCACCTTTAAAGAAAACGTGTCGGACATTCGCAATAGTCGGGTCATCGACATTATTCAGGAACTAAAGGAGTTCGGAGTAGAGGTCCAAGTGACAGATGAATTGGCTTGTCCAGAGCGGACGAGAGAGGAATACGGTATTCAATTACGAGAGTGGGAAGACCTGCAGCCTGCCCACGGAATCGTATTGGCCGTACCCCATGAGCGATATCTGCACCTGGGATGGGAGGAGCTTGCAGGGCTCTTGTATCAGGGGCAAGGTGTCATCGCAGACGTGAAAAGCGTGCTAAATCGCGAAACATGCCCGGCAGAAATTAGTCTGTGGCGTTTATGATGACCATTCTTTGAATAACGATCACCTGGAGCGGATGAATATGAGCTACCGGAAGAGAAGATTCTGGTTAAGCTTATCGGACGCAGGAATTATCAGCTTGGCTGTCTGGTTGGCCTGCCTGGTTCGATTTGATTTTTCTTTCGCGGAGATAAGCGAATATCAACCTATGTATTTGATGATGGGCCACGTACTGTTCGTCGTGACAGGCATGCACTTTGCTCAACTCTATCGAGCTGTTTTCCGCTATGTCAGTGTTCGCGAACTGGTCTCGATCATTTTAGCTACGAGCTTTTCCGTTTTAGCTCTCTATCTGGTACTGAAAATGACGTACCTGCTTGGTTGGTCCATCCGATTTCCCACCTCACTTTTTCTCATGACGCTCGCCTTTGTCTTGTTCGGGATCACAGGCTCCCGGTTTGTATGGAAGTGGTGGTATGAAGAGCGGGAGAAAAGAACCCAGGATCGCAGGCGCACATTAATTATCGGGGCAGGTAGCGCAGGTGTGCTCGTAGCCAGGGAGATGAAAACCTCGCCTTTGTCGGAGCTACGTCCAGTGGCTTTTATCGATGATGAGCCCAGCAAACAAAATCTGCGTGTGTACGGCCTGCCAGTTGTAGGGAATCGGGCTGACATCGCCCGCGTCGTGCAACGACTTTCCATATCAGACATCGTGATTGCCATGCCATCCGCTTCCCGGCAGACGATTAAGGAGATTTTCGACATTTGCAAAACGACGAGAGCGAGCGTCAAAATTTTGCCGCATGTAGCAGACATCATCAGCGGAAAAATCACGATGAACATGATTCGGGATGTAGCATTGGAGGATTTATTGGGAAGGGAGCCTGTTCAGGTCAATCTGGAAGAGATTACGGGGTACTTGCGGCAGCAAGTCGTACTTGTGACAGGAGCGGGCGGCTCGATTGGGTCCGAGCTTTGCAGACAAATAGCTAGATTTGGTCCAAGGAAACTGCTTCTCTTGGGGAACGAAGAGAACGGCATTTTTGAAATGAGCCTGGAGCTCTCGCGTTTGTTTCCTGAACAGGAAACGGTCAGCCTGATTGCAGATATTCGTGACAGACAAAGAATTGCTTCGATTATGCATGAGTATCGTCCCGCCGTTGTTTTTCATGCGGCAGCCCACAAGCATGTGCCGTTAATGGAGAACAACCCGTGTGAGGCATTAAAAAATAACATTTTGGGTACGAAAAACGTTGCGGAATGCGCGCTGGAAACCAGCGTTTCTCATTTCATCCTGATCTCGACGGACAAGGCAGTGAACCCAACCAGTGTGATGGGTGCCACGAAAAGGATCGCTGAGCTTCTGATCCAGGGTTATAACCATTTCGGACTTACCCGTTTTGCGGCTGTTCGTTTTGGAAATGTCCTGGGGAGCAGGGGGAGTGTCGTTCCTGTTTTTCTCAATCAAATCCGGGCAGGTGGACCGATTACCATTACGCATCCAGATATGGAGAGATTCTTTATGACCATTCCTGAGGCTGCCCAGCTCGTCATCCAGGCGGGAGCACTCGCTCAGGGAGGGGAGATATTCATTCTCGATATGGGGAAACCGGTCAAAATTGTCGATATGGCCCTCGACCTGATTCGCTTGGCAGGCTTGGAGCCCGGTAAGGATATTCCGGTTGTATTCACGGGAGTTCGTTCGGGTGAGAAGCTGTACGAAGAAATTTTGACGGAGGAAGAAGGCTTGTCGTCTACTTGCCATAATCGCATCTTCATTGGGAAGCCGCTCGATTTTTCCTGGAATGAGCTCTTGGCAGGGATCGCCCGGTTGGAGCAAATTGCAGACAAGGGAGCGACGATGGAGGACAAACAAACCATTATCGAGACTTTGCAAGGGATCGTTCCTGGCTATCAATCCACTTCTTACGTAAAGGAAGAGTCTACGCCAGTCCCTTATCAAGTGGCGATCGGATGAGCGTCAGCAAATGGAAGGAAAAGATTGCCTTGATAAAGTGGAAGCGGCTGCTTGTATGGGGAGGATTGATTTGTCTCATCAGCTTGAGTGGCTATGGTGTGTATGTCTATCTGTCGTTAAAAGAAACGGCCAGTAAAATGTATCTCCCTGTCCGCACGCAGAAATCTGTCGAGGTACCTGTAGCGACTGCACCAGCTACTGTGAGGCAATCGCCGACCGTGAATTCCCAAGAAGCAACTACAACGTCTGCGGCTGAAGTGGAGAACTCCGCTATCTTGTCCAAAGAACCGCTCACTCTGCTGCTTCTTGGCGTTGATGAACGAGAGAATGACAAGGGGCGCTCTGATGTCATCCTCGTACTCTCCGTCAACCCGAAAACGAAATCTGCGTTGCTCCTCAGCATACCGCGTGATACGCGAACCGCTATGGCTCACAAAGGTACTCAGGATAAGATCAATCACGCATATGCATTCGGTGGAGTGCAACAGACAGTAGACACCGTCGAACAGTTTCTCCAATTTCCCATTGATTACGTGGTGACCGCGAATATGGAAGGATTCGCAGGTGTGATCGATGCGCTGGGAGGAGTGGAAGTCAACAACAAGCTTGCCTTTACTTATGCGGATTACACCTTTCCAGTAGGTCCCATCCAGTTAGACGGGAAGCAAGCCTTGGTCTATGCTCGCATGCGCTACGAAGATCCGAGAGGCGACCTCGGGCGCAACGAAAGACAGCAGGAAATCATCAAGGCATTGCTGGACAAAGGTGTAACCCTTGCAGCGCCTACCCGATTGAATGACGTCCTTGCGACGATGGAGAAATACGTGAAAACGAACATGACCTTTGATGTGATGAAACAGCTTGCCTTAAGCTACAGCACGGCAGTTACCTCCGTCGAGACGATTCGTTTGGAAGGAAAGGGTCAAATGATCAATGGAATCTACTACTATATCGTCAGCCCGCAAGAGCGTGAGAGGTTGACCGAGAGTCTTTCAACTTTTCAAAAACAAATCGAACCTCCCGTACAATTGCCGAAAGAAGGAAGTGACAGCATGGCGGGGCAAAGGGGGAAGCAGGATGAATGAGGAGCTTAATCTTCGTGAAATACTTCTGATGTTGTTGAAGCGATGGAAGCTGATCCTTTTGATTACGTCCTTATGCACCATCGGAACAGCGCTCGTGAGCTTCTATTTACTGACACCAATTTATCAGGCGAAGACGGAGATATTAGTGAATCGCTCGCTGGATTCAACCGTAGAGAGCATGTTATCCGTCGCGGAAATTGATTCCAATCTGAAATTGATTGAGACCTATCGGGTGATAATTGAAAGTCCGCGGGTGATGGAGCGCGTGCTCGAAGTGATCGGGGCGGGCGCTACGATGGAGGATCTGCTGCTTCAAACGAAGGTGGAGCCAGTTAAGGACTCGCAGGTCATTTCCATTACAGTAGAAGATCCGGATCAGGGCAGAGCTGTGCTCATCGCCAATACAATCGCGACGACCTTTCAGGAAGAAGTCGTCAAAATGCTTAGCATGAACAACGTGCATATTTTGGCAGAAGCCCGAAACAATCCGGCGGCCATTCCAGTGAGTCCAAAACCAATCCTCAATTCGGTGATCGCCTTTGTCCTCGGGTTGGCAACATCTATGGTCGTCGTCTTCTTGTTGGTGCAGATAGATACCCGACTTCAATCGGAAAAAGAAGTGGAGGAGTATTTAGGCTTACCTGTACTGGCAACGATTGCGGTGATTGACAAAAAAACGCGGAAGGCATTTCGCCAGCCCAAGGTGGAGGAAGTGAGGAATGAGTATGAGAAGGCAGAAGCCTGATGATCGTTACCAAAAGCTGATCGCCCATTGGGAGCCGCTGTCTCCGCTGGTAGAGGGCTACCGTACCCTTCGCTTAAACATTCAGTTTTCCATGGGCGACAAGCTGATGCAAACGATTTTAGTCACCAGTCCAGGGGCTTCTGAGGGAAAAACGATCACCGCTGCCAACCTGTCCTTGATGATGGCAAAGGATCGCAAAAAAACGGTGCTGCTTGATTTTGACTTGCGCAATCCGCGGGTACATTTCACCTTTGATATGCCGAATCTGTACGGAATTAGTTCTTACTTTTCGGATATGTGCCAGATTGACGATATTATTCAACCATCTGGCGTGTCAGAGCTGTCGATCATTACGGCAGGGCCAATCCCGCATAATCCGGCGGAAATGCTCGGAACGCCACGGCTCTTGGAATTGATGGCATACCTGCGCCACAATTTTGATTTTGTGATTGTCGACAGCCCGCCATTAATCGTAAGCGACGCAATGGTGCTGGCAAGGGAAATGGACGGCTGTGTCATGGTGGTGGATGCAAGCAAGACGAAGCGGGATTCTGCTGTCAAAGCGGTAGAGCAGTTAAAAGCGGCAGGAGCCAATCTGCTCGGTGTTGTTCTCAACAACAAGAAGGTAGGGAAGAGAGAAGGCTACTACGGATATGGGTACAACGCATAGCAGAAAGCGGGGCGTTTGTAAGCATGCATGCCCTCAAATTAGCTTGGCAACGACAATGGAACCGTCTGAATAAAGATCGCGATGTTCACGAAGTGATTCGCGGCTCGGCCTTCACGTTTTTGTTTCGGCTCCTTGGCTTCATACTGCTCTATCTCTTGCAGTTCTACATTGCCAGAGAGTATGGAGCCGAGAGCCTGGGCATCTATTCGCTGACGATTACCCTGATGAACATCGGAATGGTGCTGGCCGTTTTGGGGACGGATACCGCCATAATCCGCTTTCTCTCGGAGTTTCGCGCGAAAGGCTCGCTTTATCAGATTTCCGAAGTATTCAACAAAGTAGTGCTGTGGGCGACGCTGATTTCGATTGTGCTTGGGGTACTTTTGCATGTGTTCTCAGAGCAGGTGTCCGCCTACGTGTTTGCAGGGGAGCTGCCAGCAGAGGCACTGCGAGTCGTGGCGTGGATGCTTCCGTTTGTGTCGCTCGCAAGGCTGTATGCATCTGCGTTTCGGGCACTGCATCGGGTTGTCATCTCGATCACTGTCGATATCGTCGGTATGCGTTTTCTGCACTTGGCGTTTCTTTTCATCGCCATTCCTTTTTTCGAACCCAGTACGATGCTCTTGATTCAACTGCTCGCAGCTGCTGTTATCTTGAATGCTGTCTATGGGATGGGGCAGTGGTATGCGACGAGCCGAGGATTCCGTAATGGTGTACAGCCGACTACGCGAGAACCTGGCGTTGGCTTGAGGGAAATTATTGCAGTCGCACTGCCCATGTATCTCAGTGCGTCGATGGAATTGATTATGACGTGGACAGATATGATCATGCTGGGCATTTTTACGGATGCAAAAACAGTTGGGGTATACAGTGTGGTCATTCGTTTGGCAATGGTGACGGGCTTTGCGCTGATTTCCATCAATACGATCCTCTCTCCCAAGTTCTCTGAGCTGTACGCACGTAATGATATGGACGGCTTGAAAAAGATGATTGCGTTTGCCAATCGTCTCATTTTCTTCACCTCAGCTCCTCTCAATCTGCTCGTAGCGATATTTGCCGTTCCGTTGCTTACTTTTTTTGGTGAAGAGTTTGCGAGTGAGAGCCTCGTCCTTGTGATTTTGTGTATGGGGCAGTTTGTCAATTTTTGCACAGGCAGTGTCATCCCCTTATTGACGATGACCGGACATCAAAAAACGGCCCGCAATATTCTTGTCTGTTCAGCTGTTCTAAACATAATCGGAAACGCTTGTCTCATTCCGCTGTATGGAATTATCGGGGCCGCCATTGCTACTTCGATCAGCCTGATTTGTCGAGATCTTTGTGCTTCGTATTGGGCATCCAAATATTTTGGTTTTCGCACGTGGTATATCCCGTTTTTATCCGAAAAATATTCCGTCTCGCTCTCGGAGACGAGGTCATGAAGAAGGTGGCTTACCGTGAAGGATGAGCTGTATCCGTCTATGTTTTGGGATAGTGAAGAGACCCGCTATTGCCGTGTGCAGGTGCAGAAGCCGTGGAGCAGAGAGGAATTTTGGTCGTACTACTTCACACGACGCATCTCCATCTATGTGAGTTTATTGCTGACCCGAAAAACACAAATATCCCCCAACGCGATTACGATTGGGGGGATTGTCGCCGGACTCCTTAGCGCTGGAGCATTTATGTACGGAACGG
Source organism: Brevibacillus sp. HB1.1 (assembly GCF_013332445.1). NCBI lineage: Bacteria > Bacillati > Bacillota > Bacilli > Caryophanales > Paenibacillaceae > Brevibacillus > Brevibacillus sp. HB1.1. Next base: position 151,034 of record NZ_JABMIV010000009.1, on the reverse strand, counting down.
CGGCATCCTTTCTGCTCGGCTGCTTCTTCTGTCAGGTGTGCTACTTGGCGGATTGCGTCGACGGAGAAGTAGCCCGCATGCGCAACCAGAAGAGCAAGGGAGGAGAATGGCTGGACATCGGGCTCAACTATGCACTCTACCTGGCGTCATTCGGTGTGATATACGGCATCACGAATCATCACGCGATGTTGAGTCCGTGGCTGCTCTATTTGATTTTGCTCACGATTTTTGCAGAGATATTGGCGACCAATGGCTCCGATCTCGTCTTTAGTCAAGGGAAAATCTCTCACGAAACAGTCTCTATGAGAAAGCGCAGCAAATGGATCGATGCTTTTGTCTTCCTTTTTCTTACCCAAACGGGCTATCAGTTGGGCGTGCTGGTTACCGCATTTCTGTGGGCAATCAGCGGTCAGATGCTATTTTTGCTCCTTTGGTCCTTCTACCACCTGTTTGTTGGGCTGGCCAGATCGATGTACAAGCTGAAGCTGAACATCAAATACGTCATGCCATCTCTGAAAGAAGGAGGGGAGTCAGATGAAGGCACTGCTCATGGCAGCAGGTCTCGGGTCACGAATCAACGAGCAAATTGACGGAATTCCCAAGTGCACAGTGGATATCGGAAGCCAAGCGCTCATTGAAAATACGATAGCGGAGCTAAGGCGCCACGGAATTGAAGACATCGCGATGGTGGTGGGCTATCAAGCTAACGTGATTACCGAGTTGCTCAGAGATGAACCTATTCGTTTTTATCACAATCCTTTTTATAATCGGACGAATAGTATGGTGTCCCTCTGGTTCGCCCGCGAGTTTTTGCAAGGAAGCGACTGCTTGCTGTTGAACGCCGACGTTTACTTTGAATCGAAGGTACTGGAAGTCGTGTTGCAAGAGACCGCGTGTCCCGTCATGTATGCTGATCCAGCCCGTCGCTATGAGGGAGATTATAAATTTGGTTATGAAAACGGACTGCTGCTTCGTCATGGGAAGGGACTCTCGCTGGAAGAGACAACTGGCGAATACGTTGGAATTGCCAAACTACACGAGAGCTTTCTGCCGATATTTTTGCGTCGATTACAAAGGTTGATTCAGGAGAAGCAGTATGATCTGTGGTGGGAAAATGTCCTCTATTCTTTTTTGGGCGAAAGGAATGTATATGTCGCACGAATACCACCGGGATTGTTTTGGGCAGAGGTTGATACGTGGGAGGATTATCAGCGAATCCTGCAATTCACCAACCATCTGGCGCACAGGTGAATGATGATCAAGGAGAAGCTCTCACCGGACAAGGTTCTACTTTTGCTATATGTGGTGCTCAAGCCCTTCTACTTCTTCCCAAGTGGCAATCCGCAAATCGCCGATTTTATTATGCTCATCTTGATCGGCTACAGCTTCTTGTTTCGCCTGGGTCGCATTAACCGCAGACTCGGACTTTTTCTCTTCCTTACCTTTCTGTTTTTGTACGACATTATGATGGTGAATGGCATATGGACGATTGCACTCGGCGGGGAAATGGATGTATTCAGCTCGACCAAGTGGTATATGTACAACGGCGCCGTGATGCTTGCCCTGGTTATTTTGTTCAGGCGCAACCCTCAAGAGTACGTCAAATGGGTCTTCCTGGCTACGTCCACTTCCTTGCTCCTTCAGGCATTCATTCTCGTGTCAGGACTGTCACCGGATAGTGACGAGTTCAGGCAATCCTTGTTCTTCAACAATCCGAACCAGCTCGGCTATTTTGGGCTTTTGTGCATGGGGATATGCCTGCTGTGTGCTCGTTTCGTATCTGTGAAGACCCTCCCTCTCTTTATTGCGATCGGCACGGCGTTCAGTATCATTGCAGCATCCTTGTCGAAAGCAGCGATCATTAGTGCTGTAGGGATGTACCTCGTTTTTTTGCTCCTCTCCATCAAAGAACGAACGGGCTTGTTTTGGATGAATCTGATATGTGTGCTCGTCTCGTCCTTCACTGTCTTCTTCATCTATTTGTACACCAACGAAAACGTACTGAGCGATGCATCTATTTACACACAAATCGAAGAGCGAATGGTATCACTCGGGGAAGATTCGGATGACAATTTGGCGGCGCGGGGCTATGACCGGATTGCCAACCATCCGGAGTACATTTTGTTCGGAGCAGGGGAAGGGATGTACGATCGATTTAACAGCAGCATTTCATTGGAACTCCATTCTACCTTAGCCAATCTGTTCTTCTCCTACGGTGTCATGGGAACGGTGTTGTTCATTCTCATGATTTATGGGGCGGTCCGTGGGCATCGATTGGTTGCTTGGTATCCACTTGTCTTCCAAATTTTGTACGGACTCACTCATAACGGAATTCGCGAAACGTTTTTCTGGATCATGCTCGCGCTGTATTTCGTGACAGCCGAAATCAATACGCGTCAGATCAAAAATGGCGGTGATCTGCTTGAAAAAAATCTTGCAAGTATGCGCAATTGACCGCTCTGTAGAAAGCTTGTTGTTTCCCCTGATTGAAAAGCTGATGGGTGAAGGCTACGAGGTGCATACCGCGTGTTCGGATACGGGGCGCTTTGATGTGTTAACAGCAAAGGGATTGACGCTCAAAAGTATCCCCATTAAGCGAAAGATCGACCCGATTTCCAATTTGGTGACAATTGGGGCATTGTATCGACTGATGAAAAGGGAGAAGTATGATGTCGTGCATGTCCATACACCGATTGCCGCTGTTCTCGGGCGCGTGGCGGCAAGGCTGGCAGGAGTGCCACATGTCATTTACACAGCGCATGGCTACTTTTTTCATGAGGGCATGAGCAAAAGTACGTATCAGATGTACTACACGCTGGAAAAATGGTTTGCCCGGCATATGACTGACTATCTTTTACTTCAGAGTCGAGAGGATTACGAGTTGAGCGTGAAGGATAGCTTCTCTTCCCAGACGGAGCGGATTCTGCACATTGGCAACGGCGTTGATCTCACAGAACGCTTTCACCCGCGACACGTAACGAAAGAAAAGGTCAAGTCTATCAAGGCCTCTCTGGGGCTGCGGGATGAGCATGTGGTGATCACCTATGTAGGACGTATGGTCTCGGAGAAAGGGATTTTTGAGCTGTTGGAAGCCTTTCGCAAGCTGGCGGGCGAATTTCCGCGCCTGCGCCTCTTGTTGGTGGGGGACGTGTCTTCCAGTGAACGCGATCAGCGAGGTCAAGACTTCGTAGGGCTTTGCCGCCAGCATCCGCAAATCATTTTGGCTGGATTCCGCACAGACATCCCGGAGCTGATGGCCGCCAGCGATATATTTGTTCTTCCCTCTCATCGCGAAGGACTGCCTCGATCCATCATTGAGGCGATGGCGATGGCAAAACCAATCGTCGCCACGAATATCCGTGGATGTCGGGAAGAAGTCAGGGACGGTGTCAACGGATTTTTAGTAGAACCGAAACAAGTGTGTCCCTTGTATGCAGCCTTAAAAAAGCTCGTAGTTGATTCCAGACTCAGAGAAGCATTCGGGCAGAATAGCCGCAGCATCGCGCTTGAGCACTTCGATGAGCGAACGGTCCTTGCGAAGCAGGCGGCCTTGTTTGCCCAACTGACTGGTCAGCTACGAGAAGAAAGAGGGCAGGAGAAAGGAGGCAGCGGAGAAGATTGGACAAGACGGGAGCATTCGTCATTTCCCTAGACTTTGAACTTTACTGGGGCGTCCGAGACAAGAGAACCATTCAGTCATATGAGCAAAATTTGTTAGGTGTTCGTCAAGTGATCCCCGCACTTTTGGAGCTGTTTGCCAAGTATGAAATGCACGTCACCTGGGCTACTGTCGGTTTTTTGTTTTGCGAGTCGCGCAAGGAGCTAGCAGGCGTCATCCCACGGCATCTCCCGGTGTATTCCGATGATAAGCTGTCACCCTATCCCTATTTGGACACAGATGCGATCGGTGAGCATGAGCAGGTCGATCCGTATCACTTTGCTCCTTCCTTGATCAAGCTGATTTCCTCTTACCCGCATCAATTCATCGGAAGCCACACTCTTTCCCACTATTATTGTCTAGAGCCGGGTCAGACTCCCGCTGCTTTTGCTGCTGACCTTGACTCTTTTCAGAGAGTCACTCGCAAAAAAGGGTACTCATCTTCCAGCATCGTTTTTCCGCGGAATCAGGTACAGCCTGCCTATTTATCTTTGTGCAAGAAAAAGGGGTTCCGTTCTTATCGCGGCAACGAGCAGTCTTGGATGTATCACACAAGAGGGGCTGCCGAAGAGACATTGTTCAAACGAGCCATGCGACTGATGGATGCGTATGTAAATCTCTCCGGTCATAACAACTATGAATCATTGCGGCGTAGTCCAGAGGGAATGGTCGATGTTCCATCCAGCCGGTTTTTGCGTCCTTATTCTCCTCGCCTACAGAGGTTGGAAAAATGGCGCATGAAGAGAATCAAATGCGACCTGACTCATACGGCGGAGCACAAGCGCTTGTATCATCTGTGGTGGCATCCGGAGAACTTTGGGAGTCACATCGAAGAGAATTTGTCCTTTTTGGAGGAAATCCTCCAGCATTACGCCATGTTGCGCGAGAGGTACGGCATGCAGAGCCTCAGCATGGAGGAAGCGGCAGCAAAGTGGAATCAACAGGAGGTGCGGCATGAAGTCCTTGTTTGATCGTTGCGTTTCCTTCCTGATGCTCGTCATTCTGTCCCCCTTGATTTTGCTAGTGAGTCTGCTCATCCGCTGGAAGCTGGGCTCTCCGGTTTTGTTTGTACAAGAGCGACCAGGTTTGCACGGAAAACCATTTTTCATCTATAAATTTCGCACGATGACCAATGAACGCGATGAGAGTGGAGAGCTTCTCTCTGACGAGCAGCGACTGGGATCATTCGGAACGCTTCTGCGCAAGTATAGCTTGGATGAACTGCCGCAAATATGGAATGTGCTTCGTGGTGAAATGAGCCTCGTAGGACCGAGACCGCTACTGATGGAGTACCTGTCCCTGTACACGCCGCGGCAGTTGAAGCGACACGACGTAAAGCCGGGGATTACAGGCTGGGCGCAGGTCAATGGGAGAAATGCGATTGACTGGGAGCAAAAGTTCGAGCTGGACGTCTGGTATGTAGAAAATGGCAGCTTTTTTCTGGATATGCGGATCATCGGTCTGACGATCAAACGCGTTTTTCAATCGACAGGCATAAATCAGCAGGGCAGCGTCACGGTAGAAGACTTCAGAGGGAGTGAAAACACAGAGCGCGCTGGGAGGGAAGCATGTGAGCCTGATCGTACTTTCGGAACTGGATGATTGGACCGAATATTTGCAACGGTTTTTAAAATTAGATGTGTCCTACACGAAAGAATACGTACAGCTGTACGCCGAAATGGAGCAGGGCACGCCAGAAGCTGTTTTTTTCAAGAGTGGGGAGAACGAGGTTTTCTACCCGTATTTGGTCAGACGTCTGGATGAGTGGATTCCTGGCTATGCCGATTTGGTTTCGATTGGATACGGAGGGCCATTCGTCGTGGGGGGACAGACGGCTGCTCGATTGTTCCAGGAGCAATTCCATGTCTACTGTCGGTACAAAAACTACCTGACGGAAACGGTTCGCTTTCATCCGTTGCTGGGGAATGCGGAGCTGTTCGTGGATCAAATGCGACTGGATCTGGTGAGAATGGTAACGGCAGTCGATTTGCGCCCCACACTTGCATACATTCGTGCCCACTATACGCAAAACGTGGGACGAAATATGAGGAAGGCCGCAGCAAACGACGTCCGGGTTACATTGGGCGGAACTGATTGGCTTCCTTCTTTTATCCAGTTGCATCGGGAGACGATGGACCGCAACCAAGCCGCGGCGATCTACTACTATACTCCAGAATTTTTTTTAGGACTCATGAAAAAAACAGCACTGTGCAATCCGCGGCTTCTGCTTGCCATGCATGAGGATCGGCCGGTGGCGGGAGTGCTTTTGCACAGTGGAAATCAATTTGCCCATTATCAGCTAGGGGCATCACATACGGAAGACATGGCGCTTGGCGTCAACCACCTCCTCTTCGACGCCATGATCCAGCAGGCAAAGCTGGATGGAGCGGAGCTGCTTCTCCTTGGAGGAGGAAATCTGGACGGAGATGGCTTGTTCCGTTTCAAGTCCTCGTTTGCAAATGGCAATCATTTTGCTTACTGGATGGGCAAGAAAGTTCACGATGAGGAAGTGTATTTGGCTTTGTGCCAAAAACTACAGGTCGATCAGGCTGGCGAGCAAGATTTTTTTCCTGCCTATCGCAATGGGGGGACGTCGAAATGAGTGTGCAGCAGCGGATCTTTTTATCACCGCCACATATGGGGGAGGACGAGCGGGACTTGGTGGCAGACGCCTTTGCCTCCAATTGGATCGCGCCGTTGGGGGAACACGTCGATGCTTTTGAGAGAGAGATTGCCCAGTATGTGGGCGTAAAAGCTGCACTGGCTGTTTCCTCTGGTACGTCTGCTATCCATCTCGGGCTTAGGCTAGCAGGCGTTGCTCCGGGTGATACGGTGTTCTGCTCCAGTCTCACCTTCGTTGCCAGTGCCAATCCGATTCTGTACCAGGGAGCAACTCCGGTATTCATTGATTCCGAGGAAGAGTCTTGGAATATGTCACCGCTGGCATTAGAGAGAGCCCTGCGGGAAGCGGCAGCAGCGGACAAGTTGCCCAAGGCGGTGGTCATCGTTAATTTATATGGGCAGAGCGCGGAAATGGGGCAGTTGATTGCGCTTTGTGAGCAGTATGGAGTGTGCGTGGTGGAAGATGCCGCAGAATCGTTAGGGGCTGTATACAAAGGGAGAATGAGCGGTGCCTTTGGTCATGTTGGGACCTTTTCATTTAATGGCAATAAAATTATGACGACTTCAGGTGGTGGAATGCTCGTCTCCGATGACGTTGAGGCGATCGAAAAGGCGCGCTTCTGGTCGACGCAGGCGAAGGAGCCAGCCAGGCATTACCAGCATGAAGAGATGGGCTACAACTATCGGTTGAGCAACGTACTGGCGGCAATTGGCCGGGGGCAGCTGCACGTTTTGGAGGAGCGAATCGAGGCAAGGCGAGGGATTTACAAACGTTATGAACAAGCTCTCGGACAATTGCCTGGTATTTCGTTTATGCCAGAGCCGGCGACAGGGCGATCCACACGATGGCTGACGGTGATAACACTGAATCCAGCGGACACAACCCTCTCTGCTGCACAACTGATCGATGCACTGGGTAAAGCAAATATTGAAGCCCGTCCCGTGTGGAAGCCGATGCATCTGCAACCGTTGTTCGCGCAGTGCCAATACTATCCGCATCAACCTGATGAGAGTGTATCAGATCGGCTATTTGCCCAAGGTGTTTGCTTGCCGTCCGGTTCCAGCTTGACCGCTGAACAGCAGGAGCGAGTCATCGGTGTTATCACGAACTGCCTCCTGAACCAGGAGCAAGGGGTGCGCCATGTATAGTCATGAGCAGATAGAAAAATGGCGTAGTCTGTGCTCGTCTTCTTTTTACGTACTGGACACAGTGAAGCTCTCCGAGAACTATCGTCGTTTCCAACGGGCTTTTACTCGACGCTATGAGCATGTGGTCGTCGCGTATTCGTATAAGACCAATTACTTGCCGTTTTTATGCCAAAAGCTGCATCAGTTAGGGGCGCATGCAGAAGTCGTTTCTCGACTGGAGTACGAATTGGCACTGAAGCTCGGCGTCGATCCTGCGTCCATCATTTTTAACGGCCCGCTCAAAACGGAAGAGGACATTCACCTTGCCCTGGAGCAGGGGAGCCTGATCAATCTGGATTCCTTTTCGGAAATTCCGTGGGTGGTGGCCTACGCCAAGCGGTATCCCGAGAAGACGTTTCGGATTGGGCTACGGATTAATGTGGATTTGTCCAGGGGTGGAGTCAGTCCTCTGCAAAATGGGTACGAGGTCAGTCGATTTGGCTTTTGCGTCGAAAACGGCAATTTGGAAAAAGCCCTGAGCCATTTGGCTGTCGCCCCGAATGTGCATGTAGTCGGGTTGCATGGACACTTTTCCACCAATCGCAGTGTCGGTGTGTATCGCCAAATTGCGCGCCATCTATGCCGTGTGGGGAAGCAGCTTTTGGGCGAGCGGCTTGCTTTTATCGATATGGGAGGCGGATTCTATGGCGAGCTCCCGACCTCGTTCGGGATGACGGCTGCACCAACCTTTGAGGAGTACGCCGAAGCGATTACGTCAGTTATGAAGGAGGAGCTGGCAGAGCTGGATCATGCGCCGTTGCTAATTCTGGAGCCAGGTATTTCACTCGTGGCAGATGCCCTTGATTTCGTGTGCCAAGTCATCGATGTAAAAGAAAACAGAGGAGAGCGGTTTGTTCTCGTGGATGGAAGCATTCACAATGTCAAGCCGACGATGCACGCGCACCTCTTGCCAGCCCGACTTGTGTGCAACCGCAAGTCAGTTCCCGAAGCGAGCTATCATGTTGTCGGGTATACGTGCATGGAAAAAGATTATTTGCTTCAAGGCTACACGGGGCCTCTGCCTGATATCGGGGATTATTTTGTCTTCGGACACGTAGGGGCGTATACACTTGTCTTTAATCCACCTTTTATTCGGGAGAGGCCGCCGGTTCTCGCTATCGACGGAAAAGAAGCGATCATTGTCAGAGGAAAAGAGACTCTCCAACAATTCATTCCCGAATCGGTTTATCGTTTTCACGTTGACAAGCAGGGGGTCGTGAACTAAATGAACGTACTTGTGACCAGTGTAGGCAGGCGAGTCAAGCTGCTCCACTATTTTGTACGAGAATGGGGTGACTCTGGCAAAATCATCGCAGTCGATTGTGATCCGACGGCCCCCGCCCTGTACGCTGCTCATTATCATGAGCAGGTGCCGCGTATTGATGATCCTGGTTATCTCGATGCCCTGCTACAGATTTGCCAACGGTACGAGATCAAGGCAATCCTCTCCTTAATTGACCCTGAGCTGACACTGTTGGCTGCGCATGCAGATCGGTTCTACATGCAGGGCATCGAGGTAATCGTGTCCAGCCGGGATGTAATCGAGATGTGCTTGGATAAAAGGGCAACGTATGAGTTTTTGTCCGCGCATCAGATTCCCGCCATTCCCACCTTTACCAAAATGGACGAGGTACAAGCAGCGCTTTTTGCAGGGCAGATTATGTATCCATTGATCGTCAAGCCGCGGTATGGAAGTGCCAGTTTGGGCATCACACGCGTGGAGAATGATCAAGAATGGTCCGCGCTCATGGAAAAAACGGAGGATGTCGTCATTCAACCGTTCTTACAGGCAGAGGAGTACGGAGTGGATGGCTATGTGGATCTGATCTCGGGAGAGCTGGTGACACTTTTCACCCGCAAAAAGCTGCGAATGCGGGCGGGGGAGACGGATCGCTCCCTCGCGGTAAAAGATCCGCGTTTGCTATCACTAGCGAAGGAACTCATTCGTGTCCTAGAGCCGCGTGGGCCAATTGACATCGATTGTTTTTTGGTGGGAGATCAGTACGTTGTGTCGGAGATCAATCCCCGTTTTGGCGGCGGATATCCGCATGCGCACGAAAGCGGAGTGAACAGCGTGCGTGCGCTTCTTCAAAACATAAAGGGTCTGGTGAATGTGCCAAAAGTGGGGGAGTACAAGGAAGGAAGCATCATGATGAAATACGATGAGGTCATGCTGCTGGAATGAACGCAACCATCGTTATTCATGAGCGGAGCATGGGCAGGAAGCAAAACGGAGTTCCTGCCCTCTCCCTGCTTTCCGGCACCAACACTTTATAATACCAGTAACAGTATATTTCTCTACTGTGCTACAATCATAGTTGGGCGAGTCGCTCATTCGATTGAAGGTCAGGAGTGTTACTTGTTATGGTTATGATCCAGTTCGTTCGTAATCGGTAATGTGAGGTACAGATCAACGTAATCCCGCATTTTTTTGAAAATGCTTGGGGTTTGTTTGACTGTGCCTTTTTTCATTCACCGAAATACGAATGAATGGGGTGCTTTTTTTGATGTCTACAGCTATCTCTCAGCATGTGGAGATTTTTCGTTGTCCAATTTGCCAGGCAGCTATGCGCAACGTACCTGCAACCAGCTTGGTATGCAACAATCATCATTGCTTTGATTTATCCAAGCACGGCTATGTTCACTTGGCTACGCGAACCTACAAAACAAAGTATGACAAGCAAATGTTCGCAGCGAGAAGGACGATAATGGAACAAGGTTTTTTTGATCCATTGTATGACGTGTTAAGCGAAGTCATCCTGCATACGACAGAACCCGAGGAAAGCCAGATGTATGTACTGGATGCAGGATGTGGCGAAGGCTATCATCTGTCGCAGGTTCGGCAGAGAGTGATGCAAACGAGCGAAGTCCCCTTTATCGGAGTGGGTGTCGATATCGCCAAAGAGGGAGTTATGCTCGCGGCGAAGAGCGATCCAGAAGTAGTTTGGTGCGTTGGCGATTTGACGAAGGCGCCGTTTGCCGACAGACAGTTTCCTTACATTTTCAATCTGTTATCTCCATCCAATTCGGATGAGTTTCATAGACTCCTGGCTGATGATGGACGGATGATCAAAGTCATTCCCGAAGCCAACTATTTGCGAGAACTACGAGAAGTCTTGTATCAAGAGACACCAAAAACAAAATATGCGAATCATCGTACGATCGATCACTTCAAAGCCAGCTTCCAGCTAATCGGCAAAGAACGGATTCAGTATCAGTTCCGACTGGATGAAGGGAGTCTTTCTTCCCTGCTCCAGATGACTCCGTTGGCATGGGGGGCGACACCTGAGCAGTTGGAACGGGTGTCTGACTTGGCAGGAGCGGACATGACGATAGACTTGGTTGTGTTGATTGGTAGGAAATAACGTAGCGACTGTCCTGAACGGGAAAAATCTGTTCTGGACGGTCGTTTTCTTTTGTTTGACAGCGTTCCTTCTTTTATCGAAAATAAATGTGAATAGTCAGAAAGATTTTGGAGGGATAGTATGGGAGCGGATCAGGAAGAGGCTTCCTTTTTGCGCGTAAAACCTTTACTTGCGGATATCCAAAAGCATTGCTTGTCCCTCACGAAAAACGACTGGGATGCGCAGGATCTCCTGCAAGAAACATTGACGAAGGTGTATCGTTCCTTGCAGAAGGCTCCAGGCAGACAACTGACCAAGGCATTTTTGAGGCAAATTGCCACGAATGCTTGGATCGATCATTGCCGGAAAGGAAAGGCGAATGAGCATCTCGCCCTGTTTGATGAAGAGATCTATCTGCATCAACCCACTGTAACCGATGCGTTTGTGCAGAGAGAGGTGTTCGAGCAACTGGCTGATCGTCTAAATGCCAGACAGATGGTGCTGATTCTCATGATGGACATTTTTTTGTTTACGGCGCAGGAAACAGCCACATTGCTGCATACGACTGTAGGGGCAGTGAAGGAAGGTGTGAAGAGGGCACGCCAGCGCTTGTTCGTGTTGGCAGAGCAATACAGACAGGATGAAAGCCCATCCAGCAAAAAGAAAATCGACAAAGCTGGACGTCGTGATTCGTCTGGATTGGTATCAAAAGAAGGGTTCGAGCAATTTTTGGCTGCTTTTCGTGCGGGGGATGCCTATGCGATTTGTCAAACGTACCTGCGCCTCGCAGAGCAGGGCGTGAGCGTGGAAAAGGTTTCGGTAGCAGGCGATCGCCTTTTCTTTGCTGTTCGTGACCCGGATGGACATTTGCTGCATTTTTTTCAGAAATGGTAGAGGTACCCGTTTCTTTTTGTTCTTTTCTTTCGTTTATGAGGGTGAACGTATATTGGAAATAAAGGAGCGAACACAAATGAGTATTCATGTACGTAACTTTGCGGTTGTACAGCTACCAGTCAAAAACTTGGAGGTATCCATAAAGTGGTATCGGGATGTGCTTGGCATTCCGTTTACTTTCGAATTTTCACCTGGAGACAACGAGGCTTGGTTGAACGTAGGCGGAGTAGGTCTCGGACTCATTCGTTGTCCAGATGTTCCGCGTTTGGACTTTACCGATATGGCCGGACAAGCCCAACCGATCATCTCTTTGCAGGTAGACCAAATCCATGAGGTTTATGAGGAACTGAAAAGCAAAGGAATCGAAGTAGGTGAAATGACGTATAAGAGAGGCGGGGGCTATAGCTTTACGTTTCGTGATCCTGACGGGCATTTGAACCACTTATGGGGTGGATGGCCTTCTTCTGAGGATGAAGAGCGAAACGCATAGAGTCATTCTGTTCGATAAAGCCACCTGAGAGAGTTAAGCAGGTGATTATTTCTAGATTCAGGGATGGCGGTGGAGAGAAGAATATTTCCAGTCCACGCTCCGTGCTACGACCTGCTAGGAAGTAGAGACTGTCCGCTCCGCAGCGATCCTGCGGTTCAATTCGGCCAGAAACGCAAGGGAATGTTCGTAACAATTTTTTCGGTCCTTCATTAGCGAAAAGGTGGTGCTTGCCATTATGCAGAACATATAGAATAACTACAGATACTATAGATCAATGAAGCACGTAAAAAGGGAAACAGGTGATCACCAAATGAGAGCAAACCGGATGGAAGCGTTCAGCGATGGCGTACTGGCGATTATCATTACGATCATGGTGCTAGAATTCAAAGTACCGGAAGGCCAAGACTGGTATTCGTTAATCGAACTAGGCCCAAAAGTGCTTAGCTACATCTTTAGTTTCGTTTATGTCGGCATCTACTGGAACAACCATCATCATCTGTTGCACATGATTCGAACAATGAACGGGCGGCTGATGTGGCTCAACTTGATATTGCTTTTCTGGCTATCCTTTATTCCCTTCACGACCGCCTGGATGGGGGAAAGCCATTTTGCCCCCGCCCCGATGGCATTGTACGGGATCGTTCTTCTGCTTGCAGCGACTTCTTACAGGTTTCTCCAGCTCGCAATCATTAGCCAGCATTCCGGCGATTCCGCATTCGTAAAGTCAATGGGCAGAGACTGGAAGGTGAAAGTATCTCCTTTTCTCTACTTGCTCGCAATATTGACCGCGTATGTGGGTCCATGGGTTTCCGGTTTCTTTTACGTACTCGTTGCTGTGATCTGGGTCGTGCCAGAAAAGCGAATCGAGCACATCTTGAGAAGCGAATAATTGGGCCGAAGAAGCAAAGCCACCAAACCGGAGGCTTTGTTTCAAGTAAATCCGAAATGAATTATTTTTCGAAAAAAATAGGTTTCTTTACAGCTTGATTAAACGAACGGAGAACGAGCGTCAAATACAACGAACTCAAAAATGGCCATCCCGCAAAGGATGGCCTTAAAACTTATTATCAACATTGCTTCACTTTATTCAGTAATCGCGTGCTGCGTCGAACCAGCGTTGAGCTGTCTCCTCCGTTATAGGCTGGCCGATTTGGTGGTCAGACTGGCTTAGTTGCCATACAGCTTCACCAAGGTCTTCTCGTTCAATGGTTTCGATACCTTTGAGGGTGTTGAAACGCACGGTGAAGGCGGTAATGGCTGCCTCCGCATCAGCAAGGCTGCGGGCTTGAGCCAAGGCCGCTTGTGCAACGTCATAAGCTTCATTAGCCAGCTTGGCCAGACGTTTCGGCCAGGATGAAAATGGGCGGCCAAACTCGGTCGTCCACCACTCAGGCTTCCTTAATTGGCTCACTGAAGCGTAGCTCGTCCATGGGCGGGTCTTAGCTCGCGCTTTCATTTGCTGTCTCAGTCGCTTGCCAGCAATCTCCTCCACGTTATAGGCGATAAATCTGTCAAGCAAAGGCCACACATGTAATGGCGGCAAGTCACCCAGATCAGGCATGAAGCGCAGCTCCAAATTCGTTAACTGGGACTGACGAGCTAGCAAGTCCAAATCGCAGAAATTCCCCCACAAACTCAGTGATGTAAGATTCTGAAATCGACTTAGGCACTCCAGTGAGATAGGCTGCGCCAGCGGTTCGTTTCGAAGCGTCAGGCTCGTGACCTGATGCAGCTCGCCCAGATCGGGTAGCAAGAAGGGATCCTTATTCTTGCGGCGGCTGGTGCCCGGCTTCAGTGTCAGAGAGTATGGCATGTCGCCATCGACAGAGAAACGCGATAGATCGCCAGCTACACTCAGACGGAAATATTCAGAGACCAGGTGCTTCGGGAGTTTTAGATGCAAACGGCTTTCAGACTTGTCCAGTTCGATAGACAAGTCGTGCAATTTGGAATGGCTGGCGTCCACGACTATGTCATTAGGCAGGATTGGAACCCATGACATTCCTTCAATGGGGCGTTCTTTGGCCCAGTCGAAGAAGCCTGTGTCGCTACCTGTGTAGTACAGAACTCGCGGCCAGGGCGATCCAGCTGGTGTGGCAAAAGAATCGAATACGCTCCAATTGATAGGTGTATAGGGATCGATGTGAAGGTCTGCTTTATTGCCCAATTGTGACGGTCCGATGGAGAGGCTCCCTACGCCGGGCTTGAGAACAAGCGTGTGGCTCTGTGGGCCAGTCAGGTCGATGGGATAACGACCATCTTCTCTAATAGAACCAATAGGAGAACGAGATTGCTTATGAATTGGCATTTCCTTCATCCTTCCTTCTTAACTCCTGACTTCTGTGCTATGTATCAATCCATCTCAGTACTTTGGAGATTAATAAAAATATAGCATATAAATCCAGACCGAACTTGTAGTTGCTGCGGTGGAGAGAAGAATATTTCAAGTCTACACTCCGGGCTACGTCCTGCTAGGAAGTGTAGACTGTCCGCTCCGCAGCGCTTTGCGGGGAAACGCAAAAGTGGTAGCCGCTCCGTCGCAGGGGCATGTTGCATTTCTTTTGCCCGCAAATCCCCGCAAAGCTGGGATGGACTTCGAAAGTCGCTAGGACTGGAAATATTCTTCTCTGGCCTAGCTAATGGTTTGTACACAATCTTTCAAAGCCTATCTGAAAACCAACAGCTCGTAAGGAAACAGGAGAAATAAGCGAAGATCTTTGGGGCACCTACCGAGGCGCAATGGAAAAAGCGAAACACGCCTTTAAGCGTCCACCTCTGAAAAGCATCCCTGAACCTCTACTTTGGGTGCGGTTTCGCTTTTTCCATGGAGCCGTGCAGTCAATCCCCCAAGCTGGTGACCCAAGAAGCTGGAGCGTTTTCTCCTGTTTCCTCCCACCACAGCAGCTAGAATGACGAGTATCAAAACAAGACTTAAAGTATCAAAATGATACAATTTAATCTCATTTTGATACGGTTACCACCAAACTAATAAGCCACCCACGCCTCGTACGGTTGGCACGATCCTTGCTCTATCAAAAAGGATGAAACCACCCGAGGAGGAACCCATCGATGGATAAACGCCCACCAATCTACGTTGTGAAAAATAATAGAAAAAATAGCGAGAGTTCTCGCATTCCTACCTATTTGACCGAAAAAGAAACCCGTTTTGCCAAAGGCTTTCACCAATCTCTTGCAAACTACGAGCCGACTCCCCTCGTTACATTGCCTGTACTAGCACGTGAGCTGGGAGTAGATCAGGTACTTGTAAAAGATGAGTCCAAGCGATTTGGTCTCAATGCCTTCAAGGTTCTGGGAGCTTCTTATGCGATGGCTCGTTTCTTGTGCGAAAAGCTGGGGAAATCAACAGAAGAGATGACCTTTGAAGCATTATGTTCCCAAGAAATGAGAGACCGAATCGGAGAAGTCACCTTCGTCACTGCGACAGATGGCAATCACGGACGGGCAGTTGCATGGGCTGCTAAAGCGCTCGGACAGCATGCCGTTGTTTATTTGCCCAAAGGCTCCGCCCAGCAACGGGTAGATGCGATACGGGAGGCGGGTGCACATGCCCACGTCATCAATGGAAACTACGATGAAGCCGTGCGTCTCTCAGAACAAATGGCGAAGGAACGTGGTTGGCAAGTGATTCAAGATACAGCATGGGAAGGCTACACGACCATTCCCACGTGGATCATGCAAGGCTATACGACGATGGCAGCAGAGGCCATGGAACAACTCACAGCCCTCACTGACGCCAAACAGCCGACGCATTTGTTCTTGCAGGCAGGTGTCGGCTCTATGGCCGCCGCAGTCTTGGGACATTTCGTAGCAGCACAAGCAAATAAAGACCTAACGACGGTGATCGTCGAGCCGCATAGCGCCAATTGCATGGTCCTCTCAGCAGAAAAGAACGACGGTCAACCACATGCAGCTACCGGCGAGCTAGGAACCATTATGGCGGGTCTAGCATGTGGTGAGCCGAATCCGATGGCATGGGAGATCTTGCAGGGGCATGCAAACTTCTTCGTCAGCTGTGCCGATTACGTGGCGGCAAACGGCATGCGCCTACTTGCGGCACCGGCTGGAGACGACCCTTCCATTGTGAGTGGGGAAAGTGGAGCAGTCGGGGTAGGGCTTCTTGCTGCCTTGATGAGCAAGCCTATGTATCATCAACAGCGTGAGCAGCTCGGCTTGAATGAAAATTCCGTTGTTCTGTGCTTTAGTACGGAAGGGGATACGGATCGGGATATCTACAGACGTATCATCTGGGAAGGTGCATGCCGAGAAGAGGAGGAGATGACAAAATGAACGTGACGATCAATCGAGGCGAACTGATTTCATTGGTACAGAATTTGATTCGGATTGATTCGGTGAACCCGTACCTTGATGAGGATGGACCGGGCGAGAAAGCGATCGCCGCATTTATTCGAGAGCGTTTGGAGGCGGCAGGACTGGAGGTTCATGTCACGCCTATTAACGACACCGCGGTCAATGTCGTCGGGATCCTACGGGGAGCAGGCGGAGGCAAATCCCTGATGCTAAACGGACATATGGATACGGTGAGCGCCAAGCGCATGGAGATTCCGCCGTTTGAGCCTACCCTTGTGGACAACAAAATTTACGGTAGAGGCAGTCAGGACATGAAGGGTAGTCTGGGGGCCATGATCGCCGCAGTAGAGGCGATCGCACAAGCAAAGGTTACTTTAGCAGGAGATGTCATTTTGACTTTTGTCGCTGACGAGGAGTATAAAAGCATCGGCACAGAGGAGCTGGTAAAGGCATACAAAGCAGATGCGGCGATATGCTGTGAGCCTTCCGATCTGGCGATTGGCGTCGTTCACAGAGGATTTGCCTGGGTCAAATGCGAGGTGCTGGGCAAGGCAGCTCACGGAAGTCGTCCAACAGAAGGGATTGATGCAATCGTTCGAGCGGGCAGGGTCCTGCAAGAGCTGGAGCGTCTTTCAGACAGATTGGCTCAAGGCACGGCTCATCCGATACTCGGTGCGGCATCTGTCCATGCTTCACTCATTCAGGGTGGAACAGAGCTGTCCACCTACCCAGATTATTGCCGCATCGACTGGGAGAGAAGGACGTTGCCGGGCGAGACAGAGGCAGACGTGGTTAATGAAATAGAAGCGATCCTACAGAAGCTGCGCGCTGAAGATGAGACGTTCCAAGCAAGCGCCGAGCTGTCATTTTTGCGAGAGCCGTTTGAAGTCGGGCTGGATGAACCTGTTTATATCGCTCTTCAGGCAGCGTGTAAGAGCGTGATGGGAAAAACACCCGAGGTATGCGGATTCTCAGGGTGGACGGATGCGGCATTATTGCAGGAAGCGGGAATCCCTACTGTCTTGTTCGGACCAGTGGGAGCCGGTCTGCATGCGACAGTCGAATATGTAGAGGTAGATAGCTTGGTAGACATGAGTGCCATCTTGGTGGAGACAATTTGCGATTTTTGCCAGTAAAAAAATGCATAAGGGCTGGCTTCCTTTGTGATGCGCTATAATGTAGGCAATAGATTGACGGGAGGGGAAGCCCGATGCCCTTGCGAGATATTCAAGAAAGTGTGCAACAGATTGCTTCGGCTGTTGCATCCGTTCTGCGCGTAGAGGTAGAGATTGCGGACAGTCAGTTTTTGCGGATCGCAGGGACGGGGAAGAATGAGGCTGGCGTTTTGCGGACGATGGCAGGAGAGGACCATATATACCGGGAGTCGTTGCTCGCCGGGCATCCTGTTGTGATCATGCATCCAGGGCAGGATGAGCGGTGTCGTCCCTGTATGCATTATGGAAATTGCACGGAGACGGGAGAGATTTGCTGCCCGATACAATTAGACAACGAAAATATAGGTGTGATCGGCCTGCTCGCTTTCGATGAGGAGCAGCGCGAGCGGTTGTTTGCGGATGTGGATGCGATATTGACCTATTTGCAAAAAATGGCCGAGCTGATCGCCATTAAGCTAAAAGAGCATTACTTGTACGTCGAGCAGTTGCATACGGTAGAAAAGCTGCGTGTCGTCATGGATGAAATGGACAAAGCCATGTTTCTCGTCGATCAAGACAATCGGATCATTCAGGCGAACCAGCGTGCCCGTCAGTATTTGCAGCTCGATCACGACGACAGTCAAATGGCAGGATGGATAGACGCTATTCGCGATGCAGATGCCGCGCAGTCTGCGCCAAAGCAGGTCGTTTTGTCTATCGGGCAGGAAGAAAAGACATTTTTGTTTGCCATCAAGCCCATTCTCCTGGCAGGAACGGTCAAAGAATGGGTGATTACGCTAGATGATGTACAGGAAGTCGTGCAAATCGCAAGGCAGGTGAGTGGATACTCGGAGCCCGACGCTTTTCGGATGATCGGTGGAAACAGTCCTGCGATTGTACAGGCAAAGGAAGTGGCAAGACGTGTAGCAGCCAGTGATTCGACTGTCTTGCTCCAAGGTGAAAGTGGAACCGGAAAGGAGCTCTTTGCTAAAGCCATTCATCAGGCAAGCCCGCGCCGTGACGAGCCGTTTCTCTCGATTAATTGCGCCGCAATCCCTGAGCATTTGATGGAGAGCGAGCTGTTCGGTTACGAGGAAGGCTCATTCACAGGAGCGCGAAAGGGTGGAAAACCGGGGTTGTTTGAGGTCGCAGGAAAAGGTACACTGTTTCTTGATGAAATCGGGGATATGCCGATGCATTTACAGAGCAAGCTGCTGCGCGTGTTGCAAGAAAAGGAACTGTATCGAATTGGAGGTAACGGCAAGCCCATACGCTTAGCGGCAAGGATCATTGCAGCAACCCATCTGGATTTGCAGGAGCGGGTAGACGCGGGGTTGTTTCGCTTGGACCTGTACTATCGATTGCATGTGATTCCCATTCACTTGCCCTCGCTGCGAGAACGTAGAGAGGATATACTTCCTTTGGCGAACGATATCCTTTTGGCGCATGCGAATCGGGTGGGGAAGAAATTGCACGGCTTTTCCCAAGAGACGCAAAACGTCCTGTTTCATCACGACTGGAGAGGAAATGTCCGAGAGCTAGAAAATGTAATCGAGTACGCAGTCAATATGGAAGCAAACGCTTGGGTTCAGCCCTCGAGCTTGCCCATTCGAACGGGAATGCTGCGTGAATCTCCCCCACATTCCGTAAAAGAAAGTCAGGGGTCATTCGACTGGCAAAAGCAAGGACTTATGCTAAAAGAACTGGAACGAGCAGCAATCGATACTGCGATGCAACAAATCCGGGATAGAAACGGACGAAAAGAAGAAGCAGCTGCACTATTAGGCATAAGCCGGGCAACGCTGTTTCGGAAACTGCGCGAGTATGGTCTCACCTGATCTTTGCTTCTAGCTGATTTTTTGGGATTGAGCAGATAATGTGGTATGATGGTTTCGATGAATGAAAGAGAGAATGGTATAAGGAAGGAGTGCCAAAAGAAAATGAGAGAAGTATTAGGATGGATTCGATCGATAACCTTTGCTGTCGTTTTCGCTCTTGTCCTCGGAATCTTTGTATTTCAACCGTTCAAGGTTGATGGGCATTCCATGGACCCTACCTTACAAGACGAACAGCGCATATATGTGTCTAAACTATCACACACGTTTTCTTATTTGCCAGATTACGGCGAGATTGTCGTGATCGACAGTCGGGTAGAGCGAGACCGTACATTGATGGACGATATCGTGGGGCATCCCTTGGTGTCGCTGGTCACTGGTCAAGGCGATGATCACACGATGTATGTTAAGCGAGTCATTGGAAGACCAGGCGACGTACTAGAGTTCAAAGACAACAAGGTGTATCGAAACGGTGAGGCATTGAACGAACCATATATCAAAGAAACGATGGAATATGTAGCAGACGGAAAGATCACGGTTCCAGCCGATCATGTTTTTGTCATGGGAGATAACCGGAATCACAGCACAGATTCCCGCGATATTGGTTTTATTCCGCTGGATCATGTGATGGGAACCATGATCGAAAATCCTCTCAAAAAGTAAGAACGTGAGTGAGAAAAGGTTGTCCAATTATGGGCAACCTTTGTTTCATAGAAAAAGATGTCCCACTCTTCTGATAGCTCTAAAAAGGAGGACGGCTTATGCCCAGCATTTTGATAGCGGATCGGGACCAGAACGAACGAATCGGAATCGGATGGCTCGTCACCAGCTATGCCATTCCGTATGACAAGGTGCATAGTGCCGGGACCATGGAAGACGTTTACGAAATGATGGAAGCGCATACACCGGAAGTGATCTGTATTGAACTGGACATGATTGGGCGCGGGCAGTGGGATCGGCTGAAGCTTCTGGTGGATCAGTATCGTCCGACTGTTGTGGTGACCACATCAGAGGCGACATTCGAGCGTGCGATGCAGGGGATTGGACTTTTTGCACGCGATCTATGGCTGAAGCCACAGACACCTGAATACATCAGGAGAATCCTGACGAGATGTTGCCAGGAGCGCTTGGATCGGAAGCGAATGAACGAAGAGAAGGGAATGGGAGCGGACAATGACAGGGATGTCTCGTATCTTGACCTGTTTTTCCCCGGGCATGCACAAGCCAAGTCTTTTTCGCTCATGCTGGCTCAATTGGAGGATCCGAAGCGGCATCCGGAACTGCTGCGCTTTTTTGAGGAATATCCGTTTCGCGACAAACCCAATCTATTGCCGCTAGGGGAGACCATTGTGGGGGTTTTTCCAATGGATGCTGCGGTCTCGCCTTCTAGTCTCCACCAAATGGGCAAGCGCTTGCTGATGGACTGGGAAGCAAACAGTGATGCGCCGCTCTTTTTGGTCATGTATGACGCAAGCAACTATGAGCAGAGCTTGAACGAAACGTATGCGGAAGCGAGCCAAGCGCTGCAAGTCCGCTTTTTCAAAGGATATCGGCAAGTGACGGTCATTGATAATCGTGTGAATTGGATGATGATTGACCCATTTTTGACCCCTGCCGAACAGCGCACGTGGGTTGAAATGCTGGATGAAGGCAATCGGGAAGAGTTGAAGCAGTGGCTGTATACACACTTCTTTTACAAGGAAGAGCCTTATCCGGAGCCGGGACTGTTGCGTATTCGGCTGACGAGTATTTTGGCCCAAGTCAGGCGCTACATGAAATCACGTGGTCTTGACTCCGCACCTTTGGAAGAGGAGTATCACCGGGTTTTCGAAACGATTCTTTACTCGCCGATCTTGTATCGGATCGTAGTGGAACTGCTGCTGTTCATCAATCAGCTTCTTGATGTCGCTCATCATTCCATCGACGAGTCCCGTGCAGATGTTGTGGAACAGGCGATTCGCTATATAGAAGGCCGCTACACCGATCCGGCACTGCGCTTGGAGGAAGTCGCACGCTATATCGACCGCAGCCCTTCCTATTTCAGTACGCTGCTCGCGCAAAAGCAAGGAAGCTCTTTTCGCCAAATACTCACATCGTTGCGAGTAAAAGAAGCACGCCGATTGCTTCTCGAGACATCCTTGTCTGTCCATGAGGTGGCAGAGCGATGTGGATTCATCAACGCCAATTATTTCAGTAAAATTTTTAAGGAAAAGACAGGGACAACTCCACGTTTGTTACGAAATCAGAGAAAAAGATAGAAATCGAAAGAAAAGACAGATTTTTTTGTCAAACCATGAATGCGGTTGCATGTGAATCGAAAATAGAGGCACCAAATCGAAAGTGCGGTGCCTTTTTTGTCTTTCCTTGCTTTTTTACAATGGAGCTAAGAAATACATCCTTTTAGAAAAGCAGGTGGAAATGATGACGACGACACAATCCGTTGAGCAATTGATCCAAGCCTTTTCAGGTACCCAATTACATACAAAGGGATGGGTGCAGGAAGCGGCGCTGCGCATGCTTTTGAACAACCTCAATCCTGATGTAGCTGAGCGTACAGAGGATCTGGTCGTATACGGCGGAATTGGCAAGGCGGCACGGAACTGGGAATGCTTCGATGCGATTGTCAAAACATTGCAAACGTTAGAGAGTGATGAAACACTCCTCATCCAGTCTGGGAAGCCGGTTGCTGTATTCAAATCGCATACCGATGCACCGCGTGTGCTGCTGGCAAACTCGAATCTGGTGCCTGCTTGGGCGAATTGGGAGCATTTCCACGAGCTAGACAAAAAGGGTTTGATGATGTACGGACAAATGACAGCGGGAAGCTGGATTTATATTGGAAGCCAGGGCATCGTGCAAGGGACGTACGAGACGTTTGCAGAACTGGCACGCCAGCATTTTGAAGGCACACTGACCGGAACGATTACCTTGACAGCTGGCTTGGGCGGAATGGGTGGTGCGCAACCGTTGGCCGTATCGCTCAATGGTGGCGTCAGCATCAATATCGAGGTGGACCCGACCCGTATCCAACGCAGACTGGACACGAAATACCTGGATGTGATGACAGACAGTCTAGACGAAGCGATCCGTTTGGCGGAAGAAGCGAAACGCGACAAAAAAGGCATTTCCATCGGATTGTTAGGCAATGCACCGGAAGTGCTGAATGCCATGCTGGCTCGCGACTTTATCCCGGATGTGCTGACGGACCAGACCTCCTCGCATGATCCACTCAACGGCTACATTCCCATCGGCATGTCACTTGCGGAAGCAGCCGAACTGCGGACACGCGATCCGAAAGCGTACGAATCCCGTGCAAAAGCAAGCATCGCTGAACACGTTCGCGCCATGCTCGCCATGCAGGAAAAAGGAGCAGTTACTTTCGACTATGGCAATAACATCAGGCAGGTGGCAAAAAACGAGGGTGTAGAGGATGCATTCCGTTTCCCTGGCTTTGTGCCAGCCTACATCCGTCCGCAATTTTGTGAGGGCAAGGGGCCGTTCCGCTGGGTAGCGCTGTCCGGCGATCCTGAGGATATTTACAAGACAGACGAAGTCATTCTTCGCGAGTTCTCCTACAATACTCATCTGTGCAACTGGATTCGCATGGCGCAGGAGCGCATTCAGTTCCAGGGACTGCCTTCCCGCATTTGCTGGTTAGGCTATGGCGAGCGTGCGCGTTTTGGTCAAATCATCAATGAGATGGTAGCGCGCGGTGAGCTTTCGGCCCCTATCGTCATTGGGCGTGACCATCTGGACTCCGGTTCTGTCGCTTCGCCAAACCGTGAGACGGAAGCGATGAAGGATGGCAGCGATGCGGTTGCAGACTGGCCGATTCTCAATGCCATGATCAATGCAGTAGGCGGAGCGAGCTGGGTATCTGTGCACCACGGAGGAGGCGTTGGCATGGGCTACTCTCTCCACGCCGGAATGGTCATCGTGGCAGATGGTACTCCAGAAGCAGCACGTCGTCTGGAACGAGTTCTCACGACCGATCCAGGCATGGGCATCGTCCGACATGTCGATGCAGGGTACGACCTCGCAGTTCAAACAGCCAAGGAAAAAGGCGTCCACATTCCGATGATAAAGGAGTAAGAGCCATGACTAAACCTGTATGGATTCGCCACGCCAGTCAGCTTGCTACGCTGGCTGGCAGCTCCTCTTCCCCGGTAGTAGGAGCGCAAATGAATGAGCTGTCGATCATCGAGGACGGAAGCATCTGGCTGGAAGACGGCGTTATTCAGCGTGTGGGAACAGATGAGGAGCTGGCGCTTTACTATCGAGACCGTGCGCATGAGGCGCAAATCATCGATGCTTCGGGTAAGCTGGTCACACCAGGGCTGATCGATCCGCATACACATCTGGTGCACGCGGGCAGTCGGCAAAACGAGTTTAATATGCGGCTAAACGGTGCGACGTATATGGAGATTATGAACAATGGCGGGGGAATTCACTCGACAACCGCAGCGACGCGCGCAGCTACCCACGAAGAGCTGTTTGCTCAGAGTAAGCAGCGTCTTGACCAATTTCTGTTGCATGGGGTTACAACTGTTGAGGCGAAAAGCGGCTACGGCCTGACATTGGAAGATGAGCTGAAGCAGCTGGAGGTCGCCAAGCAGTTGCACGAGGAACATCCCATGGACATCGTCAGTACCTTCATGGGTGCACATGCGGTGCCGCGCGAATACAAGGAAAATCCGGATGCATTTGTAGATGTGGTCATCGAGGAAATGATCCCAGAGGTTGCTCGTCGCAAGCTGGCTGTTTTTAACGATGTGTTTTGCGAAAGAGGTGTGTTCACCCCTGAGCAGTCCCGACGCATTCTCGAAGCAGGAGTCCGTCATGGGTTGCTGCCGAAGATTCATGCCGATGAAATCGAACCGTATGAAGGGGCAGAGCTGGCAGCTTCTGTTGGCGCGGTATCAGCGGATCATTTGCTGCGCGCCTCTGACAAGGGGATTGAACAGATGGCAGAAGCGGGTGTCATCGCTGTGTTACTGCCCGGTACGGCATTTTTCCTGATGGCAGAGTCAGCAAATGGCAGGAAAATGATTGATCGTGGGGTGGCTGTCGCGATTTCGACGGATTGCAATCCGGGCTCGTCTCCAACCGTTTCGCTCCCACTCATCATGAATCTGGGTTGCCTGAAAATGGGGATGACGCCAGCCGAGGTGCTGACGGCAGCTACTATCAATGCTGCTCACGCAATCCGCTGCGCGCATGAAGTCGGCAGCCTTGAGGTAGGGAAAAAAGCAGATGTCACGATTTTTGACGTCCCTGATTTCATGACCTTGCAATATCGTTACGGAATCAACCACGTAAACACAGTAATCAAAAACGGAGCGATTGTCGTTGCTGGGGGCAGACTGGCGTAATATGACTCTCTCCGGACTTCCTGCTTCTGCCATGAGCAAGAAAAGTGGTATGATGGTGGCAGGTTTGAACAAGCAGAGGAAAGAGGGGTTAGTCATGTCAGGATTCGGAATTTTCCGTGATGTGGTCACGTCAGAACAGCAACTGCGCGAAATGGTTGGAGAACCAAGTCGTCTCGTACAGAACAAGGCGATAACCCAGTTGGATGACCATAGCCGCAACTATATTGCCCAAGCGCCATTTCTCATCATTGCCACAGCAGACAAAGATGGCCATTGCGATGCTTCGCCACGCGGAGATGCGCCTGGTTTTGTGCATGTCATCGATGATCATCATCTCGTCATCCCTGAGCGCCCAGGAAACAAGCGGATGGATACTATCACGAACATTTTGGTCAACCCGCATATTGGGCTTATCTTTTTGATTCCTACGCTGGAAGAGACGTTCCGCATGAACGGCAAGGCTTGCATTATTCGCGATGAAGAAATACTGGCGAAGATGGCGGTAAACGGGAAGGTGCCTACGCTTGGGATCGGTGTGAAGGTAGAGGAGTGCTTTGTGCACTGTGCGAAGGCATTTATGCGCTCTGGTCTATGGAAGCCGGAGTCATGGCCGGCAGAGGGGACGACTCCTAATGTCGCACAAATGCTGGCGGACCATGTGAAGCTTCCGGGTGTGACGGCAAAAGAAGTGGCGGAGGGCTTGCAAGACAGCTATACGAAACGATTGTACTAATCATGTCGAAAGAGAAACGGCAGCCATCCATTCAGCGTGATGGCTGCCGTTTCGTCATGTTATTCGCGAACAGGATCATCTACCAGCCATCCTGCACCGACTTCACCCCAGTAGTAACACTCCAACGAATACGATTGCATATTCGAATAGCGGATGTGTTCCGGGATAAGGAATGCGGGATTTACGCCACCTGTTCCGCCTGTGGGCGTTCCTTTGGTGATCCCGCGGAAAATGACCTTGATATTATAGGTGGGCAGATTGGTCATGCTCCTCAGTCTATTAATAACTCTTTGCTTGAGATCGCCTAGTTCGGCAGCTGCATTGTTTTCCGTTTTTGTGTAAGGCCAAGGATTTTCCGAATGATACTTTTGAATGACGATGACGTATTCATCATAATTACCAGTGTCGCGCCGTTTGTCCAATTGGCCGATCGCTTCGTGAATGCGGGCGTTAATTTGTAAATCATCATGGGAGCTGATCGTTTTGATCTCCATCGCAACGCGTTTATTTACTTCTAAAACGTTGGAATGATCCTCGTCTTCGTCCATTATGTGGACACTCTCATCGTTGGCGTTTTCCTGCTTCTCCAAATAGTTGTAATCGATGTCAGGATCGTTGTCCTTATCTTGACCGAAATATGGCGTGATCTCCTGTCCGAAAAGACGTTGTGCTTCTTCTAGTTCTGTATAGTTCCCACCTGTAACTGAGAAAATGTCCGAAATTTTGGAGTGCAGACTGTAGCTGTATTTCACTTTGTTAAAGTAAGACAAGTAGTTTGTCTCGTCAAAAAGTTCATTAATTGTTCCTTCATGCAAATCATTGGTTTTCGCCACATGCTTATTCCACATTCTGCGTGCATCTAACAAGGCTTCATCCCACGTTCCTTGTATGATTGGGGATGATACTGAACTTGTTGTGTTATGGTCCGTGCTGTCCAGCTTGGTACCAGAAGCCGCAACAGATCCGTAGCGATCAGCTTCGGCTTCGAGAGCAGGATCGTCATTAATCGGCAGGCTGGCATCCGGAACGTTCGCTTTTACGCGTCCTTGTCGTTGCTGAACCACATGTGTCAGCTCATGACCGAGCAGTTGCTGACCACTTCGCGTCTCGGGCTGATAAGTGCCGGGAGCAAAGTGAATGTCATTCCCTTGGGCAAAGGCAACAGCCCCGATTTGGGAGGCGACAGACGATTCTGGGTGAATCTGTACATCTGAAAAATCAGTGCGAAAAGCCTTCTCCATTTTTGCTTGGACGGAATCGGGGAGTGAGCGACCGCTGCCGGAAGAGAGATTCTCCGATTTTTGCAAGGGAGTCCTCGATAACATGCGCTGCACAGCCTGATTGCCAAGAGTCTTTTGCAGAGAAAGGATGTGGGAAGAGTGACTTGCCTTTCTTTGGACCTGGCTCGGTTGGAGCATGGACCTGGAAGCAGGTGCTTTCGTTTTTTCATGAGTCGCATCCATAGATGGCTTGCTAGATTCATAGCGTCGCATGATTACACCCCCTCTGCTTTTGTCACGTCCAATTGAATGGGTTCCTTTTGCTGTGCTTGATAGAAATAGAGATACAAATACGGGTCGACCAAATAGCTCGTGATAGCTCCAGAACGGTTAGAATACGTGGTGGACGTCTTGGGCAAAATGGCAGATTTGCTGTCGAGCTCGTTCCGATCTTCTTTGACGATAGAGATGATCTGTGGGTGATATACGTGGACGGCAATGACAATCTGCTTGCTAGGGTGTCCTGGTGCTGGTTCAAGTGTAAAAGCCATGCTCATGTCACGGTAGGTAAGCTTTTGAGACGATAAGATGGCCTCGTTTGCTGGTGGAGCTTCGGGTACTTTTTGATCGGCAGAAGGAGTGACAGCTCCCTCGTCTTGTTTTGGCGCGTCATCGTCGGGCTTGCCCATAATCTCTTCCAGCTTGCTCCTGGAGATGCCGATGAATCCAGGTAAATAAATACGTCCTTCACGGAAGTACCCCTTGTACAACGGCAGGCCTTCCTTGTCGTAGAGCACCCCGATGCCATCGTAGGAACCTGCGCGAAATTGCCCTTGATACAACAGAGCGTCTTCGGCAGAACGAAGCTCTCCCGTTCCGTGATAATGCCCTTCGGCAAAGCCGCCTTTATACAGCGTTACGCCACTTGCATCACGAAGCTCGCCCTGCCCGTGATACACACCCAGTAAAAAATCACCTTGATAGACGATGCTACCACTGGTGGAGAGTTTGGTACCGGCTCCATTGAAGTGCCCATTTCGAAAATGACCTTCATACACGAGCTTGCCATCCCGATCAAAAAAACTACCGGTTCCATTGTATCTGCCGTCCACAAATTGCCCTTTGTACTGCACGAGCCCGTTTTCGTAGTAATCGGTACCTTCACCGCCGTAGAAGCCATTGTCAAACAGTCCGCCGTAGAGCAGCTTTCCATCCTTCGTAAAAAGCCTGCCAGCTCCGTTGTACACGCCATTTTTAAAAGCGCCCTCGTATTTGATTGCGCCGTTTGTGTACAATTCCTGACCGGCTCCATCGAGCTTCCCATTTTTGAATTCTCCCTGAAAAACGACTTGCTGGTTGTCGTTGTACAACGCTCCCTGACCAGCGTAAACGCCATTTTCAAACCCACCTTGATAGACGAGAACGCCTTTCCGGTATCCTTTGCCTAAGCCTTGTGGAGTGCCACTTTTGAACTCGCCATTGTAAAGGAGCTTCCCATTGTCGTCATAGAGCTCGCCTTTTCCGTCATACAGACCATCTACGAGCTGGCCATGATAAATCATCGTGCCTTCCGGGTTGTAGATAATCGCCAGACCCGTGTCGGAAATCTGTTGATTTGGAGTTTTTAGATGAATGACGATGGGACGCTGCAAATAGCGGTTAAGCGCATCGGGAGGATTGATGAACAGGAAGTAGACCAGGACAAGGAGGAATAGTCCTGTCAAAATGAGAAAGCGTTTGGCGATGTAAAAACGGCCGATATGCACGTAATCGTTGAGTGAAGTTTCTTTTTTGGCGAACAGTCCGGCAATGCCGTTCTTGATCCAATCGAGGGCTTGCTTGGGGAGAGCGGCTCCTTTTTTTATCCAATCCTGCACCCATTTTTTGAGCGGATTGATGAGCGGGTCGACAATCGTTTGTTCCGTTAGCTTTTGGAGTTGTTTGTCCATAACGTTTCCTCCCTATCTGTCAGGGAACCTGAATCGTCGCTTGACCGGGGTTCGTGATCTGGATGACGCCACCCCAGCTACACATGAGCTTGGAGGTTTGATTGAGGGCAGGCATGTTGGCGACGAGAACAGTAGGGGAGCCAGGAACCCAAGGAGCGGCGGTGACAGGAACGCAGGGGACCGGAGTGAAAACACCCAGCTTCGCCGCTGTAGCTGCTGCGACCTGAGGGTTGGACATCGTATTGCACATCCCGAATGGAAGGACGTTTACCATCGGTTTATTGTCCATGATGTTTGCGATCGGCATACTGGTTGTGACGCGGTTCACTGGGAGCACCATGAGTGAGCTGGGAGCTGCCCCGAAGCTGCACTGTAGCATGGCTCCTCCGCAGACGAGTTGTCCCATAAAGCCAACTCCTTTGCATAAGTCATCTGGTAAGATATTGAAAATCAATCTGTATAGTAGTATAAATGTCAAATAGAGAAGATGTATAGCGAAATTTGTAATTTTTAGTATAATGTTGCTTGGTATCATTTTCGAAAATATGTTTTCGAGAGATGGGAGAACCGCAAACGATGGGAAATAACAAGAAGTATTCCTGGTTGTCCGGACTGCTGATTGTGTTTGTTGGGATCGGCTTGCTGCTCGTTTGGAACGTGGATAGAAGCGGGAAGCAGGGCGTACCGTTTCGAGGGATCGACAGCATCGCGGTCAATAGTCAAAAGGATGTCATCCTCATAACGGATGGACATCAAAAGCTAATTAGCCTGTCCCCTGATCGGTCGCTAAGGTACCAACAAGTACTGGAGCAAAATCCAGAAGAAGGCTTGGAAAATTTCACAGAGGTAGCCATCGACGAAGAAGGCTATGCGTACGTGCTGATTACAAAGCTCGATAGCTTTGGTTTGCGAACCGTATCCGAGAGAATCGTGCGAATGTCGCCAGATGGAGAAATCGTACAAGTCGTGTATGAAGATTCATACGGAGCGAACAGCTCGTACAAGCGCATTGGCAAGGTACGCTCCCTGCAAGTCGCGAAAGATCGTCTTTCCTTTTATGTTTATCAACACCCTGAAGTGATTGCCTATCAATTTGTACCCTCTGACTCACCCCCCACACAACTCTATCAAATCCAATTGCCTAATGAAGTATACGTCAATGAAATCACAGGAGTAGACCCGCAACATACCTATGTCACTACCAAGCGCGGAGAGGTTTTCCAGGTCGACGTTCCCCTTGGGAGCAGGGAAGCTCAAGTGAAGGGTCCGCTCTACATTCACTCCGAACGGTCCGAAAAGAATCATACCGTCCCCAATCATGTAAAAGTGGGGCCAGCAGGTCGTCTCCTTTTCTACAATTCCGATCAAAATGTCATGGAACGCTTCGATCCCGCACATCCAGATGAAATCGCCTTGATGGTGTCTTCCAAAACATTCGAGCAGATCAAGTCGAGTGATAGCAGTGCACTAACGGCGTTTGCTGTAACCCCCAATTATGAGTTCGTAGTGGCCACAGATAGTCAGCTAGCCTTCTTGGATCAACAAGGAAATGTGATGACCAAGCTCACTTCCCCGTCAGTATCCGAAAAAGACCGCTTGAAGGAATGGACCTGGTGGACAGGATTGGGAGTGGAAATTCTTCTGTTTTGTGTCATTCAGTTTCTGTTGTTTCGCCTCTTCCGGATTCCGTTGATTATCAAGCAAACGATCGTGATAGCTCCACTAGTTGTTGTCCCCGTATTCCTTCAACTGGAGGGAACGAAGCTGACCTTTTCTTTTATGGAGCAGGAAAATCAAACCGATCTTCGCCTCCAAGCCTATGTTATTTCTACCCTGATCGAAGGGGACAAGCTGGATGGAATCAACGGAGCCATTGATTACATGAATGCGGATTATCAAGCAGTACAGGCCGACCTGAAAAAACTGGAGGTCCCAGATGATGTGAATGTGAACAGGGGGCTGTACAAAACGATTTATAAATACAAAGATGGCGAATTGTTTCTCATGATGGATGACAATGACAGCGCAGAAGTGTTTGAGAATGTGCCCATTGATGACGAGTTCCGCAGTGTGGTCATGAAAAGGGAGATCGTTTCCGGTAAAGCACAGGATCGGACAGGCTACTGGATGTACGCGATGGCCCCGATATACAACTCCTCCGGTAAGCTATCCGGTGTGTTGGAGCTGGGCAGAGAAATGAACGGAGTCCGTATGCAGCACACCGACATGTCCCGTGAGCTCGGAAAAGGCGCTGCGCTGGTCTGGTCGATTTGTGCGAGTCTATTTTTCCTTTTCTCGTGGCTGACATACCGAAACATCCGCAATCTGCAAACGAACGTCTCCGATATGGGAAAAGGCGACTACAGTGTGGTGGCGAGGGTTCGCTCCATGGATGAAATTCAAAAGCTGGCAGAAAGCTTCAACCAAATGGCAAAGCGCATTCGTCAGTACATCTCGAATATCACGAGGATGAGCGAGGCGAACAATCGCTTTGTGCCGCAGCAGTTTATCCATTTTCTCGGGAAGGAAAGCATACTCGACGTGGAGCTGGGTGATCAGGTGGAGCGGGAAATGGCGATTATGCGCATGAGTCTGCAATCGTTTCATGCCATCTCTCATCGTCTGCGACCAGAGACGACCTTCCGCGTCATCAATGCGTTTCTCAAGCGCTTTGCTCCGATTGTGAACGAGAATCAAGGAATGATTACCGAATATCTCGATCCCGGCGTGCTTGCTGTTTATCCAAAAGAAGCGAAAGACGCGCTGGATGCGGCTGTACAAATGCGCCGTACGTTAGCGGACTATAACGAGCAACGGGCGGAAAAAGGGTACGATCCGATTGAATTGCGGGTTGCGCTGCATCACGGTCCACTGATGCTCGGAATTATTGGCGAGTCGACGCGTCTGGAGGCTGCGATCATATCGGATCACGTCCGCGTGGTGGAGAAAATGGAAAAGATGGCAGAAACGCTCGGAGCCTGCATCCTGATGTCCGATTCGCTGTTTGCCAAAATGGGAGAGAGCACGCCGTACCGATATCGTGATTTAGGCTGGGTGCATATGGAGGGAGAGGCTCAGCCGATGCATTTGTATGACGTCTACGAAGGGGACACTGACCAGATTCGTGCACACAAGGAGGAGACGAAGGAATTGTTTGAGCAAGCGATTGTGATGTATCAAAATGGGAGGTTTCACGATGCACGCTCCGCTTTTCTATCCGTCATCAAGCAAAATCGTTGGGATCAGGCGGCGCGACAGTATTTCTACTTATGTGACGAATACGCCCAAAAAGGGGCCGAACGAGATTGGTCTGGCGAATTGAAAATATCGTAGGAGCGGTGAAAAAGCGAAATGACTAGTCCCGAATCGAATCACAACCAGTGGAACTATTACGAAGAAATGCTTCGATGGCTGGATGTTCATCTGATGCGCTTGCTGGCAGTGCGAGCACAGCAGGGGGATGATTATCCGCTTGATCAAATGAGAGGGGTGATTGTCACAGAGGAAGAAGTCGTGCAATTGCTCGAGGCAGCCCCGCCAGCAACGCAGCTATGGGAAGCTTTCACAGAGCGGGTGGCAGCATGCGAGGAACGACTGGATGCCCTGCACATGCAAGAAGCAGGTAGCGTACCGATTCTGGCAGTGGCAGAGGCTTTTTCGCTCAATCGCTTCGAGCTGGGATGTTTATTTCTTTGCCTGGCAGTCGAGCTGGATCGGAAGTACGAAAAGCTGTTTGGCTACCTCCTTGATGATATTACGTGCAAGTCACCTACTCCCGAATTGGCGATGCAGCTATTTTGCCAGACAGCTGCTGAGAGAATAGAGGCCTGGACAGCGTTTACGCAAAAAAGCAAGCTGGGCCGATTGCTGCTTTTTACCGAGGCGGACATGGGTGGAAGCGGCTCTTGGCTCTCTCGGCCGTTAAAGCTGGATGAACGCATGCTGCACTTTTTGACGACAAGGGATGGAGGTGATGCCAGTCTGCCGCCTTGGCTATCCTGGAGCTTGCCAGATCAAGAGTTGGAACCATATGTAGGGGAGAGCGCGATTCATTTGCAGGAGCGCTTTGAAACATTGTGGGAAACAGCAGGAGCAGATGCAGAGCGACTTCTCCTGCACTTGCATGGTCCGACTGGCGTTGGTAAAAGGCATCGCGTTAAGCATTTGTTTCATCGCGTCAGGCGGCCGGTGCTGTTCGTCGATGCAGAGCGCTTGATCCGGGAGGAAGCTTTTGCACGAAGATTACAGCAGGTATTGCGGGAGGTGCAGCTGCGGCGGGGGGTACTGTGCTTGCATCAGTTCGAGGTTTTTCTGACAGAAGAGGTACAAACAGCTGGGCGCAAGCAGCTGTTGATGGATGAACTCGAAAGCTTTTCAGGACCCACTGCCATTGTGGCGAAAAGTCAATGGAAGCCGCAAAACGCTCTGGGGAAGCGGATTTGGCTGGAAATGGAGGTACCTAGTCCAGATGAAACGGAAAGGAGGCGATTATGGGAAACGGGCTGTGCAGGCATGAGCTTTTCTCAAGAGATTGACATAGGCGTTTTCGCAGGGAAATTCAAGCTGAATGCGGGGCAAATCAATCAGGCGCTTCACAGAGCAAATGAGATGGCGATGCAGACGAAAGAAAGGATCATTACGAAAATGCACCTGCATGACGCTTGTTTCCTGCAAATGAGACATGCGCTAGAAAAGCACGCTTCTCGATTGAGACCCAAATACAGCTGGGAAGATCTGATTTTACCTGAGGAGCAACTGACTTTGTTGCGAAACGCCTGCAATCAGGTGACCTATCGAAATGTTGTTTTGGGGGAGTGGGGCTTTGGGCGAAAGCTCTCTTATGGCAAGGGCGTCAGCATGTTGTTTGCAGGTCCTCCGGGTACGGGCAAGACGATGTCGGCGGAAGTCGTGGCAAATGAACTAGGTCTGGAGCTTTTTAAAATTGACCTGTCGCAGGTGATCAGCAAGTACATTGGGGAGACGGAAAAAAACCTCCACCACATTTTTTCAGAAGCGAGAATCGGCAATGCCATCCTCTTCTTTGATGAAGCCGATGCCCTTTTTGGCAAGCGCTCAGAAGTGAAAGATTCGCATGACAAATACGCGAATGTGGAAACGGCCTACTTGCTGCAAAAGATGGAGGAGTACGAGGGGGTCTCCATTTTGGCGACGAATCTCCTGCAAAATTTTGACGAGGCCTTCATGCGCAGAATCAACTACGTGGTGAAATTTCCTTTTCCCGAACCGTTCTATCGCGAAGAAATATGGCGCAGCATGTTCCCGGCCGATACGCCGCGAGCTGCTGACATCGATTTTGAGTTTCTCGCGTCCAAGCTACACATTGCTGGGGGCGGGATCAAAAATGTGGTTCTCGCTGCCTCTTTCTTGGCTGCATCGGAAGGCACGCCCGTTTCCATGAGTCATTTGATTGCGGCTGCCAAGCAGGAGTTAAAAAAGACGGGTAAGCTGCTATTGAAAGAGGATTTGGGGGAGTATGCCATCAGGTAGTACGTATCGGAAGGGTGCATGATTTTACAAAATTAGATAAAAATTCATGCAAAACCATTAATTTCAATGTTATGATAAGTATATTCTGTCAAATAATGTCGAGGTGAACGGGTATCAGCCAGTACACCGCCATTGCTGAAGTAGGAGAGACGCTGCTCGCTCTTTTGCGCAAAGAAATGACGCCGGAGCCGATTAGCCAGCCGGAGTTGATTGGCCTAAGCTCGCCTGCTCAGCCAGGAGATTTGGCGTTAGCCTTGTTTTTATACGAAATCCGGGAAAGTCAGGAGAGGCAGCACATGATGATCAGTGAAGGTACTGATCAGTTGCGATATCCCCCAATGACGGTCAATCTATCCTACATATTGACCGCCCATTCCCCAGCAGAACAGCATACCCGCATGCTGGACGAGCATCGCATCCTCGGGCGTGCCATGCAGGTTCTCTACGACAACGCCATTTTGCGTGGCGATCATCTTCAAGGCTCCCTCGCAAACATGGATACAGAGCTTCGTGTCGTCGTGGAGCAGCCTCCCGTTGATAAACTCATCCAACTATTTCCACATGTTCCGTACAAGCTATCCATCGGCTACTCGGTAGGGCCGGTTCATATCGATTCAACCCGAGTTCGTTCAACGAAGCGCGTACTGGAACGGGATATTCGGATACGAGGGGAAGGTCATGGTTAATGGATCAGCATTTCCAGGTGCGCATTCGTTCCGTCTTCTCGTATGCCGTCCGTCTGGTGGACATGTATACAAGAGGAGCCCCTTTTCGCTCGAGCTTGTCTGTTCGCTTGGCGAATCATCCACAAGTGCCCGTATGTAAAGGGGACGGATGTTATATCTTTACGGACTTGCCTGATGGGATTTACACGCTCTCCATAAGCAGCCGGGAGTATATGGATCACTCCATGTCCTTCTCCGTGATCACTGGGAGTACATCTTACACGGAGTCCATCATTTACTTGCAACCGAGTCCAGCCTATCCATTCCAGGCAGGAGACTCCCTTGTTCGAGGGAGAGCTTGCGTGGAGGATGGTTCCCCAGCTGGCGGAGCCTATGTGCAGGCTGTCATCTCGTATGAGCGAGATGCCCCGGTGAGATTGGCCGAGGACGCTGACAAAGAGGCCATGGAGCTAATCGTAGCCAGTAAAAAAGGTCAAGTCGATTTGGCTGACGCTTTTCTTCTCGAAACACCCACATGCAAAGGGACGATCATTCGTTTTGCAAGTCCCCCAAAAGGTCGGGTTTATCCCTTGACCGAACCTCTTTCTTTTGCCTACCCAAGAGGCACTGTCTTACTCCCCCTGCTCGAAACGCATTGCGACGACAGAGGAGAATTCGTAGTTGCCCTTCCGTTGTTTCTGGAAAAAACTCATGCTCGTATGAATATTGAAGTGCGGCGGGAAGAAGCCGCTGGTTTTGCCGAGCTTTCCATTCAAGCCGGTACGACCCAATCCATAGGTATCATCCAAATGAACAGACCCAAATAGGGTGATCCGGCAGTTGTTTGGCGTCGGTCCATGACACCCTGCTGCCTGATTATAGAGCAAGACTCATGTATCAAAACGGCTTTTTTCGTAAGTGGTAAAGCAAGTGATGAAATTAATCGGAGGGAGGGACTGATTGCAGGTTTCTGCTGCTAATACATGCGGAACTCTCCAATCAGGATACGATGCCAGAGTACTTATCACCAGGGGTGTATGTCGAGGAGTTTGATAGTGGCCCCGTTCCCATGGAGGGAGCGAGTACGAGCACGGCCGGCTTTATCGGGTTGGCCCAAAAAGGACCCGTTGCGGGATTGCCTGAGCTGATTACAGGTGTCAATGATTTCCGCAAGTTGTTCGGTTCCTATTTGTCTGAGAACGCGTTTGGCGAATACCGCTATCTCGCCTATGCGGTGGATCACTTCTTTCTGAATGGAGGCTCCCGTTGCTATGTGATGCGAGTAGCGCCAGCAGATGCGAAGCCAGCTTCCAATGAAGGCAACAGCGAAGGAGCTGTCCTTCGGATTGCTGCTAAAAACCCAGGGGCATGGGGAAATCAGATCCGCGTAAATTTGATTCCGTCGAGCAAGGCAAAAACGCAGATTTACGAGCAGCTAGGAGAGGCTCCCAAGTACCGTGTGAAAAATAGTGCAGGCTTTCAACCAGGTGATGTCGTCTCTTTCTATGACGGTGAAACCAAACAGTACAGGGAAGTGGTTTCATCCCAAGACAATGTGATCGAGCTGTCAGCTGTGCTCACAGGAGACGTCGTCGATAACAATTTGCTGCCAGTCAAAATTTTGTCCACATGCGAATTCACGGTGCAAGTCTTCTACAACGATGAGGCTGAAGAGTTCGACAAATGCTCGCTCAATGTCTCTGCTGCCAATCATGTAAGCAAGCTGCTGTCCAAGAGCAATATCGTTGAGGTCGAAGCGGGTGCTGCTCCAGCAAGCCCTGAAGTCATTCCTCCTTTTACCGTCATTTCAGGGATGGCAGAAGAAACTCAATCCGAGGGCGGAAAGACAGAATTCGGTCTGTATCAAATCTCTTTGGCAGGAGGTAGCGACGGTTCTGTCGCCAATCTGTCAGCGGGCGAATACATGGGGGAGGATCACGGACCGGGGAAACGTACGGGAATCCAAGCCTTCATCGATAATGACGAAGTGAGTATTATGGCCATTCCTGGCGTGACAGACCCAAATGTGCAGCTCGCGCTTGTGGCTCATTGTGAAAACTTGAAAAGCCGCTTCGCCATCCTCGATATCCCACGCGACAAGAAAAAAGTAAGCGATGTGTTGACGCATCGCAATATTTTCGATACGCAATACGCGGCCATCTACAATCCTTGGCTGCAAGTGTTTGATCCGCTGGACAAGCGCAACATCTACATTCCGCCATCAGGCTCCATGGCTGGTATTTACGCACGCTCGGACAATACCCGAGGCGTGCATAAGGCTCCGGCAAACGAGGTTGTGCGCGGCTGCACAGGACTGGATTGCCAGTACAATACGGGCGAACAGGATATTTTGAATCCGAAGGGAGTCAACCTGATTCGCGCGTTTACAGGTCAAGGAATTCGCGTCTGGGGTGCGCGGACGATGTCATCGAATGGGCTATGGAAGTACATAAACGTACGCCGCCTGTTCATTTTCCTCGAACAATCGATCAAAAACGGGACAAACTGGGTGGTATTTGAGCCGAATGACGAGAGGCTGTGGGCCCGCGTCCAACGCACGATTGATTCTTTCCTGACGCGTGTTTGGCGAGATGGCGCGTTGATGGGCTCAAGCCCGCAGGAAGCCTTTTACATTCAAATCGGCAGAAGCACGATGACACAGGATGATATCGACAATGGCAGATTGATCTGCGTGATTGGTATAGCACCTGTCAAACCAGCAGAGTTCGTCATCTTCCGTATTACGCAAAAAACATCTGATCAGCAATAATTCACGACGGAAAACGGTGTGAGGAAAGGGGTACAGTATGGCAGATCGCAAGGATCCATACCGCAAGTTTCGGTATCGGATAGAGATGGATGGGATTCAGCAGGCTGGCTTCAGTGAGGTTTCGGGTTTTGATGCGTCTGTGGACGTAGTCGAGTATCGCGAAGGCAATGAGGTAATTACTCCGCGCAAGCTCCCGGGCTTGGCGAAGTACGGGAATATCACGCTGAAATGGGGCGTGACGGATTCGATGGATTTGTACAACTGGATGCAGGACACCATCCAGGGCAAGGTCGCACGCAAAACGGTAACGATCATCGCCATCAATGAAGCTGGGGATGATGTCGCTACATGGAAGGTCATTGAAGCATGGCCGACCAAATACACGGCGCCTGATTTTAACGGTACGTCCTCAGAGGTAGCGATTGAGCAGCTGGAAATCGCCCACGAAGGAATGACACGCACGAAATAATAGAAGATCCCGACGCCAAAGAATGGCAAGGAAATGACTTTTCTTTGTCATTCTTGCTGGCCTAGGGTGATGAGGAGGATGATACCATGGCATTTAAAACGGAATACGAATTCGAGCTCCCGCGCGGCTATGTTGATGAAGAAGGAAACCTGCACAAACGAGGTGTCATGCGCTTGGCGACGGCTGCCGACGAAATTTTGCCGATGCGTGATCCACGTGTCCAGCAAAATCCCGGTTACTTGACGATTATTTTGCTGACGAGAGTGATTACCAAGCTGGGAGATGTACGGGGAATTGACACAAGAGTGGTGGAAAGGCTGTTTACCGCTGATCTCGCGTACCTGCAAAACCTGTACAGACAGATTAATGAGTTGGACAGCTCGATGTTCAAGACATCTTGCCCGAAATGCGAGCATGAATTCCAGGTAGACATGGCTTTTTCAGGGGCGCTGGAGGGAGTATGAGTGGGTATCCCATCGACAAGATTTATGAAGAAGCCGCCTTCATCGCCTACTATTTTCACTGGCCACATGACGAGATCATGTCGATGGAACACAAGGAACGGCGGCGCTGGTGTGAAGAGATATCCGCGATTAACCGCAAGCAAAATGACGAACCCGAAAACGTTTTTGATGTGTTCAAGCGGAGGTGATTCTGGTGTTAGCCAATGAGAATCCATATTACACCAACCTCCGATTTCGTGTGGACTTTCTTCCGTTTGGATTGGAGATGGATGGCATCTGGGTCGCTGGATTTAGTGAAGTGTCCGGATTGGCCGTAGAAACAGAGCTGGAGGAGTACCAAGAGGGCGGCGTGAATCATTTCGTCCACAAGCTGCCGAAACGCAGCAAGTTTCCCAATCTCGTCTTCAAACGAGGGTTTGTGAGATCAAACGAGCTGTGGAGATGGTATGAGGACTTCCACTTTGGCCCGCCAGAAAAGCGCAAGCGCAAGCAGGGAGCGATCATTCTGATGGACCCAAACGGAAATGACGTGGGGGCTTGGGCATTTGAAGGGGCTTATCCGGTCAAGTGGGTTGGACCGGAGTTCCGGGCCACGCATGGAGAAGTGGCCATCGAGACATTGGAAATCGTGCACCACGGCTTAAAAGCGTATTTTTAAGCCTTATCCCGTCTGCAAGGAGCAAAAGAAACGATGATAACGATCAAGGCGCTCCCACCTTCGCGTGGTCCATCACTGCTGCCAAGGGCGTCCAGCCAAGGCTTTGCACAAAGCATCATGCAGAAGTATCGGCACGGGGAAGGGCGCGATCCCGGCTACCTCGCTTTGATCCATCGTGATTTTTCGCCGAGTATCGGAGGGCAGGAAAACCACTTTCATCAAACCTTCATTCATGTACGCATGCAAATACAAGTGGACTCCTACCTCGGATTGAATCGAGAAATGTTGCCGAACGGACAGGCTGGTTTCCCATGGCCAAAAGAGCGTGCGGTGATAACGCAAGCATCGGGATCAGGACGAAAAGTACAACCAGCTACTTTGATACATGAGCTTTTTCGGAAGTGGGAGTCATCCAAATTAATCGAGAAGGTTTACCTGCCTCGGATCACGGTTGTCTCAAATGGGAGAGATAGATATCGCTGGCCCAGTTATGTTCAGTCTTTAGTTCAGCGAGCAAGCTCACTTGAAAAATGGCTGCCGCTGGGTCGATTCAAAGAGCAGATAGACCCGGTCGATATTACCTCGCCTCTTTGGAAAGCAATCGTTTCAGACAGCAAAGAAACCGTACGGGAAAGATTCAGGACGTCTGATACTTCCTATGGTTCACCGGAATTTTTGGTACACATGGCGCGAATGGGTGATCCTGGTGGACGCAAGGGCATGCAAAATGCACGTGAGCGGATACGGCTCGAATCAGCGACAAGAATAGACGCGATCTCGAATTCACGTGTCAGAGCGACGCGTTCTGAAACAGGGCGCTTCGAACGGTTTGGGGTTCGCAATTTTTGGCAGTTGATCGGTAGAGGAAGGGAACCAGAGATTGGGACGTGGTCTTTTCCTGTTTTGCTAAAACGAGCAGAAGGACGGGCTGCGAGCTCTTTTTTGGATCGCGTGGTGTGGACAGAGAAAGCCGGAATTGACGGCAAAGATATCACTAGACGAATCGTTCATGAAAGTGAAAGTACACGTTGGTCCGTAGCTTCCCGGCAGACTGAGCTGTGGGTGCGCTGGTGGGAAAACCTGAGTCTGTACTGGCAGAAAAGTAGAAGAGCAACATGGCTGCCAAGGACGATGACTGTGCATCCACGTCTACGTGTTTTACAGCCGATTGTTTTCCCGAAAAGCCGTCAACATCCGCAAGCGAAAAGCGCATGGATGCTAGTAACGCTGTCCCCATTGGAACGGAAGATATTTCAGAGCAATGAGCTTTCGAAGATGTTCTCGTCCGTATTGCCTAGCATACTTCATCGAGCTGATGCTGGTCGGACCAAACAGCAGGCTGTAAGGGAACGGTTCAAACAGCTGTTCCATTTGGCTCAACAGTTTTCGAGGGCAGAAAGTGAACGTGGGCAAGTAGTGCTTGTTTCCCGACAGAGGTTGAAGCAGATAGAAAGCAGGCGGGAAGAACAGTCGAGTGCCTTGGCGCATTGGTTGCGTCACCTTGTCATAAGTCGAGAGGGACAAGCAACCGCGCTTGCATCTAGGGTGGAGCAGGAGCAGCCGAGTAGCATTACATTTCACCCGTCACAACTGCTGTTTCCTTTCGAATCCATCGGAACAAGGAATCAGCAGACATACGCGTTCCTTCAACAAACGATATTTCAGGAAGCTAGGTTGAACGAGATTGTCCGGGAGCAGTCCATTCCCTTGCGATCAAGCCATGAGCAAACTCATCCAGGCAAAACGCGCGTGATCCCGGTTGTCTCTCATGCATCGTATCAGCAGCTTGACGTGCTACAGCATGAGTGGTGGACGGGTTTGTCGTTACGCGTTTTACACCCCGTGCAGGGGCTACTGTTCCCATTGCGTATGACGCGTATCACAGATAGTTCCCAAACAGCTCCGCTTCTCTCGCAGCCAATTGTCAGGAAGTCGATCGCTGCTTATTGGATACAGAGCTTCCAGTCCGCCAATGCTCCTGTTTTCTTTGAAAAACGAGGATGGTTGAACCAGCCTTGGATCAAGGAATATCTTGAAACGCATAACGAAATAGAGCGCGGGCCAGCTGGTATAGCTAGTGCTGCACGATTTGCATGGAATCGCTTCGTACCTGTCTTCCAAGTGAATCGCCAACTCTGGCAAACGCTCCAGAATCAAATCGTCAGTTCTACCCATCAGGAGATGAACAGGAAGTCTGTGATGGCGTGGGTGCATCTTCAACAGAGAGTGGCAAAACAGCTCAGCGCAAGGGAATTCCTTGCAACTAGAACGCATGCGCCAAGGTACCTTCCGTATGAGCTGGGGAATCAATCTCCGTATCCTGAAGGCATCTCCCAACCGTTTTTTCAGTCACCTATTCATTTTCCGGGAAATAAACACGTGTATCAGTTGCCATACGAGACGATACGTCAGCTACTGTCGTTCCAGGGTAGGAAAAACAAGCGGGCAGATGTTGCTTTCTTCAAGAATCAAGAAAAGTTCAGCCTAC
Source organism: Brevibacillus sp. HB1.1 (assembly GCF_013332445.1). NCBI lineage: Bacteria > Bacillati > Bacillota > Bacilli > Caryophanales > Paenibacillaceae > Brevibacillus > Brevibacillus sp. HB1.1. The sequence continues at coordinate 109,224 of NZ_JABMIV010000009.1, read as the reverse complement.
CGGGACGAAAAGCGACGATCTCGATGGTACACGAGCATGAGCATAGACCAATACGGCACACCTTCTTCCTAAAAAATGAACAGAGTACAAGTCGAGCATTCTTGCATACTCATCGTCATGATCGGGATGCCGTTTCCCTCAGGTTGAACGGCTTTGGTTCTGCAATGCTTCGTGTCACAGAGTGGATTGGACTTGAAAGAACAGAACATCAGCGATTGTACAACACGTCTGCGAAGTCGTTTTCTATCAGAGAGGATGTCTCTGACAGGAACTCATTGCAACGGATCGCTGCTGGATGGAGTGCAGAACTAGGACTCACGATCCTCTTGCAAAAAAGCGCGAAGCTGGCTGCGATGAGCGAGTTTGCAAAGGTAGGCAAAATTAGCACAAGTGGGAAAGCTCCCCCGAGCAGTGAAAAGCAATCGAATGATCAGCCAAGGTCTCGCCAGGGCAAAAGCAATCCATTACGAGAAAGCAATCCATTACGAGAAAGCCGTCCATCCCGTGAAAGCTACCACTCCCGTTTCTTGCGCCAGACAGCCAGCTTGTGGACAAGCTCCATTGCCCTGCGTGCTCGTCTCTATCTTCAAGTCATGGAGCAAATCAGAAAGGCTATCCAGACTGATTTCCGAACGGAAGCATATGTCCAAAACCATCACTTACTCGCGACTGTTCTGAATCGTCACGATGCACAAATGGTTATTCAGAAACAATGGGGACGACTCCCTAGCCTTGTGCATGGTCAAAGCGTGGGGGTGCCCGACAGTTTCATGCATGAGAGTGGAAGCAGACGTGCAACAGAGCGACTACCACGAAAAGGTCGCGTCAACAGCTTGGAGCCATTATCTCGCCACAGCCGTTTTCAACAAACGAACCATGAGCAGATTCTGACGGTCAATCAAGGGATATTCAACCTGACGTCAACAACACCAATGGCGGCGGAAAAAGTGGAGCATGCGAAAGAAAACACATCCCTGGCACTTTTGCTAAAGCCAATGCTTGCGATGGAGAAGCAGTCACCACTCCTGCAAGCTTTGCAACAAGCTCAAAGAGCGCCCGGAGAATCCGAGCAGCGCTCCCTGTCCGAAAACGCAACCCATACTCATCGACAATCGTTACGCACAGCAGACAGCTATGCAAGCCCTGCTGCTACCGTTCAGTCCCCGCCGTCCATGGCGTTTCTGAGAAAAAGCATTCCGCCTCAAGAAACCGCAGTGCAGCAGACGACAACACTTCCACTACAACGACAACTCGATCTAGACGTGCAAGAGAGGGCTGGCAATCAGACGTCGTTATCCCCACAAGAGGTGGATCGATTGATGGATAAAATGATGAAGGAGCTGGACAAGCGCCTCATTCAAGAGCGGCAGCGACGAGGTTTATAAGCAGGAACTGCCGCATTCACAGACGACTATTTCTTCGGTAAAGAGAGGCAAAAGCCAATGATGGGTCAGGAGAAAAAGGCCAAAATTTTAGTGGATCGCAACGGGCAAGGAGACTTCAAGGAGAGTATTTCCGTTCTCTTTAACCCTTCCGAATACAAGGTGGATGCTTCCAATAACTACTCGTGGCAAAAGATATTGGGACAATCGGTACCAGTGGGGATGTTCACGAGCGGAGATATCGAGACATTATCGGTCGACTTGTTTTTTGATACATACGAGGCTGGAGTGGATGTGCGTGCATTCACGAATCAGGTGCTGGGGCTGATGGCCGTAGAAAAGAAAATCAGTACACCACCCCTATGCAAATTCGTCTGGGACAGCTTTCAATTCACCGGTGTTATCGAAAAGGTTTCGCAACGGTTTACGATGTTTCTCGATCAAGGGACACCAGTACGAGCCACGTTAGGCGTCACGTTTAAAGGCACGAGTGTGAAAAAGTCCGCGGAAGATATCGGAGCCGCAAGAGAAAAAGTCGCACAACAAACGGTCAACCAAGGAGACCAGCTGTACTTGATGGCGTATCGCTCGTACAGTGATGCATCGAAATGGCGAAACATTGCGAACGCCAATCGGATCGACAATCCCAGACTTCTAAAACCGGCTACTACCCTGCATGTGCCACTTGTGAGGTGACGAAGGAATGAGCGAATTGAAATTGACGACAGACCGCCACTCCTTCGATGACCTGCGCCAAACGTACAATAACTTTCATTCCCCAGCCTTGGAAATACTCGTTGGAGGGAAAAAGCTGATCAGCCAGGTAGGTGTCGCCATTACCAAAGCAACGATCAACTCCAGCTTGGACGGCAAAGCCGATACGTTTTCGTTTTCGGTAACCAATGCTTTTGATACGGCAAAGTGGGAATTTCGCTGGGCAGATGATCATTTGGTTCCTGGAAATGAAATCGAAATTCAGTTGGGCTACGGAACTGAGCTTTCCAGTCTCTTTTACGGGCATATTACAGCCGTTTCGTTTGCATGCGAGGAGACGCCTACCATTACGGTAAAAGGGATGGACAAATCGTTCCTGCTTATGGTGGATAACAAGTCTACCTCCTGGAATAAAAAGAAATACAGCGATGTCGTGAAAGAGTTGGGACAAAAATACGGCTTGTCGACGCATGTGGATGATACAGTTCAGACAATCGAGACCATTACAAAGACGGTCTCCGAGACTGACTTTCAATTTTTAAATCGTCTCGCTAAAATTTGTAACTACGATTTTTTTATCGTCGGGAAGAATTTATATTTCCGTAAGCCACTGAGCAACATGACGCCGGTTCTCACCTTGATCTGGGGAGTTTCCTTGCGCAGCTTTTCCGTCGATGTCAACATCGCTTCCCAAGCTTCCTCATACACGGTGCGATGGGTAGACAAGGACAAATCAACGGTGCTCCAAGAAGCAAAAGCAACGAGCACAGATATCGGGAAGCTCGGGACCAATTCGAAGACAAGTGCTGATCTGTTGAAAGCAATCGGTGATTATTTTGATAAATACGAGTCAACGAAAAAACTGGACTCACCTGAGGAGATAAAAGCGGTTGCCAAAGCACGCTTGAATCAACTCGCCATGAACCTTCTCGACGGCAACTGTGAGGCAGTGGGTCTACCAGAAATTCGGGCTGGCCGCTATATCAAGCTAGAGGGCCTGGGGAAAAAGCTGAGTCAGCCTTATTACATCACATCCGTCACACACACCATCGATGTGGCATCTGGCTACGTCACGACGTTTCATGTGAAGGGAAATACAATATGAGCTTTGATCATTGGTTCTACCAGGATGAAATCACAGAAGAAGAACGGGCGAAAATCCACGGTGTCATTGTCGGCATTGTGACGAACAACGAAGACCCGGAAAAGCTCTCGCGAGTAAAACTGAAGCTGCCTTTGGTTGATAATGAGCGGGAGACGGACTGGGTGCGAATCGCCACGCTTTTTGCAGGAAAAGATCGCGGCAGCTTATTCATTCCGGAGGTAGGCGACGAGGTGCTAGTTGCATTTCACTGGGGAGATGTACGCGAACCATTTGTGATCGGGATGCTCTGGAATCAGGAAAACAAAGGCCCGGAAATGGCGGAGAAAAACAATATCCGAAAAATCACGACCCGTGCAGGCCACGAAGTGATTTTTGGTGATGATCCGAATGACGGGAAGATCACGATTGCTACGAAAAAAGGACAACAGGTGGAGCTGTCGGACAAGGATGAGAGTATTGTGCTTACGGAGAGCAGTGGAAACAACCAAATCTCCATCAAAGGCGGCAGCACCAACGAGGTTACGGTGAAGAGCGGTTCAAGTACGATTACGTTGAATGCAAAAGGGCAAGTGACCATACAGTCAGACACATCGCTGACAATCAAGTCCACCCAGCTGAATCTGGAGGCGCAGGGAGCCATGTCGATTAAAGCAGGAGCGTCCCTGAACATCAAATCTGACGGAATGGTTGCCGTCAACGGTTCGGTGATCAAATTGAATTAATTCATGGGAGGATTCCATGCAGCAGCCTTTCGGTGAAAAAGGATGGAAGTTCCCTATTCAGGTGGATCAGGCTACAGGCCGGATTCGTTTGTCCAACTACGAGGATGACATCGCTGAAGCGATTCGCATCATTCTTTCTACGGCAAAGGGAGAGCGTGTGATGCGACCGAAATTCGGGAGCGGATTGCAAGGCTTCATGTTTGATGGCACGGACGGTACGAGTCTAGCTTTGCTCCAGTCGGACATCGCAGAAGCGATCATGATCTGGGAACCACGTGTGCGGGATGTGCAGGTGGAGGCCAAGGTCGACAAGACTCATTCCGAAACGGTGAACGTTACGATCAGCTATACGGTACGTGCGACAAACAAAGGCTATCAGCTGTTGTATCCTGTCCATCGTCACGGTCCACGTGGATAGTGCAAGAGTCACAGTCGCGTGAAGAAAAATGGAAGGGAGGTGGGTAACGTGAAACCACCTTTGGTCGATCCGCGGGACATGCAGGCAGTCATCCGAAAAATGCGCGAAATGGTGCCATTCTACACCCCGGAGTGGCGCTTCACTCCAGAAGATCCTGATGCGGGTACGGCTTTATTTCTCCTTTTCGCAGACATGCTGATGAATAATCGTGAGCGTTTGAATCAAGTACCCGAGCGAAATTTTATCGCTTTTCTCAATATGCTCGGTGTTGGAATGGCTCAGGCTAGATCGGCAGAAACCTTTTTGACATTTGAATTGAGTACAGGTGTGCAAAAGCCAGTGTGGATTCCGGCGGGCACAAAAGTTTCGGGTAAGTCTGACGAAGGCGATGAAGTGGTTTTTGAAACCGATCAGCCTATGCTGGCTACCCCCTCTCTCCCGACAGATCTGTTGTTTTCCAATGGCAGTCGAGATTTTTTAACAGATGTAACGGGGTGGCTTGGAACAAATGCACCGCTCTCTCTCTTGGACTGCAAGGCTTTGCCGAATCATCAGGAGCATTGCTGGTATTTGGGGCATGAGGACTTGTTTTGTTTAGGAGATCGTGCTTCGATCCAGCTCACGATGGTTTCCAATCAGGAACGCTATCTGGAATCCTTGCTGACAGAGAAGCTGGCGAATCCAGAGCTGGTCGAGTGGACGTATTTGTCAGAGGGCGAATGGGTTTTGTTCGACAAAGTGGAGGCTGATCAAAATCGGCTACGTTTGGAAAAAAAGCAGCGGAAAAAATGGGAATCGAGTGAAGTACAAGGAATCGAAAATCGTTGGCTCCGTTGCAGAGTGAAGCCAGGCATGATTCATGAATGGGTGAAAAATGGCGGGAGCACCTCTCTGACCCACATCCAGATGAAGACGGATTATTTGCCAACAGATGACCTGGTGGGCCTTTCACCCGACATGCTTTTCTCCAATGATGTACAGGTTTCTGGGAGCGGTTGTCTCGCGTTTGGCGAGCAGCTCGCTCCGTATGGCATGTTTTTTTTGTCCTGTGAAGAGGCGCTGACGAAGCCTGGAAGTACGGTCGCCCTTCGTTTTCGGATGAAGACGGTGGCTTATCCCGCTACGCATCTGTCACAACCGGAACCGAAATGGAAATGGATCATGAAGGAATCTTCCTTTGACCCTCCTGCGACGACACCCGTCACGGTCAGCAAGGTGGTATGGGAATACTGGAACGGCAGTGGATGGATGGTGCTCCTGGCAGGAGAGGATCGGGAGAAGCTGTTTGCTGGCACCGATTCGGATGAAGAGATTGTGGTTATCTTTACGTGTCCAGATGATTCGCAGCCGACAACCGTCCATTCACAGCTTGGTTATTGGATCCGTGTGAGAATTCTTCAGGTGGAAGGTTTATACGGCCCGAATCCTGTATACATGGCGCCATGGCTGGAAGACATGCGCCTGACCTACTCGTACCAAGAGTCGCTACATGAGCCGGAAGCGATTCTCACACAGAACGACTTGGATTGGCAGCACCCTGTCCGTACAGGTAATCATCAGGCTAGCTTCCAGCCGTTTTTGCCGTCCGAATGCTTGCATCCCGCCGTCTACTTTGGATTTGAACAGCCGCCTTTACAAGGACCGCTCTCTTTCTACTTTTCTTTTCTACCGATGGAAGAATCCCCAGGGCCTGCTCCGGTTGTGCAATGGGAATACAAGCGTAAAGAAACAGGAACAACTTCTTGGGCCAAGCTGCAGACAATTGATCAGACCGCTGGTTTTACGGAAAGTGGTACCGTCCGTTTCGCTGGTCCTTTTGATATGGAAAAAAGCAAACTGTTTGAGCGGGAGCGTTTTTGGATTCGCGCAGTCAACGTAGACAATCGTCTGGGAGGAGGCGCTTTGGATGCACGACATCCCGTGCTAAGCGGTTTTTATCCGAATACGATACGAGCCATTCAACAGGAGACGATTCGCAATGAAATGGCGGAGCGGATAGCAGAGGGGCCACAAGCCGAGTACAGACTCATCCGACATCCCATCATGGGCGAAGAGGTGTGGGTAGATGAAACAGGCTTCTTTTTGCCGAGTGAACGAAAGAACTGGCTGGAACATCCAGAAAACCGGGTGGAACTTCTCTATGATTCGGAAGGGAACGAGCAAAAATGCTGGGTTTTGTGGAAGCGAGTAGAGCATCTGCACGATTCGGGCCCGGATGATCGCCATTACTGCTTGGAGAGCGCTACCGGAATCATTTTGTTTGGCGATGGCAGACACGGTAGGGAGCTTCCACAAACCGGACTTGGTTCCGTGAGGGTGACGTATAAGGTCGGAGGGGGAACAGCAGGGAATCTTCCAGCTGGGCAGTTGAATCAACTGGAACAATCGATTCCGTTTGTCCAAGCTGTCAGCAATCCGGTGCCTGCACTTGGGGGAAGTGATCGGGAATTGCTGGCGGAAGCCTTGCAGCGAGGTCCTCAAACCATCAAGCATCGCTATCGAGCGGTGACGGCTGAAGATTTCGAATGGCTCGTCCGTGAAGCGCATCCGGGGATAGCCAAGGTGAAGTGTTTACCGAATCGGAACAGCCGCCTGCAAAGAGAAGCAGGGCATGTCACTGTGATCGTATTACCCGCAGCGGGATGCTTCGGCACACAATTTTTGGAGCTTCGGCGTTCTGTCACGAACTCCTTGCTTACACATGCGGCAGCGACGGTAGCTTCTCCCGAGCGGATTCATGTTAGGGAGCCTTTCTACTTGGAAATTGCGGTGACAGCAGAGCTAGCAGTGGGGTCTTTGGAGGAAATCGTTGAGGTGGAGCTGGAGACACTCAGCAAGCTCGCGCGATTCCTTGACCCGATATCGGGAAATCTGCATGGTGGAGGCTGGGAAATAGGACAACGTGTGCACCCGTCGCTCTTATTTGCCTTGTTGAAATCCGTAAAAGGCGTCCGCTTTGTGGATCATCTGACCTTGGCTGTATTTCGAACGGAAAGTGGGCAACGAAAGGAAATACTCGCTTCTGAATACGAAACGATCGTACATGGGATCGTCACAGAGGGTGCGCATCGAATCAGCGTCCGCGTTCACGACAGCCAGGCTTTCTTCCCAACCAAACATTGAAAAAGGAAGTGTGCGCTATGCTTCCATCCAAGAATCTGGATGATCGCCACTTTGAAGAGATCCTAGAACAAGCAAAAAACGCGATCCCCAAGCTGCAGCCAGAGTGGGGTGATCACCGTCATCACGATCCGGGCATTACGCTTTTGGAGATGTTCGCGTGGTTGATGGAAATGCAGCAATACTATCTCAATCGGATAACGGAAAAGAACGAACGGAAATTTTTGCAGCTCATGGGTGTACACCCACAACATCAGTCATGTGCGACGACTGATGTTACGTTTTTCGACGTGTCAGAAGAAGCGATTCTTCCGGAGAAGACGAGATTGTTCGCGGGGAATCTTCCTTTCGAGACGGAACATTCGCTTGTTCTGGTACCAGCCAGTCTGGAGCGTGTTCTGGTTCATACAGAAAGCGGGACGGCGGATGTGAGTTCATCTAATGCGCATAACGGTGTTTCCTACTACGCATTTGGCCAGGAACCAAGGATAGGGAACAAGATTTACTTAGGCTTTGATCGACCGCTGCCAGTGGGGAAGGCAGTCTCCATCGGTTTGCGTCTGTTTGAAGACTATCCTGTCCCAATGGTCTCGCTTACACCCACGTCCCTTTTCGTTCCATCGGCGAGTCTCGTTTGGGAGTACTATGGACAGAACGAGCGCACGCAAGAAATGGGATGGAGTCCGTTACCAGTCTCGGATGAAACGCTGCATCTCTCCTTTTCGGGACGAGTCCTGATCGAGCTTGAAGGGGCAATGAAGCCAATCATGCTTTACCCCGCCAATGATCGGCCTCGATTTTGGCTCTGTGCGACATTGCGTGCAGGTCGATTCGAATTGGCTCCACGCATGGAAAAAATAGAGCTGAACACCGTGAACGCCATCCAACGTGAAACCTTCAGTCAAGTGTGGGAGTACGATGGAACGGGTCAAGTGGATCAGACGATCGTGCTTGCAAGCTCGCTATCGTATGAAGGCACAGTAGAGGTTCAATGCAAAAAGGGGCGTTATTGGCAAAGTGGATGGGATCAAGATGAACCAGATCAAGCCGATACAGGTGCATTCTCTTTTCGCGTTTCGCGCGACTCAGAACAGGGAGCTACGATGATTCGGTTTGGGAGTGCAATACCTGAGGGCCGCAAAAATATTCGGGTCATCGCCTATCGGAGTGACTTTGCAGGGCAGCGATTCATTGGAGAAAGCAGTGGATTGCCACATCAAATGTTCCGGTTGAATGTCCAATCGATCTTGCCAGAAACGTTTGTCATTCAGGTGGCGCGTCAGGTCGAAGGCAGTCCGTTTCCCGTCTGGGAAGACTGGTTGCTGGTCACTGATTTTGATCGATCGGGACCACAGGACCGCCATTTTATGTTGAATGATTCGGACGGGGCAGAAATCGCGTTTGGCAACAATGAGCACGGAGCCATTCCCGAAAGGCTGGAAGGCATGGCGGGCATTCGGATCATATCGTGTCAGACAGGCCAAGGCGCGAAGGGGAATGTACAGGGTGGCCAAATTACCCGGTTCCTTCCACTCGCCAGGCAGCGAACTACCGCGCAGGTGACGAATCCCCGTCCAGCCAGTGGGGGAAGCGAGCGCGAAACGATCGATCAAGCCAAACGCAGGATGAGAATGGAATGGAAGAAACCGCAGCGGGCCGTTACAGCAGAAGATTATGAGGCCATCGCGCTGTCGACTCCCGGATTGCGAGTGGCCCGCGCGAAGGCCATCCCCCTGTATAAAGTAGGGGAAATGGGAGCAACCGAGCAAAACGCAGCCGCTCAAATGACCGTCGTCATCGTCCCGTTCAGCGACCAGCCGACACCACTGCCAAGTGAAGGCTTCCTTCGGACCGTTCGCCACCAATTGGAACAGCGAAGGCTGCTGACGACAGAAGTCCATGTGACTGCTCCAGCCTATATCAAAGTGACCGTTTTCGCGACAATCGTGGTGGAGCCTGCGTTTGCAGACAAAAAGCAGATCGTGCTACAGGCACTGAAGCGGTATTTGACGCCATTGAATGTCCAAGATTCTTCGACTCATCAAGGAAAAGGATGGGAATTTGGTCGACCTGTTTATAAAAGCGATCTTTACGAGGTGTTAAACCAGATCGAGGGTGTGCTATACGTGACGGATTTGTGGGTTTCCACAGAGGGTACAGGCATCATCAGGGATGAAGGGGGAGATATTCAGATTCCGCTCCATGCACTGGTGTACTCAGGAGAACATGTTCTGGAGCTCGTTGTGGATAGAGAAAGATAGACGGGAACAAACGGAGGAGTGGGCGTGGATACAATGAATCGTTTCTTTTCCCTGAACAATCCGTCCGATTGGCAGCGGGGGGCTTGGTATAACCTTCACGTCTCCAACGAGGGGATCGCGCTGAACAAATCGCCCGAATATGTGATCGATCATGTGCATCAAGCTGGGACGACACATCACTCTCGACTCTTGGATTTTTCCATTGCACGCGTCGGTTCGTTGCTTTGGCTGGATGAGGGCGGGCATATCACGCATTACGATGACAGCAACAACTTCAAGGAGACGGTGTTTCGCGCTGGACGGGGGTTGTTTTCCAAAGACTCGTTTCTCGTCGCTGACGATGAATACGTGTACATTATCGACCCCGAAGCGAGGCGAAAAGTCGGAGTTTATTCCATAGCCAACGGCCAATGCGTTTGGAGCTGGGAAGATGGGGACGGACAGCGGCTTTTTCCTTTGGATGCAGGGCTGGATGAAGAAGGACATCTTTACATCACGACACCTGTGGTCGTAGATCGAGATAATGAACGGAAGGAAATCGCGGCGGGAACACAAGTCGTCGTCCTTCGGCTGAATCGGGCAGGCAAAATAGACGCTACATACGCGCATGCGGAATTGAAAGTAACAGAGACAGCTACACTCCGTGAGATCAGGCGAAGAAGGGTGTTTCGCCTGTACGTTGCCGAAGCGGGCGAGGCCTATCTATTTTGGGCACAGACGAATCAAGTGTTTCGATTCTCTTCGGAAGGCTCCGATGTGTGCAACCTGGCGATCCCGTCAGGCACCAAGCCCGCGGGATTTGCAGTGGGTCCAGGTCCCATTCTCTACGTGGGTGATAGTCGTTCCATCGATTCGGCTCATGATCATACCCGATTCATTTTGCGGTTTCAACCAACGGGAGAAGCACTCACGCCACTAACCAACTACCATGGACGAGCAGACAAGCTCGTTTTTGACAATCAGCAACGTTTGTATGTTTGGGACGCACAGAAAAATGTTCTGACCATGTTGCGGCTCGTCTCGCGGACGTCCACCTTGGATGCGACCGGAATACCCACGGGCATCTACTTCTCTCGTGCATTGGATAGCGCGGAATTTGAAACGGTGTGGCATAAATTTACGCTGGATGCAGACATACCGGAAGAAACGCAATTACTCATCTCGACGTTTTCTTCTGATCGAAAAGAGCATGTGATTCATGGAGCCGTACACAACCTGGATGATTTTTTGCTGGCACCCGACATGGACTGGAAAACCAAGCTGCAAAGGTCGGCCAATCTATGGTCGGAGCCGGTAATCAACGCCTCAGATGCGTTGTTTCATTCAGCCAAAGGTCGTTACTTATGGATCAAAATCGAATGGCTCGGTACTGACCGTCACTCCCCGTTGCTCAGGCAATTGCGGATTTACTCGCCGCGCGACACATTTTTGCGGTATCTACCAGCGACTTATCAAAGTGAACCTGCCAGTGCTGATTTTTTGGAGCGCTTCCTCTCCCTTTTCGGGACGTTTTACTTGGAGCTGGAGGAACAGATTGATACCATTTCGCGGTTGTTCGATCCAGATACGACACCTAGCGAATTTGTCCCTTGGCTCGCTTCCTGGTTAGGGATGGGCAGGGAAGAGCATTGGACAGAGGCGCAGCGACGAGAGTTGATTCGTCGTGCGCCAGAGCTGTACGCAGAGCGGGGCACTCGTGCGGGCTTGGAAAAGATGGTGGCGCTGTATACCGGCGAGCGCCCGATGATCGTAGAGTATTTTCAAATTAGGGACATGAAGGCGATCCCGGAGCTGCACGAGCTGATCTCTTCCTTATACATGGATCATCCGTATCAATTTTGCCTGATCGTTTCACAGGAATGCGCGAAAACAGAGCGGGAGCAGTCGGTTCTGCAAAAGATTTTGGAAGATCAAAAGCCTGCTTTTACAGAGGCGAAGCTCATCGTTCTGCGCCCGGGCATCTACGCGGACCTCCATAGCTACGTGGGGATTAATTCTTATTTGACAGAGCCGTCGTTCCTTACGCTTGATCAAAATTTATCCATACCATACAACACGGTACTAAGCGGGAAGGACCGCAGCAGACGAATCGATTATGACACGAGGATTGGCCTGGATGCAGAGCTGGAGTAAGAAGCCGAGATTTTTACGCAAAGTGAGGTGTTCGAGATGAAGAATCTGCGTTATTTTCCACATGAACGGAATGTGTATTTCAAAGGGAAGCTGTTGACCGTCAGAGATTTCGAATCAGAACAGCGCTATTTCAATGACAAACGTCGACTCACCAATCGCTTGCTTCACGGGGGTGGAGTGGTATGCGGTTTGCAAGTGATCGCTGTGGACGAAAAGCAGATTTCGGTCGAGGCTGGAGTCGCTCTCGATTATCTCGGGAGGGAAATCGTACTTCCTGAGCCTGTGAAGCTGAAGCTGTCTATGATGGAAGGCTTTAGCAACAACGATTACGCGAAAAATGTGTACGTCTGCTTGTCCTATGATGAAAAAGGCAAAGAACAGGTCTTCTCCGTCTCCGAAACGGTCGAGCAGGAAATGGCTGAATACAACCGAGTGGCAGAAGGATATCGGCTTTTTATCAAAGAGGAGGCACCACATCCTGCTGCCATCGAAGGGGTGCAACTGGTAGAGCAAAGAGTGCTACTATATGCAGATCCACAGGTGCGCATCTGGCAGGCGACCCCACGATACGTCAATCCAGGTGAAGTATTTACCTTGCAGTTGCACATCGAGAAGACGGTACAAACGTCACGCGTGCACTTCCAATACAAGCTGGATGCACCAGGGCTGACAGTCTTGGAGAGCAGTGACGGTAGTGTATCCTTCTTAGAGCCTGTTGACGCGAAAGAGACGGATTACGTCATCTCCATTCCGATCAAGGCTGGCTGGGATCGTGGAACGGTGGAGCTGGCAGTGCTGGGGGGCAAGGCAGAGGTTCAACTCGGCGATCGCTTGGTGCATACTGATCTCGTTTCTGTAGGAAAAATCGAAATCACGCCAGACGATCTGGTAGAGCGGCTCGTGTCCGATTACTACAATCGCAAGCTGGATCAGGTGACACATGCAAACGAACAACCTTTTCTTTATTTGGCAAAAGTATGCTTGCTGCAAATGAATGCGACCTATGTCATTGAGAAGGTTGTTCCTGTTCCGTTTGGTGAGTACGTGTATACCCCAGCGCTTTTGCAAAAGCTTGCGTTGCGTGCGCAGAAGGGGAAGCAAGTCGAGCAAGGGTCCCATGCGGATTCCTTCCGGGTGACCACGCGTGTGAAAGAAATCGCAGCAGGCGATAAGCCGCAGTTTGATGTGAGCTACGATCATCTGGCGTCCGTCTACCAGTTTGAGCTTGGTCTGCCCCGACCCGGAAAGGCCAATGAACAAGTAGCAACTGGCGTGGTGGAAATACCGATTGAGCCATATTCGTCCAACTGGCCGTTTGGAGTCAGGATCGGCAATCGATATTTTTCTGACGAGATCAAGCACTCCCTCGGAAAAGGGAACGTGTATGTCAGTGCAGGAGTCGAGGATTTTCATGCAGATGTGATCGATGAGTTGCTTTCCCAACATGAGCAAGTGATGTACGGGCATAGTAGTGTTTTTGATGATTCAGAGTATGCGACAGATGCAGCCCATTTTGCCGTAGGGGTCATCGTTTATCCGCAGAAAGGAACGTTTCGGATCGGTGTTCAGGTAAAGGGAGCTGTTCAGACAGATCGGGCAAGGATCAGGTGGTGGGCGATCAAACCGCAGGCAGCTGGGACAGAGGACGTGGCGCATCAAGATTCACAAGAGTAGCAAGGTTTGCTTCATTCTGTATTTATGCTACACTTTCTTAATGTAAGTACATATCAGCGTTAGACGGGAGGAGATCCAATGGCAACACATATCACAGATCATTCCGTTTTGAACAACGGGGTGAAGATGCCCTGGCTGGGTCTGGGTGTCTGGAAGGCAAAAGACGGAAACGAAACGTTGGCCGTCCGTTCCGCGATTGAGGCGGGCTATCGCAGTATAGACACAGCAGCCATCTACGGTAACGAAGCCGGCGTAGGCGAAGGAATCCGTCAAGCCGGGATTGATCGCGATCAATTGTTCATCACGACCAAGGTGTGGAATGCGGATCAAGGCTACGAGTCAACGCTGAAGGCTTTTGATGAAAGTATGAAAAAATTGGGTATCGATACGCTGGATTTGTACCTGATTCACTGGCCCGTAAAAGGCAAGTACGTAGATACATGGAGGGCTTTGGAAAAGCTGTACCGCGATGGATATGTACGTGCGATTGGCGTCAGTAATTTTCATAGCCACCACCTCGAGGATTTACGCCAACATAGCGAGATCATTCCGGTTGTCAACCAAGTCGAGTATCATCCATTGCTTACCCAAAAAGAATTGCATGCGTATTGCAAAGAGCACCATATTCAACTAGAAGCATGGAGCCCGTTGATGCAAGGAAACCTCGATCATCCTCTCTTGGTGGAATTGGGACAAAAATATGGCAAGTCTCCTGCACAAATTGTGCTTCGCTGGGATTTGGAAAACCAAGTGGTCACGATTCCGAAGTCGATCACACCAGAGCGGATTCGCCAGAACGCAGATGTTTTTGACTTCTCCCTCAGTGCAGAGGATGTAGAAAAAATCACTGCCGTAAATGACAACAAGCGGTTTGGGCCAGACCCAGATAACTTTGATTTTTAAAGGGACAACGATAAGGCATAAAAGGGGAGCCGCAACAGGTCGGCTACCCTTTTTTCATTCCTGTCTTGGAGTGGACCTTGGATTCGCTCTTTACTATGCTTTATTTTTTCGTATACTGAAAAGTAGCATATTCGTTTCATCAGACGAAACGATCGGAACAAAGTAGGAAGCAGGTGTCAAACACTTATGGAAGAAGAACAAAAAGCAAACGTTCGGGCAGTCGATCGGGCTTTGGATATCCTGCTCTGTTTTACAGACGCTACGGACCTGGGCCTGAGTGAGATAGCGAGTCGACTCTCCTTGCATAAAAGTACCGTGCATCGTTTGCTGGCAACGCTGGAGAACAAAGGATTTCTGATACGTGATGTTCAGACGGAGAAGTATCGACTTGGGTTTCGGGTTTGGGAGTTATCCGCCAATTTGTCGCAAAACGATGATCCAGCGATTTTGCTGCTGCCGGAGATGGAGCGATTGCGGGATTTGGTGGAGGAAACAATCAGTCTGTACGTGCGGGATGGAAACGAGCGGATACGCGTACAGGCAGTCCAAAGCAAGCAGCCGATTCGCAGGGTGGCGCCAATCGGAGCGCGTATGCCACTCACGGTGGGGGCATCCAGCAAAGTACTTGTGGCATATGCAGAGCCTTTTATTTTGCAGGAAGTCATCAGCGACCCGAATTGGCCTGACTATGTGAACAAGGAGTCTTTTATTGAGCAATTGGATCAAATCAGGAAGCAAGGCTTCGCGACTAGCGTGGAGGAACGGGAGCTGGGGACAGCAGCCGTAGCCGTCCCGATATTCAACCGCAACGGACAATTGGTAGCGTCTATTGCGGCGTCGGGTCCTTCCAACCGCTTGACTCCTGAAAAAATGAGCCAATATGCGCCTTATATCATGGAAGCAGCCTATCGGATGGGGAAAATGATGAAATAACGAAGAAGCCAATCAAAACACAAAGAGAATGTGTTTTGATTGGCTTTATTTATTGAACGATCGATGCGTAATCATTGGCGCACGGTTAACACCACGTTGCCTTTCTTATGCCCCAGCTCCACATAAGAGTGGGCCTCCGCTGCTTGCTCTAGCGGATAAATGCGATCGATGACGGCACGCAGCTTGCCGGCCTCGATTAGCTCCTTTACATACCTCAAGTCGTCCGCGTTTTCGTTCGCGGTTCCACCAATCACCTTCTTACCACTCGTCATGTTCGTCCATAACCCGCGAACGATTGGCAAAGGGCTGAAATGGACCGCTCGCAGGTAGTAACCGTTCGGTGTCAGTCGCTCGACGCATGCCTGAAACGGACTCTTTCCGACCGTATCGAAAATGATATCGTAGACCGCAGTCTCGTCCTCGAAGTTTTCTTTTGTATAATCGATGATTCGGTCGGCCCCCAACGATCTTACCAGCTCCACATTCGATGTGCTGCATACTCCGGTCACTTCCGCACCGAAATACTTGGCGAGCTGTACCGCATACGTCCCGACACTGCCAGAAGCACCGTATATGAGCACACGCCTGCCGTGCTGGATATTGCCCTTCCGGAGAAATTGCAAGGCAGTATAGGCACCGACCGGAACCGCGGCTGCTTCCTCAAACGTCATGTTCGCAGGCTTCAGTGTAATACAACCGTTCTCAGGTAAGCATTTGTATTCGGCATACGCGCCGAAGCCGATTCCGCAGGCAGCATAGACGGCATCCCCCGGTTTAAACTGAGAAACGCCACTGCCCGTTGATTCGACCACTCCGGCTAATTCGAAGCCGAGAATCTTGATTTTCCTCGGCTTCCACAGACCATTGAACAGACGTGCCAGGAAAGGATCTGCCTTGCGTAAACGCCAATCCCCCGCTGCGGCAGTTGCAGCATAGACTTTGATTAATACCTCGTCGTCCTTCGGTACCGGTTTGGCGACATCCCGGAGCTGTAGGACATTGGGCGGCCCATATTGCTCGTATACGATCGCTTTCATCTCTTCGCCCTCCAATTAGCCTTGGTTGTTTTCCTATTTTATACGGAGTCATTTGATTAAAGTTTTCATTTTTTTGAATAGGAGAGCTGATTTTTTTGCTTACTTGAATAAAAAACTTTACTCAAGTTAATTTATATACTATTATAAATGTAAAGTGGAAATATGGAAAAAGGAGTTCAAGATGGCAGAAGCATTATCGCTACGCGAGAAAAAGAAAGCCAAAACTAAATTCGCCCTTCTGGACGCTGCCTTGGAGCTGATAGGCGACGGGAGCTTCCGAAATGTCCTAGTGGATGACATTTGCGAACGAGCAGAGGTGTCGAAGGTCACATTCTTTAAATTTTTCCCGCAAAAGGAAGAGCTCTTGATTTATTACATGAGCATATGGCAAGCAGAGTGCTTTGTTGAGTTGCGGAGTACAGGTAAGAGGGGATGGGAAGCCGTTCGGCATATTTTTGCCAAGGTTACATGCGATAGTGAGAAGCAACCTGGGATCATGCTTAGCCTTATCAGCTTTTTAGCCGAGCAAAAAATGCACCCGTGTGTCCCACTTTTATCTGATGCTGAATTGTATTTGCGCTTCCCCGAGGAAGAGGAGAGAGAAGCCATTCGAGCTACTGATCTGCATGAAATGTTGCAAACGTGCGTGCAAGAAGCAGCCGAAGATGGACAGCTTGCCCTTCACTTGTCGGAGGAAGAGGCTGTTATTTTGCTATTCTCGATCTTTTACGGAGCCTATCTGACTGCACATTTGTTTCATGTGTCTGATTATATGGCGTTTTACGAGTTGCACCTCAAATCTTTGATAAGGTAGGGGAGTCGGATGGCAAAAGTAGTTCCGGGGCGTTTTACAGCACAAATGGAAGGACCTTTCGTCGTATTTATCATCGGGATGCGAATCAATCGTAGGCTTGCGGTTCACAAATGGATGCCAGTAGCCAACGCCATGGGAGGCATGATGCGAGAGTTGTATCAGCACCCGGAGCTCGGACTGTTGGGTCACACTTCGCATTTTAATCTGCGTGAAATCACCCAAATCCAGTACTGGCGATCCTATGAGCACTTGGAAAATTACGCGAGAAAAAGGGAGACGGCACGCCGGCGTTTGGGCGGTGAGAACGAGCCAGCGGTTCCTTCTCCTACACTATAATAGCTTGTCGCAAACAAGCGGCCCTTTCTTCTTTTTAGAGCGATGCAGCATTGGACTGATTGTCCAACTGCTGCAAGGTCTAAGGAAGAGAGGGTCGTTTTGTTCGAGAAAAACTTTAAAGCTCCATGACGTGATGCTTCGTCTTTCTAGCAGTAGTCAAAGGGTCGTTTTTGCAGTAACCTTGGCACTTGCATGAATGTTGTATAGTAGATCAAGCAGGTCGGTCTTCGTCAGCGAAAGGGACTGACATTTCAATCATGAAGGAGGTTTTTTGCATGAAAGACTTGATTCGCATTCGGGGAGCAAGAGAAAACAACTTGAAAAACATTTCTCTTGAGATTCCCAAGCATCGTCTCGTGGTGGTAACCGGACCATCTGGATCGGGTAAATCGACACTGGCACTTGATATTCTGCAACGAGAATGCCAACGACAATATATGGAGTCCAGTGGAATGTCATCTGAATCACTAGCGAAGCCTCGTGTGGATTCGATCGAGGGACTGTCTCCCTCCATTGCAATCAGTCAACATGTGACCAACCGTAATCCTCGATCAACAGTGGGAACCGTTACAGACATGTATACCTATCTGCGGACAGTCTATGAAAAGAAGGGGGAGAGACACTGCCAAAAATGTCACACACCAATAGCACCTGCTGCCAATGGCAAAGAAACAGAAGCCGTTACGTGTCCGGTATGTGCCTATATTCATTTCCCTCTGACCAAAGCAGATTTTTCGTTTAATACGCCCCAAGGTGCTTGCCCGACTTGCAGTGGATTGGGGACGGTCGTCGATATTGATGTGGAAGCCGTGTTTGATGAAACAAAGAGCATTCGGGAAGGAGCTGTTACCTTTTGGTACGAGGCGATTAATGAATATCAGGCCAGCGTGATGGAGGCGGCAGGAAAACATTACGGCTTGTCGATGAATCTGCCTTTGAACGAGTACAACGAAGCGCAGTGGGATTTGCTCAAATATGGCGTGGAGAGCGAGGAGTTTTCTCGACACTTCCCTTCTGTTCAGCCTCCGAAAACGGTAGGAAAGGGAAGGTTTAAAGGTGTGATCACAGGGATGTGGCAACGCTATAAGGAAAAAGACGGACAATCGGGTGAAGCTGCTTACTTTCTGACCCAGCCTTGTCACGACTGCCATGGTGAGAGGTTAAAGGAGGAGAGTCGCCTCGTTACAGTCGAAGGGAGGACGCTGCCGAGCCTATCCAAGAGCTCATTGGAGGAGCTGGGGGATTGGGTGGAGAGTGTGCTTGTACGAGCTGTCCGTGAAGGAGACACGATTTTGGAGGCTGTCCTTCATGATTTGCTCATCAAGATCAGGCGCGTCATCCATGTGGGGCTGGGCTACTTGACTCTCGATCGACAGGCCATCTCTCTTTCTGGCGGTGAAGCACAGCGATTGCGGCTCGCTTCCATTCTCGGCTCTGGCTTGACTGGTGTACTTTATTTGCTGGATGAACCAACCTCGGGATTACATCCAAAGGACACGGATGGACTCGTGAAGGTCATGAAGGAGCTGCGTGATTTGGGCAACACTGTGCTGCTCATCGAGCATGACCAACGAGTCATTCAAGAAGCGGATCACGTGATCGATGTAGGGCCAGGAGCAGGACGTTTTGGCGGCGAAATCGTCGGGCAAGGTTCGCTGAAAGAATTGCTGAACCAACCGCATTCTGTCACAGGTCGCTACTTGAAAGAGCAGAGAGTGCTGTCGTCCAAAGAGCGCAAGGGAACAGGCGAGTGGATTACGATTGAAGGGGCCACGTTGCACAATTTGCGGGATGTGACGGTATCGTTCCCACTGGGAAGGCTGGTAGCAGTTTCGGGTGTCTCTGGCTCGGGTAAATCGACACTCGTCTACGATTTGCTGGCAGCCGCTGCCGAGAAGCGAACGGGAAAAGCAGCAGGATGCCGCGCAATTACAGGACTCGAAGCCATTCAAAGCGTCATAACAGTGGATCAGTCGCCGCTATCACGCATGCAGCGCTCCAATGTCTCCACGTACGTCGACTTGTACACGCTCTTACGCAAAATATACGCTGCCTTGCCCGCAGCCAAAAAGCGTGGTTTGGATGCCAAACACTTTTCATTCAATACGCCGGGCGGAAGATGTGAGCGATGCGAGGGACTGGGGCGAGTGGAAGTGGACATGCACTTTCTATCCAACTTACAGGTCGTCTGCCCGGATTGTCGCGGAAAAAGATTTCGTTCAGAGGTCTTGGAGGTATCGTACCAAGGCTATTCCATTTCCGATATATTGATGCTTAGTATTGAGGAGAGCCTCTCCCTGTTCAGCGAGCAAAAGAAGATGACGCAATTGCTGACCCTGCTGTGTGAGGTAGGACTCGGCTACTTGCAATGGGGGCAGTCCGTGACGACCTTGTCCGGTGGTGAAGGACAACGGTTGAAGCTGGCTAGGGAGCTGAGTGCATCTTCTACAGGTCATACACTGTATTTACTGGATGAGCCATCGACAGGATTGCATCCAATTGACGTCGAGAAGCTCCATGTCCTCTTGAGCAAATTGGTCGACGCCGGAAATACCGTTTTTATGGTCGAGCACAACACAGAATTGATCGCCGCTTCTGACTGGGTGATTGATATGGGACCTGGAGGCGGTAGTTCTGGAGGGAACGTGGTTGCGAGCGGAACACCAAAAGAAGTGGCGGCCACGAAAGAGTCGATTACCGGTAAGTTTATCCACTAATCCAATACGCGTCGATACAAAAAGGTCGCCCCGATTCTGCTGTGGGCGACCTTTTTTCCGTCAAAAGTCAGGTAGACGATCCAAATTGTTTTCCTTGATTCCGTCTGGCTCACTACGCAGAATGTCTCTCCCATACTTGTGAAACACGTCTACATGAGCCAGCTTGCCAGCCTTTGCATCGTTGAGTGCGGTGATATAGTCGAGCTCACGGCCTGTGTCTGTTTTAAAGGCGATCAAGTCTCCATCGTCGTTTTTCCTGACAGCCACGATTTGCTCTTTTCCTGTATTCGTCAGTGGGCTGTTATCTCCATTTTCCTGGATCGCCTGTTGTTCTCCAGCATTTTTGTAGGCCTCATAAATTTGTTCAAAGCTCCGCTGATCCATGCATCATCCCTCCTCATCAGTAGGGTGCCTAAAACAAAGGAGAACATGCATTCGTTTTTTGCTTTCGGGGACTATGCTCGCTGTGCACTAAGAGGAAGTAAGGTCGCTGCTATCCGCTTATATTTTTCCTGGTCGTGGATGCGATAGTACAGGCTCCGCAAAAAGTTTTTCGCATTGATTCGCCCCGTGTACGCTTCGATTGAATAGCTACTATCTAAACGATTCGCAAAACTCCGAACCCATCCATCGATATCATCCAAGGAGAGTTCATCACGATTCCAGACAGAAAGGACAGCAGTCACCAGGCGCTCATCTTCTTCGTGCGCATAAACTGATTTCGCCCCTATGATTGTTTCGCGGATGACTCCGAGAATTTGCTTCAGGTCAGTCTGATCCAGTTCACAGCATTGGGCCAGGTCATCGAGAGCGTCAGCAGCATGAGCGGTAGCATGTGCCCAGCCCTTTTCTTCCACATAGCCTCGCAGGTCTGTTTCTTGCCGTATGTAAGCGAAAAGTTTGTCCTTCACGTAAAGGATCGCTTCTTTGGCGAGAAAAGGATGATTCCGATGCAGGATCAGGATAAGGGGGAGCAATAAAACGGAAAAGGAGCGCGTGAATACTGAGTCAGTCCCATTTTCACCTATGCGATAAAATAAATGCTGGTCGTCGAGTGCAATCGCTAGCAACTCTTGTAGCTGTTCAGGGGAGAGCACACCTTCCTCTATCCAATGAGAAAACGTGGAATAGATGAGCTCATCACGCAGTTGGGGATCGGCTGAACCGATGTGCGTAACCATTTCGAGCGCCAGTTCAAAAGCATGTGGCGGCGCCAGAAAGCTATTCGCCCGAATCGCGAGCAAGGTTTCTTTTAATGACATCTTCTCAGCTCCTTTATTTTCCTAATTTTACAACATTGCTGGAGACGGTGAAATAAAAAGAGAAGAGGGCAGATTTGCCGATACCTGCCCTTTTTTGTAAAAGCTGATTCGCTCATTCGGTTGTCAGGCGCAGCAGCCAATCTTTCAAGTCGACGATACGCAAAGTTTGGGGCCCTGTGGTGGTCCCAGTTACCAGGAGGGGAACGAGTGAATCCACCTCGTGCAAGGAACCGTGTGCCGCTCCGCCGATATGGGTGGGAGAACTTTCGGTAATGAGCTCATGCCCTGGCTGAACAGTAACGACCACATATCTGCCTTCATGCGAATTCATCGCACCGTAGAGCCTCGCCAAAACGTCCGGATATTTCCCATACGTGATCCGGTTCTTGTTCATGGTCATATCGAGCAGACGCGGATCGCCGCTGAAGGTCCATGTTTGCCCATATGGATCGGTAAAGGGACCGTTTGGTTGATAGCTAAACTCTCGGTTGATTTTGCCTGCTGTAACGATAATCTTTTTGTCTTCCTTTCTTGCAAGGATGTCCAGCTTTGGTTCACGCTGCAAACGTTTTACGATATCGGATAACGGAATACGTGAGTCCAGGGCATAAATATAGGCCATCCGTTCGTTGGCCGAAATCACGATTTGGTCAGAAGGGGTGACAGGCTGACTGATTTTGGCTATTTGATAGTCGGTCAGTAAGCTGCGCAAGTCAATGGTAGCGGCCTTGCGATCATCCAGAACAGCACTCTGGGCACTGTCTCCCATGACGATCCACCGCGCTTCTTTGATTGCCTTGTCCCAAGATCCAAATGCATCGAGTACGGCTTGAAGCGCTTTATCCGCTTTTTCAATCCCTTTGATCGTAGCGGGGCCCTTCTTATGTACTTCCATATCATTTTCCGGCAAGTAGGCGATGGTAAGAGGGGGGAGCTTCTTGTTGGCGATGAGATAGGCAGCCTCCTGCGCGGAAAACTCATCATTCATCCCGTATTTTCGCCAAATGCGCTTTTCACTCTTTTGATTCGGATCCAGCTGGGCAAATGCTGCATACGACATCAGTTTTGGTCCGGTCACATTCAGTTCGCCAGGCAATCGCGTGCCGAAATCAATGAGACGGGGGATTTGTAAGGTGTGCGGCGTTGTGCCTCGCCATAGAATAGCATTGATGGAAGCGGTATCCTTGCCTTTTTCCGCCAACTCTTCATGGATGGTTTTCGTATCTCGATTGAGCTGGACCAGGTTCAATTGATGAAGGATATCTAGCAGCACTTGTGGCTGATCGATCTTCAGACCTTCTTTGGGACCATACCCGTAATAAATCATCCGCTTTTCCTTGTTGCTGAACCAGGATAATCCCGGTACATGATGCTCATTGGCATACGTTCCTGTAAGGAGCGTGCTGTCGATAGTTACCGACATGGTGGGAAAAGAACTCACAACTTGCGGGTAATAGCGCCCGTTTGCAAGCAAATAACCTAAAGCAGGAGCGCGACCTTGCCGGATCGCTTCTTGAAGTGGTTTGTCCATTAACGAATCAATGAGAATGAGCAGGACAGGCTTTTGCGATTCCTTTCTCTCAGCTGAGGGTTGAGCCTTAAGGCTATGCTGACGGATTTGGGAGGCTGAGTCTGGCTTGCAGCTGATCACAGTCAGACTCAGCGCCAACAGGAGAAGGATGGCGAATGTGAATCGCGACTTCATGTTTCCATTCCTTTTTTGTGAATTTGGTTTTCCCTATTTTTTGTTTTCGCGGAAAAATTATTCTCCAAGGCTGCCTCATTTAACCTTCCGGTAACAGATGAGAGATCTCGACAACCACCCCTTTTTCCAAAAACAAGCGAGGGATGCGATTACTGAGGGTGGCAACGACTTCATAGTTGATCGTCCCGAGCATTTCGGCAATCTCATCGACAGTAATCTCGCGGTTTCCTTGCTTGCCGTAAATCACGACCTCATCGCCTTGCTTTCCACTGCCTTCTCCCAAGCTGACCATCATCTGATCCATCGTCACTCGCCCTGCGATCGGCAACCGTTTGCCTCGATACAGAACAAATCCCCGGTTAGAGAGTGCGCGCGAATAACCATCGGCATAACCGATTGGAATCGTCCCGATGACCTCTCCGCGCTTTGCTATGTATGTAGCACCATAACTGATCGTATACGGTGGCGTCAGCATGGTCTTTACATAGGAGAAGCGCGATTTCAAGCTGAGTGCCGGAACGAGCTTGACGCGATTGAGTTGTCGGATATAAGCGGATGGATACAGCCCATACATGCCGATTCCGAGGCGGATCATATCGGCGCTGTATGCGGGAAAAGCAATGGTAGCAGCGGTGTTGCACATGTGTACGGTCGGAAGCTCGAACCCTTTTTCCTTCAGATAACGAAGATATTGAACAAACAACTCGTGTTGCGCTTTGGTCAATGTGTGATCGGGTTCATCCGCAGTGGAAAAATGAGTGAAGATTCCGGTCCATGTAAGGGAAGAGCTTGACGTTAAGGCCTTCACGACTGAAAGCAACCCAGATCTTGTCCGTACGCCCAAACGTCCCATACCTGTATCGATGTTGATATGGATGTTCAGACGATTGGAGAAAGCTGTTGATTTGACAATTTGATCGGCTTTTTTGATCCAATCAGTCTGGAAGGCAGACAGCTCAATATTCCAGGCGACTGCCTCTTTGACACGTGAAAGAGGAGTGAATCCCAGCACGAGTATAGGGGCTACAATTCCTGCCTTTCGTAAGACGATACCTTCTTCCAGAATGGCGACAGCGAGGGAAGTAGCCCCGTATTCGAGGGCATGGCGGGCTACTCCAACAGAACCATGGCCATAGGCATTCGCTTTTACAACCGCCATGATTTTCGTCTGTTTAGGAATATGCCGACGTATCGCTCGAATGTTTTTCTTGATGGCATCGAGATTTACCTCAATCCAGGTTTCGCGAAACAACTGTTTCATCACGAATCCCTCCCTTTTTCTGGGAAACGGTTCCCTCTTCCATGCGTATTCACCGTATCTTCCACTTAAGCGTGGCCTACCGGGAAGAGATAACAAAAAGCAGGCCATGTGTAGAGTGGCCTGCAAACGACAACCATGTGTCTGGCTGGAAACGTAAAAAGAGCAGACTGCCGAATACTCGGAGTCTGCCCTTTTCGTTGGGTGGGTGCTGATACGAACTTATTTTTTAATCGTTTGCTTACGCAGTTACTGGTTTACCTTCATCCAGCAATTGACGCAGAACCGTTTGCAGGATACCACCATTGCGGTAGTAGTCTACGTCTACCATGGAATCGAGGCGCACGATTGCTTCGAATTCGAAAGTGCTGCCGTCTTTCTTAGTAGCTTCTACTTTTACGCGTTGGCCAGGTTGAACATCATCGGAGAGGCCTACAATGTTGAAGGACTCAGTACCGTCGATGCCGAGGGACTTCCAGCTTTGGTCACCAGCGAATTGCAGAGGCAGAACGCCCATACCAACCAGGTTAGCACGGTGGATACGCTCGAAGCTCTCAGCGATAACCGCTTTGATACCCAAGAGGAATGTACCTTTTGCTGCCCAGTCACGGGAAGAACCAGTACCGTACTCTTTACCAGCCAGTACAACGAGTGGAGTACCGTCTGCTTGATACTTCATGGAAGCATCGTAGATGGACATTACTTCGTCAGTTGGCAAGTATTTGGTTACGCCGCCCTCAGTTCCAGGAGCTACTTGGTTGCGGATACGGATGTTTGCAAATGTACCGCGCATCATTACATCGTGGCTACCACGACGAGCACCGTAGGAGTTGAAGTCTTTGCGCTCTACGCCGTTTGCTTGCAGATACAGACCTGCTGGGCTAGTTGGCGAGATGTTACCAGCTGGGGAGATATGGTCAGTTGTCACAGAATCACCGAACAGTGCGATGGTGTTCGCTGCTTTGATGTCTGCGATTTTAGCGATTTCTCCAGCCAGGTTTTGGAAGAATGGCGGCTCTTGGATGTACGTGGATTTTTCATCCCACTCGTACAGGTCGCCAGTTGGAACGTCGATTTTGTTCCAAGCTTCGTTTTGCGTGAACACTTGGCCGTACTCAGCGCGGAACAGAGCAGGATTCATAGCTTTGTCCATTGCAGCTGCGATCTCTTGTGGAGAAGGCCAGATGTCTTTCAAGAATACAGGTTGACCGTCTTTGCCAGTACCGATTGGCTCTGTAGTCAGGTCGATATCTACAGTACCTGCCAGTGCATAGGCGATAACCAATGGAGGAGAAGCGAGGTAGTTCGCTTTTACCTGTGCATGGATACGGCCTTCGAAGTTACGGTTACCGGAGAGTACCGCTGCAACTGTCAGATCTTCGTCAGCGATTGCTTTGCTGGTTTCCTCTGGCAATGGACCGGAGTTACCGATGCAAGTGGTGCAACCATAACCTACTACGTTGAATCCGATAGCATCCAAGGAGTCGATCAGACCAGCGTCAGTCAGGTATTGCGTAACTACGCGGGAACCTGGAGCCAGGGAGCTTTTTACGAAAGCAGGCTTTTTCAGGCCTTTTTCCACAGCTTTTTTCGCCAGGATACCTGCACCCAGCATTACGCTAGGATTTGATGTATTGGTACAGGAAGTGATCGCTGCGATAACAACTGCACCTGTTTTCAACGTAGCTGTTTCACCGTTTGCATAAGCAACTGGTGCGCTAGCTGCGATTTTCTCTTCAGAGAGACCAAATCCGCCTTTGTCGATCGGCGTACGCAAGCTGTTATTGAAGGATTCCTTCATAGCAGTCAGTTCTACGCGGTCTTGAGGACGTTTTGGACCAGCCAAGCTAGGTACGACAGTGGACAGATCCAGTTCCAATGTTTCGGAGAATACTGGGTCAACAGTCTCGTCAGTACGGAAGAGGCCTTGTGCTTTGGTGTAAGTTTCAACCAAGGAGATGAGGTCTTCTTCACGACCAGTTTGACGCATGTAGTTGAGTGTCTCAGCATCTACTGGGAAGAAGCCCATTGTAGCGCCGTACTCAGGTGCCATGTTCGCTACGGTAGCGCGGTCAGCCAGCGAGATGTTGGACAGGCCTGGTCCGTAGAACTCCACGAATTTACCTACAACGCCTTTTTTACGCAGCATTTGCGTAACAGTCAGAGCGAGGTCAGTTGCAGTTGCACCAGCATTCAGTGTGCCAGTCAGTTTGAAACCAACTACTTCTGGCGTTACGAAATACAGAGGTTGGCCGAGCATTCCTGCTTCTGCCTCGATACCACCAACACCCCATCCAAGAACACCAAGACCGTTGATCATAGTGGTGTGGGAGTCAGTACCTACCAGAGAGTCAGGGAAAGCAACCAATTCGCCATCAACTTCGCGAGTAGCGATTACAGTAGCGAGGTACTCCAAGTTTACTTGGTGAACGATACCAGTAGCTGGAGGAACCGCACGGAAATTGTCAAACGCAGTTTGTGCCCAACGCAGGAAGCGGTAGCGCTCTTGGTTGCGTTCGAATTCCAATTTCATGTTGTTGTCCAGAGCGGACGCGTTACCGAAATCGTCAACCATGACGGAGTGGTCGATAACGAGGTCAACTGGAACCAATGGGTTGATTCGTTTTGGATCTCCACCAGCGCGTTTCATCGCGATGCGCATTGCTGCCAAGTCAACTACAGCTGGTACACCAGTGAAGTCTTGCAGTACGATACGAGCAGGCATGAGAGGTACTTCTTGGTTTTCGTCGCGGCCTTTTGTCCAGGTCGCCAATTGTTGTACGTGTTCTTTCGTGATTGCACGGCCGTCGAACTGACGAACAGCAGCCTCGAGCAGAACTTTAATGGAGAACGGCAGTTTGGAAACATCGCCCAAACCTTGTTCTTCCAACCCTTGCAGGCGATAGTAAGCAAAAGACTTGTCGCCTACTTGCAGGGATGACTTTACTTTGTAAGCATCTTTGTTAGCCAATGTATACAACCTCCCTATAATAACTTGGAGTTTCACCAGGTGAAACGTTGTTTCGTTTCTTCATTACGAACCTATTATATACGATTTGTTTCCCGGCTTCTACCCCAAATTCATCATTATTATACAAAAATCATAGGTAAAGAAAATTGGATCACGAACGTCTTCTTATTATAAAGAAGAAAATTGCACGCACTTCAATTATTATCCCGTTTATATTTCGTTTACATTCATGCAGTATCTTATCTCTTGCAAGAGAAATGAGTGGAGAAAAAGGGGAGAAATAACGAATGGAACAGACCAATCGCGTAGCGAAATGGGGAAACTGGAGGCCTTTCTTTCGATTAATTAAGGAAACAAAACCATCCAAGCTAAAAATCGGTGTCGCATTGTTCATGAGCATCGCCACCACACTGGTTACTTTAGTGATTCCGCTCTTTACAAAAGACTTGGTCGACAGCTTTTCCTTAGCTACGATCACGACAGGACAAATTGTGCTTTTGGTCGTCGCTTTTGTTGCACAAGCCATTGCGGGAGGGCTGTCCATCTACTTATTAAACCATGTTGGCGAAAGTGTGGTAGCTTCGCTCCGTGAACGACTCTGGAAAAAGCTTCTCGTCCTGCCGATCTCTTATTATGACAACAACCGGACAGGTGAGACGATCAGTCGAATGACCAACGATACGGGCGTCGTGAAAAGCCTGATCAGTGATCAATTATCCAGTTTTTTCACCGGATTGATCACGATTGTTGGTTCCGTCGTGACGTTGCTATACCTCGATTGGCAAATGACCTTAACGATGCTCGTTGCTGTTCCGTTGTGCATGGGGATTCTCCTGCCGCTTGGCAGCCAAATGTACAAAATTTCAAAAGGATTGCAAGATGAGACTGCGAGCTTTACAACGATCATGAATCAGGTGCTTCAGGAGATGCGGCTCGTAAAATCCTCCAATGCCGAGGTGTACGAATTGGGGATGGGGACAAAGGCAATCGGAAACCTGTTCCGATTCGGGTTGAGAGAAGGAAGAGTCCAAGCCATCATTGGACCGTTAATGTCCTTTATCCTGATGGTGCTGCTCGTGGTTGTCATCGGCTATGGCGGCATGCGGGTGTCCTCGGGAGCATTGACAGCTGGTGAGCTGGTCGCGTTTATTTTGTATCTGGTGCAAATTGTCATACCGCTGGGGCAATTCACACAGTTTTTCACCTCCTTGCAAAAGGCCATGGGGGCAACAGAGAGAATCATTGCGACACTGGAAGCAGAGGAAGAAGATCTTCTGGCAGGACGGACCCTTGATAACGCAGGGCTGCCGATTCATGTGAATCATGTTAGCTTCGCGTATGAGAACGGGGAAACGATTCTTGACGATGTCAGCTTTACGATTGGGGCCGGAAAAGTAAATGCGATTGTCGGGCCGAGCGGCAGCGGCAAAACGACGTTGTTTTCAATGGTCGAAAGGTATTATCAGCCACTGAATGGAGAAATCAGGCTGGGCAATGATCCCATCACGGATTTTTCCTTGAAGTCATGGAGAAGTCAAATCGGCTACGTATCCCAGGAAAGTCCTTTGATCGCCGGAACCATCCGAGAAAATATTTG
Organism: Brevibacillus sp. HB1.1; assembly: GCF_013332445.1. Taxonomy (NCBI): domain Bacteria; kingdom Bacillati; phylum Bacillota; class Bacilli; order Caryophanales; family Paenibacillaceae; genus Brevibacillus; species Brevibacillus sp. HB1.1. Next base: position 80,162 of record NZ_JABMIV010000009.1, on the reverse strand, counting down.
CTATGGGATTTCACGGACGATTAGCGAGGAGGAACTGAAGGAGGCGGCAAAGATGGCCTATGCGGATCAATTTATTGAGGAATTGCCGAATGGCTATGAAACAGAAGTAGGGGAGCGAGGTATGAAGCTATCGGGCGGTCAGCGCCAACGAATCGGCATTGCCCGTGCACTGCTTCGTGACCCGCAAATCTTGATGCTGGATGAAGCGACCTCTAGCTTGGACAGCAATTCCGAGATGATCGTCCAGAAGGCGTTGCAAAATTTGATGAAGGGACGTACCACCCTCGTGATAGCCCATCGCTTGTCGACTGTGGTGGAAGCAGATCAAATCATCTTTTTGGAAAAGGGAAAAATCACAGGGATGGGTACACATGAAGAGCTTTTTCAAACCCATGCGATGTACCGTGAATTGGCTAGTCAGCAATTGCTCGTAAAAGAGAGGGTGTAGAACGTGACCACAATTATGGTAGTCGACGACGATCCGCATATTCGCGAGCTCGTCAGCGTCTTTTTGCGCAATGAAGGCTTTACGATAGTGGAAGCCGCAGACGGACAGGAGGCACTGGATAAACTAGAGTCGGTTCAGGCACAACTGGTGATTCTTGACATTATGATGCCGAACATGGATGGCTGGGAGCTGTGTCGAAAGCTTCGCAAGCATTACGATTTTCCCTTACTCATGCTGACTGCCAAGGGAGAGACATCGCAAAAAATCAAAGGCTTCGAGCTAGGGACAGACGATTATTTGGTGAAGCCGTTTGATCCGCAAGAGCTGGTCGTCCGGGTAAAAGCGCTGCTCAAGCGTTACCGGATTGCCGCTTCGCATCAGGTTCAAGCAGGAAAACTGCTGCTTGATCGTAAAACGTTTGCAGTCGCCAGTGGCACGAAAACATGGAGCATTCCACTAAAGGAGTTCGAGCTGCTGTTCAAACTGGCCAGCTATCCCGGGCAGACCATCTCCCGCGAGCAGCTGATCGAACAAATATGGGGCTATGATTTTGAAGGCAATGAACGTACGGTAGACGTGCACATCAACCGATTGCGGGAGCGTTTTCCGGAAGCGATGTACGGCTTTTTGATCCGGACAGTCCGGGGACTTGGTTATCGATTGGAGATCGTCGTATGAAAAAGAGGAGGCCAGAACGTCCCCATGTTTTGCTGAAAATCGCAGGCGTAGTGGGCTTATGTGCTGTTTTTGCTTTGTGCGGGCTAGGTGCATACGGGATTACCTCTCTCTTTTATGGCTATATGGACTATGATCCCCATGATCTTGTAAAAACGTTGGTCAATTCAGTTTTGAGCTGCATTCTGTTTATTGGGGTAGGCATGATCATTTCTTTCTTCACCATGCCAAGACATCGGGGCAGGTTTCAACCATTGATTGATGCGCTCAGACGGATTGCCATGGGGGATTTTCGGGTCAATCTCGATATCAAGCTGGCGCACGAATGGGGGGAGCTGGTGGAGGGCATCAACCACGTGGCGGAGCAATTAAACGAGATGGAGAAGCTGCGGCAGGAGTTCATCTCCAATGTTTCCCACGAAATTCAATCGCCCTTGACGTCGATCAGCGGGTTTGCTCGCGCCCTGCATAATGAAAGACTGAGCCCAGAAGATCGTAAACGTTACTTGGAGATTATCGAGTCGGAAAGCAAGCGCCTATCCAAGATCAGTGACAACCTGCTTAAACTCACTGCGCTAGAGGGCATCCAGCATGATTTAGAGCGGAAGCGGTATCGGCTGGACACGCAACTACGCGCAATCATCCTCGCATGCGAGCCGCAATGGATGGCGAAAGAGATTGAAATGGACATAGACTTGGAAAAAGTCGAAATCGTCGCCGACGAAGATATGCTGAACCAAGTCTGGACTAACTTGCTTGGCAACAGCATCAAATTCACGGAGGCAGGCGGGAAAATTAACGTAAAGCTGGAGAGGGTAAACGGAGAAGTACTCGTGAAAATAATCGACTCGGGAATCGGGATATCCAAGGAAAATCAGGAGCGCATTTTCGAAAGATTTTTCAAGGCGGACCCATCGCGGAACCGAGCCAATTCGGGCAGTGGCCTGGGACTGGCAATCGTGAAAAAAATAATCGATTTGCATCATGCCACGATCGTCGTTGAGAGTGAAGTAGGGATTGGTACCACGTTTACGATTACATTTGTTCAAACAGATAAAAAAGCTGCCCCTTCGTCCGGATGACGGTCTGGGACAGCTTATTTTCATTACGGGTACCAGTTACGCGCCGATATACTTGGCATGGAGCGAACGTGCTAGGCTGATGTCATCTGTGCCTTGCACGAGGACACGACCATCCGGGAAAATGACGAGCGTGTATGTATCGACACGGAAACGCAGCAAAAATTTGTTTTGCTCGATTTGTCCCAAAGGGGAGAGTCTATCAGCCAATGCGTTCAGATCAAGTGTCATGGCAGCGGCGGGCGAGATTTGTACGGTGTCTCGACCGCAAAGCGAAACGGCTTGTCCATCCTGGGTATCCGGCTGCAAAAACGAAAATTGCTTGTGCCCACATGTCGGACAGTCGTCTCGGCGGGCATTGACCACCTTGATTTGCTGATGGCGGTTATGCCAAATCTCAAAGTGCTCCAAATTCGGATTAAGCTCATCCGTTGCATCAACTAACAGCTTGAATGCTTCTGTTGCCTGATAGGAGGCGACGATGTGAATGATTGGTCCGATGACGCCAGCCGTGTCACAGGTAGGCATCTCACCCGGGTTTGGTGCTTCAGGGAAAAGACAGCGCAAGCAAGGCGTGATCCCCGGACGAATCGCGGTAAATGTTCCAGTCGCACTCACAGCGCCACCGTACACCCACGGAATACTATGCTTAACGCAAACATCGTTCACGAGATATCTCACCTGAAAATTATCCGTCGCATCCAGAACGAGATCGACATCTGCCAGTAATTCCTCCGCATTGTAAGCGGTGAGGTCTGCGACAATCGGTTCGATCGTGACAGCTGAATTGATCTTTGTCAGCTTGGCGTGAGCGGCGATTGCTTTTGGCAAATGCTCGGCTGCATCGGATTCGTCGTAGAGCATTTGACGCTGCAGGTTGCTCGGCTCGACGAAGTCGCGGTCAATGATGCGGACAAAACCTACTCCAGCACGGACCATATGATTGGAGAGAACAGTCCCAAGTGCTCCCATACCGACGATTGCTACGCGGCTTTGCCCCAATTTTTCCTGTCCACTGCGCCCGATCGGATGAAACAATGTCTGACGGGAATAGCGAGTATCCAAGGCGTTACTCCACCTTTCCTTCTGGCATCGCAAGCGGATTCCACGGTCCTTGCTGATGTCCCTTCCATTCGCTTCCATCTTCCCACATTTCTTTTTTCCAAATGGGAACGATCTCTTTGAGTCGTTCGATGGCATAACGGCCTGCTTCAAACGATTCATTTCGATGCGCTGTTGCAACGGCACAAACAACCGCAATTTCTTCTACAGCCAAGTTACCGATACGATGGTGCATAGCGACTTGCGCTCCCGGCCAGCGTTCCTCGATCTCTGCTGCGACCTGCTTCATTTTTTCAACAGCCATAGGGGCATATGCTTCATAGGACAAATACACGGTGCGCTGACCATGGGTAAATTCCCGAACAGTTCCGACAAAAGTAAGGATTGCGCCTGCATGCGGGTTGCTCACCAGACGAACCAACTTGTCCGCAGAAATGGGCTCCTCGGTAATGGCGAAGCGCGGGTCTTCTTCTCCGCCGCTTACAGGAGGTAAGAGGGCAATCTCGTCGTCGGCTGAAATGACCTGATTTTTCGCCGCATATTCATGATTGATGGAGACAAAGCAACTGCCCAAAAGCGCAGAGAGCGCAGGATATTCTCTTTCCACTGCTTGCAGTAGGTCGCTAACGGTCGCGCCTTCAGATAGGGTCAACTGTACTTCCCGGGCATTCGCACGTTCAGCGAGTCCGGCAAATAACAAGATCGTAATGGTCAAGACAATTCCTCATTTCCCTGGATGATACTACACTCTAGGCTAGACGATATCATAAACCGATCAAAGTTGCCAATGAATGGGGTGTTTCAATCAGCGGTTGATTCTAAGGGGCGAAGCCTTCCTGACTCAAATAGATCTGGTTCGGGGGAAAAATACGTAATAGCCGATCATAGACGATCCGATAGGCGGTAGGATCATACCATTCTTCCAGTCCAAGCTGTTCATAGAGAGCGGGAATGCCGTTTCTTTTCGTTCGTTTACCGCCGCTGCCATCTCCCATATAAAAGTCGTCGACACAGATACGTGTTACCAAGGGGCGCAAAATCTCCGGAAATGACTCACTGCTAGGCAAAACAGGGGCAATGGTTGCTTGTGTAGGGATGCCTGCTTCCGCCAAACGCTGGAGTGTTTTAAGCCGCGCTTGAATGGGGGGAGCTTGTGGGCTAAAGTGCCTGCGAATCTCCTCCAAATCGGTCTCGACGGTCATGCTGACGCGGACGCGATCACCCAGCAGGAGTAACAAATCGGCATCCCGCCAAACCAAGGGACTTCTCGTCTGCACCAGCAAAAAATCGGGTGGATGCTCTACCATGACTTCGAGTAAAGACCTCGTTACCTTTTCCGTTTGTTCGATGGGCTGGTACGGGTCTGTACTCGAAGACATGAAGATGGTCACCTTTCCTTTTTTCTTAGCCCGTATTAACTCCTTGCGCAATAAATCGGCAGCTTGCTGCTTAATGTCAACCCATGTGCCCCATTGCTCGTTGCGAAACAAAGAGACAGGCATTTGCCGAACATAGCAATAAGAGCAGGCGAAAGAACAGCCCGTATACGGATTGAGCGAGTGGGTGTAATCCGCAAGAAATCCGCTTCCTTTATTGAGGAGGGTTTTCGGCATTTTATAGGAAAGGATGCTCTTCATATTGTGCGTTCCTCACTTTGCATCATGAAAAATAATTCCGAGGCTGTAGCGCTTTCCTGAGGTAATCGTGCTGACACCGTGGCGCAGCGTGTTTTTATAGAAGCCTCGCGTTCCCTGCACAGGACGATAGGATGTCGGGAAAATCAGTCCAGCGCCTTGGTCCAAGGTTATCACATGTCCCCGGCTCTGCGCGCGCGGCCGTTGCTCCATCAGCAGAAATTCTCCGCCAGTGTAGTCCTTCTCCTTCTGATTCAAGGCAAACACGACTTGAAACGGGAAGAACACCTCGCCGTACATATCCTGATGTAAACAATTGTAGCTACCCGTTTCGTATTTCAAAATCAATGGAGTAGAGCGCAGCTGCCCCTGGTCGTGACATTGCGCCAAAAAATCAGGGAGGGTAGCAGGATAAATAGCTTCACGTCCAAGCATTTCGAGCCACCGATTCGCAGTCTGCGCAAGCATCGGATAAAAGCCTTCGCGAAGCTCCTGCAAAAGTGAGGGAAGGGGAGCCTGATAATAACGATACTCCCCTTCACCGAAACGGTACCGTGCCATCTGGATCGTATTGCGAAAAAGATCATCCTGTCCATACGAAGCGATTAATTCTTCGCACGCATTCGAGCCTATTAAGGAAGGAAAAGCTGCATACCCTTGTTCGTCCAACTTCTGTTGCAGGGAATGCCAGTCAAGTGCAGCGATCCTTTCTGTCAGTGAACTAGCCATGCTTCACACCCCGATTCGACTTTTGCTCCAGATCAAGCAGAGTTGTCTTCATGGGCAGTCCTCCACGATAGCCAGTCAGTGAACCGTTTTTACCGACAACGCGGTGGCAGGGGACTGTAATGAGAACCGGATTGGCACCGATTGCTGCACCGACTGCACGAACAGCAGCAGGCTTTTCAATGATGTTTGCAATGTCGGTGTACGATGCCGTTTGACCGTATGGGATTTGACGGAGTGCTTCCCAGACAGCGAGCTGAAAAGGCGTTCCAGAGAGGTCGCAATTCATGGAAAAATGCTCGCGCGTTCCTTGCATATATTCCATCAGTTCTGTTGCAAAAGGCTTTAGCCATGGATCGTCTTGCACCAGTGCACTTTGTGGGCGATGCTTTTCAACCCACGCTTCCAATTCAGCAAAAGGCTGGTTGACTGAGCCGACATAACAAAGTCCGGCAGCCGTTGCAGCCAAATAAATAGTCCAATCACCATGCACAAGCATTGACCAACGTACCGTCTGATCCTTCATCGTTTCCATTTCCATACGCCTCCTTTGAGCTGTGTACGCACAGTATACCTCCAGCACCTGTTCTTCGTACGTTTTTGGGAGTGGATGAGCAAGATAACGAAACGATGTCCTCTACATTCCCATTGCTTTTATCCAGCGGCGGGAGTAAGGTAGGAGAAGATAGAGGAGGAAAGATACTCGTATGACTGATCAATTAACACATTTTAATGAACAAAATCGAGCGCGGATGGTGGACGTGTCTGAGAAGGACGTCACAAAACGGGTGGCTGTAGCCGAGAGCCAAATCAGCATGAAACCCGAAACACTCGCCCGAATCCGTGAAGGTCGAATCGAAAAGGGCGATGTACTCGCAGTTGCGCAGGTAGCAGGTGTCATGGCTGCCAAAAAGACGTGGGAAATCATCCCGATGTGTCATCCGCTGCCATTGACTGGCATCGACATACAATTTGCTTTTGTAGATGAAACGACGCTTGCGATTACAGGAACCGTGAAGACGACAGGGAAAACAGGCGTCGAGATGGAGGCGTTGACCGCTGTCAGTGTAACGGCTTTGACGGTGTATGACATGTGCAAAGCCATGGATAAAGAAATGATAATCGGTCCGACCAGTCTGCAATCCAAAACAGGCGGAAAAAGCGGCGATTTCCATCGGGGTGAGAAGTAAGCCATGAGGCAAAAGTGGGAATCCTATCCGAGCAGCATTCGTTTATTGGCGATTGCTGCCGTCATTTTTTCTACCGGAATGGCGTGTATTTGGCCGCTGGTCACGATCTATATTCACAACCATCTCGGAAAGCCGCTGACTGTAGCCGGCTTCTTGTTGCTTTTAAATCAAGGCGCATTCCTGATCGGGAGTATTGTCGGCGGGATGATGTTTGACCGCTGGGGTAAAATGCGCACCATTGTTGTAGGCTCCATCGGTGGAATGATCATTTCGGTCTGTTTAGGTGTTACACAAGATTTTACCGTATATGTCCTACTGTTATTATTGAATGGTCTGTTTTATGGATCCCTTTCTCCCGTTATGAATGCGCTGGCAGTGGTTTTATGGCCGGAGGGAGGCCGTAAAGGAATCAATCTGATTTACGTCGCCCTCAATGTGGGTGTAGCTGCCGGCTCTGCTTTAGGCGGCTTCTTGGCAAGCGTTTCGTTTGCTTGGACGTTTTTCGGAAATGCGATCACACAAGTAATTGTGCTGACGATGTTTATGCTCATTTTGCCGCGTCAGTTAAAACTGGCAGAGCAAAAACGTCAATTGCAGACGACTGCTCCCGAACAAGCAGAGGGAGAACTTCTACGAGAACCACAGCAAGAGACCAAGGTCGTATGGGGAGCATTGCTACTCTTATGCGGAGGGTTGCTCATTAGCTGGATTGTCTATGTACAATGGACAACGGTGCTGTCGACCTACATGCAATCCCTGGGCATTTCACTCCGTCAATACAGTCTGTTGTGGACGCTGAACGGCGGTTTGATCCTGTTTGGTCAGCCATTGATTGCGTGGGTCATACGACGCTTTGCCCGTACGCTAAAAGCACAAATGCTCTTGGGCGCTTATATTTTTGCCATGTCGATGTTGATTTTGTCTCAATCAACGGTTTATGCAGGCTTTGTTGCAGGCATGTTCATCATGACGCTGGGAGAAATGCTCGTATGGCCAGCGGTGCCGGCAGTAGCGGCACAGTTTACGCCAGAGGGACGAGAAGGCTTCATTCAAGGTCTGATTGCAGGGACTGGATCTGCTGGGAGGATGCTCGGACCACTTCTTGGCGCCTTCATTTTCCAATCGATTCATGCGCAGGGACTATTGTTCGTGATGGCGGGCTTGTGTCTGTTGTCTGTCGCATTCTTTGCCTTCCACACATCTTTTCAAAAAAGAAGGCATCAGGTACCCTTACAGAATCAAGCATCTTGACACGGTTTACGTGCTCAAGTAGTATGATATAGACGAAAAAACAGTATATTCCGTGTGTTTGACTTATTCAGAGAGGTGGAGGGACTGGCCCTATGAAGCCCGGCAGCGGATCTGTTCTATGCGATGGACAGATGCTGTGCCAATTCCAGCAGGATTTTTTCCTGACAGATAAGGACGTGACCAAGCTGATCTCCCCCTTTTTCTGTATGGAAAAAGGGGGTTTTACTGTATTGGGCCCAAGAAAGGAATGGAAGAAAGATGCGCATTCAACCCTCCGACATGATTGATCGACTCCCTACCCAGTTTTTTGCGACCCTGGTGGCAAAAGTAAACAAGGTCATTGCGCAAGGCCATGACGTCATAAACCTAGGGCAGGGCAATCCTGATTTGCCGACACCGCCACACATTATTGAAGAATTACAGGCGCAAGCGGCACAACCACTCCATCACAAATATCCGCCTTTTCAGGGACGCGTGGAACTGAAGCAGGCAGTGGCTCATTGGTATAAGCAAGAATTTGATGTGGACCTCGATTCGGAGGAAGAAGTCGCGATATTGTTCGGCAGCAAAACCGGACTCGTAGAGATTTGCCAAGTCCTTATGAATGCAGGCGATGTTGCACTGGTTCCAGACCCAGGCTATCCGGATTATTGGTCGGGTGTTGCTGTCGTAGACGGACGGATGGTCATGATGCCGTTGAAGGCGGAAAATGACTTCTTGCCTGACTACAGCCAGCTCTCCCAAACTGATTTGGATCGAGCGAAACTGATGTTTCTCAACTATCCGAACAATCCGACAGCAGTCAACGCACCCCTGGAGTTTTATGAGGAGACCATTCGTTTTGCCCGAAAACATGAAATCGTCGTCTGCCACGACTTCGCCTACGGGGCGATCAGCTATGACGGGAAAAAGCCGGTCAGCTTCATGCAGGTTCCGGGTGCAAAAGAAGTGGGTGTAGAATTTTATACCTTGTCTAAAACGTATAACATGGCAGGCTGGCGTGTTGGTGCTATGGTAGGAAATCGCGAGCTGGTTCGTCTGATTAATCTCATTCAGGACCATTACTTCGTCAGTCTGTTCGGAGCGGTACAGATGGCGGCAGCGAAGGCGATGACAGAGTCACAGCAGTGCGTTCGCGATCTCGTTGCTGTCTACGAAAGCCGCCGCAATGCTTTGTACTCCAATCTGCATCGGATTGGCTGGCAGGCGCCACCATCTCAAGGGTCGTTTTTTGCTTGGCTTCCTGTTCCAAGCGGCTTCACATCCGTGGAGTTCTCTGACCTGCTTTTGGAAAAAGCGCATGTCGTCGTAGCGCCAGGAAATGGCTTTGGTCCGACAGGTGAGGGTTATGTGCGAGCGGCTTTGTTATCAAATGAAGAGCGTCTCGCAGAAGCGGTTCAGCGAATTGAGCGGTTGGGGTTATTTACGAAAACAAAATAAAGGCGAGGTAATTGGGTCACACTACCATACAAATGGAGTGTGGCTTTTTTATTCTAGAATAAAAATCATTCTCATTATTGACAGATAATGATTTTCATTATACGATGGCATTGTTAATGATAATTAGTCTCATCGAGAGCGGGAGGGTACCATGCGCTATCAGATTAACGGTTACACGGATATGTATACGGTGATCGCCAACGAGCGGAAAATCGGCGGAGCCATTGAAGCAGGCCAAATTCGCCTGCGGACGGGAGAAGTTTACGCCAATGCTGTTCTCACTCGTTTGGAAATGTCAGGTGCGCATTTTTGCTCGATCGGTTTTGTTACGGAAGAAGGCAAAAGACTGATTGTCCATGTGAATGATATCAGCATGATCGCTGATGCTCGTCACGTCAACGTTTGTGAGCTGACGAATGAAGGCATGAGAGTGGAGAAATCCGCAGAGAGACTGAAGCGATTGAAACGTCTCTGTGAACTGAATGAAGGCAGCTGTACGCCGACCTTCCAGGAAGAGGCATTGCTGTTGGCAAACGATATTGGCATGGAAGAAGCGTCCACGCACGTAGACCTCTCTTTCCTCCCACACACAGAGAAACCGCGTGTGTTTCGCATCGCCTAAGAAGATATAGCCCATACATATGAACCCCTTTTCGTTTGAGACGAAGAGGGGTTTTTTGCATGCAGTGTGTCAAGACTAACGATTGAACAACCGCTCGACATAGTCAAAACCTATCCACTCATAGCTACCAAGGATTGGACTTACGCTGTGGACAGTGATAAAACAAGGATAAGCAAAATCAAGGGGGAACGGAACATGGAGTACTCATTTTCAAAATCTGTCGAAGCATTATCCTCCTCGGCTGTCCGGGAAATCTTGAAGCTGACCCAAGGCAATCAAGTGCTCTCGCTCGCAGGTGGACTGCCAGCAGAGGATTCTTTTCCAATCGCAGAGATGCGTGAAGCGTTCAACCGCGCATTTGAACAAGGAGCAAAAGCTCTTCAGTACGGATTAACTGATGGATACTTGCCGCTTCGTGAGTGGATTGCATCCCGCATGAAGCAAAAGCATATGAACGTCGGTGTAGATAATATGATCATCACAACGGGCTCTCAGCAAGCAGTAGACTTGTTGTGTCGTGTATATTTAGACGAAGGCGATGTCGTTCTCGTTGAAAACCCTACTTATTTGGCAGCTGTTCAGTTATTTCAATTCCGGGGAATCAAAGCGGTCCCTGTGGACGGTGACGCCAATGGGATGGATTTGGACGATCTGGCGAAAAAAATTGCCCAGTACCGCCCAAAAATGGTGTACGTCATTCCTACCTTTGCCAATCCGACAGGAAAGGTATGGAGTCTCGAACGCCGTCTCGGCTTGCTTCGTCAATGTAAGGCGCAAAACATTCTCATCCTGGAAGACGATCCATATGGAGAGATCCAATTCGATGGGGAAGCACCGTACCGCTCGATTTTCTCACTGGATGAGCATCCGACTGATTCCTGTGTGGTGTACACCAGTACCTTTTCCAAAATTGTCGCGCCAGGCTTGCGTACCGGATGGGCCATCGGAGATACACGTGTGATTCAAATGATGGTGAAGGCGAAGCAAGCAGTTGATTTGCAGTCAAGCACAATCGACCAGTACGCTCTGTATGAGCTTTTGTCCCGCTTTGATCTGGAGCGCCACATTGAGAAGATTCGCGAGTCTTACAAAGCGCGCATGGAATGGATGCATGAGCTCTTGGTTGCGCAAAACTGGGAGGGCGTACAGTGGGAAAAACCAAGAGGCGGGATGTTCCTCTGGGTGAATCTGCCGGAGCATATCGATGCGGAGAAGCTGCTGGCCCGTTCCGTACAGGAAGGCGTGGCATTCGTACCAGGGAAGCCGTTTTATGCAGCTGAGCCTCAAGTTAATACAATGCGCTTGAATTATACACTCTTGAACCAGGAAGACACGGAGCTTGCGATTTCGAGATTGGGCAAAGCATTCCACGCCTACAGTGAATCTCTCGTGACAAATGTTTAATAGAAGCAAAAAGACAACCATTGCCATTGGAGCTGGTTGTCTTTTTTGATGCATATTTACAGGGAAAGCTCTCTTTGCGCCCGATCCAGCCATTCATTCACAAGCTCTGCAAACAAAAGCGGCTGCTCAATCTGCAAGTTGTGTCCCGCACAATCGAGTGCGGCAAAAGAAGAGCGGGGATAGCTCTCAATAATATCCCAAATATCGCGATAGCCGACAGAATGATCTTGTTTGCCCACAACAAAAAGACTCGGGTGAGGGAAGGGAGCCGTATCCAATGGGAATGACACGCCGTATGACTGTCTGATTTTACTGAGGAAAGAAGGGTCAGACAGCATGTAGCCGTCGACAATCTCTTTTTTATAGCGGTTCCACGTATAATTGGTAGCTACTACCGCCATCGACTCAAACTCTGCTCGTTCCGTCTCACTCAACTTCTCCCAGAGAGAAGGCTCCTCTATTAAGACGGGTTTATCCGGCAGTGTGCGCTTTGCTTTTTCAGGAATGACGTTCGGGCAGATGAACAGGGCGCCCTTCACTCGATCCCGGCGCTTCTCGATAACTGCTCGTGTAAGATATCCGCCGTATGATTCACCCGCAATGAAAAAGGGTTCACCTGGAATGAGCTGATCGATGAACGCAAGGACAACCTCCAGAATATCGTCCGTGGTGTGGATATGTTCGTAGTTTTCCGTTTGTCCCATTCCAGGCAGGTCTATGTAAAGTCGTCGGTATCCTGAGCGTTTCTCAAAAATTGGTTCCAGACAACCAGTCATGCAGCGGTGATCAAGTGAAAAACCGTGAATCATCACGACAGGAAAACCGCTTCCGATCTCCTCATAATAAAGGTTAACCCCATTGACCTCGCATCTCATATAAATCCCCCCAACGACATTTGTGTCAGATTGTTTCGAAAGTTTGGAACGTACGTTCTTATTATAAGGGATCTGTTACATATTTCAAGGATGAAAAAACACACCCACAACGAGAATCGTCAATGGGTGTGCCAAAGGGCTTCCTATTCTTCTGTTTCTTCCAACGTGCAAATTGCGCTTGGACGCTTGATCCGCAATACAACGCACTCGTAAACACGGAACAGACTGTTCATTTGCTCGTCTCCGAGGAATGCGGAGTCGAAGTCTTCTGCAATCGCCAGGTCGAGATTATGGCGGCCAGTCGCTACCAATACGCCGGAACGGCCCTTAATGGTAGGAGATTGGAAGACACCATCTGTAACGAGATTGCGAACATGCTCGATCTCAAGCACGTTGGTGCCTTTGTGCACGCGATGCAAGAGTGAGTAGAGCTCAGGAGAAACAACCAGTGCATACGGACCGCTGTGGCCCATTTTCAACAGCTTGTTGCGTGCTTCCACGATATCAGCAAACGCATTGCCAGATTCCATCCAATCGCTCTTCAGATGAGTGAGACGGCCTTTTACGTTCATCAGACCTGGGAGGTCGAATTCAGCAGCACCGTTGAAGATCAGATCGTCTTCCATCAGTGCACCACCAGCAGCTGCATTGGCAGCCGCGCTCATGTCCAAAGGCATGCCCAGTGTGCGTGCTTGGGCAACATCACGCCAGTAGAGCATGAAATCTTTGTACAGGATTGGAATCGTCATGCTGACACGGCGGCTAGGCTGTGTCATTTCCAGTGATTCTCCGCGCAGGGAGAGACCGCCAAAACGGGATTCCTCATATACATCGTTGGTAATGGTTTGGATACCTTCACCTAATGGTCCATAAATATCGATAAAACGACGTCCTACCAGCTGGCGGCGAGCCATGTCAACGACAGTTGCATCCAACTGGTTCCATTCTTCAGTCGTCAAGGGAGAGTCTGGGTATTTACGAAGCTTGTCCATAGTGTAACCTCCATGTTATTTCAGGATTTCCGATTCTTTACATTCCTTTCAAGCTGCCAACTGTCAGTCCTTTTTTGCCAGAAACTGCAGGAGCGGAATGCTTGACCACGGAAGCAACACCGTGAGGAGCGGAAGCCGAAGCTTTCAAATGATCTACCTGGTGAATGTCGTGCCCCTCATCGTGATCAGTGAGATCAGGATGAGCCGCATCAGAGAATCGTTGGCTCATGTTCGCCATGATCTCTTTGACTGTCAAATAGTCTGTATGCGTCTTTTCACGCATGCCATCCAGAAGCTGACGTGTTTCGTCATCCTTGAATTCATACAGAGAGAGCTCCAGATGCTCGCGGAAATTGTGCAGTCCAAAACGTTCCAGATTCACATCGGACAGCATTTGCGAGAGGTCGCGATCACTTAGCTGATCCAGGCTTTTTCCTGAGGAGACCTTCTCCAGGTAGGGAACCAATTCCTGCAAGCGACCCATGCGCTGTTCTTCTTCTTCCAAAATATGATGGTAGTAAAGACGAGTATGCTCGTCCGTTGCCGCGTCGATAATCGGCTGGATAACGCCCATGAAGCTGTTGATATAACCTCTGGTGCGATCAAAAATGGCGTGCAGCTGTGTAATTTCTTGCACCCTACGCCACCTCCTCATTACAATCTATTTTTTCATTATACCGTTGGAAAAAACACCCGGGCAACACCTATGTACATTTTCTTATGATTACGAAGAATATGGTGCGGTGTAATTTGGAAAAGAGGGCGGGAGCACTAGAGCGCCGTGGCTTTGCCTAGAGGCTTCGTTTCTAGTTTTGTTTTTTGACAAAAAAGTTATCATGGAGAGTATTGTCAAAGTCAATTGGGAATGATAATATTTATCAATAAGAGTGATATTCATTATCAATTAGCATTCTGAGAAGAAAACATAAATCCTACATTACCTAAATTTAAGGAGGTAACAAGTTATGTCATCCATTTTAGTAATAGGCGGAGATCGCCTGGGCAATATTATCGAACTTTTGCAAGGGCAAGGCTTCAAGGATATTCACCACGTAACTGGACGGAAAAGCTCGCAAACCGGGGTGAAAATTCCAGCTGGTATCCACATGATTTTGGTGTTGACTGATTTCGTCAATCACAACTTAGCCAAAACGGTGAAAAACCAAGCCAAAGATCGCGAGCTGCCCATCGTATTCTGCAAGCGTTCGTGTTCTGCGATTGCCAAAGCCTTTGATCTCACTGCGTAAATACATACTCTCCAGAACGGGCAGACTACGTTCGTGAGTCTGACACCAACGGAGGAATGACGCATGGAACAGAATCGTTTGAGTGAACTGCCTATCGCACAGCTTACGGCCGCTCAGCTGCAACAATTAAAACAGGCAGAAGAACAAATCAACACAGAAGGTCCAAATGTATATCTTATTGCATTAGAGAAGCAATCCCCGTCCTCCTAGACGGGGTTTTTTTGTTGAATCGTTTGCTTCTCACTTGAATACGTATTGCTCCAGTTGCATTTTGAGGGCGTCAATCCCGATGGCGAAGCCCAAGCATTGGCTGGATTGAATGATGAATGCATTGAGGCCAACGACTTCCCCATTCAAATTAATGAGTGGACCTCCGCTATTCCCTGGGTTAATGGCAGCATCCGTCTGAAAAATTTCTTCGTACATTCGCTTCGCAACCTGTAAGCGGCGGTTTTTGGCACTGATGATTCCCGCTGTCACAGAATTTTCCAAACCAAGTGGGGAACCACCTGTCGCCATACAGGCAAAATCAGGGGCAATTTTAGTGAAAAGACAATAGATGCAGGCAGACCTCTCGATTTTTCTGACCAGAGGCAGTGTCTGTTGCTTCCACATCAACACGTTGGATGAGTGTGCATACGAGCAATCGCCGTTCTTTTTCATTTGCATACGTCCAAATCAGTTTCCAATTGGAAAGCGCATCTAGATCCAGCCGTTGTCCTTTTGAAAAAGAGGAGTAAGCGCGTTCCTGTTCTTTTGCAGCTCTCTCCAACGCACTGATTTTCTCTCGTAAGGCAGGGAGAGTAAGGAATCCATCTTCATAAGCTTGTTCCCAGCGCTGCCTCCGAATTTGCAGCTGTTGCTCGGTTTCTTTCGCAGGAGCGCGGGAATTCGTCTGTAACACAATCTGATACACTTCCTTCAACGCAGCGATTGATTCTGGCGAATGCTGCATCAGCTCGTGCACAATGGCTTTTTCCAAGCGATCCTCACGTATAGCAGGAGCATCACACGTACCAGCCAGCTTGTTTTTACATAAATAGTAGCGGTGCGTGTAACGTTTTTCTCCTTTTCCCGTAATCGTGGTTGTTTTCCCGCGCATAGAGGAGCCGCAACGCGAGCAGTACAGCAATCCGGAAAAGAGGTAGTTGGAGCTGAGAACGCGGGGATGGCTTGTTCCGCGAGCACTCATCCGCTCCTGCACTCGCGAGAAACATGGCTGATCGATAATGGCTGGGTGAGTCGCCTCTTCGATAATCCATTCCTCCGGGTCATTGCGTTGTTGATCGGCGTCGGTGTAATTCCAACGCAACGCACCATGATAGACGGGATTTTTTAACAGTCGAAGTACGGCACTTGCACTCCATGAAGCGCCATTTTTCCCGCGCAATCCGGAATGATTCGCCCATTCAGCGATTTGGCGCGGGGACTCGCCTCGATCATAGCGCTCGAACATGCTGCGTACGCCAGCTGCTTCCCTTTGATTCACGACCAGCGTTCCTCGCACCAGATTGTATCCATACGGTGCAGGTCCTCCTGGTCGTTTTCGTTCTCTTGCCATCTGGCTCATTCCCAGCTTGACCCGTTCTGCCAAGTTTTCTCGTTCCCATTGTGCGAGGGCAGCCACTAAGGTAATAAACAGTCGCCCAATTGCCGTAGTCGTATCGTAAACCTCGGTGCAGCTTTTAAAGTGTACCGCATGTCGATCGAACTCCTGCAGGAGCTGATACAGATCAAGGACAGAGCGAGTGAGTCGATCGAGTCGATAGACGAGGACGACATCGATTTCACCCGTTCGGATATCCTGCAGGAGCTGACCGAGTGCGGGGCGATTCGTATCTTTGGCACTCACGCCTTCATCTGCGTAGACGGCATGGACTTCCCAACCTTGAGAGTGAACGTACGAGAGCAGCTTTTCCCTTTGAGCGGGAATCGAAAATCCTTCACGTGCCTGATCCTCTGTACTGACACGAATGTAGACGGCCGTTCGCATCGCCCGCCCTCCCTTCACCTTGGGTTGCTAGAGTGTACAGCAAAAGGGAGGAGCTTATGCCTGACCGCACATAAAAAACCCCGCTTATCCGTCTTGGACAAGTGGGGTTATGCTACATCCATTTTTGGCCCCATTCGTGAATGGAATCAATGACAGGACGCAGATCTTTTCCTTTTTCGGTCAATTCGTATTCAATGCGAACCGGGATCTCTGGGTACACTTTTCGCTCCAAAATTTCCAGCTCCTCCAGCTCTTTCAGCCTTTCAGAGAGCATTTTATCGCTCATATGCGGAACCATTTCGCGGATATCTTTGAATCGTACAGTACCACGTAGCAACACATGAATAATCAGGCCGGTCCAGCGCTTTCCAAGGACGTTTATTGCACATTCATATTTTGGACACATGTGTTCGCCAGAAAAATCTTGACTCATATCGGCGTCACCTCTATCTAGCAGCATTATTGTTGCCCTTTATTCTAACAGATTAGCTTGAAAAAAGTAAGTAACGAAAAGTTGGAATGACACTTTGTCAATGGTTGAGTAGTCAAGCCCGTTTTCATGGACAAATGTTTCCCTATAAGGTGTCCACACATACACTAATCGCGAAATAAGAAGCGAAGAGGGTGTTACGATGCTTTCTAAACGGGTAATCGGTATTTTAACCTGGCGGGAGGGTGTACGCTTTGAGGAACCAGATTATTTGCGAAGGTTGGTTCAAACAGGGCAAAAGCTAGGCGCAGTAATCTACCTGTTTTCGCATCAGGACGTCAATGTTTCCGCAAGAAAGATCAAGGGCTTCATCCCCAAACCGAACGGGGGCTGGATAAGTAAATCTTTCCCTTGGCCACAAGTTGTAATCGATCGGTACCGACGCAGGGTAAAAGAGTATATCCGGCTGCGGAATAGCGATCTGTTTTTCTTTGCAAACAGTCCGTTCAGTAAGAAATGGAGAGTGACGAATCTACTCGCTTCCGATGATCGTGTCAAACGCTGGATTCCGGAGACACATATTTACGAAAAAGGCTTGGTCCGAAACATGCTCGCACGTCATGGGCTCGTCTATGTCAAGCCAGGCAATGGCACAGGGGGAAGAAGTATCCTCAGAGTGAAGAGCAGCGGCAAGGACTATAGCCTCTCCGGACGTGACAAAAAACATAACCATCATGTAGCTCGGATTGATACGGTGGAAGGCGTGGAAAAATGGGTCAAAACGTGGGTGGCGGAACAGCGTATTCGCGATGGCAATTTCCTGGTGCAGCAAGGTTTGAACCTGGGGCTGCTACGCAAGCATGTCGCCGATGTACGGTTATTGATTCAAAAGGACGAGCGTGGGGAGTGGGTGGTGACAGGCTGCGCAGTACGTATGGGGGAGAACGGCAGTGCTACTTCCAATTTGCATGGGGGAGGCAGAGCGATTCCCTTTGAATGGTTTATGTTCAAGCGATTTGGAGAGGAGCGGGGAGAGCTGATCAAGCAGGAATGTTATCAGCTTGCTTTCGAAGTAGCAAACACGCTCGAGGATTATTTCGGTCGCATGATGGAATTCGGTCTGGATATTGGGGTGGATGTGGACGGACGTTCGTGGTTAATCGAAGTGAACCCCAAGCCGGGGAGAGAGGTTTTTCGCCAGATGGGTAACATGGGACTATACAAAAAGGCGATCGCTCGTCCCGTTCAATTTGCGCTGTATTTGGCCCGGAACCAGGCTCGTTTTTTGTCTCTTTGAACACAAATGGTGAACCGACGCTGATGACCCATTCTCCTACTTTTGTATGAGAGGAGTTGCCTAGTGGCAGTGGATATAGCTTGCAGTCTGCATCAATTTTGATGACGGCGTAATCCCGGACTCGATCAGCTATAATGCGTTTGGCTTCAAACACTCTACCGTTATATAGCTTCACGAAAATGTTTTTGGATTTACCGATGACATGCTCGCTCGTCAAGATATACCCTTTCGGATGAAAAAGAAATCCGGAGCCAAAGCTTCGTTCCGTGGGTGGAGAATTATCCTCTTGATCAATAAGGCTGCGAATTAACGAATCCACGTCTTTGGAATGGGGAGCATCCTCGGTCACGATGGAGACTACTCCTTCTTGAACTCGCTCGACAATGGGAACGAAGAAATTGAATGGGTGCAGACTACTGCTGCTCACAGGGTACTTTACCCGCGTATATTGGGACCATTTTTTACTTTTCACCGATCTCTCCCCCTACAGCAGATAGGTATGTATCATCTTATGGGGAGTGGAGTGGGAAGGGACGCCCAATTTCTAGTCACGTGAAGGATATATCATTAATTTTGATTGATATAATAAAGAAATAGCATTGGTATAATTATTTAAATCCATTTATAATAACATGTAGTTAAAGAATATTTTGAACATAAAGGCTAAGTCCTAGCCGCTAGAGAGAGAAAAAGAACGGTAACGGAGGATGCGAAGAGATGGATGTTAAAACGATCATACTGGGTTTCTTAAGCTATGGGGAAATGAGTGGCTACGATATTAAGCAAGCGTTTACAAACAGCATTGGATTCTTTTATGACGCTAGCTTTGGTGCTATTTATCCAGCATTGCGCAAACTGGAGGAAGAAGGCTTCGTGACGAAGCAAGAAATCATTCAGTCTGGCAAGCCGAACAAGATTTTGTACCGTATTACAGAAGCCGGAAAACAATCTTTCCGTCAAGAAATCCAGACGCCTATCTTGCCGCCAGTATTACGCTCAGACATGCTGGTTAAGATTTTCTTCGGCAAGAGCCGCACGATCGACGAACAAAAGGATTTGCTAGAGGGCTGTTTGGATACGCAACGTCAATTGCTCCAACAAAGTAAGGCCTCTTATAAAAAGCTGGAAGTGAATTTTGACGAATATCAACGTTTTTGCTGGGAGTATACTATCCATCATCTGGAGTCAACGATTTCCTTCATGGAACAAAAAATGACTTCCTTGATGAAACAACCAGCTTATTCCGTTTAGCCACATAAAGCGAAGGGCTCATGTCTTGTGAACAATGAGCCCTTCGCTTATTTTCATTTATTTAAGGTTTTCTGGATTGAGGCATTCGAGCTCTGGTACAACGAAACGTCCGTCTTTGCGGATCAGGCGATCGTCAAACCAAATTTCTCCTCCGCCCCACTCAGGGCGTTGAATCATAACCAAGTCCCAGTGTACGGAGGATTTGTTTCCGTTAAACGCTTCATCGTATGACTGGCCTGGTGTAAAGTGGAAGCTTCCATCGATTTTTTCGTCGAAGAGGATGTCTTTCATCGGGTTTTGGATGTACGGATTCACACCAATCGCAAACTCCCCAACGAATCTGGCACCTTCATCGGTATCAAAGATTTCATTGATCTTCTCTGTATCGTTGGCAGTTGCTTCGATGATTTTGCCATCATTGAAGGTCAGCTTGATATTGTCGTATGTAAAGCCTTGGTAAGGAGATGGCGTGTTGTACGCGATCGTACCGTTGACAGAATCACGGACAGGAGCAGTGAATACTTCTCCATCAGGGATGTTGGCTTCGCCTGCACATTTGATTGCAGGAATATCTTTGATGGAGAAGGTCAGATCGGTGCCTGGCCCTACAATACGTACCTTGTCGGTTTTCTCCATCAGCTCGACCAGGCTGTCCATGGCATTATCCATCTTGCCGTAATCAAGCGTGCACACTTTGAAATAGAAATCTTCGAAAGCAGCGGTGCTCATGTTAGCCAACTGAGCCATAGATGCATTTGGATAGCGAAGCACGACCCATTTGGTATGCGGTACGCGAATATCCAGTACAGGACGCGCTAGCAGCTTGGAGTGCAGCTGCATTTTGTCTCCAGGCACATCAGAGAGCTCGCTGATGTTGTCGCCGCCGCGGATGCCAATGTAGCAATCCATTTGCTTCATGAAAGCCACATCTGCTTCACGCATGATACCCAATTGTGTTTCGTTGGCACCCATCAAAAGTTCACGCTGAACGGATTGGTCGATCAGTTGAACAAACGGATTTCCCCCAGCTTCGTATACCTTGGCAATCACGGCTTTTGTCAAATCGGTAACGTTGCCAATGGAGTAAATTAAAACGTTTTCACCAGGCTTGACAGTCACTGAATAATTGACGAGGACGTCAGCCAGTTTTTCAATTCGTGGATCTTTCATAGGAAGGGGATCCCTCGCTTTCCATATCATTCATATCCATTGTACACAACTCAAACAGAAAAAAGCTACCCACTGGCGAGGGTAGCTTGCGGAGGAAACGCGCTTGAAGGATTCGGTATTTCATGTATATGCAAGGACCTGCTGAATATGGCTATATCTTCGGGGAAGAAAGATTAGTCGCAGCTGCACCCGATAATAACCAGCAGGATGAAAAGAATCAAAACCAGAGTGAAGCCGTCGAATTCTCCATTAAAGATGCCGCTCATCGAATAAACATCCTCCTCATATGTGTGTTAAGCCTCTTGTGCTTACATCTACAACATATGGGTGATCGCATAGGACCGAACCGGGCATCCGCCCATTTTTAAGAAAATTGTTTGGGGAATCTCTCTTTTTCATACTCTTGCAGTTCTCGATGTTTATTATTCTGAAAAGCAGGAAAAGCTAGAGGATACCAAAAGACTTTGCAAGTATGAAAGGATGTTTATGTGATGCAAAGATTATTATCGAGCCTGCAGCATGAGTTGGTCCAAATTACGATTAATGTTGGCGAAGACTTTAAATCCATTGTGTGGAAAGCGCAGTACGATATGGACTTCAATACAGAATGTCTGTTTTGTTTTTCCGAGCAAATTACTGGCTATCGTGTAGAAGATGAAGACGGAAAAGCAGGGAAAGTCGCTGTTTGTCCGCATTGTGAAAAAGTAAACGCTATCTACGCGTGAGATTGAAGTTTGATCGCAAAGGAAAGACGATGCTGCTTGCTAGCATCGTCTTTTTTAGTATGTTTAAGTTGTTGCTAGTTTTCAAAGGTACCGATGAACGCACAAAGCTGGTGAGAAGAAAAAGCACAGGGCTCGTAGACCTTGACAACGCCTACCCAGTCGGAACTTTCAAAAGGGGACCACGCTTGTCGAACACTTCTTCCTTGAGAATCTTCCGCCCGTAGGGTGGCTTTGGCTCGACGGTCCCCTTTTTTAAGTGTAGACGGACAGTTCCCCCCATGCTGGCGTGTCAGAGTCGAAGAGAACTGTGCTTTTTCTTCTCCTCCACTATGTTGACTCTAGTCTATATCTGACTCTATATCCACCAAGTACCACCTGTTCTTTAGCAGGATTGAAAGGAGGCTTCTCGAATAGTATGAGAGGCATACATAAGTAGATATAGGGGTGAACACCGTGCAAAAGAGATGCAGCCGCTGCGGGAACGAAATGGAGATCGAGCTGCGCAACGTCGTGTACCGGAAACGGGTTAAAATTATGAATGTACCTGTACACGTCTGCGTGGACGAAGACTGTGACCATTCCCAAGTGGTAGATGTGATTAAGGATGATTTGAAGTCACTCATGGAGGAACTGGGCCAACATCCGCAGCGCAAGGCAGTCGAATTCGAAGAAATGTCAGAGTTATCCAACTTATTGGTATTGATTGCTAATGAGAAGGTGAATTCGACCGTAAGAGAATTACTTGGTGAAAAAGTCAACGAGCTATTGGATCTGTTTTTGTTGGCGCAGTCCCTTGGCGATGAAAAATGGATGTTGGAGCTACGCGAACGTCTCACGAAAATTATGGTGTAAGGATAAAGAGATGCCTGGAAGAAAGGTATCTCTTTTTTCATTTCTCCACTGCACCGCAAATGTAGACTTTGCTGCTTGGACTTATGTATACTGATAGGCACATAAGATAAGGAGAGATGAATCATGTCACAAATACAGCTTCACTCCATTGAAGAACTGGATGAGTTCGTAGCGAAAAATGGGAAAAAGCTTTTGTTTAAGCATAGCACGATTTGCCCAATCAGTACGTCCGCTTATGAAGAGTTTCAGGCGTATTTGCTGGACAATCAAGTGGAATCTGCGGTCATTCTGGTACGAGAGGATCGCCCTGTCTCCAACGCCGTAGCGGATCGTTTTTCCATCAAGCACGAATCCCCGCAAATCTTTTTGCTGGAAGACGGCGAAGTAAAATGGCACACGTCTCACTGGAAAATTACAAAGGACGCGATTGGCCAGGCGCTCAACGCATAATCATTCATAACAGGAAAAAAAGCTACTGACGATAAATAAAGTCGGACAGCTCTTGAGTAAAGCAAAAAGCCGGGACACCCGATAAGCGAGGTGAATCCGGCTTTTTGCATGGAGAAAAAGGACGCTGGATAGACTATTCCCAGAATAACTCCAACTTGTCTCCACTTTTCAATTCTGTCTGGAAGTTGGCTTGTTCGCCGTTGACGAGCATGACGAATCCGGAGATACTCTCACGGTCGGGCTTTTCCAGGGAAACATCGACAAAACGGAAGACGTCGCTAAACACAGGTGTAGACGCAGGTGAGGATTTTACCGTGATGTCGGCACCTTCGCTCACGGGATCAGAGGCATTCGCCGCTTTTCCGTCTACGGTAATCGTTACTTGTGCGACAGGCAAAACGACCCGTTCACCGTTGAAGTGTACAATCATTGTCTCCTGTACCCATTCTTCCAAAGGGATGACATCTTGTATGGAAGGGGCAGGGACTTCATCCAGCCGATATACGAGGACATCACCTTGTCGGACGATATCTGTCAAAGCTGCTGGTCTTCCGTTCAGCTCGAGCACCTCCATACGGGACGGAACCGAATAATCTTGTCCATTCACAGAAAAACGCAAGCCTGATTCCGCTGACGTTTTCAGTTCTGCGAGCTCGAGTACTTCATAGACAGTACGTGGAAGGCGGATATCCACCTCGGCACGATCAGAGATCCATGTATCGAGAGTAGCAACCGCTCCGTTCACATGTACGACTGGACCGAGCGAGTAGGGACGGTCATTGCAGATCACTTCAAGCGTGTCCAGCTCATCGAATAAATCTTTGGCAAATACACGTGCATCATCGCCATTTGTACCTGCCACTACGATGATGTGGTCCCCGTCATTGATTGGCGTGTCAAGACTGACGCTCTCTTTGTTGCGCTCAATCACCGGCGCCGTCCCATGACCACCCGGAATCATTTTCATCCGTCCGTTTACGGTGACTGTCATCGCCAATCCGGGGCGACCATACAGACGGCGGATATCCAATCCAGATGCAATGAGCGCATCACCCAACGTCATTTTTCGCAAATCGAAAATGCGCACAGGAGTATCATTGACCGTAACGGTTACATAGCGCAATGGATGACGGCGCGCAGCAACAGCGATACCGACTGGCGTTACGAACTCAGGTCCACTGAGCGCAGGATTGTCTCCGACGTACTGTTTGATCGCATCGCCGCCTCTGACAGCAACACGGGCGGCAGGAATATTCAAGACCTGAGCGACTTTTCCAGTAAGCCCAGGGGTGAGGCTGCCGCCGCCGATCAGCATGACCGCTTGCGGAGCTTTTCCGTTGAGCTCCAATATTTTAAAGGCAATTTTATCGGCGAGTTGCTGGATGTCTGCTTCAATCGCACTCGTTACCTCGGTAGCGCTCATCGTATGCTCCATGCCGAGAATGTCGGTGAAGGTGACGGACTCCTCGGTGGATAAGAGACGCTTCACTTCTTCTGCCATCGGAAAATCCATGAGAAAGGCGTTCATGAGCGCATCCGTGATTTCATCACCTGCAACAGGTACCATGCCGTAAGCGGTAATCGCCCCTTCCTCAGTCAGCGCTACGTCAGAAGTACCTGCCCCGATGTCCACCAATGCGATATTCAGTCGGCGCATGGTCACAGGAATCAGGACATTAATCGCCGCAATAGGCTCAAGTGTCAATGCCTGCATTTCCAGATCGCATCGTTTCAGAGCAGCAATCAACGAGTCGACAACCACGCGTGGAAGGAAAGTTGCGATCACATCTGCGCTTGCGATGTCACCCCGCTGGTCAATCAGACTCCCGATCAACTCGCCATCCAGATGGTAATTGACGACGCTGTAACCGACGCAATAATAGCGAGTGACGTCTTGATCCTTTAGCTCTTGGGCTAATGCGGCTTGGGCCTCCTGTACAGCGGAAAACTCCAAAGCGACAACATCTTCACGAGAGATGAAGGCATGTCTGGCTAACGGCATGTCCACTCGAACGCGGCGGGTGCGCAATGACCGACCGGCAGCAGCGACCGCTACCTGATGTAGTTTTCCATATTTTCCTTCCAGCTCTTCTTTAATTTGTTGAATCACCTTAGCTACGGCGACAATATCGTGAATTTGCCCATCGAGCATGGAGCGTTCATCATGCTCTCGAATTGCGCAGTCCAATACGCGGTACTGCTCGCCGGTCGTTTCTACGATCAGGCCGACGACGCTGCGCGTTCCAATATCTAATGAAAAAATAAGCTCAGGGGCTGTGATGTCAGACAAAAGTAGGTCACTCCTTGTAAGAGGTTGTTCAAAAAGTCTTTACAATACTTATCGGTGTATCGGAAAGGAACAATCACTTTTAGCTAGAACATATATCCAAAACTATTCGATTCAAAAGGAAAAGAATCCTGTCGAATCAAGGAATCTTCTTCGGTTTGACGAATAATTTGAAAAGATAAAAAAACAGAAAAAATTTACTTTCGCGCTTTTTGGCGCTAAACTGCTGACAAGGGTGTTTGAATCGATTATAATTACCCTAATTTATCGATAAATCCCTATATAAAAAGAGGAGAGTGGAGAGAGATGGCACACGATCAAATCGAAACCATGCGCAAGCAGATAGACGAGATCAACCTGCAAATTCTTGAATTGATCAACAAACGAGCTACCTTGGTTCAAGAGCTCGGCAAAGAAAAAGAAAAACAGGGCAGCAACCGTTTTGACCCAGAGCGTGAGCGCCAAATGCTCAATCTGCTCGTTGAAAACAATAAAGGTCCTTTCAATGACAATGCGATTCGTCATTTGTTCAAGCAAATTTTCCAAGTTTCCTTAGATCTGCAAGACGACGATAAGAAAAAAGTACTCCTCGTTAGCCGTAAGAAAAAGGCAGAGGATACTGTTATCACTGTAAAAGGCGTTGAGTTCGGAGGGAAAAATCCGATTCTTATCTCAGGTCCATGCTCCGTGGAAAGCTACGAGCAAGTAAGAGCAGTAGCAGAAAACCACGCAAAACGCGGTCTGCGCACACTGCGCGGTGGTGCGTACAAGCCTCGTACTTCGCCATACGACTTCCAAGGTCTGGGTGAAGAGGGCTTGCAAATCCTCAAGCGTATCGGGGATGAATTCAACCTCGTAACGATCAGTGAAATCGTGACGCCAGCAGATCTCGAGATGGCGACGAAATACATCGATGTCATCCAAATCGGTGCTCGCAATATGCAAAACTTCGAGTTGCTGAAGGCAGCAGGTCGTGTGAACAAGCCGATCCTCTTGAAGCGTGGCCTCTCTGCTACGATTGAAGAGTTCATCTACGCGGCAGAGTACATCCTGTCCGAAGGTAACACACAAGTCATGCTGTGCGAGCGTGGAATCCGCACGTATGAAAAAGCGACACGCAATACGCTCGATATTTCTGCTGTACCACTCCTCAAGCAGGAGACGCACTTGCCAGTGTTTGTAGACGTGACGCACTCTACAGGTCGTCGTGATCTGCTCTTGCCTTGCGCAAAAGCAGGCTTCGCAGTCGGTTCTGATGGAATCATGGTAGAGGTTCACCCAGATCCAGATGTGGCACTGTCTGATGCAAAGCAACAGCTGAACATTCCACAATTCAACGAGTTCGTTGATGAACTGCTCGCTTCTGGCCTGTACAAAGGCGAGATTGTGGCAGCAAAAGCATAAGAATACCTTTCGGGTACGTTTTGAGGGTCCTTCCTGCGCGCGGGGAGGACCTTTCTCATTTGACGAACCATTGGCGACCAAGTAAGCTAGAATTACGTGCTGATATTGGTGAAGGAGGATAGGCCATATGGAAGACAACCATCAATGCTGCTCGACTGATCGGTCCACCGAAAGGCCGGATAAAATTAAGTCTAATCTCATCTCCCGTTTGAATCGGGTAGAGGGACAAGTTCGCGGAATTCGCGGGATGGTAGAGAAGGATGTCTACTGCGACGACATTCTCAATCAAATTGCGGCTGTGCAATCTGCACTAAATGCGGTTGGGAAAATGCTCCTCGAAGGACATATGAAAAGCTGTGTGATGGATCGCATTCAGCAAGGCGATCATGAAGTAATTGATGAGCTTTTGAAAACGATGAACAAACTTATGAAGTAACGGGTGCGCAAGCCGTCAAAAACGATTGCAACGGCATACGGCTTGTCGTATCATAGGTGCATATATTTATGAAAACGCTTATGAAAACCAAAAAATAGGGAAATGAGGGTGCATGATGCCGGTTACTATATACGACGTAGCAAGAGAAGCGGGGGTGTCGATGGCGACAGTTTCCCGCGTAGTCAACGGGAATCCCAACGTAAAGCCTTTGACCCGAAAAAAGGTATTGGCTGCGATTGAGCGATTGGGATATCGACCAAATGCGGTTGCTCGTGGACTCGCTAGCAAAAAAACGACAACAGTTGGTGTCATCATCCCGGATATCTCCAGTTTGTTTTTCTCCGAATTGGCGCGAGGGATTGAAGATATCGCTACCATGTACAAATACAACATCATCCTGTGTAACTCTGACCAACGGATGGAAAAGGAATTGCAGCTCATTAATACCTTGCTCGAAAAGCAGGTGGACGGGCTTCTGTTCCTGGGCGCAGAAATCAAAGAAGATCATTTGCAGGCATTAACAAGCACATCTGTACCGACTGTACTCGCCGCGACTCGCGATGCAGACAACGTACTGCCGTCGGTTAGCATTGACCATTTCCAAGCCGCATACGATGCGACAGAAGCATTGGTTGCACGCGGGCACAAGCGCATTGCGATGATCGCGGGTCCTGCAAACGATCCATTGGCAGGGTTAATGCGCTATGAAGGATATAAAAAGGCGTTGAAAGATGCGGGTATCGAGCTGGATGAAGAGCTGATTGCGACAGGCAACTACTTTTATGAATCTGGCTTGTCCACTACAAAAGCTTTTCTTGCCCTTAAAAATCCGCCAACGGCGATTTTCGCAGCGAATGATGAGATGGCCATTGGCGCGATCCACGCCATTCAAGATTCTGGCCTGAACGTGCCAGGTGACATCGAAGTCATTGGTCACGATAATATTCGTTTGGTTGAAATGGTACGTCCACGACTGACTTCTGTCGTACAGCCAATGTATGATATTGGTGCGGTGGCGATGCGCCTGTTGACCAAGTACATGAATAACGAGAATGTCGAAGAGCATGTCGTGCTGCTGCCACATCGAATTGAGTATCGGGAGAGCACTAAGCCCGAGCAAGCTTGATTGCAAAGGGATGTAGGCAATTGACAGCAAGAGGAGGATGGGAAATGCGTTACGGAATTATCGGCGCGATGGATGAAGAAATCGCGCTTTACTTGGAAGCGATGCAAGAGACGACTACTGCGACCAAAGCAGGCATTACCTATTACACAGGTAAAATGGAAGGCAAGGATGTCGTGCTGTGCAAATCAGGTGTCGGCAAGGTGAATGCTGCCGTGACGACACAAATCCTCATCGATTCATTCCAAGTAGAACGTGTCATTTTCACAGGTGTGGCAGGAGCTGTTCACCCTGAATTAAATATTGGTGACATTGTCGTTTCGACGGATTGCATTCAACATGACATTGATGTGACACCGCTTGGCTTTGAGCCAGGACAGATACCGTTTACAGAGCAATGGACTTGGCAAGCGGATGCTGGGCTGATGCAGCAAGCGATCGATGCGGGCAAGGAGCTGGAAGCGGGAGTTCAAGTAGTGAGCGGGCGTATTTTGTCCGGCGACCAGTTCGTTGCCAGTCGGGAAAAGGTGCAATGGCTGTATGAGCAATTCGCAGCACATTGTACCGAAATGGAAGGGGCATCTGTCGGACAAGTATGTGCGATGAATGGCGTGCCGTTTGTCGTTGTTCGTTCGATGTCGGATAAAGCAGACGGCTCCGCGCATGTAAACTTCGTGGAATTTACCAAGCTGGCTTCCCAGCGCTCGTATGCGATTGTCCGTAACATGCTGACAGCTTCTCAAGCATCGACAACTGCGGGAGTGATCGTCTACTCGACGAAAAACTGTGTGGATTGCGATATGGTTAAAAATTGGCTGACAGCAAAAGATGTTTCCTTTGAAGTGCGCGATGTTATGACGAGTCGTGCCTATCAAGAGGAAGTGGAGCGCTTTGGCTTCATGGGTGTGCCTGTAACAGTCGTAGGCGATAAAGCGGTAAAAGGCTTTGCACCTTCTGAGCTGGAAGAGCTAGTGAAATAGGGTTTGGAATAGAAAAAGCGTGCTGACCAGTACCCAAAGGTACGAGGGCAGCACGCTTTTTTTACTTTTCATCCAATAGGTGCGTTCAGCATCGCACGTTCTAACGTAAGACGATTTTTTTCCGTGATCTCTGCTCGTCGTGGGATTGTTGGGAATGGTTCGTCAAAAAGCCGAGGTGGCAAGGGCAAATCCGTCTCAGGTTGCCAGCGCTTGAGCCAAGCTTCGGGAAGATCACTGTCTGTCAGAGGCTGATCGCTCATCTCACTCCATACCAGCGTCCACGCCCGCGGCACCACCCGCCAAATATCGTATCCCCCGCCGCCTACAGCGATCCAACGACCGTCGCAATATTCATGAGCAAGACGGTGGGCAAGACGAGGAATGGCTTGATAAATTTTCATTGAGCAAGACAAATGGGTGAGGGGATCAAACGCATGAGCGTCACAACCATTTTGGGTCAGGATGACATCAGGCTTGAAGCCAGCTGCTAGCTTTGACACTAGCTCTTCATATACTTCCAGAAAAGAATCGTCTTCCGTGAAGGCATCGAGCGGAACGTTGACAGAATAACCGTAACCGGTTCCATCTCCACGTTCAGACAAATTCCCCGTTCCCGGGAAGAGATACTTTCCCGTTTCGTGAATGGATACAGTTAGTACAGAAGGGTCATCGTAAAACGCCCACTGTACCCCATCTCCATGATGGGCATCCGTGTCGATATACAGCACACGCGCATTCCAGTTTTTTCGCAAATAAGCGATCGCGACGGAGCAATCGTTGTAGATACAAAATCCAGAGGCGCGTCCACGAAAGGCATGATGCAGTCCGCCAGCGGGATTGAAGGCGTGTTCTGCCTGTCCACTCATAACCGCGTCCACTGCGTTTAACGTACCTCCGACGATCAGCGAGGACGCTTCATGCATGTTCGAAAAACAGGGAACATCCTCTGTTCCCAAGCCATAACTGGCTGCCTGCGGAAGCTCGTGTTCACTATGGCCCTGATCGCGAACAAATTGGATATAACGTGGGTCATGCACCAGGGAGAGCTCTTCATCTGTCGCCGGTCGGGGAGTCAGGATGTCTGAGTCTTTGAGTATTCCGTAACTGCTCATCAGATCGTGTGTGAGGAGCAGACGACGCTGGTTAAACGGATGATCATCATGAAAATAATATTGCGTGTAGTCTGGAGAGTAGATCAGACGAGCATTTCGGCTCACTGGGGTATCCCTCCTTCCGTAGGTCCGATTACGGAAAAGCCCTTTTCAAGGAGCAATTTCGTCACGATACGTGGATCAATTGTCTGTACCCGAAAAACAAGGTTCTTTTTTGCAGGCTGTTTCCCAGGAAAGACCACAACGCTCGTAACATTTACTTGTGCATCGCGAAAGACTTGACTGACTTCTGCCAGCATGCCGACGCGGTCATCTACTTCGACTTCGATATGGGAGCTAGGTTTGTTAACGCCGAAAAGTTCGATCAAGCTAGAGAAGAGATCCGATTCTGTGATCAATCCTACGAGCCGATTCCCTTCGACGATGGGTAGCGAGCCGATTTTGTGCTCATATAGTTGGAGGGCTGCGTCTTCGATGAAATCCAGTGGGTGGGCAGTGATAACTTGTTGATTCATGATATCGGCTACAGACTTGTGCAGGACGGTGTCGTCATCGTCATGCGTCAGCAGGCGAGAGGGGAGAGCGTCTCGCAGATCACGGTCCGAGACAATGCCTACGAGTGAGTCGTTTTCAATGACAGGCAAATGCCTGATTCTGTTTGCACGGAGGAGAAGAAGCGCTTCTCCGATGGTAGTGGATGGCTGGATCGTGACAATTTTTTTTCGCATAATCTCTTCAATACGCATAAGAGTGACCTCCTGGAATCAAAAGGCATCCAAACTAGTAAAGAAAACGATTTTGAAACCGCATAGCATCAAAGGCAACGACTGTTTCTGGCGGTACACGCTTGCCGATTTTGGCCATGAGACAGTTGGCGGGATGTGAGCATATTTCCGGATCGTCTGTCGCCATCCAGCTAAGGCCTGCGCTGCCCATGACCTTTTCCATAACCTTTCTGTATTGCCATACATCGAGTCCTGTTCCTTTCAGATCCCAATGCCAGTAATACTCCGTTGTAATAATGACGTAGTCTTCCATGGCGTCGTCCATGAAGCTGACTTCCAGCAGCTTTTTGCCTACGCCACCTGCTCTCACTTTATGACTGATTTCAATCGCGCCGAGCTCCAGCAAATCGGGCAGTTGCGCTTGTGACCATCGCTCCAGTGGATCGGGGTGCAGAAAGGTAACGTAGCCGAGGACGAGGTCTCCTTCGCGTGCAATAATAATGCGTCCTTCAGGCAAATCTGCGATTTCGATGAGAGCTTCATGCTGCTGTTCAGGGATACGAAAAGCTTTCAGTCCCTCATCAAAGCGTAATGAGGCCAGATGACTTCCTGTAATCGGTCCTTCGACGAGCAGCTCCTTGTTGTTCACCATTAGGCTCAATGAATGATAGCGTTTGACGTGCTCCATCAGTTCCCCCCCTTACGATTGTAGAAAAACAGAGATGGCGTCTAACCATCTCTGTCAGTTGTTATCCCAGTTTATTCTGTGGTGTTGGCAGTTACGATGTTAGAATGTGGCGATTCTCCGTAACTGTTGACTGCGGTAATGTAATAGTTGCTGCCATTCGGTACTTCTGCTGCGTGAGTAAAGCTTGTGCTAGAGACTGTACCGAGTAGCAAATAGCCGCTTGCTGAGTCTGGGCTAAAATATACGTTGTACATCTGCTCAGACGAGCTGCTGCCTTTCCACTGTAGCTGCCAACCGTTTGGCGTATTCTTGATGGACAAGGATTTCGGAGCAGCAGGTGGTGAAGCGGAATCTGTGTTTGTATTCGTGCCTCCTGATCCATCTGGTGGGTTCGTCGCAGGTCCACCTGGATCTGTTTGACCATTCCCGTTATTGTCCGTCGGATTCGGGAGACCTGTTTCCGTACCTTGATTTGGATCAGGCAACTGCCATGTCTGTGTAGATCCGACAGAAGCGATTGCGGAAGGCTGCGATTCATTGCCAGCGATATCCACAGAAGTGACATAATAGCCTAAATCTCTATGGGTTGCAGTCGTATCAGCAAAAGTCAATTCGGATGGATCTTTCACAGTCGCTACTTTGACAAAGCTGTTCTGCACATCAGCGCGGTAGATGCGATAACCGACCAAGTCAGCTTCTTTGGCTGATTGCCAGGTAAGCGTAATTTGCTTGCCTGAGCCCGTAGCTGTTACACCGCTTGGCGAAGATGGTGTTCCACCTTGCTCTGTACGAGGGTCTTCCTTATCAGGCAGGCGTTGCTCCCAATCTGGTGGTTGGGTGGCGACCCTATTGTTTTTCGCTTGAATTTGCTCCTTGGTAGGGAGCGGATCAGGTGAGCGGTAGAAGACGCCTTCGGTAACAAAATCTTCAGGTGTTCCTTCCTTCGCCAAATACCGTTCGCCATTATACGAAATGAGTCGTGCTTTTTGGTGGGTGTCGTCCACCTTCGTTGGAACGAATTTGCTGTTGAATATATCAGTGATCAAATGGCCAGCTTCTTTTGAAAGCTCACTTGGCAAAAGACCTGATTTCGAGTCAACAGTCGCGCTGACAATTCCAGCCGGCTTTTTAAAGGTGGAGTCAGGAGGTGAAAGGTTCGGATGCTTCGCAATGACATCCTTCATGACCTTACCCCATACGACCATCGGAACATATTTGTCCGCGTCTGGCATTGGATATGGCTCGTCAAAGCCAACCCATACCCCCATGGACAGCTCTGGCGTGTAACCGACGAAATAGAGGTCGTTGCTGTTGTTCGTTGTTCCGGTTTTACCTGCCACATCGACTTTGCGCGGCACGTATTTGCGGATGTGTGTACCTGTACCGTTATTGACAACGGAACGCATCATATCAGTGATCAAGTATGCTGTTTGCTCGCTGTACACTTGCACAGGGCTGGTTTCATGACGATAAATGACTTTTCCAGTGTTATCTTCAACTCGGTCAATCAGATAGGCATCCACGAAAGAACCGTGATTTGCGAATGTCCCATAGGCGTTTGTAATTTCCTCGACAGTTGTTCCGTAGGTAAGACCGCCAATTACGCCGGTGGCTGCATAGTTGTCAGCATCCACCAATGTTGTGATTCCCATTTTCTTCACGTATTCAAGAGCCGTTGGAATGCCAACTTTCAAATACGTCTTGATCGCCGGAATGTTCCAGGACATCCGCAGTGCTTCGCGGGCACTCATCATCCCTTGCCATTTGTTGTTCCAGTTCTTAGGTAAATGGGAACCGTTCTGGCCGTCAGCGAGTAGCACCGGAGCGTCATCGATTGGGGATGCTGGCTGGAGCAATCCCAGTTCAAAAGCAGGAGCATAAGCTGCAAGTGGCTTCATGGCCGAACCAGGCTGGCGTGGTACGGTGGCGTGGTTCGTCTGTTCCACCTTGAAGTCACGTCCCCCGATCATGCCGAGGATAGCTCCTGTTTTGTTGTGAATCAGCATTGCGCCGACTTCTTCCAAAGCATTTTCGATTTTTTCTGTTTTGCCGTTCGAGCGACGAATCGTATAGGTACGATTCTTACCGAAGTTTTTCGGATCGGCTGCAACAGCCTGCATGATGTCATATACACTCTTGTCGATTGTGGTATGTATCTTGTACCCTTTTCGAAGTATGTCGCGACGTTTCTCTTCAACCAGCTGTCGGTATTCGTTGCGGCCGATGGTTGATTTGTCTCGACCTTTTTCCAAGAGGTCTGCATCCACAAGTTGACGTGCGGCACGATCTTCAATTTCCATCATCAAGAAAGGTACTTCTCGATAAGCTTGCTGCGTCGGTTTTGCTAACTGTGCCTTCAAATCACTGGCGAGAGCTCCATCGTATTGGGTTTGTGTGATGTAGCCATTTTCCAGCATGCGATCCAACACCATTTTTTGGCGTTCCTTCCCGCGCTGATAGCTTTCTGCACGGAATGGAGAGTAGGCACCTGGGTTTTGAATCATGCCCGCAAGATAGGAGCCCTCAGCGAGCCCGAGCTCTTTTACATCTTTGCCAAAAATCCCTTTTGCGGCAGCCTGAACGCCGTATACGTTTGATCCGTTGGCGTTTTTCCCGAAGTAAATTTCGTTCATGTAGGCTTCCAGAATCTGATCTTTGGAAAACATGCGCTCGATCCGAATCGCGGTAAAGATTTCACGGGCCTTACGGGTGTGGCTAACTTCAGCAGAAAGGATTGTATTTTTTACAAGCTGCTGTGTAATCGTACTACCACCTGTTACGACAGGCTGGTTGGTAATTTCCTGTATCGCTCCACGCATGGTAGATTGAAGCGAAACTCCAGAGTGGTGGTAGTAGGTTTTGTCTTCAGTTGCAATGATGGCATTAATTAAATAGGGAGAAACGTCTGCTTTCTTCACCAAACGTCGATCGCCTTCTTCGGCCCGCAATTGGCCGATCAGAGAGCCGTCGCTGTAGTAGGCGAATCCAGTCAGATAGTTGGTGAAGATTTTATTCTCCAGTTCCTCCTTGCTGCGCACAGGCTCGTCCTTCACGAGTGCGGCAACATAACCTGTCACGATTCCTCCCGCGACTGCAGCTCCCATTAGCCCGAGTACGAAGACGATTTGGAAGATGATCCAAAACGTTCTACCACGGCTTCTGCGTCGCTTTTTCTTCGTCGGTTCAGAGGAAGATGTGTGGTTATTCGACATAGTCTACGACCCCCTAGCATACCACCTGATTATACCATACGAGGAACCTAGAGGATAGAAGATGCGAAGGAGATAGCAAAATGTGTCAAAAACCGTTGAAAGTTGTCGGGTGTATGAAGGCAATAAAAAAAGAGCAGGCCGACAAGCGGCACTACTCTTTTTCTTTTTATCCTCAGACGATTAACGGCTGTAGAACTCAACGATCAGAACTTCGTTGATTTCAGCTGGCATTTCTTCACGGTCTGGCAGACGAGTGAAGGTACCTTCAGCAGCAGCATCGTTGAATGTAACGTAGTTCGGCAGGAAAGTACGGCTTTCCAGAGCGTCCTTGATCAGTTGCAGACCACGGGACTTTTCACGAATGGAGATTACATCACCCGGTTGTACGCGGTAGGATGGGATGTTTACTTTTTTGCCGTTTACCAGGAAGTGACCATGGTTTACCAACTGACGAGCAGCTGGGCGAGTTGGAGCAAAGCCCATGCGGTATACCAGGTTGTCCAGACGGGATTCCAGCAATTTCATGAAGTTTTCGCCCACTACGCCAGCCATTTTGCTAGCATTGTCGAAAGTGCGGCGGAATTGTTTTTCGTTAAGGCCAAACATGTGGCGCAGTTTTTGCTTTTCTTGCAACTGGATTCCGTACTCGCTCAGTTTACGACGGTTGTTGTGACCGTGTTGACCTGGAGGGAAGTTGCGTTTGATGTCTTTTCCTGTACCATCGAGGGAGATACCCAGACGACGAGCAAGTTTGTGACGAGGTCCTGTGTAACGTGACATGTATTCATTCTCCTTTAATATGGATTCGCAGGTGTTTACTTCCGGCAGGTTAGTTCCTACTTTATCTACACGAACTTCGGACGGTAGCGTTTCCGCATCGTGCTCCTCACAGATGATCAGCCGCAGTCTGTAAGGGAGGGAACTAAGAGGGTACATCCTTCCGTTTTTACCTACAATCAATGCTACCCTGTACACATACATTCAATAATACTAGGCGCGATATAGTAAAGTCAAGGGAAAAGAAGCGCGCCATCCGCCGCAAGAAGTGGGATGGATGGCGCTTTTTGGGTTTATTTTCGCAACAAAGTAACAGGACCGTCTGGAGTATCCCGTTTTTCGAGGAAACGGGTAAAGGTAATGGCTGCATCGGCACGAGGGACGAGGCTTTGCGGCTGGAACTTCTGTTTGTCAGTCGGCACGATACCGAGTGTAGTCGCGATGATGATCGAACCGCGGTACTTCGAATTGGCAATGTCTGAGAGCTCAGATTGGAACATGCCAGGGAAGTCCGTCAGTTTTTTGTAACCGAGTGCACGAACAATCATATCCGCGAGCTCTTCACGTGTAATCGTCTCATTTGGATTCAGCTTGGAAGTATTTTTATCGAGAAGTCCGCGATCAACAGCACCTTCTACGGCTGAGAAGTAGCGCGAACCATTTGCCACATCGCTATAGGTGGCCTTGCGTTCCAGAGAGTACTGTGGATAGTGTCTGCCCTGGTTGAGACTGATCATGAGCATTTCAATCATTTCGCCACGTGTGATCGGTTTTTGCGGCATAATATTGCCGTTTTCAAGCGATAGTGCGTCATATTCATACATCAACGAGAGTTCCTTCTCTGCTGGATGACCTTTCAAATCGGCAGGAGCCGGGCGATGCAGCGCAATCGTTTTGCCAGTAGAGGTAGAGCTCCACTCGCCTGTTACAGCGTCAAGGTAGTACGGCTGCTCAAACGGCGTCATTGTTGCGCGATAGACAATCTTGGCCGTTCGCTTCGGTGTGTAGGAAGGCTGCTCTTTTGCGCGTTTGGCATCCTCAGGAGTAAGGGGGACGAGGGCGTAAACGGCCTCTGCTTTTGTCTCAGTCCACCACTTTTCACTCGCTTCGGCAGCAGGCAGATGCTTGGGAACTTGTGTCGGGTATGTTTCGTTGCCCAATTCAGCACTGTAATTCAGCAGATCGCCTGTTTCGATGTCAAACGTGAAGTGGGCAGAGCCGCTAGCTGCAGCTATTCCATTGATAAAACGCTCAAATCGGATCTGCGTCCGCTCGGAATCAACAGGTTGGTTTTGGTTTTCCTCTTCAATAGGCTCTGTCCAGTAAAGCTGGTGGGCCATGGTTGGCGCCAAATCACGAATTGTTTCCATCGCTTTTGCCTTGAATTTTTCCATGTCTGGTTTTTTAGAAGCGGTTGTTTTTTCTTTATGGCCACGGAAGTCCTTGTTCAATCGGTAGATGTCCCCGGTTACAGCATCCACGGAGACATACGCAAATCCGTCTTCGCTATTGCCCTTTTTGCCGAATTCGAGATCCCAGATGGGACGATTGCCACGGTAGTCTCTTTCATTGTAATTGGCAGAGCGAAGCTCGTAGTTGGACAAATTCAACGCTTTCGATGCCCATTGTACAGCTTCCTCTTGGGAGAGCGGTTGTCCGCTGCGGCGTGCAGGAAGGACTTTGCTGCTTACAGGCTCAGGATCTTTCGCTAGTTGATACGAGGTCAACGATTGTGTCAATGCTTTGCCAGTCTCCGTATCAATGTAGAATGTGAAGGGATTCATATACCCGAGAGACGGCTTGTTATTTTTAGTTTCCATCCGCTCCCATGGCAGCAGGTAAACTGGTTTTGGATTCGCTTGTTCTTTAAATAGTTTCTCAGCTTCTTCTTCTGAGATTTTCGTATCCGTGTTCTCGAAAGTCACGTCGTTCCAAGACAGAGAATAGTTGGTCACTTTGCCGGAAGCATCTACCGTGATATCTGCGCCGTTGTCAGGAAAGAGAATGCCGTCCACGTCACGAACAAAGCGGAAATTATAGTAGACTTCCGAGTTCAGCGGAGTTTTTGGCTCTGGCATATCGCGCGTATACAGTCTTGTTTCCGCTGCTTTTCCTGCATTGTTTTTCTCGAAAAAGCGCTTCGCCTGTTCTTGCGCCTCTGTATAGGAAATTCGTTTTGCATAGGGAAGCTGGGATGCTTCCTGCTCTTGATGCGAATAGGAAGTCAGCTCGCCTGTATTGGCGTGGATACTGACGCTATAGGATAGAAGGACGTTGCCGTTTTCTGGATCTTTCTTCACCCAACTAAACGACCATTCTGGAAATGGGCGCCAGCTATCCGCTGAACGAAATGACACATTCTGCACCGTCATCCCGGCGGTAGGCACTATTTTTGTAGCGAGAGCCAAGGCAGCTTCCTTGGACAGCTTTGCTTTAGCTTGTGCCACAGAGTCAGCTTGTGCCACAGTAGTCGCCATTTTATTGGTACTCACATAAGGTGATTGTGCATGCGCTTGAGCCACAGGCAGCAACAGACTGGCAGATAGAACAAAAGAGCTAGACCGAATGATCCACGGTTTCATAGGAACCCCTCCAACGATGTCATATTCTTCTTATCACCTCTGACGAGAGGAAGTGAAAGTTCGTTTCAGTTCAAATTCATGAAAAAAAGTATCCGCTATTTGCAGAAAGGAATGAAATATAGGAATTTTGTACCAAATGTTTTTTTATCAATCTAGAATTGTGAACATGCATCTTATATAATAAGAAATACTATCGAATAGAATACAGAACGGTAAGGAGATAAATTGTTTTGGAAACCATCATGTATCTCATTCGTCATGGAGAGACGGAGTGGAATCAGATTCGTCGTATACAAGGCCACAGTGACATCGCATTGAACGAGCTCGGGGTACGTCAGGCCGAGCGAGTAGCAGACAGGTTCCAAGGCGAGAAGATTCACGCTTTTTATTCGAGTGATCTCAGTCGGGCACACGATACGGCTGCCAAGATTGCTGGTAACTTCCAATCCTCTGTTTCTACGCGGACAACCTTGCGGGAGCGCTGCTATGGGGAGTGGGAGGGGCTCACCTATGAAGAAATACGTGAGCGATTTGAGAATCAGGATGAAGCCTCCTGTGGAATTGAGACATTCGAAGACATGCAGCGACGAGCTGTAGCTGCCATGACAGAAATAGCAGGGAGCCACCCAGGTGAGGCGATTGTCGTTGTCTCGCACGGCGGTCTCATTAATAGCTTCTTGCATTATGTAACGGTAGGAGAACAAGGAACGGGTATCACACGTATCGATAATACCAGTATTACGATATTTCGGTATGTAGATCGTAGGTGGGAAGTTCTATCCGTTAATGATACAGACCATTTGAAAGCTTGAGAAAATGCTGAGAGAGGGAGTTTCTCGTGTCAAGTAAAATGTTGGGGAAGTTAGAGACGGTCTTTTCCTACACGGCCCATTTTATCTTACAATCTTGGCCGGAAAAGCGCCCAGGCATCCTTTTCTTGACAGATTCCGGGGGCCGCGTAATCAACTTCATGGAAATGCAGGTTGGTCCATCTCGGAATTCTCAAGGGCTTACCCTGCAACACGATGTATCGATTGGTAAAGTCTTTGATTTTATTTTAGAGGCACTTTCCTCCAAAGAGATCGTAGTTAAAACGAGAAGTGAAACGAACAACGTGTGTGGAGCCTTTCCTTTGTGTGAAAAAGATGGAAGGGTTCGAGCTGTCATTGGCATGATAGCGCCCGAAGACCATATTCATTTCGATTTGTCATCCTACATGCGCGGGCTAGAGCCGTTGATTCGCATGGGATATGATGCTTATATTCAACACGTCACAAGCCAGATTGTCATGGATTTGACGTTGCATGATACGACCAAAGAGCTGCTGCAAAGCTTGACGGGTCAGATCAGTGACATTATCCAAAAAGGCTATTGTTCGGCCGTGAAGCTCGCGGACAATGCCACATTGATTCCGCAGGAGAGCGTAACAACGCAAGCGGTCGAAGTTGGACAAACCCACATTGCCCAACTGGTTTCGAGATTCGGTACGACGCAGATCATGCCTTCCATTTTAGACGACCACAGGCTTGTCGTCGTTCCTGTCTCCTTGAACCAAACACCGCTCTACGCACTGTTTTTGCATCTGCCACCCGAAGAGTCAGATTGCGTGTACGATGAACGGGATGTTGCTTTTTTGCAGGAAGTAGGCGCGAAGGCAAGCTGTGCGCTTTGGCGTTCGATCATGTCGGACGACCTACGCCGTGAAGCGAGCAAAAAAGATTTGTTGTATCAGTTGATGTCAAAGATTCAGGCATCGATTGATGTGAATGATGTTTTGCATGAAATCGTGACGAGCATTCCCAGCCTTTATCCGTACTTGTCGGCAGAGCTTTTCCTGACGGTTGAACCCAATGCAACCACCCCGGTCAAACAGCTTTCTTTTCAAGAAGTAGAGCCGTCTACCAGTACCAAGGCCTATTTGGAAGGACGTCTCATTGCCGAAGAAGTGGGAGAAGGGGAGCAACAGGTGACGGTGATCGCAGCGCCACTCTTAGGCAAGCAGGGAATCTACGGAGTATTGCAGGTGACGTCCGATCAGCGAATCACCTTGAATCAGCATGAAAAGGATTACATCTCAATCTTGGCGGATACGGCTGGCACTGCGTTTGAAAACGCACAGCTCTATCAGCAATCGCGCAATTTGATTCGAGAATTGCGTTTGATTAATGAGATGGCGCGCCAGTTGAACAGAAGTCTTGATTTAAAGGAAATTCTCGATTTTGTTACGACGATGATGCGGGCTACTTTTGATGCAGAGTTTTGTGCTATTTTGCGAAAAACGCCAGGAGAGGATTGCTTCGATGTGCTCTCTTCCTCCATTCCAGCGTTCAATGGCATGGCTATCGATTCTACAGAAAAGCCATTTCAGCAAATCTTGCAAAACAAGCAGGCATTGCTGCTGGCTCAACCAGGGGCAGGACCGCTTCCTTTTTCGCTCTTTTCGTGCTGTTCCTTCATGGGGGTACCGCTCGTTGTTGAGGGTGAGATTAGTGGAGTCCTTTTAGTCGCAGATTCCCGTTATCATTTTTTTAGTTTTGACGACTACAAACTCCTCGAAATATTTGGACAACACGCGAGCTTGGCAATGACCAACGCCGTCCTGCATAATGAAATGGAACGAATGGTCATTACGGATAATTTGACAGGTCTGTACACGAGAAGACATTTGAATGAACGAGTAAGAGGATCATTACAAAAAGATAACTATGGCTCGTTGATCTTGATCGATATTGATTATTTTAAAACCGTGAATGATACATTTGGCCATCAGGTAGGGGACGAAGTACTGATTCAGGTCTCCAATCTGATTCGACATAGCATCCGAGACAGTGATATCGCGGCAAGATGGGGTGGAGAGGAACTCGCTGTATATTTGCCGCGTGTGGACAAAAACACCGCGCATTCCGTGGCAGAGCGCATACGGGAATGCGTCGAGCAGGAGACGTCTCCACAGGTCACGATATCGTGTGGACTAGCGAAATGGAGCAGGGAGATGGATGTAAACCTGAGTGTAGAAGCGCTGTTCCATCAAGCAGACATTGCTTTGTATGAAGCCAAAAATTCAGGTAGAAATCAAGTTGTTCTCGCCTAGAGCCAAAACAATGGCTCTTTTCTCTTTTCGGAAAAAAAGGCAAAAAACTTGAGGGGTAGATAAAAAATGACAACGAACGATGGCAAGCAAACGATCGCGACCCTAGTAGCACCTGATATTTTTTGTCTGGAAATACCTACGCCTTTTGATGTGGGGGCAGTAAACGTCTACTTGTTAAAAGGGGAGCGCTTGACCTTGGTTGATGTGGGTCCATTGACCGACGATGCGTGGGCGGCCTTAACAGAAGGCTTAGAATCGATTGGGGTCAGCGTGGAAGATATCGAGCAAGTCATACTGACGCATCATCATGTGGATCATTGCGGGCAGTTAGAAAAAGTACGGGAACGATCGGGAGCGAAGACGTTTGCTCATCCGCAGGCAACACCTTATGTACAGCAGGATGAGCAGTTTATGACTTTTCATGATCAGTTTTTCGAAGAGCTGTACATCCAGAGTGGCGTACCAGAAAAAATGATGGTCATTATCTCGAAATTTCACAAGCTGATGAAGACGTTTTCTGCGCCAAGCCAGATTGATTTTCATCTGAAGCATGAGCAAAAGGTACCGTACTTGGAGGACTGGCAGGTACTGTATACCCCAGGACACAGTCAAAGCCATCTGTCGTTGTATCGGGCAAAGGATCAAGTCATGATTGGTGGAGACCATATCATCAAGCGAATATCATCCAATGCCTTCATTGAACCACCCCGGAATCGTTCGAGTACAAGACCACTGACCTTGATTCAATACCGCACAGCGTTGCAAATGTGTGCGGACATGGAGATCAAACAGGTCCTCAGTGGACACGGTCAACCGGTTTACAACCATCGAGAGCTCATACTCGCTCGACTGCAAAAGAACTGGGAGAGAACAGACACGCTCCGCAGGCTTCTTGCAGATGGAGAAAAGACAGCTTTTGAACTGAATGCTCTCTTATTTCCAGGTT
The DNA here is from genome assembly GCF_013332445.1 of Brevibacillus sp. HB1.1. Classification (NCBI taxonomy): domain Bacteria; kingdom Bacillati; phylum Bacillota; class Bacilli; order Caryophanales; family Paenibacillaceae; genus Brevibacillus; species Brevibacillus sp. HB1.1. The sequence goes on along the minus strand of NZ_JABMIV010000009.1, from coordinate 37,986 downwards.
TGTACCAAAAAGAATTGCCATTGACGCTATCCGAGACATTAGGGCACATAGATTTGTTGATGATTCTCCACCAGATTGAAGTGAGAGAGCAGGATCGCATCTTGTATTTCCACCTGTAAAACCTGATCGTACAAGAGAGGCTTGCAAGTAGAATAAGCCTATTCCTCCCCGGAAACGCTAAAAGGGACTATTACTCTGGGACCCCACATGAGGTTAACCCAGGGTAGCCGAGGGAGGGTAGCATCTATGCAGAAGTATTGGCCCATTTGCGTGATGGCTCTTGTGTGTACAGTTGTTGTAGGTGGCTGTAATCAAATGAGTGTGAAGCAGGATGCGAATACAACGTTTGAGCAGGTACGTGACAAGTTCGATGCGCAGAAATCGTATGCGTTCTATGGGCAAACCAAGCTGTTGACGGCGAATAGTGCCAATGCGAACATGGTTAACTTTTCGGGCAGAAAGGACGGAGAGGCTGTTTACATGAACGTGAAGCTCTCTGTCCCAGAAGAAAACAGAGTGGACAACTTATCCTTACTTAGTCATGGGAACAAGCTGTATACCAAGCATGGTCAAAACGAAAGCTGGAAACATGTCGCAGGGGATAGTCCGGCCCTGCATCAAGAAATGAACAACTGGAACCCTATGGCTTCCTTTCAGCAAATCGACAACATGAAAAGAAACGTTCGAATGCTGCCTGATGAGAATCCAAAAGACGATTTTGAGGCGTTCGGAGTTGTATTGGATTCTTCCAAACTAAAGAGTTGGCTTGTTTCCCAAATGCAAGAACAAACAAAGTCGGGAGCAAAAGTCCAATCGATAGCAGGGCGAGAGAAACCCTACATACCGAAGCTAAAGATAGCGATGTCACTCTCGGAAGGCAATTGGAGAGGGACACCTGCACAACATTCTGGACCCACGATTCAGTCCAAGAAAAAGGTGGACGTAAACGAGCTCGTGAACCAGATGGAAGTGGAGGCAGAGTATACGATTCACTACAACAAAAAAACGATGCTCCCCACGAACATGACGATGTCCATTCGATCAGCGTACGATTTGAACGATCAGCGTGTAAAAGAGCATACGCAAGTAGAAACGTATTTGCAGCAATACGGAGCAGTAGCCCCCATCACAGCTCCATAGGAAAAAAGCAAATAGGGAGTAAGAGTAATCAAGTGAGACGTTCCTCTTGCAAAACAGACAGGAGCGTCTTTTTTCTGTCAGGGAAAATTTAAAAATAGAGGTAACGTGTTTGATGCTTTTTACGTACTTCTTATGTGGAAGAAAATCTATGCGATAGCGGTTTTTTTCGATGGAATCAGCATTTCTAGAAGGAACTCTGGAAAACATTGTCGAACATACAACAAGACTATCTTTTTTCGTCGAATAATCTGTACAATGGGAAAGATGCCTGATGGATCAGACGAAAATGCGTATTTTATCCGCAGCAGCGAAGCTTTTTGATGTTCATGGCTACAAAGGGACCTCCGTAAGACAAATTGCCTCTGTTGCTCAAGTAAATTCCGCGCTGATTTCCTATCACTTTGAAGGGAAGCAAGGAGTCTTGGAGACGTTGATTGCTTCTTACTTTGAGACGTTGTTTCGCCTTTTGGAAGAACTGGAAAACGAGCAGGAAAACATCCCTGCCTATCAACGATTGGAACAAGTTGTACAGCTGTATTTGCAGTTTCAATGTGAGCATGCGCCTATCACGCGTTTGATTCATCGTGAGCTGAGCGTAGAATCCATGCTTGCACGTGAAGTGATGACGCTATATATGAGCCGCTGGAAGCACGGTCTTTCTCGTGTGATCGAGTGCGGTGTCGTCTCGGGTGAGTTTTTGCCCGTCTCTATTGATTGTACAGTGCTGGCTATGACGAGCCAGATGATATATCCATTTTTGCAACCACAAATGGTTCGCCAGGTCTATGATCTGGAACCATCTTCCGAGGAGTTCGTCCAATGGCTGCAAACCTCGATTATGTGTTATCTGCGAGGTTCTTTGCTGCCCGTTTAGGCGTGACCTCTCCCAATGAATGATTCTAGTAAGGGGATGTATGACAAGTGAAACGAAAACTATTCATGCTCTGTTTGGCAGGCATGTTGTTATATACGAATCCGGCTTATGCGACGCCGTTTCCAGATAAAAAAGAAGAAGTTATTCAGGACGCTGACAACTATTTGAAAAAAGAAGACAGGACCACCTTTGCCAATTCATTGAACGGCATACCGGGCAGCTACAAAGTCGTGGTAGTGGAAAGCACTGCACCAGAAGCTGAATCTCCGGATATCTACGCGCAAAAGCTGTTTGACAATTACAATTTAGCTGACGATGCACTCATGATCGTACTCGACATAAACACCGAACAGCTGGGGATTTATGCAGGTCCTAGCTTACAGGCAAAAGGTGCCACAATGGCATTGCTGCATGACAAGATCGCGTCTTTCTATGAACCATTCCGTACACAAAAGCAGTATTTGACCGGGATTCAGACCTTAATTGCGGAAGTAAACCAAGAGCTTAGCCGCATGGAAAGCAAGCAAGCAACAGCAAAACCGGGTGAGACCGACGCAAGTAAAGCGGGAGAGAGTGAAAGCAGTAGTGCTCTCGGAGGCATTCCATGGTGGATCTATCTGGTGGGGGCGGTATTTGCTGGCCTATCGATTGGCTTGATTTATGCGATGATCAGACGCCGTGCTATTTTTGCTCAAGTAGACGATGTAGAGGATTGGAAGGAAGAGCTCGTTGAGAAGCTCAATGTCATCGAGGTGGAAAAACCGCTTCGCCGTTCCAGCGGCATGACAGAAGTACGTTACCACCACTTGGCTGACAAAAAAGAAAATCTGTTGCGTATTCGCATCCCTGATGTGGAAATGATGATTCTCGATGCGGAAGAGGCTTGTGATCGCTTCCGTTTTACGTTGGCACTTGGCATGCTGAATGAGGCGAGAGAGGCCATTTCAAAAATTGAAGAAGAGCTGAATGAGCTAAAAACAGACACTTCCAAAGTGGCCGTTACCAAGCAAGAAAACAAGGTTGTTGTTCCAGAGATCGGAAAGCAAGTGGAGCAGATGGAACGACGCTTGTCCGATTTGCGTCTGGAATACGGATTGTCTTTCCATGAGCTGAAAGCATCGCTCGATGAAGTAGACACAATGCGAAAACTCGTGAAAACTGCGCGTGCGGCAGGGGACGACATTGCTGCGTACGAAACCACACAAAAAGCGCAGCAAGTACTGGAGCAGGTAGGACAAGCAATGGAGCTCATTCCAAAGCTTGTGCAACGTGTGAAAAAAGAAATGCCGGAAGAATTCAAGCATCTGGAAGGAGGAATTGAGCAGGCCTTTCGTGACGGCTTTGATTTAAAACAGGATTCCTTGGACAATGCCCTTTTGCAGGCGAAGCAATTGGTCATGTCCGCGAAAAGCTCTTTGGAAGAGGGCAGCCTGGAAATGGTGTTGACCCATGTCAAAGCGTTCGAAGTACTCATTGATGCAACGTATCAAGCGATAGAGGATGGCGTTCTTGCCCGTGATGAAGCAGCAGCGACGGTATATACAGAAGCGGAACCGCAAGCAGAAGTGAATCAAGGCAATGATGAAACAGAATTTGTACAGGTAGAAAAGAGAGCAGAAGTAGAAGAGGTGGAACAGGATGATTCGCTACAGCAAGTAGCTGCGACATCCGCGCCTGTGGAGCAGGAGATTCGTATACCTGAGCCGACTCCAGCTAGCAAGATCGAGCATTCTACCAGCGAAACAGATCCTGAAAAGCCGACTCATCTCCAGCAGTCGAAAGTGGAAGAAGAGCGACCGGTGCGAGGAAAATCCTCAGAGCTGAGTGAAGCTGAACGTTCCGTTTTGTTGCAAGCAATTCCTCAGCTTTTCAATAAAAAAGCACAAAAGCCTGTGCCACCAGTTAAAGCAGAGGAGCCTGCGTACGAAGAAGAAGAGTATGAACTGGTCATGCCAAAGAGTCAGCCTGAACAGGAAGAGCTGATTCAGGAAGAAGAAGAGCAAACGTATTTGGTCATCGAAACGGAAGACGATGCGCTGGATGAACTGGAGCGAATTTCTAACACATTAGTCCGCGTCCGTCAGCAAATCAAGCGCAGCTACTTGCCGGGGATTCCGGATCAATTGAAATACATGTTTGAAGAAGTCGTGCAAACGTTGGGCCGCGTGCAAACGATCATGGAGCAATATCGCTATGATCTGGAAGAGGTGGCTATGCTGGTTCAGGACGCAAGTGATTTGGTCGGCGAAACAGAGCGGATGGCAGAACGCATTATTACAACTTGTCAGATGGCAGAAGGTGCCATTCAGTATACGAACCGTTATCGCCGCCAAAATCGCCAGGTCAATGAATTGTTGACGAAGGCAGAGATATCATTTCGACAACTAGCTTTTGCAGAAGCCTATCAGCTTGCCGAGGAGGCCCGTCTGGTAATCGAAGGCGCACCAGCCGAAGAGGACAACCGTTGGCTTCTACGTCGTAAGAAAAAGGGATGAGTCCGATGATGATCTTTCCTCTCTTCTTACTGGCAGCTGGCATTCTCGTTATGGTACAGCCGAGGACAAAACGCTGGCAATCGCGGATGAACGCTCATTTTCAAGGAGACGAAAGGCGCATTAAGCAGCGTGCCAACACGTTTTTTCTGTTGGGCCTAGCCTTTTTTTTCGCTGGGTTTGCGTATTTGTTCCGCCTTGTCGGATAAACCAATTACGACGAATAAAGCACCTGCTATGAAAAGATGGCCTAGCCTTCTTTTGTAGCAGGTGCTTTTTGTTGGGCAAAAAAAAGAAGCATCGCTCACGCAGGCGATGCCCATCTAGGAAGATAAAGGGAGTAAGGTCTGTTAAACCAGCACATTACAACTAGGGGGGAGTAATGTGCTGATTTCTCTTTTCATGAAAAGAGAACCTGATTCATAGTTTCCCCAATCCCACTTCATCTAAACGTCATTCTCGTAAAAAAATTCAAATGCTTCCTGCGCACTATGCGTACCCGCAGAATGGCCGGACGAAAAGGCGATGGTGATGTTGTAACCACCGGTATGGGCGTGGACGTCCATAACCTCGCCAGCAAAATACAACCCATCCATGAGCTTGGACCTCATCGAGCGTGGATCGATCTCTTTTACGCTTACACCACCACCTGTAATGAACGCTTCCTCAAGAGAGAGCGTCCCCGTAATGGTGAGTGGAAAAGCTTTGATCAAGCTCGTGAACTTGCTCCACTCTTGTTTTTTCATATGGCTGTAGGTCGTTTCTTCCGAAATTCCTGCCATCGCAAGCAAGAGTGGGATAATCCGTTCGGGGAGGAAGCCTTTGATTGCATTTTTTACTGCCTTTTTTGGCTGCTCCTCTATCAACTGCCAGCTTTCCGCCATGATTTCCTCGGCTGTTCTGTCAGGCATGAGATCGATCGTCAGAGATAGAGGAACCGCACTGTATTTTCGTTGCGACACAGAGACATAGTGTCCCATGCGCAGGGAGGCGGGGCCTGATATTCCGAAATGAGTGAAGATCATATCGCCTTCTTGGGTGTTGATCTTTTTCCCATTGGGCGCATACAAGGTCATCGTGATGTCACGCAGCGATAGACCCTGAATTGATTTGTCGCGAATAAAAGAGTCATTGGCTGTAAGCGGTACTTCAGTAGGATACAGCTCTGTGATTGTGTGCCCGGCTGCTTTCGCCCATGTATAGCCATCGCCTGTAGACCCTGTCTGTGGTACAGAACAGCCTCCGACAGCAATAATCACACAAGGCGCGGTGATTTTCTCACCGGACTGGAGCATGATGCCACCGACTCTCCCTTCCGAATAGAGAACTTCTTTTACAGCGGCATTTAAATGAATGGTGGCACCTTGGCGCTTCAATAAATCAATCAATGCTTGAGCGACTGTCACTGCTTTATCTGTGACAGGAAACATACGGCCCCGATCCTCTTCTTTTAACGCGACACCCATCTCCTCAAAAAACTGGATAATCTCTCGGTTGCCGAATTGGGTGAGAGCACTGTACATGAAGCGTCCATTTCCTGGCATTTGTTTGATTAATTCATCTTGTTCCTTGGCATTGGTTACATTACAGCGTCCGCCGCCCGATATGATGAGCTTGCGTCCGAGCTTCGAGCCTTTTTCCACGAGACAAACTCTCGCTCCTTGGCCAGAAGCAGCAATTGCAGACATCAGCCCAGAGGGGCCGCCGCCTATGATGATAACGTCATAATTGTATTGTGATCGATTCATTTCATTCTCGTCCTTTGTTGTATAGGGTTGGGCAACCACCATTTTACCACAACCTGATCACCCGACGCGCAATTCTAGCTAAGATAGAGAGGACGAGGCACCTAAAATATCAGGAAATGGCTGCTTTTCTAAGGCGTAACGAACGGTGGATGGACCACGGAGGATATTCGTGACAACATATCCTTTGGCAAAATACGACGTGAACAATTCGCGCGTCATTTCTCTCCACAAGGAAGCGACGCTTATATCCGCTCGTTTTACATCTTGGAAGAAGGCAGGGACAGGGAGCAGTACTGCAGGCTCATCGCGTGACAAATCGATTTCGATAGGATGTGGAATACCATCCTTGATTTCAAAACGCAATAGGTCAGGTGCCTGTTGAAAAGAGGGAGCAGAGCTCTTTCCAGACTGACGCGATTCCACACGATTGCTTCCGATAAACCATTCCACGAGGAAACGGTCTGTCGGCAGTCCACGATTGAAGTCGTCATCGAGCTGGCCGTAGCAGTTTGGCAAATAAGTTCGAACGATACCTCCCAGCTTAGCGATGTTCAGAACACCGTTTACTGTCTCAAGCGGATCGTACGTCCATGTGATTTTGGAATAGCCCGCTGCTGCTGCTTCTTCTTTTTGCAGCCATTTCATTTGTACGCCTAGCCCCTGCTTGCGATACTCTGGCAAAAAGCCGAGCATGTGCGAGCAAAGATGGGATTCTCCGTTGGTGAAGCCCGGGAAGCTGTACAAGAAGCCGATCATTTCCTCGTCATCGAATGCCCCTAAAAACAGACCGCCAAACTTTTGCATGGTAAGTGTCATATGGTGGGGAATAGCAGTAGAAGGGTCCCATATTTTCCCCTCCATTGCTTCTAATTGCTCAATCTCACTGAATTCGGCCAACTTTCGCAACGTGATTGTCATCTACTTTTTCCTCCTCAAACGATTCGTGTTTTTTTCTTCATTCGGGACAAGCGCTTGCATTCCTGCTTGGGAGTAGTTGCGTCTGAATTCTCTCTCGCGGATAATAGAGAAGGATAATAGGCATGAAACTAGGGTCGAGGAGGATTTTTGGCGATGGAAAATAAATTTCAAATGGAGCTGTGGAACCGTTTGACGCAGGCACCAGGAGCGCCTGGCTTCGAAGGTCCGGTACGCGAGATTATGCGGGAATACATAAGCAGCTATACGAGTGAACTCATGTACGACAATTTGGGCAGTATTTTTGGCGTTATGCGTGGTGACGAGAACGGTCCGAAAATTATGGTAGCGGGTCACATGGACGAAGTGGGCTTCATGGTCACCCGAATTTCTGATAAGGGATTTATTTCTTTTCAGACGTTGGGAGGCTGGTGGGGGCAGGTCCTGCTCGCGCAACGTGTACAAATTATTACGGACAAGGGACCAGTCGAAGGCGTAATCAGCTCGATCCCGCCGCATGTCTTGAGCGACGATCAGCGTAATCGCCCGATGGATGTACGCAACATGTACATTGATATCGGCGTAGATTCACGTGAGGAAGCAGAACAGGTAGGAATACGGGCTGGCCAGCAAATCGTTCCGGTTTGCCCATTGCAGGTCATGGCCAATCCACGCCGCATAATGGCTAAAGCATGGGATAATCGCTATGGTTGCAGTTTGGCAGTGGAGCTCGCAAAAGAGCTGCACGAAAAACCAGATCATCCGAATGTCGTCTACGTCGGGGCTACTGTACAGGAAGAATTGTCCGGGCAGCGCGGCGCGAAAACTGCGGCCTCGTCCATCGTTCCGGATTTGTTCTTGGCTGTGGATGCGAGTCCAGCTACAGACATACCAGGTGTAAAAGACGATGGAGGCAAGCTCGGCGGTGGACTTTTGATGCGCATCTACGATCCGATGTACGTCATGCCGGTAGGATTGCGTGAGCTTCTTATCTCCACGTGCGAAGAAGAGAACATTCCGTACCAGATTTATGTGGCAAAAGGCGGGACGGATGCAGGGGTCGTGCAGTACCATGGCAAGGGAGTACCGTCTGCCGTTATTGGCATTCCTTCCCGTTACATTCACAGCCATGCTTCGATCATTGATCGCGAGGATTACGAGGCAGCCAAGCGTCTCTTGTTCAGTGTCATTCGCAAGCTGGACCGTGCCACGTGGGAATCCATTTTGCCTAGATAAATGGTCTGGAGAATATCGTCGAGGAAACAGAAAGCGGAGGAGTGCTTTTGAACGCGATCAAATTGTATACACGGCGTCAGGGCGAAGCTACGTCCTTTGAATTTAATGTATTTGACAATCAATTCGCTACGGAGAATCTGGCAGTGCGCAAGGTGCTGATGGCAATGCTTGCAGCCGTTTCTAACAACTTGACCGATCTGGAAGTGGAGTACAACGATAGCATACTGGTGGAAAAGGTCGGGGCGAAGCGTGCTGGTGAACTGCTTCGCTTTCTCGGGGCAACAAAAGAGAACATGCGGGAAAATCTGAGCAATGGTGTAGTCGTCAGCCGGATCTTTCAAGTGCCTTTTACACAGGAGCACTATGAATACTTCTACAACTTGACGGACATCGCACAGCTGTCCCACTATCGCTTAAAAGAGGGCAATGCAGATCGTATCGTGTTTTATTTCACGCGCTATCTGCAACTGATTGCGCCTGATGAAAAGTCTCGCCAAGCATTTTTGGAGAGATTGGAAGGATTTTCTTTGCCGTACATGCTCGTGCCGATTGCGTAAATGAAACGAAAAAAGTCATTTTGCCCTTGCATGAAGGCGCAAAATGACTTTTTTTATTGATTGCTTGCCTGAGGGTTAGGTGGACGGACGATTTGGCCCCTCCAGTTTTTTGTCTCCATAGCCCGGTGCATCGTTTTGAACAGTTTTGGGCTGGCGATTGCGCTCATCTGGTCGATTTTGCTGTACAGAGGAATCCTTGCTTTGCTTGGTCATGTAACTACTCCTTTCCTAGAGCCATGGCTGCCAAGGCGAATTTGTTTTTTGGCGATTGCGGGAGGATACATTGTCCTCCAGTTGGATGAATAGGGAGGTGAGGGGCACTCGCCTAAGCACTTCCATTTGCTTTTCGGGTTGATACTGTGTGTGTTCCTCTGCGTTCATGTGGCACCTTCCCTTCTACGATTTTTTGAGGGCGAGTCAAGCACATTGTTTTTGTGGCGAGGAATTGCATATACGGCAAACAGACCAAGAATGGCCGCTAAAAACAGCGTAAGCACTCCATAGCCGATCCATGGATAATGGCTGCCGACTCCTCCTAGCTTTTCAACCATCGCTCCACCCAATCCCGTCCCAAGAGCCGTTCCAAGACCAGATACGAAATTGGAAAAGCCAAAGTACGCTCCCAGCCATTCTTCCTTTGCGAAATGAGTGACGAGACTGTCCAGCATCGGCATAAACAGCATCTCACCCAAAATGAAAAGAATCGCAGCCCCGCACAGTGTAAGAAAGTGGTTCGCCCATCCCATGAGCGTAAGCCCTGCACCCAACAAGATCGTTCCCATGGTTACGGACAAGTACGGATTGATGCGCTGTAGAACAAAACGTGAGATAAACCCTTGCAAGACGACGACACTGAGCGAGTTGATCGTCCAAATGAGGCCAATCATCGTAGCGGAATGCAGGACATGCTCACCCCGCAGTGGCAGGATCATGGCGAATTGAGCGTAAAGCGCCCAGATTAAGAGCGAGATCCCAGAAAAAAGCAGAAAGCTGCGATGGGTCAAGATGTGACGATACTCCTTGATCGGCGTTTGCTTGCAATCTGTTCCCACACACCGATCATCGGGGAGGATGAAGCGAGAAAAGACAGCAAGTGCTCCGTACACAAAGGCAGCTACGAGAAACGGTTGTTTTCCACCCGCAGTCATCCACGTAATGACCAAGCCAGCGACAATGATCCCGCTATGAGCGAGTATCCCTCTCCACGAGAAGGCAGCGGTTCTTTGGCTCTCATCCACTTCATCCGCGATCATGGCTTTAATGGTAGGAGCGAGCAGGCCAAGACCTAAGCCGTTGACAGCGGAGAATAACAAGAAGAAACCATAAGAATGGCTGAAGTGATAGCCTGCCATGGCACATCCTTGAAGGAATGCCCCAAAGGCTAGGATGGAGCGTTTGCCCCAGCGATCTGACATCAAGCCGCCTGCCAAGCTTCCGATTTGGTATGTGATGCTTCCCGCTGCCAAAATGATGCCGACTTGGGAGAGAGAAAGAACCCGTACCTTTTGCAAAAAGATTGGGAAGACGGGAATGACCAGATAAGAGGCCATGTGCATGAAAAAGACGACTATCAGTAATAGCAAGTAAGGCTTGTTGCGTAACAGTGATCCAGTAGAGGCTGTCATGTTCTTCTCCTCTTTGATTCATTCCTCCCTAGTATGCTCATCCTGTTTTATGAAAAACGTCTAGCCGTTTTCACAAACAAAATATAGGCCAGCACACAAAATCGATATGAAGGCAGGCAAGCGTCCAATCCAACAAGCGTGGAACGACATATACCTATAGGGAAAGGTACCATGGGCGGTAGGGAATGGTGCGAGGAGCGCGGCAGGATGAAAGGGGGATCTGACGTGAGAGGATTTGGTTTTTTCAACGAGGAAGGTTTCGAAGTGATCATCTGGATCATCGTGATCGTTTTTCTCCTCGTTATATTTTTTGACGAAGGGATAGATTAAGATGAGCGCATATCGGCCGGTTCGTCAATTGAATGACTATTACAAATCAAACGACGGTTTCAAGAAATGGATTCGTGCCAATGAGCAATGGTTCAAGCAAAATCCAGAGGTGTTTAAGCAGATGCTGCGCAATCCGAAAATGGTCAACTTGTTCACGGATCTTATGATCATGAATTCGCCGCGCATTGAAAAGAAACTGAAGAAATGGAGAAGGAACCAACGCTGACCGATTCGGCATGCTGCCAAATAGAGCATGCCGCTTTTTTATTTGGAACGCTAACAAGTCCTGTTATAAAACCGGGATGACGAGCGTAGGGATAAGCATGTGCAGCTTGTTCGAAGAAAGGATGAAGCACAACATGGCACAAGTCATTTTGACGTTTTTCGTGGCTTATGGCATTGTGGTCGGCGGCGCTCTTTCAGGTGGGGTGGGCGCATTTCTCACAGAAAAGCCCCCGCTGTTATCCATGGCCCAATTGGCTGACCAGCTCAAAATATGGGGATTAGTTGGGGCATTGGGCGGAACCTTTGATTCGTTTTTGCAGATCGAAAAAATATTGATGGGAAATTTGACACCTGTCTTTAAGCAGCTTGTGATGATCGTCGTCGCATTCTTAGGTGCCCATATCGGAACGATTTGTGTGCATTGGCTGGTACAGGTGCGCTCATGAAGGTGACTCTTTGGAAACGTTACCTCGCACTTTTGCTCATGGGGTGCGTCTTGGGCGGAAGCGTGATTTTATTTACATACGGACGCGAAATGGAACAGATGATGCTGATCAAAAAAAGCTTGGAGCTACAAAATAAAAAACTGTACGAGGAAAATCTGGAGCTGAAGCAAAATCAGCGGGTCTATCGGAAAAAGCAAGAGACCGTCATCGAAGACGTACGCGCTTCTGTACTCACTGCGGATCAGAAGCAGCCACTCCATGCCACCATTGTGGTACAAGTAGTCGATCGCGTGGAAAAGGATCTCGCTTCGTTAAAAGGGAAGAAGGTTGAGCAGGTTGCGGAGGTCCATCAGGTCTTGCATGAAATGCTGCGACGCCGCGAATACATTTTGTCTGATCGAACGACAGTGGAGGTACGAATCAAAACGGTGGTAATCAGTAGAACGCTGCATGTGTTCGTGACAGCGGACGTTATACCTGATGATGTTTGGCAAAAGATTGCGCGAAACTTTCTATTTCTTCCGCCGTATATTTCAATATAGAATATCTGATAGCCAGATTATGTAGGTCTGGGTCGGTATAAAGGAGAGGCGAACACATGTCCATGTTCAAAAAATTGTTGGCTAGTGTAGGTATTGGCTCTGCGCAAGTAGATGCACGTCTTGAGCAGGATTCACTCATTCCCGGAGATACGGTCAGAGGTGAGGTCCATATCAAGGGAGGAGATGTGGCCCAAGAAATCGACGAGATTTACATGTATGTCGTCACACACTATGAAAGAGAAGTCAACGACACCAAGACAAAGGAAGAATGCACACTTGTAAAATATCGTCTGTCTGAGCGGGTACAATTGAAACCGAAAGAAGAAACCGTTCTGCCATTCGCTTTTCAATTACCTTACGAGACGCCATTGACGATGGGGCGCCAACCGGTTTACTTGCGGACAGGTCTCGATATTAAAAATGCGATTGACCCGGGGGATTCCGATTTCATCGAGGTTCGCCCACATCCGTTAATGTCTAAAGTGTTGGATGCGGTTCAACAGATCGGATTCCAGCTGTATAAGGTAGACTGTGAATACAATCGCCACCTAGGTCGCAAACATCCGTTTGTACAGGAATTTGAATTCCGTCCGACAGGGCCTTACCGCAGCCAATTGGAGGAACTCGAAGTAGTCTTCTATCTTCGCGATGGCGAATTGGAAGTTTTATTGGAACTGGATAAACGTGCGCGAGGCTTTATGGGATCTTTTGAAGAAGCGTTTAATCTCGATGAACGCTATATTCGTTTCCGTTTAACGAATGCGGATGTGAACAAGCATACGCATGTCATTGCAGAAGCGATTGAAGCACTCATTAAGCAGCAGCTTCGATAGAGAATATACAAAAAAGGCCTGACGGAGTGAACATGACCACTCTGTCAGCCTTTTTTCTTTTATGGAGGTCTTAATCATCGCCAACGCCTACGATAGTCAACAGAACGAACAAGACGAGAATTAGCGCAATCCCATTAAAGCCGCCGTTAAACAAGCTCATCGATTTTCCTCCCACACGTAAGGCGTAGTCAATTCCCTATAGGATAGTCATTGATCTATGAATCGGTGTCGAGGCTTCTACCTAATTCCTGTACACAACTTTCTTTTTAATTTTTCGATTTGCATGTATAGGGCTGGATTTTTCTGACAATACTGTGAGCATGAAGAATCCAGAGGAGGATATTATTATGAATTTGTTAGAAAAAACGAGAAAAATTAATGTGATGCTTCAAAAAACAATGGGTGGCAGCGGAGTAGGCTTCCAGGATCTCGCAAGGCTTTTATCTGAAGTGATTTCTGCAAATGTTTACATCATTACCGCAGATGGCTCGATCCTGGGAAGTGGAATGAATCAGGAAATTTCCCTGCAAGAAGACGGTCGTTCTTCCACGCAGCTGCAGGAAGGTGTACATCAAAAGCTGCTGGAAGTTACACAAACCTTGGCGAACGAGCCGGTTACCAGTCCGTACAGCCTGGTTCCAAAAGAGTTGAATTCGATCTTCCCGCAAATGATGACGACGATTGTTCCTATCAATGCAGGGGGAAGCCGTCTTGGCACACTCGTCCTGCTGCGTGCTTACGGTCAGTTTGAAACAGAGGATCTGATTTTGGGCGAGATCGGAGCTACCGTGATCGGTATGAAAATCGTTCGTCAGCGCACAGAACAGATTGAAAATGAAGTGCGCGACAAAACATTTGCCAAAATCGCACTCTCTTCGTTGTCCTACAGTGAACAGATCGCGATTGAAAAAATTATGGAGCAATTGGACGCACGCGAAGGTTTGCTGGTAGCTAGTCAGCTGGCAGATCAAGCAGGCCTGACACGTTCTGTCATCGTGAACGCTCTTCGCAAGCTGGCAAGTGCCGGTGTGCTGGAATCCCGTTCGTTAGGGATGAAGGGTACATATATCAAAGTGCTGAATGACAAGTTCCCATCTGAATTGGCAAAATGGAAAACCTCATAAATGGCATGAGCTACGAAAAAAGCTCTCCCTATACTAGGGAGAGCTTTTGTTTATGAATCAACGAGTATAGCAGAATAGATAAAACGTTCATGATTTAGCGGTTGAATAAATGATTTTCTTCCCTTTATAATGTCCACAAAGGTTGAAACTTCAAAAAAATCAAAAATTTAAAGTTCATACTTCAAGAATGAATGGAGGTTCTAAGAATGAAGGTGATTATTGGTGGGATTGCGCATGAAACAAACACGTTTTCCAATGTGCCCACGACGCTTGAGATGTTTCAAAGCTATGAGTGGGATTATCATGAAACGATTGTGAATCGCAATCGGGGCGTTCGGAACTTTCCAGGAGGGATGGTGGATCGCGCCGAAGAGCTGGGCATCGAGCTACTACCGACCTTTCTCACCTTTACGTATCCAGCGGGGACGATTTTGCGAGAAGCGTACGACCGGATTAAAAAGGAGCTTCTTGACACCATTGCTGCGACAGAAGGTGCAGACGCCATTTGTCTAGGACTTCACGGAGCGGGGGTCGTAGAAGGAATGGATGACCTGGAAGGTGACCTTCTGGCATCCGTGCGTCAGTTGGTCGGTTATGACATTCCCTTAATTGTTACGCTCGACCTCCACGCAAACATGACACAAAAAATGGTGGATGAAGCCGATGCGCTCCTGGGTGTCCATCTCTACCCACACGTGGATTGCTATGAACGTGGAATCGAAGCGATCGATCTGGCACACAAGATGGTTACGGAAGGTATAAAGCCGACCATGCATTTGACCAGACTGCCATTATTGATTCCGACATCAGCTACTCATCATTCCCCGGCACGCGAAATAAACGAAGCCTGCTGGACGTGGGAAAAGGAAGAAGGCGTCATCGACTGTGCATTCTTCCACGGATTTCCGTATACGGACATTCCTGAGCTGGGCGTTTCTGTTTTGAGCGTCACCAATAACGATCAGGAGCTCGCCAAAAAAGTGAGCGAGGATGTCGCCAGTCTGATTTGGGAAAAGCGGGATGAGTTCGAGCTGAACATGCCCGCGCCTGCCGAGGGAATTGCGATGGCACTGGAAACGGAAGGGATGCCCATTGTAATCAATGAGACCTCAGATAATCCAGGCGGAGGCACACCCGGAGACGGAACGCATTTACTGCGGGCCATGCTGGAAGCCCAGCTGACAAATGCATGCTTTGGTTTTATTTACGATCCCGAAGTGGTACAGATTGCCCATCAAGCTGGAGTAGGCGCTACCTTACAGCTATCCCTTGGTGGAAAGACAGACTACTTGCATGGAGAGCCACTTGAAGTAACAGCCTACGTCAAAGCTTTGACAGATGGAAAATTCATTGCGACGACGCCGATGGGGCAAGGCGGTCATGAGAATTTTGGCAAGTCCGTTCGCTTGCAAATTGACGGGGTTGATGTACTGGTTTGCTCCGTGAAATCGCAAGTGTTGGATGAGCAAATTTTTCTGTTGCACGGAATTGACGTGACCAAATACAAGATCGTGGCCTTGAAATCAAGCACACATTTCCGGGCATCATTCGAACCGATCAGCGCACGCGTCATTACCGTTGATTCGCCGGGATTGACGACACTCAACTTCCGCTTTTTCAAATACGAGCGCGCCATTCGTCCGATTTATCCGTTAGACCCAGCCACAGAGTGGAACCTACATCAATTGACAAGGAAGTAGATGATCATGGAATCCGTACAGGAGCGCATCCGCAAGCATTATCCGGAATTGACCAACCAACAAAAACTCGCAGCCAAATACATTCTCGCCGAGCCGAAGAGCGTTGCACTGCAACCAGCCAAAGTTGTCGGGGCATTGAGCGGCACAAGCGAAACCACAATCATCCGACTATCATACGCTCTCGCCTACTCCGGGTACAGCGAATTGCAAAACGAGATCCGCAGCTCCTTATTGGAAAAAGTCCCAAAAGCTGATGCCATCCACAGTTTTCGTACAGCGGCTGTGGAGATGAAGGGGAAACAAGACCTGATTTCTTATAACATGGAGCAGGATGTTGCGTATATTCGGCAAACATTAGGGGAGCTACAAAAGGACCAACTTTTGCAAGCGGTTTCAAGTATTATGGCAGCCAAACACATTCTTGTCGTAGGGTTTCGCAGCTCCTTTGCTCCGGCCCATTGGCTCGCCTTTACACTGAATGTCGTCCGAGGAAACGCGCATCTGTACAATGGGCCAGTTGATGACGTCAACTATCTGTTGACCCAGATCAATCAGGAGTGGCTCGTGATCGCACTCTCCTTTCCCCGCTATACGAGTGAAACCATCCTGTTTGCAAAAGCAGCCAAAGAGAGAGGTGCCAAAATCATCGGGATTACAGACGATGAGCTATCTCCGATTGGACCGGTAGCCGACCAAATTTTGAAAGTCAGCGCACCTGCTCCTACTGCCTTAAAAGGAATGACGGCGATCTTTTCCATGCTGAATATTTTGATCAGTGGTGTGGTTCAGGCTGATGGTGAACAGGTACAACAAAGACTGAAAGAATACGAAGAGACAAGTCGACAAATATACCCGTTTGTGGAAGGGACAGAAGTGTAACGGCCATTGATAAGGGGGATGGGACATGAAGATTCACAAGTGGAAGCAAGGGGCCTTGAGTGTATTTGTGGCAACGGCGTTGATTGCAGGCTGCTCCTCACAGCCGACCAATCAAACGGGGAATGACACGTCGGCCAAAGGGAACACATTAGTCATCGCTTCCTTGACGGACCCAGACTCGCTTGATATGCACAAAACGAGCTGGCTCAGTATGGAAAACAGTTTAATATACGAGCCTCTATTGACCCGCGATGCAACAGGCAAACTCCATCCGGGTTTGGCAGAGAAGTACGAGATCTCGCAGGACGGTAAGGTTTGGACATTTACCCTCCGAAAAGATGTCCGCTATCACTCTGGCGATCCAATGACGGCAGCATCCGTAAAAGATTCGTTTGACCGTTTGCTTGCCATTTCTCCTGTGAAGGGGCTTGCAGGTCCAATTGAAAAAGTGGAAGCAACAGACGAGCGTACGCTCAAGGTGCATTTTAGCCAACCATTTGCTCCTTTTGTTAACGTCATTGTCGGTGGATTAGTCTCACCTCTTGACGCCAAAAAGGCAAAAGAATTAGGGGATGGCTTCTCAGATAACCCATCTGCAACGGGGCCGATTATCTTTGACAAACGCGAGCGGGGTGCTTCGCTCACCTACAAGAAAAATCCTGATTATAACTGGGGACCGGAGTACGCTACCAACAAAGGTCCTCTGCAATTCGACAGCATGATGTTCCGGTTTATGAAAGACGACGATACACGCCTGATGGAATTCAAAAAGGGTACGGTCCATGTGTTGTATGATGCGCCGCCGAACTCGGTTGCGGAGCTTGAGACACTGCCCGGAGTCAAGATTGAGAAAGCGATGGACGTTGGAAACAAATACATTGCTTTTAACAATAAGCACCCGCTGTTTTCAGATGTTCGTCTGCGCAAAGCAATAGCCCTCTCCGTAGATCGTGATCCACTTGTTCAGGTAGCATTGAACGGATTCGGCAAGCCAGTCTATGGTCCATTGGCACCCACGATTTATGGCTACAGTGAAGCGATTGAAAGTAAGGCGAAGCAGTTGTATACGAGAGATTTAGGCAAAGCGAAGCAGTTGCTAGCAGAAGCAGGCTGGACGGATAGTAATGGGGATGGCATCGTAGATAAGGACGGAAAACCGTTGTCTGTAGAAATGCTCGTCTCTCAAGAGCCAGCATTTCAGCGAGCAGTGCAGATTTTGCAGAGCCAGCTGAAAGAAGCAGGTATTGATATGAAAATCAGCGTGCAAGAAATGACAACCATCAAAGAGCGCATTTCGAAAAAGTCGTATGACATGGCTTTGATGTACTATGGCTGGTTTGATGCTGATATCTTGTACCTCATCTTTGAAAAGAGCAATTCTACAAGCCGTACTCATTACAACAACCCTGAGTTGGATGTTTTACTGAACAAAGGACGTTTGGAAATGAATGAGCAGGCGCGTCTCAAGATTTACGAAGATGCACAGGAGATTTTGCTAAATGATTTGCCGTGGGTCCCTTTATGGGTTAGTGAGACGGTGATAGCAACTCGCGGCGTTAAAGGCTTCACGGTCAATCCGTACACGCAAGGTATTACGTTGCATGATGTCATGCTCGAAAAATAGACAACTGGGGTGAGGGCATGCGCCGATATGTAGTAAAAAGATTACTTTCCCTGGTAGGTACACTGTTTGGCGTTTCCGTCCTGATCTTCTTGATGGTGCACCTCATACCGGGTGATCCCGCAACACAAATACTCGGACAGTTTGCAACACCAGAGGCCATCAGTCAAATGAGAGCGTCGCTAGGTCTGGATCAACCACTATGGCAGCAATACATGCGATTTGCTGGAAACCTGTTCGCTGGCGATTTGGGAACATCGTTATTCACTGGCGAAAAGGTATGGGATCAGATTATGAACCGTTTCCCGATCACCATGCAGCTTGCCATCCTTAGTGTAATCATTGCCGCAATATTCGGTATCTTGTTGGGCACGATTGCTGCTGTCAAACAAAACACCATCATCGATCGGCTTGTCGTGCTTACCTCGTTACTCGGTATTTCGGCACCCGGCTTCTGGATTGCCTTGTTTCTTATCTGGATTTTTGCTTACAAACTTGCTTTGTTTCCGATTTCCGGCTATGAGGGGATTCACTCCTTGCTGCTGCCAGCGATTACGTTGGGTATGGCGGAAGCGGGGATGATCGCCCGTATGACCCGATCCAGCATGCTGGAAGTCATCAAGCAGGATTACATGCGGACAGCTGAGGCCAAGGGGGCAGCACTTTTCCGAATCATAGTGAGCCACGGTCTGCCGAACGCCATTATTCCTGTTGTCACGATGTTAGGCTTGCAGTTCGGTTCGCTCATGGCTGGAGCTGTGGTGGTGGAAACCGTGTTTTCTCTGCAAGGCATCGGCAGCCTGGCGATTGAGGCGATCAGTAAACGGGATATGCCGACCATACAGGGCATGGTGTTTTTCATGGCGTTGATTTTTGCCTTAACCAATTTGATCGTGGATCTCATTTACAGCCGGATTGATCCGCGAATCCATTTCGACTAAGGAAGGAGCAGATGGATGGTGAACAGTAATCGTCCGGAGTCGTATTGGGGTGGGATGGGCAAACGGCTGAGACGCAATAAGACAGCAATGGCGGGTGTGGTTATCCTAATCGTCTTCACACTGGGTTCGCTTCTTGCTCCAGTCATTGCCCCTCATCCTGTCGAACAAATGAACTTTAACAGTCGATTAAGCGCTCCGAGTATGACTCATCTTCTCGGAACAGATGATTTTGGCAGAGATATTTTTTCCCGTTTATTGCACGGGGGACGGATTTCCTTGCTGATGGGTTTGATAACGGTTGTGCTTTCTACCTTGATAGGTGTAACGCTCGGTATTATCGCTGGCTATTATCGTCGCGTGGATCTGTTTATCATGCAGGGCATGGATATTCTCATGTCACTTCCTGCTCTGCTTCTGGCGATCGCTGTCATTGCGGTCTTGGGTCCCGGTTTAACGAATGCCATGATTGCGGTAGTGATTGCCGTTATTCCGTCTTATGTGCGGGTCGTTCGCTCTGCAGTCTTATCCATAAGGGAAAAAGAGTACGTTGAGGCTGTTCGCGCTCTGGGGATCAGAGACTGGCAGATTTTACTGAAGCATATTTTACCCAATATTCTCTCCCCGATCATCGTGCTTTCCACCATTCAATTCGGTGTGAGTATTTTGGCGGCAGCTGCCTTGAGCTTCCTCGGACTGGGTGCGCAACCGCCGATGCCAGAGTGGGGAGCCATGGTTTTTGTCGGCAAGGCATTCTTGAGTCAGGCCTGGTGGATGTCCATTTTTCCTGGATTGGCCATTATGCTGGTTGTCCTTGGCTTCAATCTGTTAGGTGACGGATTACGGGATGCATTCGACCCGAAAACGAGGTAATGGATGAAGGGGGCACAAGCTGATGAAAGAGGTACTCTTGGAAGTAATTGATTTACGCTTGCAGTTTAAGACGGATAAGGGCGAGCTACCAGCGCTGCAAGGCATTTCTTTTCAGCTGAAAAAAGGTGAGACGGTCGCGCTGGTAGGCGAGTCTGGCTGTGGAAAAAGTGTGACGTCCTTGGCAATCATGGGGCTCTTGTCACGGGCAAATGCGCAGATGGAGGGAAGCATTCGGTTTCGTGATACCTTATTGAACCAGTTGAGTGCCAGTGAACTTCGCAACATTCGCGGAAAAGATATCGCGATGATTTTTCAGGAACCGATGACGTCACTCAATCCGGTCCATACGATCGGACGACAGCTGGAGGAAGTGTATCAGCTGCATACCGATTTATCGAAAAAAGAACGCCAAGCAAAAGCGGTTGAGATGCTCAAAAAAGTGGGCGTGCCGCGGGCAGAAGACATCATACGGGAATATCCCCATCAGCTATCAGGTGGGATGAAGCAGCGGGTCATGATTGCGATGGCGATGGCTTGTAACCCGGATTTATTGATCGCGGACGAGCCGACGACTGCACTGGATGTGACCATTCAAGCGCAAATTTTGGAATTGATGAACGATCTGAAGGAGAACGATCATACCTCCCTGCTGCTCATTACGCATGACTTGGGAGTGGTGGCTGAAATGGCTGATCGTGTACTTGTCATGTACTACGGGGAGATCGTAGAAGAAGCTGACGTTGCCAGTCTGTTTTCGAATCCGAAGCATCCCTATACGATTGGACTTTTACGCTGTATCCCCGATCTGGATGAGGAGGAGAAGCTACGTCTCGATCCGATTGAAGGCAGTGTCCCGCTACTGGGTGAAGTGACACAAGGGTGTGCATTCCGCTTCCGCTGCTCGCAGGCCGAAGAGCGATGTTACCAAGAAAAACCGCCGCTTAAGGCAACGGGCACAGGCACACAGGCCGTTCGATGCTGGCTGTACGAGAACAAGGAGATGGCGGTATGAGTGATATCTTGTTATCCGTAAACGATTTAAAGACGTATTTTCCCATTAGCAAAGGAATGTTTCGCAATAGCGACGAAGTGATCAAGGCAGTCGATGGGGTTTCTTTCCAGTTACGAAAAGGCGAAACGCTTGGGTTGGTAGGAGAAAGCGGTTGTGGCAAGTCAACGACTGGTCGCAGCATCATGCGACTCATTGAGCCGACAGGTGGAACGATTGAATTTGAGGGGCAAAACATTTTGGATATGTCGGCTGCACGATTTCGTCCACTCCGCAAACGAATGCAAATCGTGTTTCAAGACCCGTATGCGTCGTTAAATCCACGGATGACCGTGCAAGGGGCTTTAGAGGAAGCGTTAGGCGTCAAAGATCCGCAAATGTCTGCGAAAGAAAGGCGCGATCAAGTAAAAGAACTGCTTCAGATGGTCGGACTGAATGCTCAATACGCCACTCGCTTCCCCCATGAGTTCAGCGGTGGGCAGCGGCAGCGAATCGGGATCGCTCGAGCATTGGCGGTAGAACCTTCATTGATCGTAGCAGATGAGCCGGTTTCAGCACTTGACGTCTCCATTCAGGCGCAGATCGTGAATCTGTTGCAGGATTTGCAGCAACGTCTAGGCTTGAGCTATCTGTTTATTTCACACGATCTAGGTGTCGTTCGCCACATCAGCGACAGAATTGCGGTCATGTATCTTGGAAGAATCGTCGAAATCGCCAGCAAAAAGGATTTGTTTGCGCGACCGTTGCATCCGTACACGGTAGCGCTCATGTCAGCGGTTCCCAAAGCCAACCCGTTTCGGAAGAAGGAGAGAATCGTTCTTTCCGGGGATGTTCCCTCTCCAGCGAATGTTCCAGTTGGCTGTGCGTTTCATACCAGGTGCTCCTATGCTACGGATGTTTGCCGCACAGTGCGTCCTGTCGCTACACTTGCTTCGCCACAACATTATGTTGCTTGTCATTTATATGGAACAGAAGGGATGAAGTACATTGAAAATCGAACGAATTGAATTGCAGCAACTGCACATGCCACTTCGTTTCCGTTTTGAAACGAGCTTTGGATATACGACCATCAAGGAGCTCATTCTGGTCAGTGTGTATGGAGAGGGAGAGGTAGGGCACGCGGAAAGTGTGGCGATGTCGGCCCCTTATTATAGTGAAGAAACGACAGAGACAGCATGGCACATGATGGAGAAGTTTATGATTCCGAAGCTGTTCACGAACGAAATCGAGACCCCGGAAGATGTGGATCGGCTCTTTGCCCCCATTCGCCGTAATAACATGGCGAAGGCGGCTTTAGAAGGCGCGATCTGGGATCTCTACAGCAAGCAGAAAGGAATCTCTCTCGCCAAAGCATTAGGAGGCGAGAAATCTGTTATCGATGTAGGGATCAGCATTGGTATTGAACCGACTGTCGATCAAGTTTTGGCAAAAGTAGAGCGCCATCTCGGTGAGGGCTATAAGAAGATCAAGGTAAAGATCAAGCCGGGCTTTGACGTAGAGGTGATTCGAGCAATCCGCGAACGCTTTGGAGAGGGTGTCCCGCTGATGGCGGATGCGAACTCCGCATACACGATGGAGCATTTGGATGTGATGAAGGAGCTGGATCAATATGGGCTGATGATGATCGAACAGCCACTCGCCCATGATGACATTATTGATCATGCCAAGCTGCAAAGGGAGCTGTCCACGCCAATCTGCCTCGATGAAAGTATTCACAATGTGGATGATGCCAGAAAAGCAATAGAGCTAGGCAGCTGCGGCATTATTAATATCAAGGTGGGGAGGGTCGGTGGATTAACAGAGTCCAAACGCATTCACGACTTATGTCAGGCACACGACATTCCGGTTTGGTGCGGAGGCATGATTGAGTCGGGTGTCGGCCGCGCGCACAATATTGCGATTACCTCTTTGCCGAATTTCACGATCCCTGGTGATACAGCCGCCTCCAGCCGTTACTGGGAGGAAGACATCGTGGAGAATGGAGTAGAACTGATGGCTCCTGGCCAATTGGCAGTTCCAGATACCCCGGGCATCGGTTATACCCTGAACCAAAAGGCGATCGGCAATTATGTGATTCGTACGGCAAACTTCCGGCCTTAAAAAAAATGAAAAGGGGAGAAGGAGCATGGCGGATTGGGTACAGTCGTTTGAGGAATACGCACAAAAGCTGCTTGCAGAGGCAAAAGTAATAGGAACAGCGGTCGGATTGGCAGAGCAAGGAGAGCTGAGGTATTTCCATGGCTTCGGTTTGGCAGACAACACAGAGGATGCAAAAGCATTAACGCCTGATACGGTGTTTGGCATTGGTTCTGCTACCAAGTCCTTTACATGTGTGGCCATTATGCAGCTTCAGGACACAGGAAAGCTATCCGTTCATGATCCGGTCATTAAGTATCTCCCAGAGCTACGCACACCTAATGAAGCTTATACTCGCGAGATGACCATCCATCATCTGATGACACATACGGCTGGATTCCCTCCTTTGGATACATTAGCTGGTGCGATGAAAAGAAGTATTCTGAAGGGTGGGGACGTTAAGTCCTCTAGCTCCGGTCTTGAGTTTGATCTCGATAAAGTGGAAGAGATCAATACAAAAGAAGAATTCATGGCCTACATCGGCAAGCTGGATTACGAGTTTTTAGGTGCGCCTGGAACGGAGTTTAGCTACTCCAACGACAGTTATGCCATGCTCGGTCTGATTATTGAACGAGTGAGCGGGATTTCTTACGAGCAGTTTGTGCATGACCATATTTTGGTGCCAGCCGGGATGAAGAACAGTGCCTTTCTCGTCGAAGATTTGCCAGAGGGAGCAGAGGTAGCTACCTTGTTTACCCGAAAAAGTCCAAAGGATGGCGGTGAGGTATTTCGTTCACCCTCGTGGTGGGATTCACCATCGATGCGCTCCGCTGGTTTTCTGAAATCGACGATTCACGATCTATTGTGCTATACCGAAATATTCAGAACGGGTGGATTGGTAGGAGAGAATCGCTTGCTCTCACCGGAGAGTGTGCAGGCCATGATAGCGCCTCATTTCTCGATTTCTCCGTTTCAAGCATATGGCTATGGATTGTTTATAGCCAAT
Source organism: Brevibacillus sp. HB1.1 (assembly GCF_013332445.1). NCBI lineage: Bacteria > Bacillati > Bacillota > Bacilli > Caryophanales > Paenibacillaceae > Brevibacillus > Brevibacillus sp. HB1.1. The sequence goes on along the minus strand of NZ_JABMIV010000009.1, from coordinate 13,797 downwards.
TGTCATGATGGAACACTCATTGAGCACGGTGGAGCGATCAAGGGAGTTGCGGCACAAATTTTTGTTTTCCCGGAGCGGGGCCTGACAGGAGCCATATTGATGAACACAGATGGCGGGCCAATGGCAGATGTGATGCACGGTATTTTGAATGCGACCAACGGACGTTCTACGGATACGGTACCGTTCCCATATCCGGATTATGAGCTGGCTGTCGAAGCACTCCCTGCATTTACAGGCGAGTATCGCTCTTCCGAAGGGGCGATCGTATCAGTTGAAATCGAAGAAAATGAGCTGGTAGCAAAAAGTAACGGAACGAACATTCCGCTACGATCAGTGGGAGAAGACAGCTTCGTCATGAAACGTGGAGAAACCGACATGTTTATCCGCTTTGTACGAGATGAGGCCGGAGTAGTCACACGGATGGGCTTTGGTGGTCGTCAGCTGGTAAAGGTCTTTGCTGAAAAAGAACAAACTGTTTAAATAGCAAAACGCGTACCTGCAAGAGCTCATGCTTGCGAGGTGCGCGTTCTTTCTATTTATAATAGAGGCGTTACGAAGAAAGGGTGGCAGGAAACTGCTGCTCCTCTACCATAGGTCGTTTCCAGTTCGGATGCTGCTCCATTTGCCGGAACGAGCGGAAAAAGAACAGGCTAAGGCTGATACTTGCAAATATGATACCGCCAAAGAATAATAGAAGCCCCGGTGTTGCGATGTTTTTGGCGAGAAGAAAGGAGCACAGTGCATAGCTGACTGGCCCAAAGCCGACGGACATCAAGGAAAGCAATGACATGACACGACCGAGCATGTTGGCAGGGACGATACTTTGAATGTAGGTGATAAACGGAATATTCGTCATACTGAGTGCCATTCCGATGAGAAAATGAGAGACAAGTCCAAAGGAAAGCTCCTCAATGAAATAATACGAGCTGATTCCAACTCCCATACAACCGAGAATGACAGGTAGTAACATAAATTTTCCACGGAATCCTTTAAACAATCCAGTCAAAATACCGCCGACAATCATGCCCACTCCAACTGAGGTACTGAGTGAACTAAAAGCACTCCCGTCCCATCCGAGGTTATTTACATGAATGGGAATGATCATGTTAACTGGGCCGGAGAACATCATGTTGGTAAACAGTGATGTTGTTAAAATAAGTGCGAGGATCGGGATTGAATACGTAAAACGAATGCCCCCCACGATATCTTTGAAATATGAGCTTGCTCGTGATTCTGTTGTAGACGCTGAAGTCGTATCTTTGGTGTATGAGTGTGAATGGAGAGAGAGTACAAAGAGTGTTCCTACGAAGAAGGTGCATGCCAAGATCATAAACATGATCGGATAACTAACGGTTCCAATTAATAAGGCAGTAACTACCGGTCCGGCAACCATGCTAATCTGATGGCATAGTTCCATTAAGCTGTTAGCTGGCGCAAGTTGTTCTCGAGAGACAAGAGAGGGCAGAATCGAGCTGCGTGCTGGCCAAAAAAATGCATCGACTGTTCCGAATAAAGCTGCCATGACGTACAGGCTTACTGGGAACCAGGCGCCATTTCCTTGAAGCATAAGCAAACTGAAGCAGGCTAAAATAATGCCCCTAACCAGAAGGGAGGAAAACATAATCCATTTTCGATTCAAACGATCAGCAGCCACCCCGCCCGCCAGCATAAAGAGGAGACGGGGGATGGACAGACAAATCAAAGTCGTGCCGAGGATTGCTCCTGAGCCTAAGCCATTCACGATATACCAGTTGAGCAGGATGAAGAAAGCCCCGTCAGCCATTGCCGAAAATAAAGTGCCGCACCATAACCGGACAAACGATCCATTTTTCCACAGGGAATTATTTGTCGCCAGAGTGCTCATCTCCATTTTCCTCCTTCTTTTTCTTCACGACAATCTTGCTGGTGTAATGCTTGAATTCAGACTGTTGGTGCTCATAGTTATCTGGCAAGGATTCGTCTTCTGCGACGTAGTAACGTTCATTCGTCATGAATCCGACGGTGACCATGTAAAAGTTTTCAACCGTATCCTCCGCTTCTCCAGTAGCAATCCTCCCTAAGTAGCGATCTTCCATTTCGGATAGCTCCTCAAGTAAAGCCTGATATTTTTTGAGCCAAGCAAATATTTCTTTTCGAGGTGCTCTCACTTCGGAGCTAGCTGCAATAGCAGGAGGACGATCCTCTTGATCCGAAAAGAGCATGAATGACTCGTCTGGTGCGTTATACAGGCGATTAATACCGGAGCGCAGGTGATTTATCATCGTTTCCTGCAACAGGATACTGTCTTCGCGCAGGGAGGGCAGCAAATCATCACTAACCTTGAAGTCGTAAGCAACAGCCCGATAAAACTTTTGTACGATCCCGTTCTTTTCTTCCGTACGCACGACTTCAACGAAGCCGTGGCTTTCCAATTCCTTCAAGTGATAATGCACTTTAGAGGGAGAAAGGGAGAGCAGGGTCGCGAGCTGCTTGCCTGTGTATTCCTCCTTGACCAGCATCGTGATGATCTGTAGGCGCAAGGAATCGCTGACAGCTTTTAATTGATCCAAAGTTTCCACAACTACGTATCGTTTCAAGTCGATCAACCTCGTTTCGTTGAACGTGAACGTTTTCTTATTTTTAGACGTTCAGTTTTATTTGAACGTATTGTAACAACAAAACGATCTGTTTCGCAAGATCAATTTGCGCTTATTTTTTGACAAGTGCTACAATATTGAAAACGGTGAGAGGGTGCATTCCTGTGGCGATCTTGCAACATCCCGTCTTTCGTCGTTTGTATACGGCCCACATTGTACACATCATCGGAAATGAATTTACATTTATTGCGGTCGTTGGACTTTTACATGATTTAAGTGGATCGGGTCTTTCTTTTGCGGCAGGTACTGTGTTTCGCATGATCCCTTATGTGTTTGCCAGCTTTTTCGCAGGGACGCTTGTAGAGAATTGGGATAAACGGCGGATCATGATTGTTGTCAATATGCTTCGCGGCATTCTCGTCAGTTTGTTTTTCTTCATCACATCCGCGGCCTACTTATGGGTGGCTTTTTTGTTATTGATTCTGGTCAATATTTGCAGTGCTTTTTTTCAACCAGCCATGCAAGTCGCGATCGTACAATCCGTGGAGGAAAAGGATAGGCTGGCTGCGAATTCCCTTTTGCAGGGGACGACTTCGTTTCTCATTATTGTTTGTCAGGGTGTGGCAGCAGTTCTGGTTTACTTGTTCTCCTACCGTTACAACTTTTTGCTCGATGCCGCCTGTTATTTGTTGTCGCTGTTTATCTTGCTTCCGCTCCCGCATATCGCTAACCATGTTGTATCGAAAGCGGCTGTACCTTTTATGGAAAGGCTAAAAGAGGGCTTCCGTTATATCGGCAAACATCGGGAAATTGGCAGTGTGATCGGCTATCAGATGGCGGAACGAGTATGTGGCGCCTATTACATTATGCTGATGTACTATGTTCTTACGGAGCGGGGAGAGGGCTTGTATGTATTCGGACTCTTAGATATTCCGCTGGGAATCGGGGGTGTGATCGCTGGGATTGCCGTGAACAAGCTGTCTGACAGCCTGAGTGAAAAGGGAACGTGGCGTGTCCAAGGCTGGGCACTCGTTGCGATGGGCTGCTCGATTATCGCTGTGTTTCATACGAAACCACTACTTGGGCTGGCCATTGCCATCCTCTTTGCATCAACGGCTCAGTTTGGCTCGTCGATATTGTCTGTAACGAAGCTTCAGCGACTGTCTGATCCTGCTTATTTGGCTCGCGTATTTTCCATTCGGGAAATGGCGACCATGGGAAGCTTTTCTGCGAGCTGCTTGATTCTCGGATTCAGTGCGGAGCAGGTCGGGAGTGCCGCTGTCTCCGTGTGGCTTGGTTTCTTTGGGGTAGCAGCAGGACTTCTGTGGCTTTGGAGCCGTCGTAAATTGCAAAAGTTCGCAGACGTACAGTTAGACTTAGGATAGATTCCTCTGCTTATTTGGAGCAGAGGCTCTTTTTTCATACAAAATGAAACTTTTAGATTTAATAAATATAATTATTGAAAAAGTATGAAACCAATTATACAATGAATGGAAAAAAGAGAAAAAGGAAGATGCAGCATGAAGGAATTATGGCGGCAGCGTTCATTTCGCTGGTACTGGCTGGGGATGTTTTTATCTGGTTTGGGGGATCAGTTTGGCTGGATGGGCTTGACGTGGTTTGTCATGAATAAAACAGGCTCACCTGCTGCGATGGGTGGAGTTGTTCTTGCGTATATGCTCCCTGCTGTTTTTGCTGGTTTAGTGGCGGGAGTTTTGCTGGATCGGTTTGATCGACGCAAGCTCATCATGATGGACAATGTGGCGCGAGGACTCATTTTTATAGCATTGGTCGCATTATTGCAGATCGAACAAGTTCCGCTTTTTGTGATATACGTACTGATTGTGATTGCAGGAATCCTTTCTCCGCTGAGCACAGCTGGGGCGCAGACTTTGTTGCCGAGAATCGTTTCGGACAAAAATCAATTGGTCAAAGCAAATGGCGTGATGGAAACACAATGGCAAATTGTTTATATGTTTGGACCGGCACTCGCGGGTGTTTTAATCGGGTTGATTGGTGAAGCTTATGTTCTGTTGATCGATGCGGCCAGCTTTTTTGTATGTGCCTTCTGCTTCTCCCGGTTGCCGCGTGAGCTTACGAAAAGTGCGAATCCTACTGCGATTGTAAAAGGTCAAATGGGAGTATTCTTTCGTTCTCTCTTGAGTGACATGCGGACAGGGTATCGCTACATATTGGGACGCAAGCAATTGATTATTCTTATCTTTTTTACATTTTTATTTAACATGTCGTACGGTCCGATTGAAATTGCACTCCCCCTGTATGCGAATCAGGATTTGGCAGGAGGAGCTGTTGCATTAGGGATGCTGTGGTCTTCTTTGGCAGTCGGGGCATTACTAGGCTCTCTCTTTTTCTCAACGATTACGTGGAAACTTCCGTTGGGTTCGACACTGGCAGGGATTATCGTGGCGTGGGGATTGACCACATTGCCGATCGCATTATTCTCAAGGTTGGAGATCGCGATGGCTTCGATGGTTGTGGCGGGCTTTTGCTTTGCTCCTTATAACATCATGTACAGAAGCTATCTGCAAAAACAGGTGCCTGATGCTCTCTTGGGGCGGGTATTGACCAGTGTTCGTACGATTACGGGGACAGGAATGCCAGCAGGAGCGGCTGTCTCTGGCTTCCTCATACCCTTTTTGGGCGTTCAAGGGATCATTGGAGCCGGAGCAGCCGTATGTATCATTTTCGGTCTCCTTGCATTCGGGGCATTGAAAAACTTGGAGGATTCCTCCTCACTTCCGATTGAGGAGAGGTGAGACGAGATGTTTTAGCCACTGAGGCAATAGGAAGTAGATGCGGGAGAGCGCATGCAGACGAAATGGCATGGCAACCTCCGGACGCTTTGCTTCCGCTGCTCGATAAATGGCCCTTGCCGTTTGTTCCGGTGTCAATAAATACCGACTCACTTTGCTGCGATAGCTACCCGTTTTGTCTGCTTTATCCAAAAAGGGCGTGTCGATCGGCCCTGGCATCGCACACGTCACAGCAATTCCAGTGCCTTGCAGTTCGTGGCGCAATCCTTCACTAAAGCGGATAACAGCTGCTTTGCTGGCTGCATACACCGCAGCTTTGGCAGTTGCGACCTGTCCGGCAAGTGAGGCAACTGTGATAATATGACCTTGCTTTTGTTGAAGCATCATCGGCAAAAAGGCGCGGGTTGTGTAGAGAACACCGGAAATATTCGTCCGCAATGTTTCTTCCAGCTCTTCTACGCGCATGTCGATCAGCGGTTCAAAGACAGCCATCCCGGCATTGTTGTAAAGAAAATCGCAACGCTCGAAACGGATGTTCACCCATGCAGCGAACTGCCGAATGTCTTCGTTGTTGCTGACGTCTAACGGGTAATGATGGAGATGATTCGGATAAGCGTTTTGTAACAAAACGAGTTCCTCGTTGATAGCTCTGCGACTCGTGGCAATGACACAATCACCTTTTTCTAAATGAAGTCGAGTCAAAGCTAGACCAAGGCCACCAGAAGCCCCGGTGATGACGACAATACGGGGAGTCGACATGTCATCCACTTCTTTCTTGTGTAGAGTTTTGATTTCCACTGTAAATGGCAAAGTATAAGCCCCCTAGTTGATGTGAAGGCTAGCCTCTAGGGGGTGAATGCACATGCCAGCAGTAAAATGTTCTGTAGCAAACTGTGAGTACTGGGCGCAGGGCAATCTTTGCAGCGCCGAAGAAATCATGGTAGAGATTGACGCACACGCTACCGTAAACCTGAAAGAAGAATTCGCAGGCGAGTACGGTCAAAACACCCAGCATCAGGATCAGGCAAAGACATCGTCTGAGACCTGTTGTCTGACGTTCAAGCCGAAGACATCAGCGAAGAAATAACGCTATCTCGGCGCAAAAAGGACGTATCCCAAAACGGTGATACGTCTTTTTTCTATTCAACCTATACGCTTGTCCTAGCTGGAAAAAGCTCGTTGACTTTTTGGGCAACCTCTTCCCAAGAAGTGACTCGATGGACGAGTGGAGGTAGGGACGCTTGATTATACGGAGTGTCAAACAAGAACACGGGAATTTGCAGCGCCTCTGACAATTGCAAAGCGTTCTCCAGACGATCCTCCAAAAAGAGGTCCACGCCCCATTTGCGGGCAGCTGACAGCTTGTCGTGGCTCCCAATCAAATCCACTTCATGGTGAGGGATATTGTAGCGAGCAAACCATTGTAAGGTCACATCGCGATGACGATCCTCTCGAGCACTTATATATACCAGCTTGTGGGAGGTAAACCAATCGCGCAAAACCTGATCGGCAATTCCGTGAACAGGCGCACCATCATAAAGGCGTTCCCCGTTTTGATCCAGCCACATTTCAAACTCTGCGTCTGTGATTTGATACACGTTGGCTAAATTGTACTCCACACAGTCTTCATATCGTAAATCTCTTCCAAAGCTCTCATTCATCAACGGAACAATACTGCTAGGTGATGTGACTGTGCCGTCAATATCAATGCCAATCGTTAGGATTTTGTCTGGTTTCATTCTCTCGCCTCCCGTTTAAATTGTACAACGTAGGCAGACAATAAGGCTACTTCCTTCACTTAAATAATCCTTTACCAAAAAAGGGGCTGAGCATGCTATGTTGGATCGACACGAACGTAATGATGCGAAGCGGAAGGAAGATACCGGTTTTTCCGAGACGGTTGATCAGCACGACAGGGAGTTTGCAGCGAATACTTGGACACAGGCCGTTTTTGACGAAGAGGAAGAGCGGTCGAGGCGCAGGGTTCACTATGACCCCCACTCCTTTACAGAGCGCTATACAGGCGAGCTGGATGAGGAGCGTAACGACTTTTCGGAGCGTTTGGATGGCGTTGTCCTGACAAAAGAGGACCGTTCACGGGTCGCCAAAGTCAGAGATGACGACATCGAGGCAGCGGCGGAGATCGCCGAGCCGTTTCCGACCAGTCGTGCTGCCAGTGAGATCGACACAGACGAGGACAGCCGGGAAAATGGGGCCACCGGTATTGGAATGACTGGCTTGGGCTTATCGATCCTGTCCCTGTTTCTCATGCCGTACTTGGTGGCTCCAATTGGTATGGTGCTTGGCTATCTGGCGTATCGACGCAACTCGAAGACGCTGGGAGCCTGGGCGATGATCATAGGTGCTATTGCCATTTTGGGCGCATTAGTCATCTACCCGTACTATACGGCTCGCTAAAAGTATCAAACCGCAAAACCTCTCCGGTTCATTCAGCCGGAGAGGTTTTTGTGTTGCCCCACTGCTATTTGTACAAGGAGGAGACGAAAGGTGTAATCGCTGCGATAACGGCGTCACAAAATACATCAGAACGACTTACGCGATTATCCGTTAAAAGGGAATAGGCGCCGCCACGGTGATTACTGCCGACGGTTTTCCCCCATTCATCTATGATGGTACTTAGCTCAATTTGCTCCTGCTGGATTCGGTGGACAGCTTGATTTGGGATAGGAAAAGCCAATCCCTTTCCAATAAAGAGCTCACTTCCATTCCAGGCTGCGCAGATGGAAATCAAATACCACTGTTTGGTAAACGGCTCATCGTACATAAGTCCGCCTTCCAGACCTAGCCCAATCTCTGCTTCTGGGGTTTGACTATGTGCAGCTTTTGCTCGATTGATCGCTCCAGTAATCGTCTCTTCTTCACTCATCGGCTGAGCCGCTACGCCAGAGGGGACAGATAAGCAGAAAGGTTCCGTTCCAGTTGCTTTTTGTACAGCGAGACGTTTTGCTTCATTTTTCGTTCCGAGTGCATAACGGAAAATATGATAATCCAACGGCTTGTTCCACCTCTTTCCATCATCGATGCTAGTGGTAGTATACCACCTTTTGATTCGTCCGCGATTCCTCAGGTTGTGATAAGATAATGCATAGAGAAAAGTCAGACCTAGCATCCGAAAGAGAAAGAGGAGTGGACGATGAAATTTACAAAGCTGCATGGCTTGGGTAATGATTACGTTTACGTCAACTGTTTTGAGGAAGACTTGTCAGGTGTAGATTTACCCGAACTGGCAAGAAGGGTGAGCGATCGGAATTTTGGCATTGGTGGCGATGGACTGATCCTCATTATGCCATCTGAGCGAGCAGACTTTCGCATGCGGGTATTTAACAATGATGGCAGCGAAGCAAAAAATTGCGGAAACGGCTTGCGTTGTGTGAGTAAGTACGTTTACGATCATGCTTTGACTCAGCAAACAACGTTTACCGTGGAGACGTTGGGAGGGACCGTTACTCCTGTTGTATCGCTTGGAACAGACGGTAAGGTTGATCAAGTAACCATAGATATGGGAGAGCCTCATTTTGAGCGAGCAGCAATTCCGATGACAGGCATTCCTGAAGAGCAAGTGCGAGAAGAGGTAATCGAAGTCGGTGGAACTGCGTTTACGATGACGGCTGTTTCGATGGGCAATCCTCATGTCATCCTTTTCGTGGATGAAGTGAAGGAAGAAGATGTTCGTCACTACGGGCCAATGATCGAGTATCACGAATGGTTCCCTGAGCGAATTAATGTCGAATTTATCCAAATATTGAATCAAGAGGAAATTCTTTTCCGTGTATGGGAGAGGGGTTCGGGTGTAACGCTTGCCTGTGGGACAGGAGCTTGTGCTGCTGCAGTAGCTGCCCACTTGAGTGGAAAGACCGGTAGAAAAGTCACTGTTCATCTGGCAGGAGGCGATCTCTTTATTGAATGGAAGGAAGCGGATAACCGCGTCTATATGACGGGTCCGGCTACTGAAGTTTTTTCTGGTAAGTATTTGGGGGAGATCCCATTTAAATAACAGCAAGCCAAAACCGTTCCGTCGAAATCGACAGGAGCGGTTTTTTCACAAAAAATAGCGTGGTCACGGCGAATCCTTCATGCCGTCACCACGCTATCGAATTCGAATAAGTGTCACGCGTTGTACACCTCATTTAGGTATGCGACGTCCGTGCGATCGTACTGAGGAGTATTTTTGTTCATCTTCGCCAGTTCCGCTTGCAGTCTTTTCAATTCGGCTTCCATCTTCTTGATTTCTTCTTGCATAGCTTGTGCTGTCATGGTGGTTCTCTCCTTGTTGTCGTTTTTTATCTAAATTTATTGACTATTCTAACGAAAGGCTAAAACAATGTAAATAGCCTATATCTGGATGTAAGCGTTTTATTCGTGAATAGTCTGTGAACGCTTGTTCAGATTGTCTGATTTGGCCTTTTGAGAGCAACGAACTCGGGGAAAAATAAGGTCGAGAAGTGTAATACTTTATATGTTCTTTACGAAAAGTCATGTTATGATGAAGCGTAGTATTCGGGCATCTTGCCCTTAGGAAGGTGTGTACTGGTGATTTACTTGGACAACAGTGCGACTACCCGGCCTCATCCTCAAGTGATTGAAACCGTTAGACGCGCGATGGAAAGCTACTATGGAAACCCGTCTTCTTTGCATCAAAAAGGAGTAGAGGCGGAAAATGTACTGAAGCAGGCGCGAAAGGTTGCCGCTCAGTATTTGGGCTGTAAAGAAAGTGAAGTTATTTTTACTTCAGGTGGTACGGAAAGCAACAATACGGCGATCAAGGGTATAGCCTTTCAATATCAAAACAGAGGGAAACATATTATTACGACGCAGGTAGAGCATCCGGCTGTTTACGATGTTTGCAAACAGTTGGAAGGCCTAGGGTTTACTGTGACATATCTGCCGGTAGATCGTGAAGGTCGCGTATCGGTAGAAGCTGTTCAGAAAGCAATGCGTCCGGATACGATTCTCGTTTCGGTCATGCATGTGAACAACGAGCTGGGAACCATTCAACCGATCTTGGAAATCGGACAATGGTTGAAGCAATTCCCGAAAGTCTTGTTTCACGTCGATGCTGTCCAAGGAATTGGGAAAGTTCCTTTGCGCATCAAGGATTCAGGGATTGATCTGTTGAGCGTCTCTGCTCACAAGTTTTACGGACCCAGGGGAGTCGGCATTTTGTATAAACGGGAAGGCTTGATCATTCACCCGTTGATGATGGGTGGCGGCCAAGAAGGCGGAGTTCGCTCAGGTACGGAAAACCTCCCAGCCATCGCCGGTATGGCAAAAGCAATCCGGATTTTAGAAGAACTAGGCAGCGTGGAGATGATCAGGCTGCAACAATTGAATCAACAGCTTCGTCAAGGGATTGCAACGATTGAAGGTTGCATAGTGAATACCCCGGAAGCGAATACGGCTCCCCATATCATGAACTTGTCAGTACCAGGAGTAAAAGCGGAAGTCCTGTTGCATGCTTTGGAGGAAAAAGGCTTTCTGATATCCACCAAGTCTGCATGTTCATCCAAAGTCAATGAGCCAAGCAGAGTACTGACTGCGATTGGCATTGAGCGGGATTGCGCGTTGTCGTCTTTGCGGGTTAGTTTGGGCCGGGAAAATACAGCGGAGGACATTCAGCAGTTTTTGAAGGCGTTAGAGGAATGCGTCAGTGTGCTTCGTTCTTATATAAAACAACAACCTGCCCCCGCTCATAGAAAATAGTGTGGACAACTAAAAGGAGATAAATATGAACTACGATGTTATTTTAATTCGTTATGGTGAGTTGGCGCTTAAAGGAAAAAACCGCGATCAATTCGAAGAGGCACTTGTAAAAAGTGTGAGAAACGTACTGCGCTCGTTTTTTAAAGTAAAAGTTCGACGCAATTACGGTCGGATGTATGTGGAGCTGCATGGCGAGGACGCTTATGCGGTTATGGAGCGTTTGAAACGTGTATTTGGTATTTCTTCCTTTAGTCCGACGATCCAGGTAGATCCTGATATTGAAACGATCAAGGAAAAAGCGCTGGACTTGGTTCGTCAAATGGACCCACAACCGCGCACTTTCCGTGTGGTTTCTCGTCGTGCAGATAAACGCTATCCAATTCAATCGATGGAAGTGAACCGTATGGTGGCAACACACATCTTGCGTGCACTTCCAGCTATCAGTGTAGATTTGCATGAGCCGGATATGATTGTTAATGTAGAAATTCGCACGGAGGGTACTTACATTAGCTGTGAAACCATCCCGGGACCAGGTGGCTTGCCAGTTGGGGTGAGCGGAAAAGTACTACTGCTTCTATCTGGGGGTATCGACAGTCCTGTAGCTGGCTGGATGATGCTGAAGCGTGGTGTGACGCTTGAAGCGATTCACTTCCACAGCTACCCATTTACGAGCGAGCGTGCTTTGCAAAAAGTACGGGATCTAGCACATAAGCTGACCAAATGGGGAGGAACAGTCCGCCTCCATGTCGTACCGTTTACAGAGATTCAAACTGCCATTCGTGAAAAATGCCCAGAAGACTATTTGATCACCATCATGCGTCGGTTTATGATGCGCATTTCGGAGCGTGTAGCGGAAAATACCAATGCGAAGGCACTCGCAACAGGGGAAAGCCTCGGTCAAGTCGCATCGCAAACCTTGGAAAGCATGGATACGATCAACAAGGTGATTTCGATTCCAATACTGCGACCGCTCGTCGCCATGGACAAGGTAGACATTGTAGACCTTTCTCGCCAAATCGATACGTACGAGCTGTCTATTTTGCCGTATGAAGACTGCTGCACAGTGTTTACACCGAAAAATCCTGTCACGCGACCGAAGCCTCGCCTCGCTGCAAAATTTGAGGAAGCACTGGATGTAGAAGCGCTAGTGGAGGATGCTGTAGCGAGAACTGAAATAGAAGAGATTACAACGAAGCCAATAGAAACGACAACCGACCTGTTCTAAATACAAGTATAGAGAAAATCGCGACACGGGGGAGAAGGAACCATGATAATCCGTTATGAGCGCAATGGTAAGGTGAAGCATGGCTGGATGGTGGAAGAGGATCACAAAGTACGCGTGATTGAAGGGGACATTTACAAAATTCATACGGCAAAACCGATCATGACGGGCCTTGAGCTGCCTTTGGATGAGGTCACGTTGAAGGCGCCAAGTGATCCAAGCAAGGTCGTATGCATCGGATTGAATTACCGGGACCATGCGGCTGAGATGGGGATTGACCTGCCAAAAGAACCGTTGATGTTTTTGAAGCCGTCAACAACTGTCATTGGACCTGGTGAGCCCATCGTCTATCCAAAGCTGACGCAGAACCTTCATTATGAAGGCGAACTCGCCGTGGTGATTAAGAAAGAGGCCAAGAAGATCAAGGCTGCGGATGCAGACGATTATATCTTGGGATTCACTTGTGCGATTGATGTGACCGCGCGCGATCTGCAGATGAGCGATGGGCAATGGACACGGGCAAAAGGTTTTGATACATTTTGTCCGCTTGGACCTGCTATTGCGGCTAAACTGGATTATCATAACTTGCGTATCGTGACACGAGTAAACGGGGAAGTGCGTCAGAATGCTTGCACTGACCAATTGATTTTTTCGATTCCACAATTGATCGAGGCTGTATCTGCGGTCATGACGCTTCGTCCTGGCGATGTTATTTTAACCGGGACTCCATCTGGTGTAGGTAAGCTTGTTCCAGGTGACGAGATTTCGGTAACCATTGAAGGGATCGGAACCTTAACGACTCATGTAGTGGCCGAGGAGTAGCCATACATTCTTTGATAAGATGGACCAAGCCCCCTGCTTGTGTGAAGTGGGGGCTTGGCTTTTTTATTTTATTCTTCTTTGTTCGGATCATCATGAATGGGATGCGCAGATGGGTCTTGTCGCGGGAGGTCTTGATGCATCTGCCGTGTTTCGTAAGTGAACCGAGTGGTGGTGGAATGCTGTCCGGGCTCCCAGCCTGTTGCTTTCCCTAAGCGAGTTTCGTTGGTGGCAGCTCCAAATGGCCCCTCTGGGAATTCCTCCTGAAGGATTTCATTGCGCTGCGACTCTACAGTAGATAATTCACTGTAATTGTCGTTTTCGTATTCTTCATAGGTTGGTTTTGGATCCATAGTAACACCGCCGTTTATTTGTTGGGTACTTCACGGTTACGCAGCTTAAACGCCCAGCGGTTATAGTTTGAAATAAAAAGAGAATCACTATTCGTTTTTCCTATTGACTCCGCCATTCATTTCATTTATATTTAAATTCTGCTTGAAACAATCAATACACATAAAAAATCACTGATAAAAAAGTGAGAGAAACACTTGACTTATGCCTGGTGATTTTGTTATATTAGATCTTGTCGCTGCTGAACGAAGTGAAATGCTTGAAAAAACCTCTTGCAAAAACGGTTGCGACATGATAAGATAGAAAAGTCGCCTTCGGGCGAATGACACAAAAA
>NZ_JABMIV010000008.1:0-306064 GCF_013332445.1 Brevibacillus sp. HB1.1 | reverse complement strand
AAAGAAGACGGAAGTGTATGGGCATGGGGCTACAATGAAAAAGGTCAACTTGGGATTAATAGCGTACAAAACAGCTTGGTTCCTGTTAAAACGCATGAACAATAAAATGGAGTGAAGATAAATGGAAAAGAAAATAATAAAAATATCAAAAAAGATATGTAATGTTATCTTGGTTATTTTTACAGTATTTTTTTTATCTGAAGAGTCGGTTCCTGCTGCAGCAAATGCGGTAAGTAGTGCAGCAGGTGATCAATTTTCTTTGATTCTTAAGGGAGATGGGACCGTCTGGGCTTGGGGAAAAAACAATAATGGGCAATTAGGTGATGGTACAACTGAACAAAAGAATGTTCCTGTTCAGGTAAAAGGATTAACTAATGTAACAAGAATATCTGCAGGAGCAGATTATGGGTTAGCATTACGGAATGATGGAACTGTTTGGAGTTGGGGATATAATGGTCATGGTCAATTGGGAAATGATACAAGAAACGATAGTACTACACCTGTACACGTAGTTGGTCTTTCAGATGTAATTGAAATTGCCGCCGGGTACACTTTTGGACTTGCTTTAAAGAAAGATGGTACAGTTTGGATTTGGGGAGAAGGAAGTAATCTAATTAAAAGTACTAAACCAATTAAAGTTGATCCTTTAATCGATGTTAAGTCTATTGCTGCAGGAGGGAACCACGGTCTTGCGATAAAAAAAGATGGAACAGTTTGGGCTTGGGGGGATAATACCTTAGGTCAGTTAGGAATTAACAATACTTATAGTAATTCCTATCCAAATAAAGTGCTCAATCTCACCAATATTGTATCTGTGGCTGCTGGGTCTAAATATAGCTTAGCTTTAGACGTAGATGGAAAGGTATACGCTTGGGGAGATAATTATCATGGACAGCTTGGTGATGGAACAAATACTCAACAGAATGTCCCAGTACATGTTCGGGATTTAAAAGATATTAAGGAAATCGCAAGTGGATCTTCTTCGCTTCATAGTTTAGCTTTAAGTACAGATGGAACAGTTTATGCTTGGGGATATAATGGTTATGGTCAACTGGGGAATGGTTCATATACAAAAAGTAATCAACCCATAAAAATCACAACAATTCCATAATCACCTCATAGTTTAACGACTCCCCCCTTCTCCCAAAGGGGGGAGTAATAATCTCTCTTGGAGGCATTATGAAATTCCTGTCGATAAAGTCAATCTTGAGCTTTTTGGTCTGCAGTTCCCTATTAACGACCATGATATCACCAGCAAGTATCCTCGCAAATGATCTGTCACTGCCAAATTCGGATAAAACACAAAGTATAGAATCATCAACTCCAAACTACACAATAGATGAAATCCAGCAATCCATCGCAGAGCAAAACCTCGAACCTTTACTAGAAAAAAGAGAAACAAAAGATCCAACCTCATATGAAGCTGAGGACATCGCTTCACTAACATGGAGCCAGTTGGATGCTAACACAGCAATCGAAATACACCGAACATTTGACCGAGCCTTATTAAAATACGCGGCCTATTTTTATACAGATTTGTCGCAGCTACTTTCAACCGAAGAACAAGAAGAAGTCAAATCTTTTTCTAGTGACCAGCTTATTTCTCAATTCGATAATTTCAGTCAGGAGCATAAAGATCTTTTAAACCGACTTACTCCTCTCATACAATCGAAAATCAATGAAATCAAGAGTCTGGAAGAAACAATCGAAATACAAGCGGTTTCCACACCTCCATCGGTTCTTTACACCGAAAAGGACCAAGAATTTCGCTTTGCTCGTTCAAAGACAGAGCAATCTGTAGATGATGTATATCGCGCTGCGAACCTGGTGGAGCAAGATCTCTATTTGCCAGGAAAGCATGGACTGGATCTCGACATAAAACGCAGATATCACTCTTTGAGCAGTAAAATAAGTGTACCAACCTGGAATGAGGACGAATCCAAGAATGAGGCACTGAAAGCGAATGAGAAATTTGCAACCGGCTGGGATTTTAATATGCCAAGACTGGATATCGTTACTCGTGAGCAAACCGTAACAGTCAAGGACGATCCTAAAAATCCAGGTCAGCAAATCTACTCCTCGAAAGTAGACAAGAGTCTATCAAGTAATCGGTATTACATAAGCTTAGAGGACGGGACATCTTTAGAGTATCGGTTTAACAAGTTTGTTAATTATCCATATCAAGACATCATGTTCTTGATTGACGACGCCAATGGGAAGTACACGCTACATTATCGTAATTTGAAGTATGAATTTGATGTCAGATTAGGAACGGTCGTCAAATCCAATATTCATGGAGACAAAATCAAGTACACACTGAATAGTGACGGAGAGCCGGTTAGCATTGAAGACAGTGTCGGCCGCTATGTGGTGATGAAACGAAAACAAAATGACACCACGCAGGACTTGATTGTCTATAAAGACAAAACAGAGACTACTGTACTCAAGCATATTCGATATCATTTTGAAAGAAAGCTGGCATTGGGCGGATACCATCAGCTCGTTCACGTAGAAGTCCTGCCGACAGCAGGGAGCGGAAGCGGGCCCTTTACAGTAGCGAATTATTCCTATCATAATCCTACTACTAAGGGCATTGCTTATTTCAATTTAAACAAAGAATACACATTGGATAAGCTCCCTACAGATCAAAGCCTACAAGATTCATCAAAATATTGGGAATCGGATACAAAGAAACGTAAGGAAATCGATTACTTGCTCATGCAAGAAGTATCCTATCCGTTGCAAGGGTTAAAGATCAACTACGAATACCGTCCCTATCAACTAGGTCAAACTACGTTCAATGACGGACTTGTACGGATTTTTCAAGATAAGTATGCACTGAGTTATGTAGCGTATCATCCTGTAAATAAAGTATCGTACAGCTACACAATGAAAACCCCGGTCGGGACAAATACATATAAGCTGGAAAAGAACTATGGCAATAATGACAAATTCCGCGAAATATGGAAAGTGCCAAAGGAACAGCTTCCGAGATTGAAAAATTTTGCAGAGCGGCATGGGGATACCATACATGTCACTGAGTCAGAAGCATCCCGTTACACGACGAATAAAATCTATAAGGTTAATCATGACGGAACGCCGTTGCTAAGAAGTGAGAAGACCACAGGTATTAGTAAAGGCGGGACGAATGTATCCGGCGCGAAGTACAGTATAGATTACAATCCAACGACCTATGTGACCTACGCCTATTCAGGTCGCAATACAAAGCCGACGTATCAGTATGCATTTTTCGAACCAACATCTGCCGTTAGGGATCTGGACGTATACAACCAATATTTGAAAGATCCAAATCTGTCCAATCGCTCGCAGTATGCTGCCAAAATCAACAATTACGCTCAAGAGACGTACTTGGAGTACAACGAATACGGACAATTGGTCAAGCAGATTGCACCAGACGGGATCGTTAGTTCATGGACATATGATGCAGAGTCTGTAAATCCATGGGGCTTCCGTACTTACTCCGTATTGAAAGCAGCCAGAACACAATCGACCTCTGCTTCTGGTGATCCTTATTATTCGAATACGACCTTTGAGTACAACGATCAATATTTGCTTCGGAAGGAAACGGAGATTCATTCGTTCCCAACCAATTTGATTAATAATCACAAGAGTCAAACCATTGAGCGGACCTACGAATACACAAATAAGCAACTGTATTCGATTACAGAGAACCTTGGTCCAGGGAAGACACGGACACAAACTTTTACGGGTTATGATCAATATGGTCTGCAGCCTACGCAGATATCCCTCGCTGGAGTTGAGTTGGAAAGCGGAAAGTCTGATGTATTGAATTTTTCCTATGATATCGATGACAAAGGTCAAATCAAAAGCCAGACCTATCCGAACGGAAGCAAAGCGTCCTATGAATACGATGAGTTAGGTCGACCTTTATCGGAGACCTTTCAAAATCAAGGTGCAAAACGAAGCATTACCTATGTCTATCGGGATGGTGAAGCTTCTGGATCGAATGCAGGGGGACCCGGAGTTGTTGAAAAAATAGCGCCGGATTCATCGAAGCTCATCACTTATTACACACCGTATGGTGATGTTGCCTATCAAGAGCAGGTGGGAACGACTGGTGCAAAACGTCCACTGGTAGAAAATGAGTTTACCCCAGACGGCATGGAAATCAGTCGCACGATTCCTTATGGGAAACAAGAGGAAAGCACGTCGTATTTGTATGACTGGGATGGCTTTTTATACCAAACGACGAATGCAATCGGAACTACCCGAAATCATCGAAACAACGCCTTTTCAGATGGCATGAGATATTTGCCGCGCTTGACAGAACAAAAGCTCTCCCCAAATGGCTTCATCGCAACTACCTACCACGATTTGTATGGAAGAGTGGAGCGTTTAGAAGAAACGACCCAAAGTGGCAGTCACAATCGCGTAACGACCTATGTAACAGATCGTTTCGGGAAGGTAACCGAAAAGAAAATCTTTGAGGGTACGACTTCTCAACATTGGAGAATGCGCTACGATCACAACGACAACTTGGTTTATTTACAGGACCCTGAAAATAACATCAATGTATACGGATATGATGCGCTAGGCAATCTCACCAGTGTCTTGGAAAATGGGACGACTACAGCAGAATATACCTACAACAACTTTTCTTGGAAGCTATCTGAGAAGAATCCAGAAACAAAAGCAGAAACATACACCTACGGTAAAAGTGGCTTGGTGAAAAGTTACAAGGACAAAAATGGCGTCACATTTAACTACGACTATTCGCCTTTCCATGAACTGACGAGAGTATATTCCGGTGCTTTCTATGAAGAACGCGTGTACGATCCACAGTCTGGCCTCCTTTTGAGCGAAAATAATAACGTAGGCAACGCCATCAGCTACGGCTACGATGGTTTCCATCGCCAAAATCGCCAAACGATGATGGGCAAAGACTACCAGCTTCTCTATTCAGACAGCGATGATACGATCGATACACTTGTGTACCCATCTAGAACTGCTGTATCCGGTTCGGCCCCTTCCATGAGAGTCGAATACGCGTATGACAACGCCAATAGATTGAGCGGAGTGTCGATCCCAGGAGTCGGAACTACCACGTACACTTACGATATCAGTAGAACAGGCGAAACCAATTCGATCTCGTATCCGGGGCAACCGACAGCCATGCAAAAATCGATCAACTCATTTGGTGAACTAGCAGCCTTGAATCACTCAGATGGCTGGAATGAGACAAATGGCTACGATTTGTTTGGAAATATTACCAGTCAGAAGCGCTCAGGCACGAATCATGGGTTGTTTGTATACGATAAGCTTTCCCGAATCAAGGAGGAATCGGTCGAAGGGAACGTCAAGCAATATGCCTATGACAAGCGTGGCAACCGCCAAGTGTATACGAATGCTCCAGTAGATTTAATGCGCTCCTATGAAATGAAGCACGATTTGTTTAATCGTTTACAGGAGTATAAGGACGATAAAGGGAAAACAACATACACGTATTACCCAGGCGGATTGCGTGCGACCAAGCAACAGACTGGTAGTGTGACAGATACGACTCACTATGTATATCTGAATGGGCAAGTCATTGAAGAACTGACTCAAGATGGCCGAGTGAAGGCACGAAATGTGTTTGGCAACCAGTTGATCT
Source organism: Brevibacillus sp. HB1.1 (assembly GCF_013332445.1). Taxonomy (NCBI): domain Bacteria; kingdom Bacillati; phylum Bacillota; class Bacilli; order Caryophanales; family Paenibacillaceae; genus Brevibacillus; species Brevibacillus sp. HB1.1. The sequence goes on along the minus strand of NZ_JABMIV010000008.1, from coordinate 300,429 downwards.
GGCGAAAGGACTTTGCTTCAAATCGGGAAGGAACCTACTACTATAATAGTCACGGCGATGTTGTTAAGATCAAGGATGCAAACGGCAATGTCTTGAATACGTATGACTATGACATTTGGGGCATTCTGATCACGGATAAGGTCAAAGAAACGATTTCCAATCCGTTTATGTATGCAGGGGAAATGTATGACAAGGAAAGTGGATTTTATTATTTGCGAGCCCGGTATTACGACCCGAAGATAGGGCGGTTTATTTCGGAGGATACGTATAAGGGGCAAGTGGATAATCCGTTGAGCTTGAATCGGTATACGTATACGCATAATAATCCTCTGAGGTTTGTTGATCCGAGCGGTCATGTCGTTGAAGAAGGAACTGGCGGAATCGGTGGCTTTACATCACAAGAAGAAGAGTACATGCATTGGGCACGGGTTGCTGCAAGGGAGGCATACAAAAAGGGGATAGAACCAGAAGATGCAGTAAGAATGTATGTACCAACGAAGTTACAGGAGGAAGTTCTTCCGACAGCTATTGTCACATTTAATACTGCGGTTGGCATTAATCATGGGGATGCTCCTGATTTAGGTTTGGCAGCTCCAGTAGCAGTTACGGCAGCAGGTTCAATTAAAAATACCACTAAGTCGGCATCTACCGGAACGAGTAAAGCTTTAACTCAGGAAACAGGTAATGCATTCGCACCTAAAAAAGGTGGAGGCAAGGGTAAAAACAACATGCAATATGACCCCAATGCAGTGGGTGAACACTCAACCTATAAGCGTGATCCACAAACAGGGGAGATACTTAATTGGCAGAGATGGTTTAAATCTGACCCTAGAAATCCAAATCCCTATAGTCCTGGAGAAAGATACGATACCACCGGAGCAGGCCATTATAATAAAAAAACTGGTGAATACGTAGATACACCTCATGTTAATGACCCCAATACACCAGGAGGGGTAAGAAAACCATACCCAGGGGAAATTCCTGGTAAGCCATAGGAGGGAAGATGAATGGAGATTTTAAGATGGTTACAAGAATGGTATGTCACACAATGTAATGGTGATTGGGAACATGGTACCGGTATTAGAATAGCGTCCATTGATAATCCTGGATGGTATGTTGCGATAAATTTGATTGATACCGAGTTGGAGGATAAGCAGTTCAACTTAATTCAAGTTGATCGAACCGAGGACGATTGGGTTCACTGTAAAATAGAGAATGGTTGCTTTATAGGTGCAGGAGGCACAGGGAATTTAGAAGAAATACTGATGGTTTTCTATCGATGGGTAACTAATAATTAGTTAATTTAATTATTCCTGTTATTCAAGGTCACTATTTTGACTATACCTGTGCTGAAATAACAAACTTCCAATCAATTTAGATTGTGTATAAAAAGAGTGAAGGACTAGAGATAGTACCCTTACCATATCTTCGATATATTTAATACCCCAAGCGAGTAACCAACTACTCGTCTGGGGGTTCTTTTGTGTTGAATTATTTTATGGATGTAAATTTCACGCACCTGTATAGAAATGATAAGAAAACATCTATGAACGTACAGTAGGCGACTAAGTCATTGAGACAACCGACAATCATCCGTTTTGGGCTTAAGGAAAAGGTTGGGTACTCGCGGCTGATTTCCACACCTATTTTGTAAGTGATTTAAGAATCTGGTTTCATAATACTGTTGTGATGTACTAAGTCCATTTGATTTGATAGGACGTCAAACTAGGGATGAAATTAGTAAAAATCAAATTAAAAAGTTGACTAAATCAATGCAACTAAATAGTTGGGACGGCCCTCCAATCAAAGAGTATGTAGTTGATGGAAAGACAATTATTGTTGATGGACATCATTGTGCGGCGGCGGCAAAACATGCAGGGCTTAAAAATGTGCCAGTCGAATATATTGCAGAGGTAGAGTTAAAAAACACATGGAAAGTAACGCCTGATGAATTGATAAAACAGACTTACGGAGCAGGAGGCAGATAAAATGGGGTTAGAATCGTATAATTTTTTACTTTACCCCAAAAAGAACAAATCCAGCCTCACTGATGAAGGTTGGGAGACATTTGGTGAGGAGTCAGTTCTGTTCACTAATGTGAAAAATGTTCTAGACTCTATGTTAAATTTTCATCCTTACACTCCAAAAGATATGTGGGCGACTGACGATGCAGAATGCTACTACTCATATAGTGATGAAACTAGCATTATTGAAGTTCAAATTGGCTTGGGAGTAATGGCGAAAGAAGTTGATGAAATTTCAGTAAGGTTTGCTGTATGTAATCCGGAGGGCACATTTGAAAAGGCTCTAGAGATATGTAACGAATTAGCAATTAAACTTGATATAAATGTTTTAGATATGAAATTGCAAGAGATACTGGATTTTGGAAATGAGCTTCAGTTGATGAGAAGCAAAAAGAAGTTTCAAGAAAAGAAAGAGAAGTTTTTTTCCACATTCGACTTACCAAACGGTATAATAGCCAAGCCGTTATATTGTGATGAGGTATTCGATGTGCTAAAAGGAAAGCACTAACACTATATGATGAATTTTTTGGGATGTATAAATAAGCATTGTCTTTAAAATTATGCCTTGAGGACATGTCCCCAAGGTTTTTTTATCTCCACCAGTGTCAATTTAATTGGGCGGACGTACCGAAGAACTTAACCTCATCCTCCGATGATGGGCAAGGACTACCAGCTTCTCTATTAAGACAACGACGATACGATATGAGTTGGAGCGAGTTAAATTTATTTACTTTGGTCGACATAATACTAGCAAATAATCTACGGTGGTGAGTGTATGGATATTCAGGCGATAAAAGATTTTGTACTGACACATAATTTGGAGGAGCGGAGTATTACTGGATTTTGGAACTATTTTAATAACTACCAAAAAGAATATCGTGAAGAATTTCAGAAAGAGTTTCCAGATTATAATGTTAACCATGTAGAGGTATTCATTGATACTGTCTCCCTTCGAATCACCAATTGGCCTGATGATGGTTATAATCATGTGATCATTGTCATTAGAATGCATTACAAAAATCAATATGCCGGAACGTATAAGATGATCTTTAACTTATCCGGTGATGTAGAGGATGATCACTTATCGCTCTTTTAGGGACTGAGATTAAGAATAACTAATTTTTCAACCACATGTGAGTTTATTACTCCATGTGGTTTTTTATATATGTACCTCACCCTTTTCTGATCAGTGCGAATTTTTTTCTACCAACAAACATATTTGAAACATAAAACAATGACAAAACTAGAATATTATGGTATTTTCTCTGTAAAAATATGTTACGCCTCTCGTATAATCTCGAGTCGCATGGAAGGGGATCGATAGATTTGCTCATAGCCTTAAACATGATCTTTCTACTTATCTTTGCCTTTATATTGGCAAAACTTCTCACCCTATTAAAACAAACCCAGAGACAGGTCCATCACTTCCATCCTTTCATCCCGGAAACAGGACCAGCAATCGGCACCAAACTACAATCACTACCTTTCCGCACGCTAAACGGCCAAGAGCAACAACTAAACCATTTGCCCCGTCCACTGATCGTAAACTTCACACATACAGGCTGCGGGCACTGTGCCAATCATGTGCACGAACTATTGTCAGAGGGAGGGGTACTCACAGATGCATCCGTTATCATCTCAACAGAATCCGAGCACATATCGACTTCCCAATGGCTGCGAGAAAACAACATATCCGGCATCCCTGTACTGATTGGCAACGAACCGATGCTTGAAACCTACCAGATCAATCATTTCCCAAGCGTTTTTGTGATCGACGAACAGGACGTCATTCGTGCCAAACCAATAACCGCCGTGGAAACCAAAAATAAGCTCCTGGCGCTAGCAGGTGAGGCAGTATGACGCGTTCCTATTTTACAAAAACGGTTCGATTGATTTGGGCACATGGCAAGCTATGGCTCATTTGTTCCATTGCCCTCAGAATCATCCTGGCATTTTCCCCGTTGGCTACGATCTGGATCATGAAAGAAATGGTGAACGAGGTTACAGCCATTGCGTTAGATCAGACGGATAATTACCAGCCATTGCTATGGCTGCTTGCGGGATTGTTTTCCGTGACGCTGGTGACCAATGCGTTGGAAACGGTCTTGCGCATTCTCGATGCCCACACGGAGCAACGACTGGAATATCATTTGGAGCATATGGTAGCAAAGAAGGCAGCATCTGTTCCGCTCTCTTATTTCGATGATCCGGAATTTTACAATCACCATCACCGCATCCGGGCAGAGGCAATGGGGGAACGCTTTCTGGACCCAGTGGAAAGGGTGTTGGATCTCGGGAAAAATCTGATTACTCTGATTTCCTATGCGGTGTTTTTGCTTAGCATTCACTGGGGATTGGCAGTGATGAGCTTGCTAGCTGTGATCCCGCTGCTCATTGTCCAAATCAAATTTGGTATGTCGGAATACTTTCTCGCAAGGCTCCAGACGCCAGAGATACGCGAAGCTTCTTATATCAGTTCAATCCTGAATGAGCGCGACAGCTCAAAAGAGGTCCGACTGTTTCAGCTAAAGGACTTTTTGCTAGGCAGATGGTCTCGACTGTATTTGAAAAATATGAAAGAGGTACTTCGTCTGCTCCACCGCAGGGAAAAAGCACTGATTCTCTCAGGGATTTTTACCTCCTCGATGTATATTGGCTGCTTGGGATTGGTCGTATCGCTACTTCGTGCGAGCGCCCTAAAGGTAGGGGATTTTGTAGCCATTGCACAAGCGGTACAGAATACGCAGCAGCTACTTTCGCTCATGACCTTTAACCTCGCACATATCGTCAACAGATGCTTGTACATCGCTGATCTGTTTGACTTTCTGGAATATGAGGATAAAACGATTCCGCAGCTCACTGGAAAAGCTGAGTTTCCCACGAAGCTGCAATCTGGTATTACGTTTGACCGGGTTTCGTTTTGCTATCCCAAAATGGAGCGCAATGTGATCAATGAAGTTTCCTTTACGATTAAGCCGGGGGAGCGTATTGCGATTGTTGGCGATAATGGCTCAGGAAAAACGACGCTCGTCAAATGCTTAATGGGGCTTTATCCGATCCATTCGGGTAATATTCTGTTTGACAATCAGTCGATTCATGAGCTCGATATTTCCGACCTGCAACGAAATATTACGGTCATTTTCCAAGACTTCATTCGGTACAATTTCACTGCTGGAGAGAACATCACCATTGGGAGAGTGACGCAGGAAATCAATCCCGCGCAGATGAGACAAGTAGCGGTTGAAACCGGTGCAGATACCTTTATACGCAAGCTTCCCAGTGGATACGATACGATTTTGGGTCGGACGCTACAGGACGGCGAAGACCTGTCAGGCGGACAGTGGCAGAAGATAGCCTTGTCTCGGGCTTTGTACAGAAGAGGAGAGATTTTTATTCTGGACGAGCCTACGGCTGCACTTGATCCGCAGGCAGAGCTGGAAGTATTTCAGCAGTTTGATTCTCTCACACAGAACAAGACGGCGATTTTTATTTCCCATCGGATGGCTGCAGCACGAATGGCGGATCGGATTTTTGTCATGAAGCAAGGTCAGCTGATCGAAGTAGGGCATCATGATGAGCTAATGGATGCAAACGGAGAATATTCGCGTATGTACCGCATGCAGGCGAAATGGTTTGCGTAACGTAGGAGGGGTGTTATGGAAGAGCTTGGTCTGCTGTTTCGGCTGATTCTCGCCTTTTTATTTCTCAGCACGTTTGTATCAAAAATAATCGATATGGGCACGCATTTGTCCATTGTGCGCGCCTATCAGATCATACCTTATTCGTGGTCAAAAAGCTTTACGTATATGGATCTGGTGCTGCAAGCCGCTGTAGCGATTTCCTTGTTGATCGGTCTTTTTACAACGCTGGGACTGTCCTTGGCGGTTTTGTTGCTGGGGGCGTACACACTTGCGATCAGTATCAATCTAGCAAGAGGCAGAAAGAAGATTTCATGCGGATGCGGCGGAATGGCGGGAAACCATTTTTTATCGTGGAAGCTCGTTTTGCGTAACCTTGTATTCATCAGTATGGCCGTCTATGTAGGTCAATGGAGCGGGGGGTGGGCGAGTGTTGACCATTATGTATTATCTGGCCATTTCGGAATTGCTAACTGGGTAATCGCTATCTTCTTTTCGAGTGTGTGCATCTCACTGCTCATGGCTATTAGCGGAGAAATCAGTACGTTCCAACATATTTTGCGAAAAAGGCAGGGATGAACATGTCTACAGGCTGGGTGATTGGGTTTGCGGTATTATGGGTGACGGTCATTGCGATTTTGGTTGTCCTGTTTCAAGTATTAAAGGTACTCGGGACATTCATTAACAAAATGGAAGCAGCAGAAGAGAATAGTAGAAGAAGCGACAAAAATATTACTTCTTGAAATTTCAGAAAACGCTTTCAATTTTCATATAAGTATTGTATTATATTCCTGATGATACAAATTATGTAAAAAAGAGGTGATAAGCATGTTCAAGAAATTACTTCAAAAGCTCGGAGCAAGTGCGTTTGCAGGATGCCAAAAAGGGTGCGTAAGAAATGGCCCTTTGTGTGAATGCCCTTGGTAGTTTTTCAGGCAAATAAGTAGAGCAAGACTGTCTCGCAAGTAGAGAATTCTACTACAGGAGACAGTCTTGTTTTTTGAACAAACGAAAATTAACGTTGTAAATCCAAATGAAGCAAAGGAAACGGCCTTCCGGAACCATCCAGTTCAGATCGTCCTGTTTGCACAAACCCATACCGTTTGTAGAAAGCGTGAGCGCCTTCGTTTTGCTCGTTGACATCTACTTTCAGATTAGGGCCATACTTGCGTTCCGCATGTTCGAGTAATCTGCTGCCAATCCCTTTTCCGTGGTATTCTGGATCAACGAAAAGCATTTCGATTTTCGTTCCATCGAGGCCAATAAAGCCTACAGGCTCTTTCTTTTCGTTTACTTCCATCCATATCTCAACGGCAGATAGTGCTTCATTTTTTACCATGTTTTTATAAAACTCAATATCTTCTTTCGTCAAAAAATGGTGAGTACGGCAAACAGCACGATACCAAATATCTACCAATTGATCACGATAGCTGGCTTCATAAACAACAGTTTTGGTATTCATCATGAAACCTCCCGATTCAAACTAGAAAACAAAAAAGAGCGCTCTTGAGAGCTTATTATATAGAGTCGCTAGGAACTTTTCTATCATGTTCACAGCTTTTCTATCCTCCCAGAATAATCTGACGATTGATAAGAGGGAAGGGGGAGGGGAATCCTACCTCGCCACAATCCCCCCAGGCACCTCCAAATACTCTCTCTTCTCCACGAACAGCGGCTCTACAACCCCAAACTCATGCTTTAACTGCTTCATTTTCTCCTGAGCCTCCGCTTCCGTCCGATAGTACCCGGCCTCGACAAAGTATCCACCTTGCTTGTCCTTCAATACCCGCATATTGTCCGCGACCAGCAGAGATTCCTCCATAGCCCCGAGCGTCTCTCCATACGGCACGGAAGCAGTGCGCACCGCGTACACAGGCTGCTGCTTTTCTGGCGATACTTCTACTGGCGAAATCGTGATCACAACCTGTGCGGGTTCCTTATACTCTTTCACTTCATAAGCAATCGCTTCTTTAAAAGTCACATTAAACCGCACCAGAGAATCGTCCAATGAAATGATCTCGTAGGCGTCTTCGATATACGGGCTTTGCTTCAATGTCTCGAAATCTTTGACAGCCGAAAATCTTCTCGCACCGCCAACAGCAAACGTCATCGTATTCGGATATTCTGTAAAACTTACGTGGAAGGAGCTGGCGTTCTGCTGTACCTCATTATCCTGGGTAAAGTTCAAGATGATGCTTTCCCGGTCTCCTTGGTTCTGTACCGTAATGAAGCTAACATCTACGGCATCCTGAGGAGTACCGCCGCCTGCACTGCCTTTATTGAATTGTAATATTTTCACCAGCTTGCCCAGACCAGGTACGTTTTCCAAAGCACTTGCAAAAGCGGGCATCGTGTTCACGCTGACCGTGAAAAGAACAAAAACAGCAGCTGCGCTTACGCCAGCGTGCTTTACCCAACGAGTTCTTGCTTTCACGCGTTTTCGATGCAGCTTGCCACGTTCTATGGCTTGCTCGGTGACTGCCGCCAACTCTTCGGGAATTTCAATATCGTGATAGGCTTGTTTATAATCGTCCAGCTTTTTATCCAAGAGATTCACGCTCCCCAATGTTCACTTTCAATTTCTCCAGTCCGCGGTAAATGATCGACTTTACGGAACTGAGGGGTATGTCTAGCACATCGGCAATGTCCTTGATGGGCATGTCTTCGAAATATCTCAGCATAATGACCGTTCTGGATTTTTCATCGAGTTGGCCCAAGGCATCATGCAAGTCGATGACATCTTCCCGCGGTTTCTGCTCGTAGCTGCCTTCATGTTCTTTATCCATATAAACGACTTTTTTTGCTTTGCGTATGTGATCCAAGGCGCAGTTGACGGCAATTTTGGTCAGCCAGGTTTGAAAATATTGCGGCTGCTTCAATTTGTGTACGGAGATAAAGGCGCGGTAGACAGTCTCCTGCACAATTTCCAGCGCGTCTTCCTTGTTTCGTACATAAGTAAAAGCCATGCGATATATTTTTTCTCTATTCTCTTGGATCAGAAGAGTAAAGCTGTCTTCATCACCGGAAATGGCTCTTTGTGCCAGTTCAGTTTGATTCACGATGCTGCACACCCTCCTTACTGAATACGTTAGGTTCTTCCTTACTTCTCGAAAATAATCCCGCAGCGCGAGACACACTGCGGGAGCGTAGATCCTTTTTATCCTTGCTGCAATGGAAGTACCATTTTATTTTTCATTTCGCCGCTTTCTTGATCGATTTCAAACAGTTCGAGGGTGCTTGGCTTATTTTTAGATAGATTGCTCAGCGGAATGACAATCTCCTGAGAGAATTCACCCCATTCCGGGCCGCCTTTCGATGCTGTTCCAAAGCCTTTGGCAATTACTTGTTCGCCTTGCTTCACGGCATATTGATAGGTGCCTTCGAAAACACTAGCTTCGCCGGATACTTTGTACACGACAGATGTTGCCGCAAGCTTCAGGTTACGAAATACGTTATTGTTTTTTACTTTATCGGAGCTATCTAGTGGAATGGAAAGCTTGTTGATGATCGCGCCGTTCTCTTGGTTGATTTCAAACATCTCGAGCATCAATGGCTCGTTTCCGATCAGTTCGCTTGTTGGAATCTTAATCGTTTGCGCAAAAGTTCCCCATTCCGGGCCACCTATTGAAGCTGTGCCGAATCCTTTTGCCAAGACGTGCTTCCCTTGCTTGACTGCGTATTGGTATGTTCCTTCAAAAACACTCGCTTCCCCTTGTAAGGTGTACAGTAGAGCAGGTTCTGCTAGTTTGATATTCCGGAACATAGTTTGCTTGGCAGCTTCGTTTGCTTTTGTTTCTTGCTGCGTGGTTACTGGGATAGCAGCTTGGTTAGCCCAAGTAGTGCCGAGAGCTCCAACAAAAACAGAGCAAGTCAAAATAGAAGCAGCAAATACAGTGATGGTTTTTTTATTCATGGTATGTCTCTCCCTTATATGGCATATGGCCGTCATGATTGATTGTTTTTAGTTGTAGCTTCATGAAGTTTACATGGGTTAGACGGGGGAGGGGTGCAAAAAGACGCAACAGATTTTATGGAAAAAAACAGAAAAACCGTCGAACTCGGTTTAACCGAAATACGACGGTTTTTTCATTTTATCAAGAAACAAGGTTGCGAGTGGGGAGGTGAATCATATCATGCTACACACCTGTCCGACGGCTACCGCATTTGGTAGGTTACCTACTGGAATGGAAGTGATGATGGTGTTGGTTATGGTATTGATGACGGATACGTTATTACTCAGGTTATTAGGTACATATACTTTTCTTCCATCAGGAGTAAGATCTGCATCACTAGGTGAATTCCCGACTCCCTTCGTAATGGTAGTAATGACAGTATTGAATGTTAGAGAATTCGGATTCACATCAATGACGGAGATACTATTATCACCTGAATTCGCCACGTACGCTCTAGTACCAGCTGGCGTATTACCAATTGCTATTCCAAAAGGAAGACTGACAACCTGAATCGTATCGATTACCGTATTGCTTTCGGTATCGATGACGGAAACGGTGTCATCATATTGATTTGCCACATAAACTCTTGTTCCATTTGGAGTAATGGTTACTCCATTCGGTGCATTGCCTACGGTGATGGTGTTAACCACGGTATCAGTGGCTGTATTGATAACGGAAACGGTATTACCAAGGTTGTCGAGAGTACCTGAATTCGTTACATAAGCGAATACCCGACAAGCATCGATGGAACTGATCGCACAAATCGGGATCATACGTGTGCCAAAATCCCCAGTAAGAATCACACTGCCTTTATCGACTCGGAAAACACTTCCTTGTATGGAGTCACAACAACCCAAGAGCGTCAGGGAAATAAACTGTCCTTGTAGTCGCTTCAGTTTCTTCCGTAAATCTTGAAAGCAGTTTGTGCTACCTGATTCAGATGGCACGGTGAATTTTTCAACCTTCATTTCCACTTTCTCTGCTTCGATCTTGATTTCATCTGCATATAGCTTGTCTTTGTCTGCACCTTTTTCTGGATCGTTCCGTTCATTCGCCATAGGATAGCTCCTCTTTTTTGCATGATGATTCCAATCTATGAAGGAATCTATGGATCTGAAAGGGATAGATGACAAGCTACATACGCACAACGTTAATGACTGAATATTAAAAATGTTATCGTCAATTGAAATCAGATTAGGCTATACTATTCTTGTGTAAAAATCTTCTAATTTAGTGGGGGCGGAAAGAATGAAAAAACTCGTTTCTCTGGCAGTCGTTGCAAGTATTGCGATCCCGTTACTGAGTCCGACTTTTGTCCAACATGCTGCTGCAAACCCTATTCATGACTATCGTAACGAAGTTCAGGTCAACCAGTTCCGCCCACATGGGGGAGATAAGCAGGAAGTAAATGATTTCATCGCATCACTGGTGAAGCAACGATCCAAACCTGCTGAGGTAGCAAAGCTGGTAGTAGGTGACTCCATGACGAATTTTGCGATGAAAACCTATGTGGAAGGATTGGCGAAATACAAAAACATTCAGGTGATCGAAGCAAAAGTGGACAAGCTGTACACCGTCACGAAAGAGGATGCCTACAATAACTACCGCGCGATTGTGAAATTTAAATACGTCGGGTATACCGCAGATAACAAGGCCATTGAAAAAACGGATTATCTTGGCTTGGCCAGACTCGGGACAGACCCGGTGAACTGGAAGGCGTGGGGCGTCATTTGGCAGGACTCTGGCATCGATGTGTCAGATGTGAAGCTGATTCAGTTGGAGAAGCCACGCAAAGGCGAAGAAATATGCGTGATCACGACTGATGCCGGTGTGATCAAGCTGAGACTGTTCCCGAACAAAGCTCCAAAAGCGGTGGAAAACTTTAAGACTCTGGCGAAAAAAGGGCAATACAACAATATGATATTTCACCGTGTGATCAACGATTTCATGATTCAGGCAGGAGATTTGAAAGGGCCGGATGGGAAGGAGCTGCCGAGTATTTACGGAGAGTCTTTTGAGGACGAGTTTAGCCGAGATCTGTTCAACTTCAGAGGAGCGCTCAGTATGGGGAACGCGGGACCAAATACGAACAGCACACATTTCTATATTGTACAGAGCCCCAAGGTAGATCAGGAGTATCTCGATTTGTCGGCGCTGCCGTTGAATGCAGAAGCGAAGTATAAAGAAATTGGCGGACGAGCTTACCTCGACAATCGCCACACTGTTTTTGGTCATGTATTTTCCGGGATGGAAGTCGTAGACAAGATCGCTGCCCAGAAAACAGATGAGAACGCCAAGCCCATCCAAAATCCGGTCAAGGTGCAAAAGATCGAATTTGTCCCGTATAACGAATAAGCTTAGCCAGCAAAAGCCCCCTCTCATTCCTGTCATTTGGGATGACGAGGGGGTTTGTCAATGAAGGGGAGATACAAGTTAATACGGCTCCCAGCGCAGTTTTCGTGCTTTCTCGAATCGCTCTTCCACATATGGCCAGTTGACGATATTCCACCAGTTTTCTACATACTTGTCTCGCTGGTTTTGATACGCCAGGAAATAGGCATGCTCCCATACGTCCAGAGCCAGTAGCGGAATCACATCCCATTGTGACAGGTTCTGGTGCTTTTCGGCTGTTAGAATCTCTAGATGATGTGCTCGTGGGGACCAAACGAGGATTGCCCACCCAGGACCTTCTACCTTTTCTGCCGCCTGACTAAATTGTCTCTTAAAGGCGTCGTACGAACCGAAATACCGATTGATTGCCGCTGCGAGATCACCGGAGGGAGTGCCACCCCCATTTGGACTCATGGATGGCCAAAAGATCGTATGCAAGTAATGACCGGCCCCATTAAAGGCTAGCTCGCGTGCCCAATGGCGTACGAGATCGAAGTTGCCACTTTCTCGCGCCTCTGCTAGCTTCCGCTCTGCTGTATTGAGATCGTCTACATACTTTTGGTGTAGCTTGTTGTGATGGATTTGCATGGTAGCTTCATCGATGTATGGCTCCAAAGCGTTGTAGGCATAAGGGAGCGGCGGGAGGGTATGTCGGCCGACAGCCACGGGGCGTGCCGCACGGACTGGCTCACGTGCACCGGGATAGGAAACGGGTTCTGGCTCTACAGGCACTTGTACTTCTTCCGCCACCGCTGGCTGTGCATTCATTGATTCCTGAACAGGTTCCCTCACCTCTCCTTCCAGATGCTCATCTTCACTCAACTGAGCCAGTCGTAAAAAGTGATGGAATTGCTCCTGCACCTGTTCTGCGCGAGTGATGAGGGCAGGGAGTTCGTCGCTTTCTATTGTCGAATCAAGCTTCGATGCTTGCCTTCCGATCACTGTAAATGTTTCTTCGAATTTGTGCAGATGCCGTTCGAATTCTCGGTTGAGGGTCTTATGTCTTCGCAAATGCTCGATCCATTGTCGGCCCCATTGGCTCCAGTCCAACAAATTCTTGGCTTCTTCTACCAAAAGATTCTCCTCCTCGTGGGCACATCATCTCTCCCCACATTATGAAAGGCGCCTAGAGAAGGTGCGACATTTGCGGAGTACAAGAAATTTCATCTCCGCATATGGTAGTAGCACAAATGTTTGAGTGGTATGCTGTACTATATTCATTTCAACAGGGGAGACACATTAGCATGAGTAGAGAACGAGCGATTGCCGTTATTGATTCAGGAGTGGGAGGATTAACTGTTGCGAAGGAAGTCATGCGTCAGCTACCCGAAGAACGGATTGTTTATGTAGGCGATAATGCCCGTTGTCCGTATGGCTCCAAATCGCCGGAAGAGATTCGTGCCTACAGCTTTCAAATGATCGATTATGTGATGCGTACACCGTTAAAAGCATTGGTGATCGCCTGTAATACTGCGACTGCCGTCGTGCTGGAGGAAGCGATGGAGGATTTGCCACTGCCCGTCATTGGGGTGATTGAGCCAGGGGCACGTGCGGCTGTACAAGTGACGAAAAACGGAAGGGTCGGTGTCATCGGGACAGAAACGACCATTCGTACCAAGGCGTATGAGCGTGCGCTTTTACGGATTCAACCGGATCTGCACGTCTCAGGCATGGCTTGTCCCGCATTTGTGCCACTGGTGGAGAGCCACATGGCGAACTCGGAGGAAGCAAGAAGAGTCGTAAAAGAAACGCTCGCCCCGTTCTTGCACGAAGATTTGGACACGTTAATTTTGGGTTGTACACACTATCCGTTGCTCGCACCGGTCATTTCGGAAGTGATGGGAGATCGAGTACGCTTGATCAACTCCGCAGAAGAGACAGCGCGAGAATTGTCCCTGCAAATTGCGACGGACGCCGAAAGCAAGCAAATAGAGCGTCCGGAACATCTGTTTGTGACGAGTGGGGACGCCCACAAATTCCGGACCATTGCAGAAGAATGGCTGGATTGCAAAGTGAACGTCCGGCACAACTCATTGGAAAAAACCGTCCATCCCTGATGGAAGACCTTGTCTAGCGAGACAAACTTTCAACGCATAAACCCAAGCCTAGCTCGTATACATGGTAGTACAAAGTGTCTGGAGGAGGCTGGGGTAATGAAGATAAGGCACATCGGGAAAATGACGGCCGTGCTGGGGGTTAGCGCAGTGCTTTTGTCGGGCTGCGGTCTCTTTGGCCCGGAAAAGGAAACGATTCGTATTGATGCACCACCACAGTCAGAGGTATCAGTTGATTTGCCAAACGGCACGCCGACCCCGGATGCTGCAAAAGAAGGTGCACAACCGGTCGTTCAGGAGACTGGAGAGAGAATGGTGTATTTGCAGGATGCTAACGGATACATCGTTCCTGTCTCGATGACTCTTCCGAAATCAGAAGGTCCTGCCAAACAAGTATTGAGCTACATGGTAAAAGGTGGTCCGGTAGAGAGCATGCTCCAGGGTGGCTTCTCCGCTGTCTTGCCGAAAGGGACAGAAGTAAAAGGACTTGTCATTAAAAATGGCATAGCCACTGTCGATTTTTCCAAAGACTTCAAAACGTACGAGGAAAAAGACGAGAAGAAAATTGTCGATGCAGTCACCCGGGCGTTGACGGAATTTAGCAACGTCAAGACTGTGCAAATTTGGGTGAACGGAACGCCGTTGACGGAAATGCCAGCAGCCAAAACACCGATAACGCTATTAGACCGGAATCAAGGAGTCAATCTCGAATTGGGCGATGGGGCGGTACCAGGAGATACCTCCAGCATAACGGTTTATTTCCAAGGACAGCTGGATGATACACGTACGTATTATGTCCCAGTCACTCGCCTGGTTCCTGAAACGGCTGACATTGCCAAGGCAACCGTTGAAGAGTTGATCAAAGGACCGAAACAAGGGTCTCAGCTCTTTAGTTCCTTGCTGCGTACGACACGTGTTCTGGATGTGAAGCAGGAAAAAGAGTTGGTGACAGTCAATTTGAGCAGTGACATCCTCAAGTATGACGATGGTAAGGAAGCGAGCCCAGAAGCTCTGCAATCACTGGTCTTGTCATTGACAGAAACGACAGGAGCCAAGCAAGTGCAGCTGCTGGTGGAAGGAAAACCGCTAGCCAGTGGTGAGTTTACCAAGCCAGTGAGCCGCCCGGTTCAGCTCAATCCCATACAGATGTAAGGAACGAGCCACGCCCGTATTAACGAGCGTGGTTTTTGTTCGCCACTTGCTTGCTTGTCACCAGCGCTTACAGTCCTCCAGCCGCCAAGGAGCAACCGATGTCTGCTTGAAATTTTTATTCAAGAATATTTGCAATTAACGTAAATAAGGAAGAGACGTTTGTGCAGTGGCAGATCGTTTCCCGCCTCTGGTATAATGAGCGGAGTGTAACAAAGTGATTTAGGAGGAACTTGGAATGAGAGTGGATGGCCGTGCCCATGATCAATTGCGTCCTGTAACCATTACGCGCAATTACATTAAACACGCAGAAGGATCGTGCCTAATTGAAGTCGGAGACACAAAGGTGATTTGTACGGCGACTTTGGAGGACCGGGTGCCGCCTTTTATGCGTGGTGGCGGGAAGGGCTGGATCACAGCCGAGTATTCCATGCTTCCCCGAGCAACAGCGACCCGCAACGCGCGTGAGTCGTCCAAAGGAAAAGTCGGTGGACGCACAATGGAGATTCAGCGTCTGATCGGACGTGCTCTGCGATCCGTTGTGAACCTTGAAGCAATGGGTGAACGCACCATTTGGCTGGATTGCGATGTCATTCAGGCAGACGGAGGTACGCGGACAGCTTCGATTACCGGAGCCTTCGTGGCAATGGTAGACGCGATGCAAAAGCTGGTGGATAGTGGCACCTGGAAGCAGTTGCCGCTCAATGACTTCCTGGCAGCGACCTCAGTAGGGGTTGTCGGCGAGGAAGCAGTGCTCGATCTCAACTACAAAGAGGATTCTACAGCGATTGTCGACATGAATGTCGTCATGACGGGAAAAGGAAAGTTTGTCGAGCTGCAAGGAACAGGGGAGGATGCTCCGTTTTCACCTGAACAGCTACAAGAAATGATTGCCCTTGCAAAAGTTGGCATTGACAACTTGATTAACAGTCAAAAAGAGGCGCTCGCTGATGTTTCGCTCTCTTTTGCACAATCAGTAGCGGAGGAAAGTCATGCCTAATCGAAAAAAAGTCGTTCTTGCAACACGTAACCAAGGAAAAGTGAAAGAATTCAACAGGCTGTTCGCAGATGCTGGCTGGGAAGGAATTAGCCTCGCTGAATTTGACGGTGTGCCCGAGGTAGTAGAAGACAAGGACACCTTCGAAGGAAACGCGCTGAAAAAAGCAATCGAAATCTCTACATACTTGAAAATGCCAGCCCTCGGTGACGATTCTGGTCTGGAAGTAGATGCGCTGGAAGGACGCCCAGGGGTTTACTCCGCACGCTTTGCCGGGGAAGATGCAACAGACGAGCAGAATTGGCGTAAATTGTTGAAAGAGCTGGAAGAGGTGTCGACAGAGGAACGCACAGCCCGCTTTCGTTGTACGTTGGCGTTGGTGATTCCTGGCGAGGAGCCAATCATTGCCACTGGCGCTTGTGAGGGTGTGATCGCGCGTGAGCCAAAAGGGACAAACGGCTTCGGATACGATCCGGTATTCTACATTCCATCGATGGACAAAATGATGGCTGAACTCATGCCAGAAGAAAAGAACCAGATCAGCCACCGCGCTCGTGCCATGCAGCAGCTGCTTGAAGTCATCAAGTAGACAAGAGAGAAAACAGGAGAGTGAGGCGTGATGGGAATTCTCATCATGAGCGATAGCCACGGCTTGGTTCGGGAAGTAAGCCAGGTCGTCAACCGACATCATGTCGAAAAAATTTTGCATTGTGGCGATTTTTGTGTCGACCATAAGCGCGAGCCGTTTTCCAACATGACGCTTGTCCGAGGCAATTGCGATTCGACACAAGAGGTGCCGACTGAGCAAGAGACCGAATGGCGCGACCTTCACATCCTGCAAACGCACGGGCATCTTTTCGGAGTGAAAGGCTCTCTTCTGCGCCTTCATTACCGTGCAGAAGAGGTAGGAGCAAATGTAGTTGTATTCGGTCACTCTCATGTACCTGTCTGTGGCGTCGAGAGAGACATCTTGTTTCTGAATCCGGGCAGCTTGCAAATGCCGCGAGGTTTTCACGTACCGACATATGCTCTTTTAGAAGAGACAGGAACGAGTCCGACAGAAGTTTACATATCCGTGGCGTTTTATGATCATTTAGGCAACCCGGTTCCACAATTGGGAGGGAACTATTCTGTTCGTCGACCAATGAGGTCTTCTTGAAAACTAAAAGATTTGTGCTATACTAGAATGGTTATAATGGCTAGAATATTATCATCCGAGCCTGCGAAGATACCATGGCGCGGCTGGCGATGTTCTGTTGATTCGATTTAGGAGGGGAAGTTTACGTGGCAGCAAATTGGGAAAAGGTAGAGAATAACCAGGGAGTCCTGACGATTGAAGTAGATGCTACGCAAGTAGACGCAGCATTGGATCAAGCGTTTAAAAAAGTGGTTCAAAAAGTTCAAGTTCCAGGATTCCGTAAAGGAAAAGTACCACGCAAAATGTTCGAATCCCGTTTTGGTGTAGAATCTTTGTACCAAGACGCTCTTGACATTCTGCTTCCAACTGCATACGGACAAGCTGTTCGTGAAGCTGGTATCGAGCCAGTAGATCGTCCAGAAGTAGACGTAACGCAAATGGAACAAGGGAAAAACCTGATCTTCAAAGCGACTGTAACTGTGAAGCCTGAAGTGAAGCTGGGCGACTACAAAGGTCTGTCCATCGAAGATAAAGACTTCTCTGTAACTGAAGAGAGCGTTGACGCTGAACTGAAGCGTATGCAAGAGCGTCATGCTGAGCTCGTTGCAGTAGAAGAAGGCGCAGCACAAACAGGCGATATCGCTGTAATCGATTTCGAAGGCTTCCAAGACGGAGTAGCTTTTGAAGGCGGTAAAGCGGAAGATTACTCTCTGGAACTGGGTTCCGGTACTTTCATCGCAGGGTTCGAAGAGCAACTGGCTGGCTTGAACATCGGCGAAGAAAAAGAAATTACCGTAACTTTCCCTGAAGAATACCACTCTCCTAACCTCGCTGGTAAAGAAGCGGTATTCCAAGTAAAGCTGAACAGCCTGAAGCGCAAAAACCTGCCTGCTTTGGATGATGAGTTTGCCAAAGACGTGAGCGAGTTCGACACGCTGGAAGAGCTGAAAGCAGACACCAAGAAAAAACTCGAAGAAAAAACAGCGCAAGAAAAAGATCAATATGTTCGTGAGCAACTCGTTCTGAAAGCAGCTGAAAGCGCTGAGATCGATTTGCCAGCAGTAATGGTTGAGCATGAATTGGATCAAATGGTAAATGAATTTGGTCAACGTCTGCAATACCAAGGCATGACGCTGGAACTGTACTACCAGTTCTCCGGCATGGATGAGAGCCAACTGCGTGATCAATTGCGTGCAGACGCAACATCCCGCGTTCGCACTTCCTTGACTTTGGAAGCAATCGGCAAAGCAGAAAACATCGAAGCAACAGAAGAAGATGTAACTGCAGAACTCGAGAAACTGGCTGGCGTATACGGCCGCCCAGCAGACGAGCTGCGCAAAATCTTCTCCGCACAAGATGGCATGGCTGCTCTGTACCGCGATGTGCAAACTCGCAAAACAGTAGATTTGCTGGTTGCAGAAAGCAAAGTAACAGCATAAGCTTAGAAGAACGCATGATTGGTCAGTGGGCAGGCTAACCCTGAGCGCTGGCTGTCAAGACCACAAGGCACGAGTGTATCGTGCCTTGTTTTTCCACCATTGACTTTTTTCGGCAAAGGAGGAAAATACATAATGTTAATCCCTATGGTCATCGAGCAAACAAGCAGGGGCGAGCGCTCCTATGATATTTACTCGCGCCTCCTGAAAGACCGGATTATTCTCTTGGGCACCGAGATTGATGATGAAATCGCCAATCTTGTTGTTGCTCAGCTGCTTTTCTTGCAGGCAGAAGATCCGGACAAAGACATATCGCTATACATAAACTCTCCAGGTGGTTCTGTTACAGCAGGAATGGCCATCTATGACACCATGCAGTACATCAAACCGGATGTGTCCACGATTTGTGTGGGCATGGCTGCCAGCATGGGTGCTTTCCTGTTGGCTGCTGGTGCAAAAGGCAAGCGCTTCGCTCTGCCAAATGCCGAAGTAATGATTCACCAACCGCTCGGTGGTGTGCGTGGGCAAGCAGAAGACATCCGCATTCATGCGGAATGGATTATGAAAACGAAGCGCCAGCTAAATGAGATTTTGTCTGAGCGGACAGGTCAGCCTTATGAACGCGTAGAGCAAGATACAGATCGCGATAATTTCATGAGCGCAGAAGAAGCAAAGGCCTACGGATTGATTGACTCTATTATCGAACGCAAAAACTGACCCGTTGTGAGGTGAAGCGCATGTTTAAGTTTAACGACGACAAAGGCCAACTGAAGTGTTCCTTCTGCGGCAAGTCCCAGGAACAGGTGCGCAAGCTGGTAGCTGGTCCTGGTGTTTACATTTGTGACGAATGTATCGAACTGTGCAATGAAATTGTACAGGAAGAACTGGGTACTGAAGAAGAAATCGATATGAAAGAAATTCCAAAGCCAGTGGAAATTCGCAAAATCTTGGACGACTATGTGATCGGTCAAGATATGGCGAAGAAGTCCTTGTCTGTAGCGGTGTACAACCACTACAAACGGATTAATTCCGGGGCGAAGATCGAGGATGTGGAACTGCAAAAATCCAACATCATGCTGATCGGTCCGACTGGTAGCGGAAAAACGTTGCTCGCGCAAACATTGGCGCGCATTCTGAATGTACCTTTCGCGATTGCGGACGCAACTTCTCTGACAGAGGCAGGCTATGTGGGTGAAGATGTTGAAAACATCTTGCTCAAGCTCATCCAGGCTGCTGACTATGATGTTGAGAAGGCTGAAAAAGGAATCATTTACATCGACGAGATTGATAAGGTAGCCCGCAAATCGGAAAACCCATCCATCACGCGTGATGTATCTGGTGAAGGCGTTCAACAAGCGCTTTTGAAAATTTTGGAGGGGACCGTTGCGAGTGTGCCACCACAAGGCGGACGCAAGCATCCTCACCAAGAGTTCATCCAAATCGACACGTCGAACATTTTGTTCATCTGCGGCGGTGCATTTGATGGCGTCGAGCAGATTATCAAGCGTCGTTTGGGTAAAAAAGTCATCGGTTTCGGTGCAGACTTCGGCGATGGCGTAAAAGGCGATCTGAAAGCCGGAGAATACCTGAAATACATTTTGCCGGAAGACCTGCTGAAATTTGGTCTGATTCCGGAGTTCGTCGGTCGTTTGCCAGTGCTGGCTACCTTGGAGCCGCTGGATGAGGAGACGCTCGTGCGTATCCTGACAGAGCCGAAAAACTCTTTGGTGAAACAGTACCAAAAACTGCTGAGTCTCGACGGTGTTGAGCTGGAGTTCGATAACGGTGCGCTCATGCAAATCGCGAAAGAAGCGATTAAGCGCAACACTGGTGCGCGCGGCCTGCGTGCGATTATCGAACAAATCATGCTCGATATGATGTATGAGCTTCCTTCCAGAGAAGACGTCAACAAGTGCGTGATTACCGAAGAAACGGTTCGCGACAAAGTGAAGCCGCAATTGTTGACCAAAGAAGGCCAGGAATTGCACGAAGAAACAGCATAAGTATTGTCTACACAAACCATCTCGTTATAGGCGAGGTGGTTTTTTTGTTGTTGGTTTATGTCTACGCTTGCGGGGCAATACTACTTGATATCGTTCAAGAGAAGCTTTACATATGCACAAAACGGTCAGGAACGTGTTCCCCTCTCTTCGGGGGACAAAAGTTGACCGCAAGCGAAGACGCATGGGAGGGACTGCATATGGACTATACGACATTGGTCATTGCTGTCATTGAAGTGGTTGTTGGTATCGTGATCGGCACCTACTTTTGGAACTTGCTGCGAGCGCAGAGAAACACGAAAACCTCAACCGAAAAGGAATCGCGTAAGGATCTTGATTCTATTCGTAAAATGAGAATGGTTGCATTGACTGAGCCTCTGTCAGAGAGAACAAGACCAGCGACTTTGGAAGAAATTGTAGGACAAGAAGATGGGCTTCGTGCGTTGCGTGCCGCTTTGTGTGGTCCCAACCCACAGCATGTCATTATTTATGGACCGCCTGGTGTAGGCAAGACCGCAGCGGCTAGGGTCGTGCTGGAAGAAGCGAAGAAAAATCAGCTATCGCCGTTTTCTTCTGATGCCAAGTTTATTGAAATCGATGCGACGATTGCTCGTTTTGATGAGCGCGGGATTGCTGACCCGTTAATTGGCTCTGTACATGATCCTATTTATCAAGGGGCAGGCTCGCTTGGGCAGGCGGGAATTCCGCAGCCAAAGCCAGGCGCTGTGACGAAAGCGCACGGTGGCATGCTTTTTCTTGATGAAATAGGGGAACTTCATCCTGTGCAGATGAATAAGTTACTAAAGGTTCTTGAAGACCGTAAAGTCATGCTAGAGAGTGCTTACTACAGCGAGGAAAATAACCAAATTCCTTCGCATATTCATGACGTTTTCAAATACGGTTTGCCGGCCGACTTCCGCCTGGTTGGAGCGACGACAAGGCTACCAGAAGAACTGCCTGCTGCGCTTCGTTCCCGTTGCCTGGAAATCTTTTTCCGCCCATTGAAGGCTGGAGAAATTGGGAGTATCGTGCGTACGGCCGTGCCTAAAATGAATATGAATATGGAAGATGGTGCTGTTTCCGTGATCGAGCGCTACGCGACCAATGGACGTGAAGCGATCAATACACTGCAAATCGCTGCGGGAATTGCCTTGACGGAAGACCGCAATGACATCCAGGCTGCCGATGTGGAATGGGTGATGCACAGCAGTCAAAAATCGCCTCGCCCAGAAAAGCAGGTACATGATACACCGCAGGTCGGATTGGTCAACGGTCTTGCTGTGTACGGTCCGAACATGGGCAGTGTGATGGAGCTGGAAGTGACTGCTTCTCCCACCGCTGTTCCAGGTCAAGGTCGAATGGCGATGACAGGAATGGCTGAGGAAGAGGAGATGGGCAGCCGTAGCCGGACGATCCGCCGGAAGTCGATGGCAAAAGGATCGATCGAAAACGTTTTGACTGTCCTGAACAGAATGGGCGTCCGCCCGTATGATTACGATCTGCATATCAATTTTCCGGGAGGCATCCCTGTTGATGGTCCTTCTGCGGGCATTACCATTGCTACTGCGATCTACTCGGCGATTTTTAATCAGCCTGTCGATAATTTACTGGCCATGACTGGCGAAGTCAGTATTCATGGGAAGGTAAAGCCAGTTGGAGGTGTAGTTGCGAAGGTAGAGGCCGCCAAACAAGCGGGAGCGACCAGAGTCCTCATTCCACAGGAAAACTGGCAAAGCATTTTTTCAGACATGAAAGGGATCGAAATCATACCAGTGTCAACTGTCACTGAGGTAATTGAGCTAGCTGTACCGCAAGCTACTATGCAAGAAGAAGAGGCGACGGGATTTACTTTGCAAATCCCAGCAGAGGATCTCGCTTCCTCTCCGCTATCCCTGTAACAGTCGGGTATGCTCGCGGATTAGACATCGGATTGTGTTTGCGCTACAATGGAAAAAAGCTTCTGCTTGCAAAGAGCCTGAGGCCTTGCCCGGCCTGAAACGAGCTCCACAAAAAATGATTGCGAGATCTTTTTTGTCTCGTTTTTTGGGGCCGGGCGGGCGTTTGAAAAACGGCTTTGAGGGCCGTTTTTGTCTGTTATAAGGCTCTTTGTAAGAGGGTAGATCAACAAGGAGAGGTGCATCCGCTTGGGCGAACGTTCCGGTAAACGAGAATTACCGCTTCTCCCGTTGCGAGGATTGCTTGTTTATCCGACAATGGTACTCCATTTGGACGTTGGACGGGAAAAGTCCATCCGCGCATTGGAGCAAGCCATGGTAGACGATAACAAGATTTTGCTTGCGACACAGGAAGAGGTCCATATAGAAGAGCCAGATGCTGAGCAAATTTACAGTATTGGTACCGTTGCGCGTGTGAAACAAATGCTGAAGCTGCCGAATGGGACAATCCGTGTATTGGTAGAAGGCTTGCAACGCGCGAAGATCGAGGAGTATCTTCAACAGGAAGATTATTTCGTCGTGTCGATTACATATTTGCAAGATGAAAAAACAGAGCAAAACGAAGTGGAAGCATTAATGCGTTCCTTGCTGGGCCACTTTGAGCAGTACATCAAGCTGTCCAAAAAGGTTTCTCCAGAGACGCTAACCTCTGTGCAGGACATTGAGGAACCGGGACGTTTGGCAGATGTGATTGCTTCGCATTTGCCACTCAAGATGAAGGACAAACAGGAAATTTTGGAGACGACCAACATCAAGGAACGTCTCGAAATTCTTTTAACCATTTTGAACAACGAGCGCGAAGTACTAGAGCTGGAGCGCAAGATCGGCAACCGCGTGAAGAAACAGATGGAGCGCACGCAAAAGGAATATTACCTGCGTGAGCAAATGAAAGCTATCCAAAAAGAGCTGGGCGACAAGGACGGACGCCAAGGTGAAGTAGATGAGCTGCGTGCTCAGCTCGAAAAATCGGATGCTCCTGAGCGGATCAAAGCGAAGATTGAGAAGGAGCTCGAGCGTCTGGAAAAGATGCCGGCGACTTCTGCGGAAGGCTCAGTCATCCGTACGTATATCGATACCTTGTTTGCACTGCCGTGGGCGAAGACGACCGAAGACAATCTGGATATTCATCATGCACAGCAAGTTCTCGATGAAGATCATTACGGCTTGGATAAACCGAAGGAGCGCGTCTTGGAGTATTTGGCAGTACAAAAGCTGGTAAACTCCATGCGTGGACCAATCCTTTGTCTGGTAGGCCCTCCGGGTGTCGGGAAAACATCTCTGGCCCGTTCCGTAGCGCGTGCAATCGGTCGCAATTTCGTTCGCATTTCCTTGGGTGGAGTACGCGATGAAGCAGAAATTCGCGGACACCGCCGCACGTATGTCGGTGCTCTCCCAGGACGAATCATACAAGGAATGAAGCAAGCAGGTACGATTAATCCTGTCTTTTTGCTGGATGAGATCGACAAGCTCGCGTCCGATTTCCGTGGAGACCCTGCTTCTGCGCTGCTCGAAGTACTCGATCCAAACCAAAATGATAAATTCAGTGACCACTATATCGAAGAGACCTATGATTTGACGAACGTCATGTTTATTACGACCGCAAACAGTCTCGATACGATTCCGCGTCCGCTCTTGGACCGGATGGAGGTCATCTCGATTTCCAGCTATACCGAATTGGAAAAGCTGAACATTTTGCGTGATTACCTCTTGCCGAAGCAAATGCAGGATCACGGTCTGGGCAAAGATAAGCTGAAAATGAACGACGATGCGATGCTGAAGCTCGTTCGTTTGTACACGCGAGAAGCGGGTGTTCGCAACCTCAATCGCGAAGCAGCCAACGTATGCCGCAAAGCTGCCAAGCTGATCGTGAGCGGGGAGAAGAAGCGTGTCGTGGTTACGGTAAAGACATTGGAGACACTGCTTGGCAAACCGCGTTACCGCTATGGACTGGCGGAGAAAAAAGATCAAGTCGGCTCCGTTACGGGTCTGGCTTGGACACAAGCAGGTGGAGATACGCTGAATGTAGAAGTCAGCATTTTGCCTGGAAAAGGTAAGCTCACCCTGACAGGGAAACTGGGTGACGTCATGAAGGAATCTGCGCAGGCTGCGTTTAGCTATATTCGCTCCCATGCAGATCAGTGGGGAATTGATCCGTCCTTCCACGAGAAGAACGATATCCACATCCATTTTCCAGAAGGGGCGATTCCAAAAGACGGTCCTTCTGCTGGGATTACCATGGCAACCGCACTCGTATCCGCCCTGACGAAAATCCCTGTGAAAAAAGAAGTGGGGATGACCGGGGAGATTACATTGCGAGGTCGGGTACTGCCAATTGGCGGGCTGAAAGAAAAATGCATGTCTGCTCACCGTGCAGGTTTAACCACGATCATTTTGCCAAAAGACAACGAGAAGGATATCGAGGATATCCCGGAGAGCGTACGCGGTGAACTGTCATTCTATCCAGTTGATCATTTAGATGAAGTGCTGCGTCACGCGCTAACTAAACAGCCAGTAGGTGACAAAGCATGAAAGTAACATCATCAGAGTTTATTATCAGCGCGGTTGGACCGAAGCAGTATCCTACGGATGGTCTCCATGAGATCGCGCTGGTAGGACGCTCCAACGTAGGGAAATCATCCTTGCTCAATAAAATGATGAACCGCAAAGGGCTTGCCCGGATCAGTTCTCGTCCGGGTAAAACCCAGACATTGAACTATTTCCGTGTCAATCAAATGCTCTACTTCGTTGACTTCCCGGGTTATGGGTATGCAAAGGTAGCGAAGACGATCAAGGAACAATGGGGAAAAATGATCGAGGGCTATTTGAAAAACCGGAAAGAGCTTCGCTTCATTATTCAACTGGTCGATATTCGCCATGCTCCGAGTAAAGACGATATTGCGATGTACGATTGGTGCAAGCAAATCGGGATCCCTACCGTAGTCGTAGCGACGAAAGGTGATAAAATCGCTCGCGGGCGTTGGCTACAGCATACGAAGATCATCCGTCAAAGCCTGAATTTGCGCGGGGATGATACGATCATTGTATTTTCCTCGGAGACAGGTCAAGGCAAGGATGAACTGTGGGCAGAAATCATGCGTCGTATCCGTGCTGGCGAGGAAATGGCCAGGGAGACGGCTGCCAAGGCTGAGGAGACTGCTCCAGCCAATGAGTAATTCTTAGACCCAATTCGTCGTGGGGAAGGGAGCATCTGAGTGAGCGGGAGTGCTTGCTTTGCTGTACGTGGTGTGATCGAAGGCTTCTATGGAACACCTTGGACACATGAAGAGCGGCTGGATATGATCGACTTTTTGCACCGACATGATTACAACGCGTATTTCTACGCTCCAAAAGATGACGAGTATCTGCGGGAACGCTGGATGGAGTCGCTCCCTACAAAAGCCAATCAACAGTTAGAAGAGTTGATCCAGCGGGCAAAGACTCGCAACATGCAGTTTATTTATTGTCTGGGTCCTGGGCTCAGCATGGAATATACGAATCGTCAGCACTTGGAGCTATTAGGCAGGAAGTATCGGGATTTGTATGATCGTGGTGTGCGTTACTTTGCGCTATTGTTCGATGATATCCCCATGCATCTGTTGCATGAGAAGGATGTAGCCGAGTTCGCCCATTTGGCGGAGGCGCATGCCCAGACGACGCTTTATGTGTGGGATTTGATACGGAGCTGGGGCGAACCAGTCAAGTTGGTTGTCTGTCCTACACAATACAACGGGATTGGAAAAGAAGCGTACATCATGTACCTCGGCCAGCATCTGCCGTCAGAAATCGATTTGTTTTGGACGGGACGATTCGTCTGCTCGCCCTACCTAACGGATGGTGATGCCATTCGCTTTCATGAGTCTACGGGTCATCAGCCATTTTATTGGGACAACTACCCGGTGAATGATTTGGCCATGGCGAATGAACTACATATCGGTCCATTGCGTCACCGCGATCCTGACCTGTGGCAATACGCAGCAGGCTATGTGGCGAATGCGATGTCTAGACCAGAATGCTCGAAGATTCCTTTGATTACGACGGCAGCTTATTTGCGAGATCCGATCGGCTACGATCCTGATACGGTATGGAAACAAGCCATCGAGGAAGTAGCGGGACAAAAGGATGCAGATGCTTTCTTTACCTTTGCTGATAATGTGCAAAGCTCGTTTTTATGCGAGGTGGAATCGCCGCGATTGTTAGAAGCGATCCTGACCTTCCGCTTTCATTTTTTGCAGGGAGATCGGCAAAAGGCCATTGCTGACTTGACGGCCCTTTTTCAGAAGATGGAGGCGTCGGCAGACAAGCTGTTGGCAGGGATGACGAATCAGAAGCTTGCAGAAGAAACGAGGCCGTGGGTGGAGAAGTTCCATCTGTGGACAAAGGTCGGTCTGTCGGCAGTCGCTCTCATTGATCAGGGGACAAGAGGGCGACTTCCACAAGCAGCGTATCACTTGCTCCGGCTCAAACAGTGGCTCAAACGAACGGAACGTTACCCGCAAGAAGTGTGCGGACCGGTCATGCAGCTTTTTGTGGATGCCGTAATGCTAGAGGTCAAGAAGAGCTCATAAAAAAAGTTCCTTTCCCGCAGGGGAGAAGGAACTTTTTTGCTTTTTCGCATCAGGCAGATTCACGACTCTCATTTGGTTTTCTCTGACGGAAATTGCGCAACCATTCTTGAATCGGCAGTTCAGCGAGAATCATGCCAGTGAAAATCAGGAGACATCCGGTCAGCTGTCTTCCATTCAATACTTCATGAATAAACACGTAGGAGGTGATTGCAGCAAAAACGGGCTCCAAAGCGAAAATGAGAGCGACCCGCGTCGAGCTGGTTTGTTTTTGCAAGGCCGTCTGCGCGAGAAAGGCCAGTGCCGTAGCGAAAATAGAAGTGACGATCAAACCAAAGGCCACCTCTGGGATGAACAAGATCGTCGGATCAAAAGCACGACTCCAATCCTCAAAGAAAAAGGCGTACAGCCAGCTCATAACAGCTACCGTGCCTAATTGCGTAATGGCAAGGGGCAATGCTGCAAAACGAGGTGCGTATTTGCCGGTAGAGACGATTTGCATAGCGAAGCAGATTGCACCGAAGAATACCAGGGCATCACCGAGATTAAAGGAGAACGACTGGCTCTGTGTCAGCAAATACAAGCCGAACGCTGCTAGAATCACGCCGACGATAGCGAGAGGTTTGACACGCTCACGCAAGAGCAAAAATGAGAAGAGCGGTACCAATACGACGGCTAAACCTGTGATAAAGCCAGCTTTGGACGGCGATGTATACAAAAGTCCTACGGTCTGAAAGGCATATCCCAGACAGAGCCAAAAACCGAGGATGACGCCTGCACGAAGTAGTGGCCCTCTCCATTCAGAGTTCTGCCCACGATAACGATTGCGGATGAAATAGATGATCAGTAAAAATAACGCAGCAATGGTAAAGCGTACGGCGTTAAACGTATTGGGAGGCAGCGATGCGATTGCCTGCTGTACGATCAAAAACGTAGTTCCCCAGATAACTGCGACGAGGAGCAGCGTTATGTCTGCCATCCAAGGTTTTCTCAAAGCTTCTTTTCTCTCCTTTCTGACATTTTCGCAATTTTTCTTCTGTTTTCATGTATAGCCGACATCATAAGGGATTCCCGGACGGAACGCAAGCGGATTATAAAGGATATACCCAAAGTGCACTCCGTTAAAAAACTTTTCACAATTACTCCTATCCGATTCGGGACATAATGATATAATAATAGTGCATTTTACATATGCCGCTAACAGGTTTGTTATTCTGGGAGGACATTATGGATATTCTTTTGCTGGGTCTAAACTATAAAACAGCTCCTGTCGAAATTCGCGAAAAGTTTACATTCAGCGACGATGGGACAGCACGCGCTCTTCATCTTCTCTCCCAGACGAAGAGTATCGCAGAATGTATCATCCTGGGGACGTGCAACCGGACGGAAATCTACGTTGTTTGCGACCAGGCGAATATTGGCCGAGACTATTCCCGCCGTTTTTTGGCTGAATGGTTCGGCGTGGAGAAAGAACAATTTAAGGATCATCTCTATATAAAAGAGAACGAACAAGCAATCGAGCACTTGTTCCGAGTCTCTTCCGGTCTTGATTCGATGGTAATGGGAGAAACACAAATCCTCGGACAAGTCCGGGATGCGTTCCTGTTGGCGCAGGAGCGTCAAACGACAGGGACTGTCTTCAACACCTTGTTCAAGCAAGCGATTACGTTCGCCAAGCGTGCCCATACAGAGACAGCGATTGGACAAAATGCGGTTTCTGTCAGCTACGCTGCTGTCGAACTGGGGAAAAAGATTTTCGGTTCCTTCGCAGGGAAGTCTGTCCTGATCGTCGGAGCGGGAAAAATGAGCGAGCTGACTGCCAAGCACCTGCACGCAAATGGATCGGAACGCGTCATGGTAGCGAATCGTACATTGGAGCGAGCGCAGCTTTTGGCAGAAAAGTTCAAGGGTGACTCCTGTACGATGGAGCAGTTGCCAGAGGCACTGCTCACAGCAGACATCGTCATCAGCTCGACCGGAGCGACAGGTTATGTCCTCGGCAAAAAAGAACTGGCTCCGATCATGAAACAAAGGAAGCATCGTCCGTTGTTCATGGTGGATATCGCAGTTCCTCGCGACCTGAATCCTGACTTGCATGATCTTGATAACGTATTTTTATATGATATTGACGATCTCGAAGGCATTGTCGCGAGTAACGTTGCGGAACGTTCTCGTGAAGCGGAACGTCTGGATGTCATGATTCAAGAAGAGATCGTGGCATTCTCGACCTGGTATCAAACGCTTGGCGTGGCGCCAATCATCGCTGCACTGCGTGACAAGGCAAACACGATCCAAAGCGAAGCGATGCGAAAAATCGAAAACAAGCTGCCGAATTTGTCTGAGCGGGAGATGCACATCATCCGCAAGACAACCAAGGGTATTGTCAATCAACTGTTGCACGATCCGGTCGTGCGTTTAAAAGAAATGGCAGCTACCAAAGATGGGGAAGAAGTGCTGGATATTTTCGAGAAAATGTTTGCGTTGGAGGAGATCCTGGAGCGAAAAGAACAGGAAGCAATCTGGGCTAACGATAAAAATAAACATACATCTTCTTCTCGGGAACAGGTATTGGCTTCCCGGTTCCCTGAATAAGCTGACCTGACAATCTATCTGCTACTAGAGGTTGTTCAAAAAGTCGTCTTTTGATCACGAAGTAGCTCAGTAAGCTAATTCGACATCGAATATGGCGTTCACCTCCGAAGTCCGGTGCTCATGTAGATTACCTACACTCCGCTCCTCCTTCGTTCGGTTCTCGCCATCTTCTCGGTGCTAAAAACCGACTTTTTGAACACGCACTGTTAGAAACCGATTGGGAAAGTGGGGGAGAGAGTGCATGGCCGAGGTGAGATGGATCTACGACTTGACGATCTTTCTCTACGCTGCAAGTGTTCTCTTCTATTTTAACGACTTCTTGCAAAGCAACCGGAAAGTCAATCGTCTGGCTTTCGGGTTGCTTGTTGTCGTTTGGGCCTTGCAAACCGCATTTTTTGTCTCGCAAGCAGTCATGAAGGGGTATTTTCCAGTCATTACGTTGTTTGAGACGCTCTTTTTTTATTCATGGGTGCTGGTAGGCTTGTCGCTTGCCATTCACTATTTTTTTCGGATTGATTTACTGGTTTTTTTTACTAATATTATTGGGTTCGTCGTGCTCGTCATGTCGATGTTTTTGCCGGAAACGCCGATTGAGGCTGTATCGAGCATCTTGACCTCTGAGCTATTGCTGACGCATGTGACACTGGCTATGTTCAGCTATGGGGCGTTCTCGCTCTCCATGATCTTCTCGGCCATGTACTTGCTTCAGCACAAAATGCTCAAAGAAAGACGCTGGTCGCCGTTGCTCAGGCGATTGCCTAGCCTCGATCAACTGGAAGGCTACGCGTACCGAATGAACATGCTGGGTGTACCGATGCTCTTGCTCTCGATTGTATTAGGGATCATTTGGGGTAAAATGGTTTTGCCGGAGAAATTTTTGTTTGACTCCAAAGTAGTGCTCTCCGTGCTAGTTCTTGCGATTTATTCGCTGTGGCTGTACCAACGCTATCGGGATACGGTGCAGATGCGCAGACTCGCGCAGTGGAACGTCCTGGCGTTTTTGTTACTGCTTATCAATTTTTTAGGCTTCACTACTTCTACATTTCACGACTGGTGGTAGGGGCTGTTCATCAAGGAGGCTGTCATGGGAAAATGGAAAGTGGGAACGCGTCGCAGCAAATTGGCGCTCACCCAAACGAAATGGGTCGTAGAAAAACTGAAGGGGTTCGCACCTGAAGCTGATTTTGAATTGCATGAAATCGTGACAAAAGGCGATCGAATCCTCGATGTGACCTTGTCCAAAGTAGGCGGAAAAGGGTTGTTTGTCAAAGAAATCGAGCAATCCTTGTTCGATAAGGAAACCGATTTTGCTGTACACAGCTTGAAGGATATGCCTGCTGAATTGCCAGAGGGCTTGGTAATCGGAGCGATTCCGAAGCGTGTTGATCCTCGGGATGTTCTGCTTTCCAAGGACGGCAAGACGTTGGATGAACTGCCGCAAGGAGCTTTGGTAGGGACTAGCAGCTTGCGCCGTTCTGCACAAATTCTCGCACATCGCCCTGACATTCAGATCGAATCTCTGCGTGGAAATATTGATACGCGCATGCGCAAGCTGGAGGAAGGCAATTTTGATGCCATTATCCTCGCTGCGGCAGGACTTGAGCGCGTGAATTTCGAAGGGAACATCTCGCAGTTCCTGCCTGTTGAAATCAGCTTGCCAGCAGTCGGTCAAGGAGCGCTTGCCATCGAATGCCGTGCAGACGATGAGGAGACACTCGCTCTCTTGAAGCAGTTTGATGACGCACCGACGCGTTTAGCGGTAACAGCAGAGCGCAGCTTCCTGCATAAACTCCAAGGCGGCTGTCAGGTGCCGATTGGCGCATATGCGACAGTTGGAGAGAACAATGAAATTACTATGACGGGAATGGTTGGCTCCCCAGATGGGAAGCAAATGTTCAAAAACACGGCGACTGGGCAAGATCCGTTAGCGCTGGGCATTCAAGTGGCGGAAGCCCTCCTGGCGCAGGGAGCGGGAGAAGTACTTGCGCAAGTATTGCGGGAGAATGAGCAATGATTGTCCACGGATCGCACAAGCCGCTGACTGGCAAGTGCATCATGGTCACGCGGGCAAGAAGTCAAGTTCGCGAGCTCGTTGAACATATCGAGCGGTTAGGTGGAGAAGCGTACGCATTTCCCCTGTTAAAAATGATGCCGCCGCCGGAAACTGCCAAGCTCGACGAGGCCATCACCCAGTTGCCAACATACGACTGGGTGGTCTTCACGAGTGTGAATGGCGTACGCTTCTTCTTAGAGCGCATGCGTGAGGTCGGGGTAGGACTCGAAGCGTTCACTGGCAAAATTGCTGCGGTTGGTCCGAAGACGGCCAAGGCGCTTGAGCATCACGGGCTCGGAGTAGCTGTCATCCCGTCTGATTACGTGGCGGAAGGCTTGCTGTCGAGCTTGTATGATCAGCTGCTTCCTGGTCAGCGTGTTCTGTTGCCTCGTGCAGATATTGCCCGCAAGGCACTGCCCAAGGAGTTGGCTCGCTTGGGGCTTGCTGTGACAGAGGTAGACGTGTATCACACTGTCATTGATGCAGAGCAGGCTCCAGATGCAGCGGAAAAGCTACAACAAGGTCTCATCGATATCATCTTGTTTACCAGCTCTTCAACGGTGACGCATTTCATGGCAGCGATGGAGTCCTATGCATCGTTTGACTGGCTCAAGCACGTTCAGATAGCCTGTATCGGACCAATCACGGCAGATACAGCAAGACAAAACGGGCTTTCTGTTCATGTCGTAGCGAGTGAGTACACCGTGGAAGGCTTACTAGCAGCTATCATAGAGAATCTGGGAGGGAATCGACATGGCACAAACATTTGACCGTCATCGCCGTCTTCGCAAAAGTGCGGCTATGCGCAATTTGGTGCGGGAGAACCACGTACGGGTGGAAGACTTGATTTATCCGTTGTTCGTAGTGGAAGGAACCGGTATTAAGAATGAGATTCCGTCCATGCCAGGCGTGTATCAGCTCTCCTTGGACACTTTGGCCGAAGAGATGAAGGAAATCGTAGCTCTAGGAATTCAAGCTGTTTTGATGTTTGGGGTACCAGTACATAAAGACGCATGCGGAACAGAGGCGTACAATGATGATGCGATTACCCAACAGGCGATGCGTCTGATCAAGGAAGCCCATCCGGAAATGCTCGTGATTGCAGATACATGCCTGTGTGAATACACCGATCATGGTCACTGTGGTGTCATTCACGAAGGCGAAGTCGTGAATGACGAGACATTGAAGCTTTTGGGTCAGACCGCCGTTTCCCAAGCAAAAGCCGGAGCAGACATTATCGCTCCTTCCAACATGATGGACGGTTTCGTGATTGCAATCCGTGAAGCTTTGGACGAGGCTGGTTTTGAGCACATTCCGATCATGTCCTATGCGGTGAAATACGCTTCTGCTTTCTACGGGCCATTCCGCGATGCGGCAGGCTCGACTCCACAATTTGGCGATCGCAAAAGCTATCAAATGGACGCGGCCAATGCACGTGAAGGTCTGCGCGAAGCAGCTTCCGATGTAAAAGAGGGAGCGGACTTTTTGATCGTGAAGCCAGGTCTTGCCTTCATGGACATGGTTCTTCGTCTGCGTGAGAACTTCAACCTGCCGATCGTGGCTTACAATGTGAGTGCAGAGTACTCCATGGTAAAAGCGGCAGCTCTGAATGGTTGGATCGATGAAGAGCGTATCGTTATGGAAACATTGGTTGGCTTCAAACGTGCAGGTGCAGATTTGATCATTACGTACCATGCAAAAGATGTTGCAAAATGGCTGGCGAGGTGAGCATGAGATGAATAGAGAAAAATCTACTCAGTTATTTGCAGAAGCACAGCATTACATACCAGGTGGAGTAAACAGTCCGGTTCGTGCCTTTAAGAGCGTCGGAGGCAATCCTGTTTACATTGCAAAAGGAGAAGGCTCCCGCATTTTTGATGTGGATGGAAACAGTTATATTGACTACATCGGCTCGTGGGGTCCATTGATATTGGGCCATGCACATCCGCGTGTCCTTGCAGCGATTACGGAAGTAGCTGCGCTTGGAACTAGCTTCGGCGCACCGACTGAGCGGGAAACAGAAATGGCAAAGCTCGTTTGTGAGATCGTGCCATCTGTAGAAGTCGTGCGCATGGTGAACTCCGGTACAGAGGCAACGATGAGCGCTCTGCGCCTTGCGCGTGGTTATACCAGACGCAATAAAATCATGAAGTTCGAAGGCTGCTACCATGGTCATGCTGACAGCCTGTTGATCAAAGCTGGCTCCGGTGTGGCTACACTGGGACTTCCAGACAGCCCAGGTGTACCTGAAGGAACAGCACACAATACGATTACGGTTCCTTACAATGATCTGGAAAGCGTCAAACTGGCATTTGAAGCGTTTGGCGATGATCTGGCAGCAGTTATTGTGGAGCCAATCGGCGGCAATATGGGGGTTGTTCCTCCACAGCCAGGCTTCCTCGAAGGACTGCGTGAAATTACAGAGAAACATGGGACACTGCTGATTTTCGATGAAGTCATGACTGGCTTCCGGGTAGCATTGGGCGGTGCACAAGAGCTGTACGGCATTACTCCGGATTTGACCACGATGGGGAAAGTCATCGGGGGTGGCTTGCCAGTAGGTGCATACGGTGGCAAACGTGAGATCATGCAGCAAGTAGCTCCTGCAGGCCCAATCTATCAGGCAGGGACGCTGTCGGGTAATCCTTTGGCGATGGCAGCAGGCTTGACTACCTTGCAAGAGCTCAGCAAGCCAGGCGCATACGAACGCTTGGAGAAGATGTCCGCTCGTTTGGCTGAAGGCTTGGCTGACAATGCCAAGAAGCTGGGCATTCCGCACACGCTCAATCGCGTGGGTTCCATGGTTTGCCTGTTCTTTACAGAGACGCCAG
The DNA here is from genome assembly GCF_013332445.1 of Brevibacillus sp. HB1.1. NCBI lineage: Bacteria > Bacillati > Bacillota > Bacilli > Caryophanales > Paenibacillaceae > Brevibacillus > Brevibacillus sp. HB1.1. The sequence continues at coordinate 265,656 of NZ_JABMIV010000008.1, read as the reverse complement.
TTATCAACTACGAAACAGCGAAATCATCCGATCTGGAGCGGTTCTCGGCGTACTTTAGCTATCTGCTGGAGGAAGGCATCATGATCCCGCCGTCCCAGTTTGAGGGTATGTTCGTTTCCTTGGCTCATACCGATGAAGATATCGAACGTACGATTGAAGCAAGCTTCAAAGCGATGAAAAGAGCGTTTGAATAAAGAATGAAAAGAAGAAAGCACTTCCTTGCTGATGCAGGAGGTGCTTTTTTTGATTTTTTGCAGGATTTTTCCACCCCTTGTCAAAATACGAAGGAAAATGCAGATGAATGAGGTGGAGACATGGAAGGGACGATCATTCACGTACCGCAAAAGCATCTGGTTGGCCTTAGCTTCTCTGGTTCGTTTCCTATGCTAGTGGAATACATGCCGAAGTTGTGGGAGACTTTTTTGAAGCGCCAGGATGAGATTCCTCTCGTGATTTCACCAGATGTTCGTTACGACATCAGCGACGAGAATCGGACGTACCAAATGTATACCGAGTACATTGTCGTGGAAGTGGAGCGTTTCGAGCATATCCCTGAGGGCATGCTCGGGTTCACGATTCCAGAGAGGACATACGCCCGCTTTACCCATACAGGGCCTATGGAGCAGGTGCAAAATACATACCATGGACTGTTTGGTTGGCTCAACGAGAATGGCCATCAGGTGGACGAGCAAGCTCGTCGCATGGAGCGCTACGATCAACGGTACGTTCCATCTGTGCATGAGTCTGCTCGGGTCGACAATGCGTATGAAATTTTTATTCCGCTTCGGTAAAAAAAAGAAAACAACACCGCTCATTGCAAGCAAGAGGTGTTGTTTTTGATGTCAATCTATTTGCTTGTCCAGGAAACGTGCTAGTTCACCCATGACAGACTGTAGCACTTGAAGGGAATCATCGACGTAGAGATCAACATCGAGGGAGTGCTTAGCGTCTGGCGGGAGATGGAGCTGGATGTTTGGTTTGGATGTGGCAAGCTGATCAACCACGCCCTGATTGTAGTAATGATCGGCGGTGCCTGAGACGAGAAATATCGGTTGGGTAAGAGTTAGCAATTCCGTATGGAACACTTCCTCAGTCAGCAATGGCGTCAATAAGATTGCAGATGAACAGGCAAAACGAGATTCCTTGAGCAATCCGCAGGTAATCGGCACCGTACCGAGTGACTTCCCGAGGAAGAAAACTCGTTCATATCCGTACACATCCAGCACATGTGAGACAACCGTTTGCATCTCCTCGCTGATCCAAGCACTGCGTTTGGCGAATGAGCTATTCCAAAAATCCGCATTGTCTCGTCCATACTCTGCGTGTACATAGACGAGATCGAACTGTTTACTCAAAAAAAGCATGGTAGAATAATACAGATAAGGCCTGTCGAACGAATAGCTGGCTCCGGGAAAGAAAAAACAGACGGAGCGAGATGGCGTCTGACTTGCCTGAATGTGCGTATACGCCATTTCTCTCCCGTCCCTGACGATCACGGAACCTGTTTTTGGGTATACCATCTACATGTGCACCTCTTTCATGTTCTTTTGAACAGGGGTTATTTTCAAATCGTAAGGGTAAGTAGCACTTGTTGACAAGAAGTAACCAAACAATAAAGGAGTATGATTCGATGAAAAAGGAAGTCCAACTGAGTAACGGCATCAAAATAGCCTATGTAGAAGAAGGAACAGGAGAATCGCTTGTTTTGATCCACGGTTTTTGCGGGAGCTCATCTTACTGGCATAAGCTAGTGCCGCTCCTGTCTAAAACGCATCGTGTCATTGCGATCGATTTGCGTGGTCATGGAAATAGCTCGGCCCCTGATGAACCGTATTCGATGGAGCGCTTTGCAGACGATCTGGCTTTGTTTGTAGATGAGCTGGGTTTAGCGAAGATTCATCTGTTTGGACATTCGCTCGGTGGCTATGTAACCTTGGCTTTTGCAAACCAATACGCGGACAAGCTGGCGAGCTTTGGCTTGATCCATTCGACGCCATATCCGGATGACGACGCTGCCAAGGCTAACCGGGATAAAGGAGCCCAGAGTATTCGGGAGAATGGGATGGAGCCTTTTATCAAAGCACTCATCCCGAAGCTGTTCGCACCTTCGCATATCGAATCGATGAGAGAAGAAGTCCAGCTGGCAAAAGAGATTGGCTTTGCGACGAGCCCGATTGGAGCCATCCAAACACTAGGCGCCATGCGTGATCGAGTAGATCGCAATCATGTGCTGCAAGAAACGACTTTACCTGTGCTATTAGTCGCAGGAACAGAGGATCAGATCATTCCTGCAGAAAAAACTTTTACAGTAGATAGAAATAGCGTCGAGCAAGTGCTGCTGCCTGATGCTGGGCATATGGGCATGGTCGAAGCGCCAGAGAAAATGGCTGAAGCATTGGGGAGCTTTCTCAACAAAAAGTAACAAAATCACACCATAGTCCTAGCAAATTTTGCTATAATGAAAACGTTATCCTATTTATTTATACATAGACGAGAGGGGAAATTATCATGAAAAAGGCACGTCGGATTACGATGACGGCGTTTGCATCTATCGTATTTGCATCGCTGATGTCTTCCTCAGCATTTGCAGCACCATTGCATCCCGTACAGCACGCTGACTGGATGGTGAAAAAGGCAATTGTATCAGCGGGTCAAAATGGCGATCTTGCTCTGGATCGTGCTGTGACTCTCGCGGAAGCTACTGTTGTTTTCTCCAAATTGAAAGAAGTAAAAGTGGGAGCTGCCGCTAAAGGTGCTCATTGGTCTGCTCCTTACTTCGACTGGGCAAAGAGCCAAGGCGCTCTCACACAAGACGACTATAAAAACCCTGCGCAAGTGGTAACATCTGCCAAGCTGACACAAATGGCTGACAAACTGGGCTACAAAATGAAGCTCGACAACAAAGCGACGGTAACGCGCGGTGAATTTTTCCAAGCATTGGGTGATGCGGCTACCACGCATGTAACGATTGCACACACCAACGATACACATGGTCACATTCAAGAAGACAAGAACCAAAAAGAATTCGGCTTTGCCAAAATCGCAACTTTACTCAAGGAATGGCGTGCAGAGAACGAAAACTTCTTGCTCTTGGACGCTGGTGATACCTTCCAAGGTACCGTTTTCGTGAACCAATTCAAAGGCGAATCTGTTGTTCCAATCCTCAACAGCCTCGACTACAACGTAATGGCTGCCGGTAACCACGAGTTTGACTTTGGTTATGAGCAATTGCTCAAGCTGCGTGACATGCTCGAGCATCCAGTCATCTCTGCTAACGTGTTCAAGGCAGATGGAAAAGAATTGCTGCCACCTATTTTCAAAGCAGAGATTGGTGGGAAGAAATTCGCCTTTGTTGGTTTCGTAGCGGAAGACACACCTGTATTGACTCACCCTGACAACGTAAAAGGGCTGACATTTAAAAATCCGGTAGAAGTGGCGAAAGTACTTGTACCTGAGCTGAAAAAAGAAGTAGATCACGTGATTGTTGTTTCCCATATCGGAGTGACCGTAGACCGTGAAATCGCGAAAAACGTTCCTGGCATTGACCTGATTGTTGGTGGTCATTCCCATACTCCGCTGAAAGCACCTGAACTCGTAAACGGCACGTACATCGTACAAGACTGGGAGTACGGCAAGTCTCTCGGACGCGCTGACCTCTACTACCTCGGCAAAGAATTGGTAGCATTCAGCGGCGGTTTGAAAGAGTACGATGAAGCAGTTGTGGCTGATCCAGAAGTAGATAAGATGGTAAAAGAAATCGTAGGCAAGATCGATACGGTAATGAATGTTGTCATTGCGAAATCCGAAGTGCCACTCGATGGTGACCGTGCACTGGTACGTACGAAAGAAACAAACGTAGGTAACCTGATCACAGATATCATGCTGGAGCGCACGAAGTCGATCAAAGGCTATGAAGCAGATGTAGCACTTGCTAACGGCGGTGGAATTCGTACACAGCTGCCAGCAGGCGATATCACGAAAAAAGGTCTGTACACGCTCCTGCCATTCGAGAATAATACACTGGCAGTCGTAGAAGTAACAGGCGAAGAGCTGAAGAAAGCCCTCGAAAACGGCGTGAGCCAGGTAGAAGAGGGAGCAGGACGCTTCCCGCAAGTGAGCGGCATGAGCTTCACGTACAACCCATCCAAGCCAGCTGGCGAGCGCGTAGTAGAAGTAAAAGTTGGCGACAAGCCGCTTGACCTGACCAAAACGTATAAATTGGCAACGATCGACTTCCTGGCAGCAGGTGGAGATGGTTACGAATCGTTGAAAAAGCCATTCTTCAACACAGGATTGTCCATGTACAGCATTGTGGAAGAAGGATTGGTCAAGCGTAAAACTGTCAATCCAAAAGTAGAAGGCCGCATTGTTGAAGCAAAATAAGGTTTGACCGGACAGGGATGGAGAAAAACCTCCCTGTCCATTTTTTACGCAGTCGCAGTTCCTTGGTATGCTGCGAAAAAGAGGTTTTGTTATTATGAAGTACCTTGCAATATATAGTAGCTATTTGGTAAGCTTTGACATGGGTGATGTTGATGAACGTACAGTTTAAAAAAGGGGTTCTGGAGCTGTGTGTTCTCGTCTTGACAGCTAAGCAGGACAGATACGGCTACGAACTGGTTGCGAGCATCTCGGAAAAATTCCATATCTCTGAAGGAACGGTTTACCCCTTACTTCGCCGTTTGACCCAGGAAGGATTTTTTACGACCTATTTGGCGGAATCACAAGAGGGACCCCCACGGAAATATTACCAGCTGACAAATCGCGGTCGTCAATACATGAATGACCTCGTCTTGGAGTGGCGAATATTTAACCGCGGGGTAAATGAGATCATAGAGGAGGGACTCGGATATGACAAGGCGTGAGTTTATGGATGAGTTAAATGCTTTGCTTAGCGCTTTGCCTGATAAAGAGCGCTTAGACATCCTTGCCGATTATACAGAGCATTTTCTCTTAGGAATGAAACAAGGGAAGACGGAGGTTGAAATTGCAGAAGGATTGGGGAGTCCGAAGCTAGTGGCACGTGAACTTTTGGCTGGCTACCGAATTGATCAAGCACAGTCCAACGCATCCGTAGGGAATATGACGCGAGCGATTGTTGCGACGATCAGCTTGGGATTTTTCAATCTCGTCTTCGTTTTGGGGCCATTTTTAGGCCTGATTGGTATACTGATGGGGTTGTATGCAATGACTGCGGCGCTTTTGGTCGCCCCAGTCGGAATATTCTTGGATTACGGGATTCCTGCCCCTTCTCAAGAGCGACTTTTCTTGTTGTTCTCCAGCATGGTTTCCGTAGGATTGGGCGGAATGTTTGCCATCGGCTTGCTGCGATTGACGAAATGGCTGTATCGCCAGTTCTTACGTTATCTCCAGTTCAACGTGAAGATGATCAGGGGGAAATGAGATGAGAAATTTGGGGAAAAGACTCTTTGGAATCAGTCTTCTTTTGTTCATCATCGGTGTATGTGGAATCATCTGGCTTTTTACGAAGCAAGAAAATTTCTCATTTTCGTTAAAACAAGTCAATGAAGAGCACATGATCGAACAAGAGGTAAAAGCGATTGAGTTGCTGACGGAAACGGCTGATGTGGAAATCATGGCAAGCAAGCAACCAAAAGCGAGTGTACGGATGGTCGGGGAAGTATCCGAACAACAGCAGGAGCGACTGGAGTTTCGGAGTGTAGTCTCACAAGATGGTACGCTGCTCGTAGAACTGCGTGAACGTCCTCACGTCAATATGTTTTATCCTCGCAACGGGAAGGTAAAGCTGGAGCTCTTCCTACCCGAAAAAGTGTATGAGCGCGTCCAGCTTGAAACGATGACAGGGGATATCAAGAGCGGAATGCTGCATGCAAAGAACACGAAAATATCCAGCAGCAATGGAGATGTGGACGTGTTGGGCTATGAAGGAGAAGCGCTTAACGTCCAGACAGCTACAGGAGATATCAATCTGGCAAATGTTCGCTCGGCCGTTACCATTGAAAGCTCTACAGGCGAGATTGATAAACTGACAATGCCAGAGTTAACCCACGACGTTTCTATTCGAACGGATACGGGGGATATTCGAGTGACAGTAGCCAAGGAGCCTGCTTCAGCACAGCTCGAAGTAACGACAGATACAGGAGGCATCGAAACCACCTGGTCTAACCTTACTTATGAAAAGAATGAGGAATACAAAGTGAAGGCATCGATTGGATCAGGTGGACCCAAAATGACGGTGCGAAGTTCTACCGGAGACGTTCGCATTCAATAGGAGAAGTTTGGAAACACTGATGGATAGGATTGGAAACGGAAGAAACGAAAAGATTTTGACACAAAAGAGACATTACTTGTCGAATGACGAATGGTATCATATTGAAGGAAACATAATTGTGCAAAGCGAGGTTTATTCATGACCGCAAAAACTTTTAACGATACGTTTTTGAAAGCATGTCGCGGTGAAGCGACAGAGCGTGTTCCAGTCTGGTACATGCGTCAGGCAGGGCGTTATCAGCCAGAATACCGCGCCATCCGCGCGAAGCATAGCTTTTTTGAAATGAACTACATACCGGAAGTTTGCGCGGAAGTGACACGTCTGCCCGTTGAGCAATTGGGCGTTGACGCTGCAATCTTGTTTGCAGACATCATGACGCCACTAAAACCGATTGGCGTGGATGTGAATATCGAATCTGGCATTGGTCCTGTAATCGCAAACCCAATCGAATCCTTGAAGGATGTTGAGCGTCTGCTTGAGCTCGATCCGGAAACACATGTGCCGTACATTCTTGAGTCCATTAAGATTTTGCGTCAGCAATTATCTGTTCCATTAATCGGTTTCGCGGGTGCACCGTTTACACTGGCTAGCTATTTGATCGAAGGTGGCCCTTCCAAGCACTATCATAAGACAAAAGCATTCATGTATACCGAGCCAGTTGCTTGGCAGGCGCTGATGGAAAAACTGGGCGATATGACGATCACCTACCTCAAAGCGCAAATTAAAGCAGGCGCGCAAGCTGTGCAAGTATTTGATTCGTGGGTCGGTGCATTGAATGACGAAGATTACCGCGAGTACATTACACCAGTTATGACGCGTATCTTCAACGCACTAAAAGATACTGGCGTGCCAACGATCTATTTTGGTATCGGCGCTGGTCATCTTTTGATGGATTGGAACCGCTTGCCTGTTGATGTGGTTGGTCTGGACTGGCGTACTTCGATTACGACTGCTCGTGAGATGGGTGTGACGAAGACGCTGCAAGGCAATTTGGACCCAACGCTGCTATTGGCTCCTTGGGAGAAGCTTGAAGCGAAGGCGAAGGAAATTTTGGATGAAGGCACAAAACAACCAGGCTTCATTTTTAACCTGGGACACGGCGTATTCCCTGACGCCAAAGTAGAAACGCTGCAACAACTGACGAAGTTCATCCATAGTTACAAAAGGGACGTCTAATCAGGAGGGGCGCTATCATGTCAAAGCAGAAGATCGGACTCTTGTTAATGGCGTATGGAACGCCACGCAGTCCTGAACAGATTGAACCATACTATACGCACATTCGTCGTGGTCGTAAGCCACCACAAGAACTGCTCGATGATTTGATGGCGCGTTACGAGGCTGTAGATGGATTGAATCGATTTGCAGACATTACGGATGAGCAGGTGCGCGCTCTCGAGCAGGAAATGAACAACCGCTTCTTAGACCGTGAATTTGTAGGGTACCTTGGTTTGAAGCATATCGCTCCGTTTGTCGAAGACGCAGTAGAGCAAATGAAGCGTGATGGGATTACAGAAGCGATCAGTCTAGTTCTGGCGCCTCATTATTCCAGCTATAGCGTCAAAGAATACAATGGACGAGCACAGGAGCATTCCACAGCAATTGGCGGACCTGTCATCCACAGCATTGAGAGCTGGTATCTGGAACCAGGCTTCATCGGATATTGGGCTGATGCTATTCAAGCGACGTTTGCTACGATGACGGATGAAGAGCGTGGACAAGCAGTCGTGATCTTCTCCGCTCACAGCCTGCCGGAAAAAATCCTGAAGTCAGGTGATCCGTACCCAATGCAACTGGAAGAGACAGCAAAGCTCATTGCCGAGCAAGCAGGGATCACTTCCTATGCAATCGGATGGCAAAGCGCCGGAAATACACCTGATCCGTGGCTGGGACCAGATGTACAGGATTTGACTAGAGAGCTGTACGAAGCAAAAGGCTACCAAGCATTTGTTTACTGTCCGGTCGGATTTATCGCAGAGCATTTGGAAGTTCTGTTTGATAATGATGTGGAATGCAAAGCGGTTACAGATGAGCTAGGGGTACATTACTATCGTCCAGCGATGCCTAACGCCAGACCTGCGTTCATTTCCTGTCTGGCTGATGCAGTCGGAAAGAAGCTGGCGAATTAGGGGATCGATCATATGAGCGATAATACCTATCATATTACGATTATAGGCGGCGGCATCACAGGGTTGACCGCTGCTTTTTACTTACAAAAGGAAATCGAAGCAAAAGGCTTGCCCATCCGTTTTCAACTGATTGAAGAGCAGGGACGACTTGGTGGGAAAATCAAGACATGGCGTCACGAAGGGTTTGTTATTGAGCAAGGTCCCGATTCGTTTCTCGAGCGGAAAACGAGTGCGGCTGAGCTGGCAGTGGACTTGGGGCTGGCGGATGATCTCGTTCGAAACAGTACAGGCCAAGCGTATATTTGGCATCAGGATCGCCTGAAGGCTATACCAGAAGGAGCGGTCATGGGTGTACCGACGAAGCTCATGCCTTTTGTCACGACCGATCTCATTTCTTGGCCGGGCAAGCTTCGGGCAGCTTTGGATCTCGTTCTTCCTGCATCAAAAGGAGACGGCGATATCTCCGTGGGGGACTTTTTTCGGCGTAGGCTAGGTAATGAAGTTATTGATAATCTTATAGCGCCCTTATTGTCCGGTGTCTACTCCGGGGATCTCGACAAACTCAGCTTGCTTGCGAGTTTTCCTCAATTCGCGAAAATGGAGGAGCAGCATCGCAGCTTGATCGTAGCGATGAAGCATTCTCGCCCGCAAGTAAAAATGCAAGAAAAGCCAAAAGGCATCTTCCTGACGCTGAAGAACGGCTTGCAGTCCTTAGTAGAGGCAATCGAAAAGAGCCTGCCAGAAGAAGTTATCTCGAAGAATACCGGTGTCAAAGAACTGGTGAAACGGCCAGACGGGAAGTACACCTTGGTAATGAAAAATGGGGAAACGATCGAGACAGATACGGTGCTGTTTACTGTACCACATGCTGTCGCAGAGCCGTTGTTCCGTCCTTATGTACAAGTTCCTACCTTGCCACAAGCGAAGCCGCATATGGTCGCAACCATTGCTATGGCGTTTCCAGAGTCAGCGATTGATTTAGGAATGGAAGGGACAGGATTTATTGTACCGGGGCATTCTGGAGCAAAAATTACCGCGTGTACGTGGGCGCATCGCAAATGGCCGCATACGACGCCGAAAAACAAAGCCTTGCTGCGTAGCTTCATAGGAAGAGCAGGAGAGCAATCCTTCATGAAGCAGACAGACGAGGAAATTTTGGAGGTTGTCCTCCGTGATCTGCGCAAGATCATGACGATTCGAGCAGAGCCGGATTTTTATAACGTATCACGCTTGCAAAATGCCATACCATATGTGGTCGGGCATCAGGCTTGGGTGCAGGATATGAACAATCAATTAAAAGAAAAACTCCCTGGTGTTATCCTGGCAGGTGCGTCATACAGTGGCGTAGGTGTACCAGATTGTATTGATCAGGGGAAAAAAGCAATAGCAGAATGGATCGCGTCTGTAAAACCGGGGAGATAGATAACCCCGGTTTTTCCTTTTTTTTCGGTGCTAAACGGCTCGTCCTGTCCATATAGTATAGGGAAATGTCCTGCACTTGAAAGGAGGAGCACGAATGGCATTACAGGATGGGCAACTCTCTTTTGCCATCAAGGAGACCATTTTCCTCTCATCCGATAGAGCTGGAATAGGTGAATTGCAAGAGCTGGAATTGGTTCCAGATGTGGAAGTGTTGGAAAACGATTCCTACATCTCGATCACGGGTTGCTTGCAGTTAGTAGGGAAGTACGAGCCAATCAGGGAAGCCGCAGAAGCGACAGGCGGTGAAAGAGAATCGCTGGTTGAGGCCATGACTTTTACTCCCTTTCGCCAGGAAGCATCGGATCAAGCCTTTTATGGCTGGGAGGAACAGATTGGTCATCGCATTCCGTTGAACATCACCATTCCATTGGATCGGATTACCGAGATCGGAGACATCTACGCAATTGTGGACAGCTTTGACTATAAGCTAGAATCACCACATCAAATGCTAATCGATGCCGATCTGAAGATTTTGGGGATAGTCCTGGGGGATAGAGCTGAACAAGCAGAGCAGATCGAAACGCAAGCTGCCGGACCAGGCGAAGGAGCATGGGAATACACCTTCGCTGCTGGTGATGATGGGCAAGAATATACGGAGCAGACGTCCCTCGATGACATTGATCAAAAGCTGAGTGCGCTGGAGGAGGAATTGGAGCGTCAGGCATTGCCAGCATCCTATGAATCAACCGAATCTCCTTCCATGTTCGACACTCCGGCTATTGCTCAATCCAATGAGGATGAATACTACGAGCAATACGGTGATGTGCTGGAAGTGGCACAGTCCAATCCTCCAGAGTCCTGGGAGACTGCTTCTATTTCGTATGACTTAGATTCCCAACAATCTGCTTCGTACGATTCTTCTGTCGCCTATTCCGAGCAGTCAGTATTGGCTGATGAGCAAGAGCAGATGAGAGAAATAGCCGAAAAAGAACAAGAACATGAGGAGCCTGTACTGGCTATACACGATCAGCAGGCAATCGCATACCAGCAAGTTTCCAATGAATCTACTGGGGCGTCAGTCGAAGCAGAGTCGCAGGAAGCAGTGCAAGAAGCGGTGGAAGCCACTGTTGTTTCCGAGCAAGAACCTGAGCAAGAAGCAGAACCAGTCGTTGCACAACCAGAGGCTGCTGCGGAAGATGTAGAAGTGCGAGTGGCGATTTCAGGGAAACCCTCCTATGAAGAAAGAAGTCGAGTGAACATTACCTCCATCTTCTCACAAGCGAATCGTGCCAAACAGGAAGCGATGGCGTTGGAGGCGGAATCTTCATCTAGCTCTTCGCGACATGGATCTTCGGGAAATGTCAACGCTTCTACGATGGAGGCCATGCAAAATCTCACGTCGTTTGTCCGCAGAAAAGAAGAGCGATCGAGTCAGCTGAAAATGTGCATTATTCAGCGAGATGAGACGTTAGAGCATATTTCACAGCGATACTCCTTGCCTGTTTCCAAAATCGTGGAAGTAAACCGATTAGCTTCCGAGCAGCTAGTAGCAGGGCAGATTCTGTACATCCCACAATAGAGGAGTGGGGGACCGTGGATAAAATTGATCTCTCCGAGGTTTGCCAGCAATATCGGGCGCGCGTAATCCGAATTACGCCCCTAGAGGATTGCTATTTACTGGAGACAAACCGGGGCCCCAAAGAACTCCACGTTTGGCCGCGTGTAGATGTGATGCGCTGGTCGTTTGCCTGGCGCGAACGACTGGCTCGTCAGGGGTTTCGAGAAGTGGAGCGGTTTATTCGGACGAGAGACACCAAGCCATTTTTGATTTTGGGTAAACGCGGCGTTACCATGACCGACCATCACCGACAATTCGAAGACTATCAGCCCGGCCAGGACATTGCGAGGCAATGCGGACGCGTGATCGCGATGATGCATCAGTCTCAGCAGGAAAGTCCTTTACTGTCCGGAAGTGATTTACTCAAGCAGGAAAAACAGCAAGTAGAAGAAAAAGGAAGACGTGCCAAAGAGCTGGTCGAATCATTTCGAGCCAAATCTGGAAGGGATTCTAAAGAAAATCGTTGGGTATCGGAACTCATGACCCCTATGCTGCAACGAATGGACCGTTCCGCTGCGATGCTTGCCCATGAGCGAATTACTCCGGAGGCGGTTGCTGTATCCCATCGGGACCTTTTGCGTGACAACTGGGGAATGGTAAACGGGAAGCTGTACTTGAGAGGCTTTTTCCGGCCGATAATTTCAGTCCAGCAACGCGATGTTGCCACCTTTTTGCGCGATCATTTTTTAACCCATAAGGATCTGAAGCAGATTGACGCTTTTTTTGACGGCTATGAAGAAATCAAGCAGCTCACCTATGGAAACTATTCGTTGATACTCGCCTTTATGGCTCGTCCTCGTGAAGTGTACAGAAGTATCGAATCGTATGTGAAGCGCGTATCGCTGGATCAAGAAGCGTCGATCGCTGGTATTGAGCACGCTTTGCAGAGCCAACAATCTGTTGACTTACTGCTTCGGCATATTGCAGAGCGGGCCGAGCGTTCGAGGAGGGAGGGAGTCTATGAGTCGGTATGATGACATTGCTCCTTTGTTCAAAGAGTATGACATGTATGCCCAGAGCATTGACGTTTTAAAGGAGCCAAATGTATTTAAGGCGACGACTCCCTACGGCTCCTTCGTATGCAAACGAGCGCAAATACCTGCTCAACGTCTTGTTTTTGTCAGCGATATGCTGCGTCAATTGCAGCACCGCGGATGGGATGGGGCCGTTCCTTTTACGTACACGAAATACGATGATCCATTTGTCCAACAGGGAAGCGCCGCCTTTTACGTAACCCCTTGGCAGCCAGGAAGTGAGGAATGGGCCGAGCAGCCTTTGGCTTGGGCGACTCCTGCTTTGGAGCGTATGGCGGAGCTTCATCATTTGACACAAAATTATCGCTACGATGATCCGAGACAGGTAGAGCCACTTGTCGACTCTTTGCTTAACCGTTGGCAATATTGGCAAGACCAAATGAATAAGGCGGCAACCCTTGCGCAGGAGCGCAAATATCCTTCCCCTTTTGACCTGGTGTTTTTGGCAAACAAGGAGTTTCTTGAGGAAATGGCTCAAACAGCGACAGACTTATTGACCGATTGGCGAGAGCGGCATGAGACGCACGCGCATTTTCGCCTATCGTTGATCCATGGCAACCCAAATCCTGAGCATGTTGTGCCAGATCGATCGGGAAAAGGACGGCTGCTTAATTTTGATCGTGCCAGCTTTGATACACCAGTGCGCGATTTGACACTATTTTATCGTACTTATTTTCAAATGGCGGGGGATGAGGTTGGGGCTTCTCAATTATTCCATCGCTACGCCGAGATTTTTCCGCTGCGACCGGAAGAAATTGAACTGATGGCTTCGTTTCTGTCCTACCCGGAGAGGATCATGAGGGACTTGGATATTTATTATCATCATCCCCGCGAGTGGAGCGAGTTTTACGCTGTCCAACGTTTTGAAAAAGATATGGACCGCCTGATGCGCCTGCATCGTTGGGTCCAGCAAGCCTTTTAATAAGCAACGTCTCACCGCGTGGGGCGTTGTTTTTCTTTTTTTATAACCATTCAAGAGAGATGGCAACATAGAGCATGGCTAGCAAACCGAGAAGGACGACATCAAAAGAGGTAGGAAATACAACGGTTCGGATAAACTGAAAAACCAACAGCGGAAAGAGCACCTGTTTGCATCCGTATTTGATCCGTAAATACGTGGGGTTATACTTCCAACGGAAATTCATCACAATCACCTCATTCCAGCATATGCGCGGCTACTTTGGACAGTGTCTACAACCTTGAGCAAATGCCTAAAACATTTTCATTGAAAGTAGATAGTGGTTTGAATGGTGTCTGAAAAGGGAAGGTGTAGGGCAGGAAGGCTAGGACGAAACGAATAAAGGTGATCACAATGTTTTTGAAAATTGCCATAACCCTTTTCGCAATTCCCGAAAGAAAGAATTATGCTAAAGTGTGTATGGGAGTGGCTCGGGGATGAATCATCAATTGGTCAAACTAATGGAATTAAAACAGAATTACGAGTATCTGGTGATGACCAGCAATGAGCAAAGCAAGCGCCAAGTCAATTACGAGAGCCTCATGCCATTTATAGAAGAGTTGGTTGATACGTGGTTCGTGAAGATGGACAAGCCTTGCTTCTTGTCGATCACGTTTGAATCGGCTCTAGGTGCTGTCTATTTTCGGATCGAGCGTGGCAACAAAGAGAGCGCAAAAGTGCAGCGCGAAGTAGAGGAGCGCATTGTTGTCTCGGAACAGTGTGACACCGCTCAAACACCGCGCTATGTCCGCTTGTTCGCCCAGAGTAACGTCAATGACCGTGAGCTAAAGGAACTGGAGAAATCTTTTTATGGGCTGCTCCTCGTGAACATTCGGGCGTTGATCCTCAGATGTCAACAGGACCAGTCATCAGGGCAGCGAGAAATCGAGATGGAGATGAAGCTGGCTAGACGTATGCAGTCGATGCTCATTCCCACAGAAGAGTTGCAGTTAACCAGTTTGCGAACAAGAACGGTTTACGTACCCGTCGATTATGTAGGCGGAGATTACATCGATTATAGACAAATCAATGATCGCTACACCTGTTTTATCATTGCGGATGTGTCTGGGCACGGTTTTTTGGCTAGTATTTGGGCAACGGGGATTAGGATTGCTGTACGGCAGGTTTTGCAGTCCAGCTATTCGCCGGATGAGATTTTGGAAAGACTCAATCAGTTGCTTTATGCTGATTTAGTAAAAACTCGTTCTTACATTACGATGCTGGTTGCTGTCTATGATGAGATGGAACACAAAATTCGATTTGGCAGGGCAGGACATCCACAGCCTTTTTATTTGTCCAAGTCGAATCAAACCATTTTAGCTAGCAAGGGTGGGGTCGGCCTAGGGCTTTTGCCCGATAGCACGTATCAAATGGAGGAGGTACCCTTAGAAGAAGAGGGCATGCTATTGCTCTACACAGATGGTTTGCTGGATACAGGGAGAAAAGAAGTATCTCGAGGCAGCAGGCATTGGCTAGAAGAACTATCCTCCTTATTAAATATGTCTGGTGAAAGTAAGCAGGAATCGATGAATCGAGTTGAGGCCTACTTAATGGGGATAACACAGCAGCGAAACCAAACGGATGATATTTCTGTGTTGATTCTTCAATTTGAGCCTGAAGAGAGTATAGCCCTCGTGTAGTTGCGCGTGAATAGGAGGATGAACTGTGATTTTGTGTGAGCGTTGTCCGGACAATCCCACTTGTGATAATTGCCTTGTCGCGCTACGTTCTGGCGGTGCAGCGAACAAAGTAGTTCCGCCCCGCACTGTAAAGGTGACGAACCTAGCGACGATGGAATCGTTCCAGGCGAAGCTGGTAGCAGTGAGTCGGACGACCATTGGGTTAAGCAGTTCTGATCATGATTTGCACGGACGCATAGAAATAGAGCTCGCCTATGATTTCCGAATTATCGGTAGCGGATTGCGCGGTATAGCAGGTGATCCGTACTACATTATCGATATCGAAAAAGTTTTGCGACGGGAAGATGTTCTGGAGCGATTGCTTCTGGAAGAATTTCATACATGGCACATGAGTGGCGAATTGGACCCGGCAGACGTCTTGTTACATTGGAAGGATCGAGACAACGAGCGGGGGCGATTAATAAAGCAAGAGATTCAGAAGTTATCCATACTGCGTCAGATCGAGACCGTTTTCCTCTATCTTTACGATGAAGGGAAAGTGCGTCCGTTGGGTGACGTTCGTGCGAGTGTGGAAGTAGAGCGAGAAATGCAACGACTGGTCGAAGATGTGGCTGGATCGGGTGGTCCTATAAGGGAGCAAATTGTCACCTCTGATGGCACAAAGGTCTTTGAATTATACACATCTGTATTGCCAGATCGGACCTGTGGAATGGCTTTGATCGATGTCACTGCCGTTATTGCAGAAGAAAGAAAACGCAAAAGACGGGAATGGGAGATCTACAGAGATATTCTGGGTGTGGTCACAGAAGGTAAGCTATTGTTGCTAAGTGATGAAGAATTATTTTTCTTGCTTCGGGAAGGGCATAAGCTCTTGGCAATCGACATCCGCTTACCGGAGCAGCTGGCAGAACTGCGTAAATTGTTCAAGCAAGCTTTGGAACCACAAGGCATTTCTGATAAGCGCTTGCTACAGTTTCTCGTTGCGGTCAACGAAGCTGCTTCCAATACGTTGAAGCACGGTAATGGCGGTGTGGTCACGCTATACCTATCGAATGACAGGCAGATGTGTCGGGCTGTGATCCATGATGAAGGACAAGGAATTTTGCTCGAGGATATCCCGCGAGCTACCCTACAGCAAGGATTTTCTACGCGCCACTCGCTTGGGGCCGGTTTTCACGTGATCCTGCAATACTGTGATCGTGTTTATTTAAGTAGCTCCCTGGCAGGTACAAAGCTGATTTTAGAATGTATCCTTTCGCGTTAAGCTACGATTTCCCAAAAGCCAAATGTTTGCAAGTGAATGAAAATGGGTAATATAGTAAAAGGACGAGCAGATTGGGTGTACCGATACCTATTGAGAGGAGTTTGAGCATGGACTACCGCGCAACAGAGGCGAACGGACAGGCTACATTGTTTTTCGTCGGAGAGTTGGACATGGCTGTAGGAGATCGAGTAGGTGAATTGCTCCAACAGTATGGAGGGCGAAATCAATCCGTTACCGTCGATTTTCAAGGTGTCTCCTTTGTAGATTCTTCCGGTATTGGAAGCCTGTTTTTTACCACGAAAGAACTGTTGGCCATGGGCAAACAGGTAGAAATCGTCAATGTCCGAGAAGAAATTCTCGATATTTTGGGCGTGCTCGGTTTTACCGAAGCACTGGGCATTGCAGTTGGAAAAGTGGGCGAAACCCGGGTTTGACGCCAAACAGCGTGATTGTATATAATAGTGAAAAGCTAATCATACGACAACTACATACGATATGAACGATGAGTGGGAAGAGTAAGTCAGGACGCCTTAGCAGAGAGGAGAATCAGTTGCTGCGAGATTCTCTAAGGTTATGAATGGCTGAAGGTCGCCCAGGAGTTTTTTCGGTGAAAGCATGTGCCTAGCCGAGACCGGTTCGCAACCGTTATCTTGTCAGAGTGAACACGCCATAAGCATGACGTTTATCGTGTGTTAACAAAGGTGGTACCGCGAAAATAATCCTTTCGTCCTTTGCGATGAAGGGTTTTTTTATTTTTTGCAAAGAAAGTTATGCTAATAGGAGGAGTCGTACATGTCTACACAGCCAACAACCGACATCGACCAATTGCTGCCGAAAAACTATGATCCAAAGGCAGCAGAGAACAAATGGTATCCGTATTGGATCGAAAAACAATTTTTCAAGGCAGAACGTGACCCGAATAAACGTCCGTTTACGATTGTCATTCCACCGCCGAACGTAACTGGTAAATTGCACTTGGGCCACGCGCTGGATACGACTTTGCAAGATATCATTACGCGTACCAAGCGTATGCAAGGCTACAGCGCCTTGTTCTTGCCAGGTATGGACCACGCCGGTATCGCAACCCAAGCGCGGGTAGAGGCTACCTTGCGAGAAGAAGGCATCTCTCGTCATGATCTGGGCCGCGAAAAATTCGTGGAAAAAGTATGGGAGTGGAAGCACATTTACGCTTCACATATTCGTGAGCAGTGGGAAACGCTCGGTCTTGCCCTAGATTACTCCCGCGAGCGTTTTACGATGGATGAAGGCTTGTCCCAAGCTGTACGCGAAGTATTTGTTCGCCTCTACGAAAAAGGCTTGATCTATCGCGGTAACCGTATCATTAACTGGGACCCTGCAGCCCGCACGGCTCTATCCGATATTGAAGTAATCTACAAGGAAGTAAAAGGTGCGCTGCATCACATGCGTTACCCATTGGCAGATGGCACCGGTTATATCGAAGTAGCTACAACCCGTCCGGAAACGATGCTCGGTGATACGGCTGTAGCGGTACATCCGGAAGATGAGCGTTACAAGGACATGATCGGCAAAACCGTGATTTTGCCAATCGTAGGACGCGAAATTCCAATCGTCGCTGATGACTACGTTGATCCTGAGTTTGGTTCTGGCGCTGTAAAAATTACGCCAGCACACGATCCGAATGACTTTGAATTGGGTCTTCGTCATCAGTTGCCACAAATCGTTGTCATGGATGAGACAGGCACGATGAACGAACTGGCTGGTATCTACAATGGCTTGGATCGCTTTGTATGCCGGAAGCAAATCATCAAAGATTTGACTGAGCAAGGTGTTATGTTCAAGGTTGAGGAGCATATCCATCAGGTTGGACATAGTGAGCGAAGCGATGCAGTCGTAGAACCATACCTTTCTACCCAATGGTTCATAAAAATGCAGCCTTTGGCTGACGAAGCACTGGCTAATGCAAATAGCCCTGAAAGTGTGAAATTCGTCCCAGACCGCTTCAAGACGAACTACCTGCGTTGGATTGAAAACATCCGCGACTGGTGCATCTCCCGTCAGCTTTGGTGGGGCCACCGAATTCCTGCATGGTATTGCGGAGATTGTAACGAAACGATTGTATCTCGCGCGGATGTGACTGAGTGCCCAAGCTGCCACAGCCACAAGCTGGAGCAGGACAACGACGTTCTCGATACATGGTTCTCCGCTGGTCTATGGCCGTTCTCGACTCTGGGCTGGCCGGAAGAATCCGAGGACATGAAGTACTTCTATCCAACGAATGTCCTGGTAACAGGCTACGATATCATCTTCTTCTGGGTTGCTCGGATGATGTTCTCAGGTCTTGAATTTACCGGGAAAAGTCCGTTTGAATCCGTCTTGATTCACGGCATTATTCGTGACTCTGAGGGCCGCAAAATGTCCAAATCACTCGGCAACGGTGTCGATCCAATGGAAGTGATTGAGAAGTACGGAGCGGATGCACTGCGATACACACTGGCGACAGGGAATTCCCCAGGGAATGACCAACGCTTCTATTGGGAAAAGGTGGAGGCAAACCGCAACTTCGCGAACAAGATTTGGAACGCGTCTCGTTTTGCCTTGATGAACCTGGCTGACTTCAAATACGAGGAAATCGATTTGAGCGGTGAGCTGTCTACACCAGACAAATGGATTCTCTCCCGCCTGCAAGCGACAATCGCAGATGTAACCCGTCTGTCTGACGCATTTGAATTCGGTGAAGCAGGTCGTGTGCTTTACAACTTCATTTGGGATGACCTGTGTGACTGGTATATCGAGATGGCGAAGCTGCCGCTGTACGGTACAGATGAAGCGGCGAAGAAAACAACCCAATCTGTTCTGGTGACGGTTCTGGATCAAACGCTCAAGCTGTTGCATCCGTTCATGCCGTTCATCACGGAAGAAATCTGGCAGGCATTGCCACACCAAGGCGAGAGCATCACAGTAGCACCTTGGCCAACTGTTAACGAGCAATGGATTTTTGCTGAAGCAGAAAGCGAAATGAACCAATTGATGGATATCATCCGTAGCGTACGCAACATCCGTGCAGAAGTAAACGTACCGATGTCCAAGAAAATTGAGCTCTTGATCAAGCCAAGCGATGCATTGTCCGCTGAGCGCCTGACACGCGGTGAACACTACCTCGCCCGTTTCTGCAACCCTGAGCGTCTGGAAATCAGCCTGAATCTGGCTACGCCTGATAAAGCGATGTCTGCTGTGATCACGGGAGCAGAATTGTTCCTTCCACTGGCAGGCTTGATCGATATCGAGCAAGAGCTGAAGCGCCTGGAAAAAGAAGTGGCGACACTCAACGACGAAGTGGAGCGCATTGAGAAAAAGCTCAACAATGCTGGATTTATGGCCAAGGCACCTGAAAAAGTAGTCGCAGAGGAAAAAGCGAAGATGGCAGACTACATGGATAAGCGGGATAAAGTGATTGCACGACTTGCCGAATTGAAGGGCGAATGATCCGCCATACCATCGCATATTTTTGAGAATGGAGCATTGTGGTATGCATGCAGAAGAAGGGTTTGTAGAATACACGCAAGCGCTCGACTGGCTGCATGGACTGCTCAGGTTCGGTCAACGGCCGGGGCTTGAGAGAATGCAGTGGGTTTTGGAGCAAGTAGGAAATCCTGAGCGGAGAATCCCATTTATTCATGTGGCTGGCACCAATGGAAAAGGTTCAACCTGCGCATTCCTGACGCAAATGCTGATGGAAGCGGGATATAGTGTAGGTACATTTACCTCCCCTTATTTGGTTGATTTCCGTGAGCGCATCCGTTTCAACGGCAGCATGATCGCGGAAGAAGATCTATTGCAGCTGGTAAATGAGGTTAAGGTATGGGTGCAACGATGCGAACAAGAAACAGAGTTCGGTTCCCCTACCGAATTTGAAGTGATTACGCTGATCGCCATTCTTTATTTTTCAAGAGTGGCGAGACCAGCGGTAGTCGTATGGGAAACAGGACTAGGCGGGCGATTGGATTCGACGAACGTCGTCCTTCCGCTCGTTTCGGTCATCACGAATATCGGCATGGACCATACACAAGTGTTGGGAGATAGCTTGGAAGATATTGCCCGGGAAAAAGCGGGGATTATCAAGCCGGGTGTTCCTGTAGTCACAGGTGAGGTTAGGCCAGAACTTCTCGAGGTTTTTGAGGAGCGCGCGAGACAAACAAAGAGTACGCTATACCATATAGGTGAACATTTCCAGGCAGAGCAGGTAGAGGAGCAGTTGAATGACCAACAGTTTCGTTACAAAAGCATTCACCGTCGTGCAGAAGCATCCTACCGTCTCACCATGAATGGCATTCACCAAACAACCAATGCAGCCGTTGCTTTGATGACCATTGATATCCTGCGGAATTACTTCTCTTTCTTGCTGGAGGAAGAAGAAATATCTCGTGGTTTGCAACAAACGCGTTGGCCTGGTCGTCTAGAAGTCATCTCTCCAAGACCAATGGTTATCTTGGATGGGGCACACAATCAGGAAGGAATGGAGGCGCTTGTAAGCAGTCTGGATCGGTTGTTGCCGGACGGAGTACAGTTGCATTTGCTCTTTTCTGGATTGGCAGATAAGCCGCTTGCCAAAATGGCAGAGTCGCTCGCACCAGTAAAGTCAAAAATCAAAAAGCTGCATGTGACGACCTTTGACTTCCCGCGTGCAGCCGAAGCCAATAGCTTACAAGAGTCGTTTTTAGCCGGTGGCTGGGAGCAAGAGTTTCTCGATGCAGTCCCAGACTGGCGGGCGTTTCTCCTTTCTTGGATGCGGGAGAAGCAATCAGCGAAGGCGGATGACTGGTTGGTCGTCTGCGGTTCGCTCTACTTCATCGCCCAAGTACGCGCATTCTTTCCCACTATAGTAGAAGAGGCAGGTGAATAGGGTGGATCAGGCCCAACACGTCCACTTTGTGGGCATCGGCGGTTATGGCATGAGTGCCATTGCCCGCGTCTTGATCGACCTTGGATACAAGGTAACCGGCTCCGATGTCGCCATGAATGATTTGGCGAAAAAGCTGGAAGCAAGAGGGGCGGTCATTCATATTGGCCATAATGCTGCCCACGTGGAGGGAGCAGACAGCATCGTATACTCCACCAGTATTTCCAAAGACAATCCTGAGGTGATCGCAGGTCAAACATTAGGGATTCCGGTCATGCACCGTTCCCAAATGCTTGCTCGCATATTGAATGAACGCACAGGAGTAGCAGTAGCTGGAGCACACGGCAAGACGACTACGACATCAATGATCTCTCACGTGCTGGAAGAGTGCGGTGTAGACCCGACTTTCATCATCGGCGGTGAATTGATGAGTGCTGGTACCAATGCAAAGGCAGGTACTAGTGACTATGTGATTGCCGAGGCAGACGAGAGCGACGGTTCCTTTTTGGAATACAGACCGATGTATGAAATTGTGACGAGCATTGAACCAGATCATCTGGAGCATTTCGATGGCGACTTCAACAATTTGAAACAGGCGTATGTCCAGTTCTTGAGCCATCTCAAACCGGATGGAAAAGCAATCCTGTGCATCGATGATCCAATCGTGCGCGAAGTCATGCCATCTGTTGAAAAAACGGTCGTGACATATGCAGTTGATCCGAATTTTACAGCGCAAGCGGGGTTTTCTGCCGTTTCAATTGAATGTGGTGATCGTTGCAGCAAGTGCCAAATTTATCGTCAGAATGAGCTCTTGGGTGAATTATGCCTCTCGGTTCCAGGCAAGCATAATATTGCGAATGCACTGGCTGCGATCATTGTTTGCCTGGATGCTGGCCTTTCTTTTGATAAAATTGCTAAGGCACTGTCTACCTTTAGCGGTGCCAAGCGCAGATTTCAAATTATCGGGGATGCACGAGGCGTCCTAGTCGTAGACGACTACGCGCATCATCCGACGGAAATTATCGCTACACTAAGCGGGGCAAGGGCATCG
Source organism: Brevibacillus sp. HB1.1 (assembly GCF_013332445.1). Lineage (NCBI taxonomy): Bacteria > Bacillati > Bacillota > Bacilli > Caryophanales > Paenibacillaceae > Brevibacillus > Brevibacillus sp. HB1.1. Next base: position 243,411 of record NZ_JABMIV010000008.1, on the reverse strand, counting down.
GGCAGACGTGTAATCGCTGTGTTTCAGCCACAACGCTACACACGCACGTATTTCCTCATGGATGAATTCAGCCGTGCCTTTGCAGAAGCAGACGAAGTGATTATCACAGATATCTACTCTCCAGCCGGAGAAGAAAAAATCGAAGGAGTCACCTCCGAGGTTTTGGTGCAAAAAATCCGCACCAACAGCCACCCACGTGCGCAGTACATTCCGACAAAGGAACAAATGCAAGAGCATGTCTTCAAAGGATTGCAAGAGGGCGATCTCGTGTTGACAATGGGTGCAGGAGATATCTGGAAATCCGCTTATTGGCTGGCTGAAAAGCTAGAAAAATAACGGATAGAGGCATATGAAGACTTGGAACCTACGGGTTTCAAGTCTTTTTATTTACTATCGGAAAGCTTTGGCATAATACTGTTAAGAATGATCTACCTAAAGGTTTTAAGAGGTATCGATAAACGAACAATGCTGGTGAGAAAAAAAGCACAGGGCTCGTAGACCTTGACAACGCCTACCCAGTCGGAACTACAAAAAGGGGACCACGCTTGTCGAACACTTCTCCCTTGAGAAACCTCCGCCCGTAGGGTGGCTTTGGCTCGACGGTCCCCGTTTTGTAGTGGAGACGGCCAGTGAATCGCCCTGTTGGCGTGTCAGAGTCGAAGAGAACTGTGCTTTTTCTTCTCCTCCACTATGTTGACTCAAACCAAAATATCCTTCATAGATTTTTTAATCAAAAATTAGTATCAGATACTAATATCTAGTGTTATAATCAGATCATAAAAACGGAAGGTGATGATCGGATGATGACAATGGCAAGCCCCTTCAAGTCGCGAATTACCGCTATCGGTACGTATGTGCCGAGTCGGGTTCTTACCAATACAGATATGGAAAAACTAGTGGAGACATCGAATGAGTGGATTTTACAACGAACAGGTATTCATGAGCGGCGTATGGCAAGGGAAGATGAATTTACCAGTGATCTGGCCATCGCAGCTATCCAAGATTTGATCGAAAACTATAAGAAGGATGTCCGTGATGTCGATATGATTTTGGTGGCGACCAGTACGCCAGACTATCCATTTCCAAGTGTCGCAAGCCAAATCCAGGCGCATTTTCAAGTCGAGCAGGCGGGAGCCATGGATCTCTCCGCTACCTGTGCAGGATTTACGTATGCGCTCCATGTGGCAAATGCGCTTATCAGCTCGGGCTTGCATCGCAAAGTGTTGGTAGTAGGTGCAGAAACGTTAACAAAAGTAACGGATTATACGGATCGTACGACGTGCATCCTGTTTGGGGACGGAGCAGGTGCCGTACTGCTTGAGCAGGACTCTACAGCTCCCGGTTTTTTGTCCGCCTATTTAGGCTCAAAGGGGGATGGTGGGATTCATGTATACCGATCGGGCTTGTCAACACATATGGACGGACGAGAATTGAGCGGGAATGGATGCATGGTTCAAAACGGGAGAGAAGTGTACAAGTGGGCTGTAACAACTGTTCCAAAGGGGATGCAGGAGGTAGTGAGCCGGGCGGGGAAAACGCTAGAAGATGTCGACTGGTTCATCCCGCACAGTGCCAATTTGCGCATGATCGAATCCATTTGCGAGAAGAGTCAGTTCCCTCTCGAAAAGACATTGTACAGTCTGACACATTACGGCAACACATCAGCGGCTACCATTCCATTGTCGCTCGCCTTGGGGATCAAGGAAGGCAAAGTAAAGGCAGGGGATACGATCCTGTTGTATGGGTTTGGCGGTGGTCTCGTCCACGCTGGCCTTTTGTTCACTTGGAATCCGTAAAACATGTTTATAAATCGAGAGACTGTCCAGAACATTCTGGGCAGTTTTTTTTGTCCCAGGAATGAAAGGTATTCTTAAGGACAGTTTTCGACTGGGGGAAGAAGAAATGGCCAACGCTGTGATATTATTCGGACTCTGCCTTTACCTCTCGTGGATAGATTTTCGTTATAAACGAATACCCAATTGTGCATTAAGTGCAGGATTTGTACTGATTTCTATTATGGAGTATGTTCTCTCTTCGCCGAGGGAATGGCTGATGGCTGGACTCTTTGCGATTCTCAGTTTACTGGTATTTGGATGGATCAGCTGGCACAGGCCGCTTGCGCTTGGGATGGGGGATGTGAAGCTGTTCGCGCTAGTCTGCTATGGACTTGGGATCCGCGATTTTGTTCTCGTTCTTACGATTGCGAGCTTGGCAGCTTTTCTCGTCTCTCTCGTTTTGTTGCTGATACGAAAAGTAAGTATCAAATGCGAAGTGCCGTTTGCGCCTTTTGTGACGATTGGCTTAGCTGTGATTTTGTATATGAGCAAAACCTCTTGAAATGGCATGGGGAATAGTAGTAGAAACAAATTTAATAGAATCACTAGATAGAAGTCATAACCCGTCCGAGCAAAACGTATGCTAGTACAAAGAGCCTGTGGCTAGGAGGGCAAGCGTATGAGCGGACAAAATAAAAATCGTGTGACGGTCAAAATGAACGGAAGGTTCTGGGATGAAAAGCGGGACGACACCCCAAAGGAAGCAAGTAGAAAGCGCACTCCAAATGATGATACGCCACGCGTTCGTTTCCAAGCACCTCCCTTGCTGTTTGCTGACCCGTTGAAGGAGAAGGGCAACGAAGCATGGGAACGGATGATGCAGCTACGTGGATCTGCCACGAAAGAAACGAAGCCGAATGTTGAATTCGATCAGACGACAAACGACTCCTATGAATCCGATTATTCCTTCGAGGATACCGAAGAGAAGGGATACAGGAGTAGTTCGGTGAGTCGGCTTGCTACGTTATGGCCAAAGGGGCCCTTTTGGCGCACGACTTTAACAACAGGCGGGGCTGTAGCAATTGGCCTCTTGTTCGGATTTCTTGTTTTGACAGTCTTTTCGCAAAAGGAGTTTTCTGAGTCATACGGAAATGTTCTGAGTGAAACGGTTCAGACACTGACCGCACCGGGTGCAGGCACTGAACAAACGGCTGGGAAAAATGGCGTGACAGGTCCGGCTTCGCCTAATGAAAGCCAGCCAACACAAGAGACACCGACGAATGGCAATGCAGTGGGTCAAAAAGCGATAGCTTTACAACTGCCAGCCGTAAACATGTACGTTGCACAGGCAGGAGTATTCCAGCCGGATGCGTCGCCGCAAACAGCTGTAGAACCACTGGAGAAAGCGGGGATTCCTCATTTGCTTTATAAGGACGCAAGCAAGCAGTACATGTTCGCTGCCGCTGCTCCTACAAGAGATGCTGTGCTAGGCTTTGCCGCCAGCCTGAAAAACAAAGGTATGGATATATACGTCAAAGAATTTTCCTTTCCCGCTTTTGAAGGGTCTGTCCCTGTCGGAAAAGCCGCTAACGCATCTGGTGACCCTAACGTGAAGGCCTTTTTCACCCACGGAGTCAAACTCGTCCAAACACTTTCGGCACAATCAGGGCTGATTATTACGACGGGTAAACTATCGCCAACGGCAAAAGAAACGGCAGAATTAAAAGAAATTCACCGCCAATTTCTGGAGGAAAGCCGTAAAATGGAAGCCAAGGAAGCCTGGAAGCCACTGCTAGATGGGATGGTAAATGGGGTGAATCAAGCGCTGGCAGCCAGGGACAAAATGGCAGAAGCAAGCGCAGGCAAAAAGGTGGAAAGCGCCGAATCCTATGCGTGGCAAGTACAGGCGGGTGTTCTTGCCTTTTTCGAGAGCTACGCAAGTTGGATGCAAAATGCACGTTCATCCACATAAATGCATGTTTATATGGTCTTCCGCAAGGTTTTCTTGCAGGAGGCCTTTTCTTTCTATACAGTAACTACCAAGAGCAATCAGGGATTGTTTCGCTTCTCCCCATTTGCTAAACTTATGTTTGGCAAAAAGAGAATCCCTTATAAAAAGGGAGTTGGGAAAATGGGGAAAGAAACGCTTACTCTCGTGTTTCTGTTGGTGAGTGGACTTTTGTTTGGCAGTATTATCGGGGAGATTTTAAGTCCCTGGCTACCTTTTTTGACCAAGAGCAAAGTGATTACTTGGTCGCCTGCGGCAGATTTAGAAATTTTGAAGTACGAACTGAACTTTCAGGTAAAACTAAATCTAGCCAGTATCGGAGGCTTAGCCCTCGCATTTTGGATACATCGACGGATAAAGTAGGTTGAAAAATGACGAAAAAAAATGTTCCTCTCATTCTGGCTTCATCTTCGCCGCGTCGAAGGGAGCTTCTGCAAGCTTTAGGTTTATCATTTACCGTTATCACCAGTGATGTAGATGAGACGACAGCAGAGCATTTATCTGCGAGCGAAGTAGTAGAAGAATTGTCTTTACGCAAGGCCAAGGAAGTGGCTTCTCGCTTGACGGAAGGCGTCGTTTTAGGATCTGATACGGTAGTCGTTCTTGATGGCCAAATATTGGGCAAGCCTGTTGATGAAATGGACGCATATCGTATGTTGTCCATGCTCCAGGGGCAAGAGCATACCGTTTATAGTGGAGTCGCCTTGATAGATGTGGAGACAGGCCGTGCGGAAGTCTCACATAGTCTAACACACGTAAGAATTCGAGCTTTAACAGAGCAAGAAATCAAGTCGTACATTGCGACAGGTGAGCCGATGGATAAAGCGGGCTCATACGCCATTCAGGGTATTGGAGCCACGATCGTGGAAGGAATAACCGGAGACTACTTCACAGTTGTTGGTCTTCCGTTAGGCCTGACGTCTACTCTTTTGACACGTTTTGGGATGCCGATTTTGTAAAGTTGTCATGCTTGAAGCAAGCGACGACGGCCATACGCCTCATGAACCTCTCCATGTCAGCCGTTTTCGATAATGTGAATATGGCTGGAGGCGGATATAAAATGGCAACAAATACCTGTAACAAAATGCTGTTGAAAAACGTCCCTTACTATGACCGTCCACGTGAACGACTGCTTCGCGAAGGAGCGGTCCATCTGTCTGATGCTGAACTTCTTGCCATTTTACTGCGGACAGGCAGGGAACAAGAGACGGCCCATCAGTTGGCTCAGCGCTTGTTAGCCAGGTTTGGAGACCTGCGTGGTTTAGCCCAAGCCTCTCATGCTGAGTTAACAGAGCTAAAAGGAATTGGTCCAGTCAAAGCGATTGAATTGCATGCTGCGTTTGAGCTTGGGCGTAGATTGATGGGAGTGCCTCGAGAGTATAGGGCTTCTATCCGTTTACCACGGGACGTAGCTGATTTGATGTCGCCAGAGCTTGCTCATTTGACACAGGAACATTTTGTCTGTCTCTTTCTGAATACCAAGAACCACGTGATTGGCAAGCAGACGATTTTCGTAGGCAGTCTGGACGCTTCCATCGTACACCCGAGAGAAGTCTTTAAAGAAGCGATCCGTCGTAGCAGCGCATCGGTGATATGCCTACATAACCATCCGAGCGGTGATCCGACACCTAGCAGGGAAGACATCGCGATTACGCATACATTGCGTGACGCTGGTGAACTGGTGGGGATTTCATTGTTGGATCATGTTATTATCGGGGAAGGCAAGTACATTAGTCTCAAAGAGCAGGGGTACTTGTAACATGTTTATACGCACAAGATTTTTCATCGAAACGTCTATGAATTCTTGAGCGCATGAAAACCTTCCACAAAAACGCGGTCGCTCTATCTTTTAGAGGCCTCGATAGAGGTTCTCTTATGCTTGTCATTTGGATTAATATTTGGAAGGAGTTTTTTTATGTTTGGTGGATTTACACGTGACTTGGGGATTGACCTCGGCACTGCCAATACACTTGTTTTTGTGAAGGGGAAAGGAATTGTGGTGCGTGAGCCTTCTGTTGTAGCGATTCGTACCAATAACAATTCCATTGAAGCAGTAGGGAATGCAGCGAAAAGTATGATCGGTCGTACGCCGGGTAATATCGTAGCGGTTCGTCCAATGAAAGATGGGGTTATCGCTGACTTTGATACAACTGCGACAATGATGCGCTATTTCATTAATCAAGCACAAAAAAATCAAGGGCTGTTTAGCCGTCGTCCAAATGTAATGGTCTGTGTACCTTCGGGAATTACTGCGGTGGAAAAGCGCGCAGTCGAAGATGCTACGAAGCAGGCTGGGGCGAAGGAAGCCCATACGATTGAAGAGCCGTTTGCGGCAGCGATCGGTGCAGACCTGCCAGTGTGGGAACCGACTGGAAGTATGGTCGTAGACATTGGTGGTGGTACGACAGAAGTCGCTATCATTTCTCTCGGGGGGATTGTTACATCCCGCTCCATTCGTGTGGCCGGAGATGAGATGGACGAGGCGATTATTCAGTACATCAAGCGCCGTTACAACTTGATGATCGGGGAACGGACAGCAGAAACACTGAAGCTGGAGATCGGCTCTGCGATTGCTCCTGATGAGGTCGAAAACGTTGACATTCGCGGTCGTGACCTTGTAACCGGATTGCCAAAAACACTCTCGGTAAGCAGCACAGAGATTGCCGAAGCATTGGCGGAAACCATTTCTGCTATTGTGGAAGCGGTGAAGGTAACACTCGAAAAAAGCCCGCCTGAGCTCGCGGCGGACATCATGGATCGTGGAATTGTACTCACAGGCGGCGGTGCGCTCTTGCGTAACATGGATCGCCTGATAAGTAAGGAAACGGGTATGCCCGTGCATGTTGCGGAAAACGCACTGGATTGCGTAGCGATTGGAACAGGTCGTGCATTGGAGAACATTCACCTGTTCAAATCCAAGCAAGGCATCACCTCTTCCCGACTAAAACGGGGTAAATAAACGGAGGGTAGGGCATGTCGTTTTTCGGGAATAAGCGGCTTATCATTGTACTTGTAGGCTTGGTCCTGCTTATCTCCGTCGTGGGCTTCACTTCTCGTGAACGGGTTAGCCTGACCTGGCCAGAAATGTTCTTTAAAGATACCTTCAGCGTGGTGCAGGGTTTTTTCTATCGCCCTGCCCAGGCTGTTTCTGGCTTTTTTCAGGAAATTGAAGAAGCGTACGGCGTATATGAAGAAAACAAGGCACTTAAGGCAAGCTTGGATCAATACGCCCGTCTAAGTGCTGAATTGCACACACTCAAAGCAGATAATCAGCGCCTTCGAGAAATGGTAGGGGCAAAAGATTCACTTAAATCTTACAACCTTCACTTTGCGGAAGTCGTGGCGAGAAACCCTGATACATGGAACAACGTCGTTACCATCGATCAAGGATTAAAAAGTGGCATTAAAAAAGATATGGCTGTCATTACAGCCAAAGGAATGATCGGGCGCGTACAGAGTGTTGCCAACTTTTCAGCTACGGTTGAATTGTTGACGAGCTATGAGCGACGTGACCATATCTCAGCGGATATTTTGACGGAGCAGATAGTCGACGGCAAACCTGTGTACCGTCAAATTAGTGGTGTCATTGAAGAATACGATCCGCAAGAAAGATTGCTCGTCATGCGCAAAATCCCTTGGGGACAAGCGATTAAAAAAGATCAGCAAGTGATCTCGTCAGGTTTGGGAGGAGTTGTCCCTCGCAATTTGCCGATTGGCTATATTGTTCGCGTAGAGCCAGATGATTATGGCTTGACTCAAACCGCCTACATCCAGCCAAGCGCTGATTTTTCACAATTGAATGAAGTCATGGTTGTGGAACGTGATTTTACAATCGCTCCCAATGGTGAATTGATCCCGCAACAGCCAGCCGGCCAGACACAAACACAGACAACTGTGCCTCCGGCTCCACCTGCTAGCGGGGGTGGTCAGTAATGGCTCGGTTTTTATTGACGTTGGGCGTAGTGGTCATGTTTGTTTTGGAAGGAACTGTGATGCAAGTATCTGCACCTAGTACATGGGGTCTGTCCTGGATGACGGTACCCCGGTTTGCGCTTGTGTGCTGCATCTTTATTTCGATGTATCTCGGTAGGCGCGAGGGCTTGTATTACGGGATCGCCTTCGGATTTTTACAGGATGTCCTGTTTGGGCAACTAATTGGAATCTATACCATGTCCATGATGGTGGCCAGCTACTTTGCAGGGATGATCGTTCTTTTGTTCCAGAGAGGATTCGGGATGGTTTTCATTACCAGCTTCCTGATTTTATTCGGACATGAGTGGCTTTTGTATTCCTTGTTCCGCTTGTTTTCCGCTGCCCCCTTCGATGTTCAATGGATTTTGACACATCAAATTTTGCCTAGTGTGTTGTTGAATCTCGCTTTTGGCTTACTGGTATACTTTCCGATCAAGAATGTATGCAACAAGATTCTGGCGAAAAAGGAAATGCACATGCAGTAAGGGCAAAGGAGAGGAGAGTTCGTGGAAGAAGTCAAAGAACCGAAAACAGACATACCTATTCGGCTCAATATATTGTTTGTGATTGTATTTTTGTTCTTCGCCGCCATTATTTTACGGCTAGCCTTTGTGCAACTGGTAGAAGGCGAACAGTACAAGCATGAATTGGAAAAGTTTAGTATCCGTGAACTGCCGATTTCCGCTCCTCGCGGCCGTATCTTGGATAAAAATGGCGAGGTACTCGTTTCGAATAAGCCTGTGTACACCGTTCAATACGTTGAAGAACAAGGGCAGGACATTGATGAAGAGAAAGTCGCGGATCGTCTGGCAAAAATCCTCATCCCCGATGGCGGCAAAATTGGTACGGATAAGGAACTGTTAAAGAAGACGATTGAACTGAGGTCAACTTTGCCTGTTGCTTTCAATGCACAAGAAACAAACGATCTCAAGGCAAAGGTTGCGGCGAAGCTAAAAGCCGTTCCAAAAGTAGAGACTGTCGATCAGATGTCGGACTTTGAGCTGGTAAAGACTGCTGTGTATCTCGGGATGCGTGTTCGTTCTCCTTTTGATGACAAGGAGAGAGCAGACCTTATTAAGAAACTGAATGCTGCCAAGCCGGGTACACCTGCTATTACGGAAGCGAATACTACGGATTTCGAACTGTTAAAAATGGCGATAAACGCTAATATGACCCTCACTCTGAAATTGGACAAGGAAGATCGTAATGACCTTGCAAAAAAAGTGAAGGATCAGATCGGAGTTTTGCCAACCCCCGGAGGCTTAGCAGAAAAGTCTGACATGGATTTGCTGCGCTATGCCTCGTTGTTCGACATGGATATCAAACTGCCGTTGACAGAGCAGCAACGCCAATTTCAGTGGCACAAGCTCTCGTTGCTGCAAGAGATGCGTTCACCGCAGATGGCTAGTTATATTCCGAGGCGTGTCAAGGTCAACATCACGGAGCAGGAAATGTTCCAGATCGAAGAACGACGCACCGAGCTGCCAGGAATTAGTGTGGAGTTGGAGCCTGTTCGCCAAATTTTCGAAGATCCGGATGGTACGGCATTTGGTACTCACTTTCTCGGGTACATCAATGCGATTCGTCCTGAGAGCTTGAAAGAATATCAGGCACAAGGCTACAACGCGATCGACCGTGTAGGTGTAACCGGTCTGGAGAGCTCCTATGAACGTTATTTGCGTGGCAAAAACGGGATTATGGAAGTGCACGTGAACAAAAATTCGGAGACGGTAGAGAAGAAGATGCGCCAAGCCCCTGAGCCAGGAAACGATCTCGTTTTGGCTATGGATTGGCGTTATCAAAGCAAGGTAGAGGCCATCTTGAAAGAAGAGTTTGAAGCATTCAAGAAGCGCCCAACTACGCCAAAAGAATTTAAGGATGCACACGTATTGGTGATGAATCCGAATACGGGCGAAATATTGGCGATGGCGAGTTATCCAGATTACAATTTGAATCTGTATTACGACCGCAAGAAATTCAACGAGAATTACGCCTCGCTTATTTTGCCGAATGAATCAAACCGATTCATTTATACGCCGTATCCACCTGCTTCTACCTACAAGCCATTGTCTGTCATGATTGCGCTTCAGGAGGGGCTGACTACACCGAACGAAGTCATCTATGACCGAGGCGGCTTGAATGTCGGTAACACGTATAAACGCAACTGGAAGGCAAGTGGTCATGGACCTGTTAACGCTCGTCGTGCCTTGCAGGTGTCGAACAATACGTATATGTATGAAATGGCGATTCGATTAGCAAGAAAAGGGAAAGAAGGCTGGGAGAAGCAGTTCTCTGTCTATGATTACTACAACGCCCAGTTTGGTCTTGGTGTGAAAACAGGTGTGGATCTGCCGAATGAACATACCGGTTGGGAAAACCAGAACCTTTACTACGGGAACTTGGCGGACGTGATGATTGGTCAATACGATCTGTTCACGCCGATGCAGCTGGGTCAATACGTATCGACCATTGCTAATGGAGGATATCGGGTACGCCCACATCTTGTAAAAGAAATTCGCAAAGGAACTACCGATCCGAAGAAACCAGGACAAACGCTCTCGGTTATTGAACCACAAGTGCTCAACCGGGTTGATATCGATCCGAAGCATATACAGGTGGTAAAAGAAGGGATGCGGCTGGTTACTCAGCCAGGTGGTACCGTTCAACGATTCAATGGGTTGCCTTTCACAGTTGCAGCCAAGTCTGGTACGGCACAAACGTCGCAGCCAGCGGAAAATGCACTGGTTGTCGGCTTTGCGCCTTATGAAAATCCTCAACTGGTTTTCGTCGTCATTGCGCCGAACAGTTTGAGAGACGGTACATCCAGTTCTGATGCGACTGGTCCGATCTCGCGTCGATTGCTCGAAGCTTACAATGAACTGAATCCAGGTGTCCTTACTGGTGGGGTTCCAAAGCCAAATCCAACGTCCGCAAAGTAAACACAATGGTTGTCCAGGGCAATCAAGCCCCAGAGAATAATGGAGTCAAGCTCTTGCAAAATGCCACCATCTGACCCAATTCGGCAATTTTTTCACGCAGAGCAGGAAAAATCTTTCTGCATGGCGAATGGTATCGGTCGAGGTGAAACCGGTGACGACTGTGAAAAGCAAGGTCACGATCAAAGGAACGAAAGAGGGTCTCGTCTTCTTTATGGATGATACTTGTTCCTTCGACGAACTGCTGGCCGATATGCGTGAAAAAATAGAGCATAGCCACCAACAGATTTTGTCTGGGCCACTCATTCGGGTATCTATAAAATTGGGAAAACGATACTGCTCACCCGAGCAACAAGAGCAGTTGACTCAAATTATTCGAACGAAGGGCAACCTGGTGATCCATACAATCGAATCTGATTTGATCACGCGGGAAGAAGCTATGGCTGAACGCCTGAAAACCCATTTTTCCATACAGGTAAATACGGTACGCTCTGGGCAAGTACTGGAGTTTGACGGTGATTTGCTTTTATTGGGAGATGTCAATCCCGGGGGGACGGTTCGCAGTACAGGAAGCATCTACGTGCTCGGTCATCTCAGAGGGTACGCGCACGCAGGTATTTCCGGTGACTCACAGGTAATTATTGCGGCTGCAGTCATGAGTCCTACCCAGTTGCGGATTGCAGATGTGATCAGCAAGCCGGGTGAGGAATGGACGAATAATTCCGGAGGCACAGAATTTGCCTATCTGGAAAATGAGATCATGCTGGTAGCGAAAATGAACTACTTGTCGCGAATCCGCCCTGATTTGGGTGAGAAAAAGCGTGAGGGTTGAGGGAAAGAGGAGGAACGGACGTGGGGATTGGAATTGTCGTAACTTCCGGTAAAGGCGGCGTGGGTAAGACGACCACTTCCGCCAATTTGGGAACGGCGCTCGCATTGTTGGGACAGAAAGTATGCATGGTAGATACCGATATTGGCTTGCGTAATTTGGATGTAGTCATGGGACTTGAGAACCGAATTATTTATGATCTGGTAGACGTTGCAGAAGGTGCATGCCGACTGCCGCAAGCTCTGATCAAAGACAAGCGGTTTGACAATCTGGCATTGCTCCCGGCTGCTCAGACCAAAGACAAATCAGCAGTAACTCCTGAGCAGATGGAGGAAATCATTACGCAACTGAAGCGGGAATATGATTATGTCATCATCGATTGTCCTGCGGGTATTGAGCAAGGCTTCCGCAATGCAGTGGCAGGGGCTGATCAAGCAATCGTCGTGACTACCCCTGAAAAAGCCGCTGTTCGTGATGCTGATAGGATTATTGGCCTATTAGAACGAGAAAAAATCGGAATGCCGAAGCTTGTCATTAATCGCGTTCGCTCCCATATGGTGAAAAATGGTGACATGCTGGATGTAGAAGACATTTTGGATTTGTTAGCCATTGACTTAATTGGTGTCGTGCCGGATGATGATCATATCATTAAATCCGCGAACCAAGGTGAGCCGGCTGTAATAAATCACGAATCGCGTGCTTCCATTGCGTATCGGAACGTGGCTCGTCGCCTTTTAGGTGAAGCTGTTCCATTGCAACCATTGGAAGAAAAAGCGGGCGTGTTTCATAAAATGCGTAAATTCTTTGGATTAAAATAGGTAATACTTGGCTCCCTTCTTTCTATAGAGGGGAGTCACGTTTTCTAGGAGGAAACGGATGGACCTGGAAAAACGTCATTTAAAAACAATTGACTGGACCATCATTTTGATTTTGGCAGGGCTGGGTATTTTCAGCTATTTGGGGATTTCCGGTTCTGCGGCAGGTGTAGATAAGGCACATCAGCAGGTCCTTTGGTATGTCATCGGCTTTATTGTGCTAGGTGTGACATTGTTATTTGACTATCGTCTATTCCACAACATGGCCTATGTCTTATATGTACTCGGTCTGATTCTTTTGATCGGGGTATTTCAAACGAGGCCCATTAACAATACGACGAGCTGGTATGACCTTGGTCCTGTCTTGTTTCAGCCTTCTGAACCGATGAAGCTGTTCACAATCATAACGGTGGCGCGCTTCTTGTCTAAGAGGGCAAATGATCCAGATCGGTTTTACTATTTCTATAAGCTGATTCCGGTATTGGCCTTGGTTGGTGTACCATTGCTTTTGATTTTGATTCAGCCCGATTTGGGTACGGCCATGGTTTACACGGGGATGCTTGCCACGATGCTAATCGTTGGTGGTATACGGATGAAGCATGTATTGTACATGGGAGGATTGGTCGGCAGCTTCTTTGCCGCCATGACGTTGCTGCATGAATACAAGCAGGATATCTTTTTCAAGATTATCAAGCCGTATCAGTGGGATCGAATCCTCTTTTGGATGAACCCGGATCTTGAACCGATGGGACGAGGATTCCAGCTCAAGCAAGCGTTGATTGCTATCGGCTCTGGGCAATTGTTCGGAAAAGGGATTGATACGCCGACCCAAGCGAGCTTTGGATGGGTGCCGGTAGGAGAGAGTGATTTTATCTTTACCGTCATTGCAGAAAAGCTGGGTTTTGTCGGAGCAGGCTTGCTGATGATTTTGTTTTTCGTTTTGATTTACCGAATGATCCGCATCGCGATGGAGGCAAAAGATCCGTTCGGCTCTTACGTTGTCGCAGGTGTCGTAGGGATGCTTACCTTCCAGATCTTTGAGAACATCGGAATGACGATTCAGTTGATGCCGATTACGGGTATTCCGCTTCCGTTCATTAGCTACGGAGGGAGCTCGCTTGTAACCAACTTCCTGATCATTGGTGTGGTGCTCAATATTGGGATGCGTAAGGACAAGTTACGTTTTGATTAAGGAGTTGTACAAAAAGTCTTCTGGTTCTCGCCACTTTCCGGTGATGAATAGAAGACTTTTTGTACACTCATGAAATGCGTGACAAATGCAAAAATTTATGCTAAAATCATCCTAAGTTAACCATTTTTACAAGTTATAGTGTTTGAGTGATTGGTATGGAGTCGTACGTATTGTGAGTGACGTCACCAATTGTCAATCTCAATTCGTATGACTTTTTTTCCTTGACGCAAAAGGCTTATCTGTAAAAAAGAGGTTAACGCTACACTCTTTCGCCTCGTGGGGCGTAATGTTCAGGGAGGTTTTGTTTCATGCAACAAGGTATCGTAAAATGGTTTAACGCAGAAAAAGGATACGGCTTCATCCAAGTTGAGGGTGGCGACGACGTATTCGTACACTACAGCGCAATCCAGTCAGAAGGTTTCAAATCTCTTGACGAAGGTCAAAAGGTTGAGTTCGAAATCGTTCAAGGTAGCCGTGGACCACAAGCTGCTAGCGTAACTAAACTGTAAAATTGACAGATTCAAAGGCAGTCTCTCAATGGGGAGACTGTCTTTTTTGCGTGTTTCCACCCGATACACTGGGTCGTTGGAGAGGGGCGATGGTCGTCATAAAGCAGGTAGACAAGTCATAGGATGATACTAAAGGCTTGGCCTGCGGAGGGATGGACATGTTTGAAAGAGTAGATCGAGTAAAAGAAAGACGGAGAGAGCGTTTGGAAAGAATCCGAACGCAGTCACGAGACAGCTATACTCCCTACGTCGATGATTGGAAAGATCCCATCGAAGAATCGCCAGACCCATTCAGTTACTCGCCACGTGAGAAAGATATGATGGAACAGCCACCGTCCCATGAAAAGTGGGGCGTGCAAATTTTAGCATCTGTTTTATTGATTGGTGCTGCTTATATTTTGTTTCAAACAACGCTGATCCCTGCTTCTTGGAAAAGCTCCGCGAGGGAAGTCATGACACGGGACTTTAATTTTTCAGGAGTAGCGGACTGGTATGAAGCGAGATTTGGTCCGATTCCGACGATGCTTCCTTCGATACCTACCAATCCCCCTGCTGTCCCAGCCACGAGTACAACAAAGGACGCAAATGCTGTGTGGAAGCTCCCCAGTAGCTGGAAAGTCGTAAAATCCTATGATCCAGCGAGTGCTAATGTGATCCTGCTTACGGGAATGAACGATCAAATCACGATTGGAGAAGCTGGCTGGGTCGCGTTTGTCGGAGAAAAGCCTGATTATGGGACGACAGTGATTGTTCGTCTAACCAAAGGACGGGAGATATGGCTGGGCAATCTCGATAGTATAGGGGTGACGAAGGACGAGGTCCTTAAACCTGGTCAAGTCATCGGAACCGCACGGGTAATGGACCAGACATCACGTCATTTGTATGTAGGGGCGAAAGTGAATGAGCAATTTGTTAATCCCCTGGAAGTGATACCGTTTGAATAGGGGAGGCTGGCTTGACATTCGGTTTCGCATTCACCTGCTATTTTGGGCAGTGATCGGCTTGTCCGTGGTGACAGGCCATTTTTTGGAGGTCATTACCTTGTTTGTCATCGTGCTGATCCATGAATTGGGGCATGTAGCGATGGCGCGCGAGCTCGGATGGACCGTAAAAGAAGTGCAGCTTCTACCTTTTGGCGGAGTAGCAACGATGGAAGACGCGTACGCCACGGACCCAATGGATGAGATTGTCGTGGCACTCGCCGGACCCTTCTTAAATATGGTGATGATGGCTGCTTCGTACTTGTTTTGGTTTATGGGAATATGGACGGAAGAGTGGGCCCGCTTTTTCTTGGTAAGCAATTTGACGATTGCGCTGTTTAACCTGTTGCCAATTTGGCCGTTGGATGGCGGGAGAATCTTGTTGGCCGTTCTATGCTGGTTTATGTCGTATAGGCAGGCGACGATGATATCGATGACGGGGAGTACGCTGTTTGCGGGGATCATGGTGGGGATGTCCAGCTTGGAGTTGAAGTACAACTTAGCAGTAATCGGGATTTATTTATTGGTATTGAACATTCAGGCATTTTTGCGGTTTCCTTATCAATTTTTTCGCTTTCTTGTAGAAAAATACGATCGGCAGCAAGAAGAAGCTGCCGTTCAAGCGATACGCGTGCATCCTGAGGAGACGGTACTAGCAGTCTCACACAAGCTGCGGCGGGGATACTCCCATCTTTTCTACGTGCAAGGTGCAGGTCTCTTGGCAGAGGAACAGCTATTGTATGCCCTTTTGTTTGAGCAAAAGCACGACGCCGCAGTTGGCAAGCTCCTTTAGTCTCTAGTCTTATCAGCAGGAGAGGTCCATTCCATCAGCCAGCAATCACGCATGCTTCCTTCGTGCCATTCGTGCAGAGGAAGCTTTTTTACTTTTCGAAAGCCACATTTTTCATAGCAACGGAGGGCTCGTTCATTCCAGGCTTGCGGGTCAATCGCTACTTTTTGTACTCGTTTTTCCTTGTGGAGATAGTGGAGGATGGCTGTAACGAGCTGAGTGCCAATACCGCTATTCCAGTAAGCAGGCTCTCCGATGAACTGGTCCATGCCGTAGACAACGACGTCTTTTACGTACCCGTACAGTTGTTTTTCCGGAGTATCAAGTGGATAAAATTGCGCATAGCCAATCGGTTTGTCCGTGTACAAGATGAGGCAGCGAGTTTCACCGTCGTCTTCCGGAAAAAAGCTTTGCTGCACGAGGGACTCGTCATGTGGCCGATCGCGACCTTCATAATAGGTCAAAACGCGCTCGTCAGAAAGCCATTTGACTAAGTGAACGGCATCATCGGGGGATAAGGCTCTTATTTTTAAATCACCAGCATGAATCATGGATGATCTCCTTTACCTTGACTTAGCAGCTATGTTAGATTACTTCCTATGAGCCCGGTTATCCTTCTTTTGGGCAACGTTTGCACGGGGAATAAGGAGTGAAAACAGTGAAGCAAGTAGCGATTAGTGCACAAGGTAGCAGCATCCGCGTCGCATTCATGGAAAACGGGAAATTGCAGGAATGGCGTACACAGGATGTGGGAGCACACGCAAGCGTTGGTGACATTTATCAGGGACGAATCGCGGATGTGAAGCCTGGTATCCAATCTGCCTTTGTTGATATTGGTACAGGCCAAAATG
This sequence comes from Brevibacillus sp. HB1.1, assembly GCF_013332445.1. NCBI lineage: Bacteria > Bacillati > Bacillota > Bacilli > Caryophanales > Paenibacillaceae > Brevibacillus > Brevibacillus sp. HB1.1. The sequence goes on along the minus strand of NZ_JABMIV010000008.1, from coordinate 226,754 downwards.
CTTATTTGTATGTAGATGACACAGTCGGTGTGGAGTCAGGTGGAGCAGCGAAACCAAGTATTGCGGAACGCGTTCATGTAGGGCAAAAGGTATTGGTTCAAGTGAGTAAAGAGGCGTTGGAAATGAAGGCGCCAAAAATCACGATGCAGATCAGCTTGCAGGGGCGGTATCTGGTATACCTTCCGACTGAAGAAAGCATATCGCTTTCTCGTAAAATAACCGATGATACCAAACGAAAACGACTGCAACAGGTGATCTCTTCGACAGTAGCGCAAGGAGAAGGCTGTATTCTGCGCACGGAAGCGGCGGAAGCAGAAGAGCAGACACTCATTAGCGAGCTGGTCTATTTGCGCAATCGCTGGCAGGAAATGCTGCGAACAGCGGATGGACTCCGTTCGACCGGACGGATTTTTCAGGATGCAGGGCTGATTGAGATGGCGCTCCGAGATGGCTTGGCAATTGGCATGGATGAGCTGTTGGTAGAAGGTGCGACGACTCATCAGCAGGTAAAAGCGGCGTTGGCAGCTTTTGCTCCAGAAGTACAAGAGAAGCTTCGCTGGTATCAGGGCAAACAGCCGCTCTTTGACTACTTGGGTGTCGAGGCGGAGCTGATTCGTGCTCGTGATCGACATGTGCCGCTCAAGAGTGGAGGGTCCTTGGTCATCGACAGGACTGAAGCGATGACGGTCATCGATGTAAATACCGGTTCATTCACAGGTGGAGGAGGGCAACAGCGGGAGCAGGCAGTGACAGCGACCAATCTCGAGGCTGTAACTGAAATTTCCAGGCATCTGCGGTTGCGAGACATCGGTGGCATCGTGATCATTGATTTCATCGACATGAAAGCGCAGAGCAATAAGGAGCGAGTGATCTCGCGATTGAAACAAGAGCTGGCGAAGGACCCTGTGCCTTCGACTGTTCTCGGGATGACGTCGCTTGGATTAGTCGAGATGACGCGAAAAAGAGTGCGTGCGAGCCTGACGGAGCGGCTGACGGAGCCGTGTGAGGCATGCAAGGGCCGAGGGAGAGTTTGGCGAGTAGACGAGCTGTTCCGGCGCATGTACGCCGAAGTCACCGCATTGGCAAAGAGCCAAGATGCGGAGGCTGTTCTCGTGGACATGCCGCCAAGATTGTTGGACATGATAGAGGAGTGGGAAAAAGCAGAAGCAATCACATGGCCTGTCCATGTCTATAAGCAGCTTGTTCCTGCGATGAGCCCGGATGAGTTTCGAATTGGATACGTCGGAAATCGGGCAGAGGCGGAGCGTTTACAATCGAAATAACTTGACTGGGCTATTGTAGCTATGATAACCTAATGGTTGTCATGCAGATATGCCTCGTGCATACTGTAACCGCACGAATCAGGTACATAAGCCGTCGCTCGTCGACGCACCTGTAAAGGCGAGTCTGAGTATAGGAGGTGCACACAGTGTACGCAATTATCGAAACCGGTGGAAAGCAATACAAAGTTGAAGAGGGAGCAGTTCTCTTCATCGAGAAATTGGCTGGCAACGAAGGAGACGTTGTTACTTTTGACAAAGTTCTCTTCGTAAGCAAAGACGGCAAAGTTACTGCAGGAGCTCCTACAGTAGCTGGTGCAACGGTAACTGGTAAAGTAGAAAAACACGGTAAATCTGCAAAGATTATCGTGTACAAATACAAAGCCAAGAAAAACTACCGTCGCAAGCAAGGTCACCGTCAACCATTCACTAAAGTTGTGATCGAAAAGATCAACGCTTAATTGGTGACTTGTTATGATTGAAGTGATCGTGAGCCGTGCGTCGCACGGTATCCATGAAATTAGTATTTCCGGACATGCCAATGCGGGTGCCTATGGGGCAGACATCGTTTGTTCTGCTGTATCAGGCATCAGCTTTGGTATATTAAACGCCATCCAACCTTTGACGGGCATCACTCCTGATGTCGCTGTCGCACAAGAAGGCGGTGGGTTCTTGAAGTGGAGCCTTTCTTCTTCGGATGATGAGACTGCACGAGAGAAACAACAGCTTTTGGCAGAGAGCATGGTTATTGCTCTTTTGTCGGTTGAGGCGAATTACGGCAAATACGTAAAAGTAAATGATCATAAATGGCAGGGAGGTGTCTGATATGAACATGCTGTTTAACTTGGACCTTCAGTTTTTCGCATCGAAAAAAGGGGTAGGTTCCACAAAGAACGGTCGCGATTCCATTTCCAAACGTCTGGGCGTGAAACGTGGCGACGGGCAATTCGTTACTGCTGGTAACATTCTCGTTCGTCAACGCGGAACAAAGATTTACCCAGGTGCGAACGTAATGAAAGGCGGAGACGACACTCTGTTTGCAACTGCAGATGGTGTTGTTCGTTTCAAGCGTCTGGGCCGTGATCGCAAACAAGTTGTGATCGAGCCAGTTGCTTCTGAAGCGTAAATATTTGTTAAGAAAAACCCAGCGATATAGCTGGGTTTTCTTTTTGTCCGGCTCTTTTTTATGGTACAATAGATGGGAAAGATATTCTTATCGACTTGGGTGAATGTGATGGGGGACGAGCGGAGGCTGTTTACGCATCAGACAGACCAACTGCTGACCGTTCTGAACAGGCAGCGGCATGACTGGTTGAACCACGTTCAGGTTCTGCTCGGCTATTTGCATTTGAACCGTACTGAACAAGGAGAGGCCCATTTGAAACGCATTGCACAGATGGCGATGCAGGAATCGATGGTTGCCCGATTGAATAGCTCCTTGTTGTCCGTCTTCTTCTTGACATTTAATGCACTGAACAATGAATTGCTTTTAGAAGTAGACGTGTGCAATCATGTGGATCTCACGCGAGTAGTTTTGAACGAGCAAGACTTGTTCCAGTTGGTGTCAGAGATATTATGCACAGTGAACGATCATGTAGATCAGAGCGGCTACGAAGCAGCCAGCATGCAGGTAAGCTTGCAAATGGATGAGCGTGGCGTTCATTTTCGTTTTGACCTGGCCGGTGTACTACGTGCATCCGGAATGGAAGAATTGGAAAAGCTGATACGTAAAAGCGAACAGAGTACGGTGGAGGTCACCGAGTGGATACATACGGAAGAAGAATGGGTCCTGAATTTGGTGATCCCATTCGCGGAATGAAAGAGGTGACACCATGTTTGTCGATCAGGTAAAAGTATATGTAAAAGGCGGGGACGGTGGTAATGGAGCTGTCTCCTTTCGCCGGGAGAAATACGTACCGCTGGGTGGTCCAGCGGGTGGAGATGGCGGTCAAGGTGGAGATGTCGTGTTTGTCGTGGACGAAGGTCTGCGTACACTGGTAGATTTCCGCTATCAACGACATTTCAAAGCACCTCGCGGAGAGCATGGCCGCAACAAATCTCAGCACGGAGCTGGCGCGGAAGATATGGTCGTGCGCGTGCCACCGGGAACAACTGTCATTGATGATGATACTAAAGAAGTGATTGTCGATCTCGTGGAGCAGGGTCAACGTGCTGTGATCGCAAAAGGCGGACGTGGTGGACGAGGCAATATTCGTTTTGCCAACTCTTCGAATCCAGCCCCACACATCTCGGAGAACGGAGAACCAGGTCAAGAGCGTTACATTGTCATGGAGCTCAAGCTGATTGCAGATGTGGGCTTGGTTGGCTATCCGAGTGTAGGAAAATCCACCTTGCTGTCTAGTGTAACAGCGGCGAAGCCAAAAATTGCAGCGTACCACTTTACGACGCTGACACCGAATCTGGGTGTTGTGGACTTGGGCGAGCAGAGCTTCGTAATGGCTGACTTGCCAGGATTGATTGAAGGCGCGCATGAAGGTGTGGGTCTTGGTCACCAATTCCTGCGTCACGTAGAGCGTACGCGCTTGATCGTTCATGTGATTGACATGGCAGCGGTAGATGGACGCGATCCATACGAGGATTATTTGCAGATCAACCGAGAGCTGACTATGTATAACCTGAAGCTCGAAGATCGTCCGCAAATTGTAGTCGCGAACAAAATGGAACTGCCAGAAGCAGAGGAAAACCTGCGTATTTTCAAGGAAAAGGTTCCAGATGTGAAGGTGTACGAGATCTCTGCTGCAACCCGTCAAGGCGTACAAGAATTGATGTATGCGATCGGGGATGCCTTGGCGACGATTCCGGACAAGCCTGCTGTAGAGGAAGTTGCGGAAGTGGAAGAGCGCGTGGTGTTCCGAGCAGAAAAAGAACCAGAGGAATTCGAGATTACGCGTGATAACGAAGTATTTGTTGTCAGCGGTGAAAAGATCGAGAAGCTCGTACGCATGACCAATCTGACCAGCTATGATGCAGCCCAGCGTTTTGCAAGACAAATGCGCTTTATGGGTGTAGATGATGCTCTGCGCAAGCTGGGAGCAAAAGACGGGGATACCGTTCGGATCGGCAAATTAGAGTTTGACTTTGTGGAGTGACAAAAACCATGATTGATGTCCCATCACTGAACCCATTTTTGGGGGATAAACGACTCCAACGCGGTGCGATGCTACCGCTAATCATCTCCAAGCAGGTGAAGACACCTGTCCAAGTTATGGTTGAACATGCAAAGGGCAGTTATCTCGTAGTTTCCTACGAGATGAAGGCTGAAACGAAAGCAGAGCTTCTCGGATCAACTGTACGCATTCGTTGGGAAACGGATGCGGCAGTGAATACCATTGATTTGGAAGTAGTTTCAGAGCAAATGCTTTGGCCGATCAAGCTTTTAGGGATGATTCCGATTAGTATAGGGGTAGAAATTACACAAAAGCGCAAGCAGGATCCCATCTCCCCAGATCTCGGTATTTCTGTCCCTTACAAGGTGATGGGAGCTAGACCGATCGAAGAAAAAGGCGAGGCAGTGTTGCTGAAATTTTCTCCTACCCGTCTTGTTTTGGGAACGGACGGTTATGTGTCGAAGGGCGATTTTCTCCACTTGTCTTTCAAGATACCGAAGCAAGCGCAGGAGATCGTCATGATGGCGAAAATCGTGGAAAAAACGTTCCAAGACAAACAATCGATCATTGAATTAATCTTTACGGATATCAATGAAAAGCACCATGAACTCATCAAAGATTACTATAAAAAGCTCTCAACTACCGCTTCCTCCTAAGGAAGCGGTTTTTTTCCTTTGATGTTCCTGTGAAGAAGGTATATAGTAGAGTACATAGAGTTCTACATCGAGCCTGTTCACTTCATGATTTGTTGTGTACGCTTTCCTGAATAAATACTTGTGAAATCATTCACTTTTTATTATTCGAATCCGTTTTCTGCTTAACTTTGTGAAAAATGTTACAAGCAATTTTTTACCGGATTTTCAGGGAGAATAGCGGCCGTTACTCGTATGAACAGGCATCGAGAATAAAAGGCCTCTATTCCAAAGCAAAGGAGGACGTTTTTTTTATGTCTCAAACAACTACGCAACAAGCTCAAGCTGCTGCTGAAGTAGCAAGCACTGCAACTCTGGCACCAGCGCAGCAACAAGATGTACTCGATCAGTTGATGAAACCAGAAATCCAAGAGTCACTTAACGTATTGGTGGCGAACCTGCCTAAATTGGCAGAACTGACAACTCTTTTGACCAAAACATATGATTTGGTACAAACAGTAGCAAATGATCATGTGTTGATCGACGACATCAAAGGCGGAATGGAAGAGTTCGTAAAACCGATCTCTGATAAAGCGAAAGGTATTGCGCAAGCAGCCATTGAAGCCAATGACCGTGTTCATGTTGAAGAGTCTACTATCGGTTTGTTCGGTATTCTCAAAATGCTCAAGGATCCGCAAGTACAAAAAACTTTGCGTTTCGCACAAGCATTCCTGGAAGTATCAGCAGAACGTCAACAACAAAAACGCTAGTATTTTTTATTATGGAATGTAAGACAAGGACGGAGGATTGGGCATGGCGAAGCATATTCTGATTCTAGGCGGCGGTTATGGCGGTTTGCTCAGCGCATTGACTGCACGTAAATACATGACGGCTGAAGAAGCGTCGATCACGGTGGTAAACCGTTTTCCTACTCACCAAATCATTACGGAACTGCACCGCTTGGCAGTAGGAAACCTGTCTGAACAAAACGTGGCGCTCCCTCTGGAAAGATTGCTGCGTGGCAAAGAGATTAACCTCGTAGTAGACACGGTAGAAAATATTGGTCTCGACTCCCAACGCGTTACACTGGGGAGTGGCGAGTCCATCAAATACGATGCTTTAGTGATTGCGCTGGGTAGTGAAACCGCATTCTTCGGAATCCCAGGTCTGCAAGAGTACAGCTTTACACTGAAGTCGGTAGAAGAAGCAAATCGTCTGCGAGCACACCTCGAAGAGCGCGTGATTGAATACAAGACGAGCAAAAATAAAGCAGATGCTACCTTCGTTGTAGGTGGTGGCGGTCTGACCGGTATCGAGCTGGTTGGGGAATTCGCTGATATGTTGCCAAATCTGTGCCACAAACACGGCGTAGACTTTGCAGACGTATCCATCTACTGCGTAGAAGCAGGTCCATCCATTTTGGCTGGTTTTGCTCCTGACCTGGTTGAACGTGCGAAAACGAGTTTGGAAAAACGCGGTGTTCAGTTCCTGACAGGCGTACCTGTAACGGAAATGAAAGAAACCACAGTTTGTCTGAAAGATGGCGGTACCATTGAAACCAAAACAATGGTATGGACAGGTGGCGTACAAGGAAATCGCGTAGTGGCTGAGTGCGGCGTGGAAGTAAACCGCGGACGTGCAACTGTTACAGAATTCCTGCAATCCACTTCTCACCCTGATGTATTCCTTGCAGGTGACAGTGCGGTCGTAATGGGGCCAGAAGGTCGTCCATTCCCTCCGACTGCGCAACTGGCATGGCAAATGGGCGAAGTAGTAGGTCACAATCTCTTCGCACACTTCAACGGCACCAAAATGGATACCTTCAAACCGGTATTCTCCGGTACATTGGGTAGCCTGGGCCGTAAAGACGCGATCGGAACAATCGGTGCAAGCCAACTGAAGCTGAAAGGTCTGCCTGCAACCTTGATGAAAGAAGCGAGTAACGTTCGCTACTTGACTCATATCAACGGTCTGTCCTCTTTGGCATACTAATCGAATCAGGAAAACCCGGGATCATGGTATCCCGGGTTTTTTGTGTTTGTTTATCCGTTTCCGCTTGGATCTTCAATCACGTTTGGGGATTGTGCCATCTTTTTGCCACGCATGTCATTGCCAAACTGTTCGAGACTGCTTGGCTTACCAGCTGGGTGATTGTTACGGCGCTCCGATTTATCTGACTTTCCACGTCCGGCCATTTGTCTTTCACCTCCTCCATACGATACGCATTATTGTGCGCGAAGAAGCTCCCCCTCATGTAATCAAAGTAAACCAAATGTGATCCGATGAAAAAAAGTGGCGGATAAGGATTGTCACATTCCATGCTTTCCGTTATAATGTCCTCTATGAAGAAACAACTGTTTTTCTCAGGAGGACACAACGCATGAAAAAGGAAGAAAAATTCTACTTGATTCGATCTGACATCCTGCCAGAATCGATTGCCAAAACGATTGAAGCCAAGAAGATGCTGGAATCCGGCGAAGTGGATACTGTGAACGAAGCGGTTGAACGGGTGGGATTGAGCCGCAGTGCTTTTTATAAGTACAAAGATGGCATTTTTCCGTTCAATTCGATGATGAGCGAAAAAATTATGACGTTTACGTTCTCTTTGGATCACATGTCAGGTTACTTGTCCAAAGTGCTCACATATGTAGCAGATCAAGGTGGAAACGTATTGACCATCAATCAGACGATACCACTTCAAGGGATTGCTACTATATCCATGTCAGTCGATATGGCTAATCTTCGCGTATCTAGCACGGAGTTTTTGGATAGCTTGCAGCTGATCCCGGGCGTTCGCAAAGCGATGATCGTCGGTAGAGGCTAAGCAAAAAAACAATCAAAGAAAAGGCAGGGGAGAGAGACATGGAGAAGCAGAGCATTAAATTGGGATTAATGGGTTTTGGAACAGTAGGGACTGGTGTAGTACGCATCATTCAAGCGCATCAGGAGGATTTGCAAAAGCAAACCGGCCTCAGTATTGAGGTTTCCCGTATTCTTGTTCAGGATGCGGAAAAATCTCGCAATATTTCATCCATGGAGGGCGCGCTGACCACAGATCCTGCTAGTCTTTTGGATGATCCAGAAATTGAAGTCATCGTAGAAGTAATTGGTGGCATTCACCCTGCAAAAGAGTACATTTTGGGTGCACTCGAACGAGGCAAGCACGTAGTAACAGCCAACAAGGATCTGATGGCGTTGCACGGAGCCGAAATTTTAGAGAAGGCGCAAGAAAAGGGCTGTGACGTTTTCTACGAGGCAAGCGTGGCTGGTGGAATACCAATTTTGCGTGCGCTAGTAGAGGGGTTTTCCTCAGACCGTATCGCGAAAATGATGGGGATTGTCAACGGGACGACCAATTACATCATGACCAAAATGAGTCAAGAGGGCGCAGAATATAGTGAGGTATTGAAAGAAGCGCAAGCACTGGGCTACGCGGAGCAGGACCCAACCTCCGATGTGGAGGGCTTTGATGCAGCCCGCAAAATGGCGATTCTGGCAACGCTGGGCTTCCGTGTACCGATGAAGCTCGAAGATGTGGACGTAAAAGGGATCAGCTCCGTGAGCAAGGAAGATATCGCTTATGGCAAACAACTGGGCTACGAAATCAAGCTGCTCGGCCTGGCTCGTCGTGACGAAGAGGCGATTGAGGTAAGTGTGCAGCCGACTCTGGTTCCAAAATCCCATCCACTCGCTTCCGTAAATGGTGTCTTTAATGCCGTGTACGTACATGGGGAAGCGGTAGGAGAAACCATGTTTTACGGGCCGGGCGCAGGTGAAATGCCGACTGCTACCGCCGTTGTGTCTGACCTGGTCACTGTCGTCAAAAACAGAAAGCTAGGAGTGAATGGACGCGGAATGGTTGCTCCCTACAAAGAAAAAGTATTGAAAGAAGACAGCGAAAAATTCTCTAAATACTTCCTGCGCATCGTAGTTGCAGATAAACGCGGTGTTCTTGCTCAAATTACGCAGCTATTGGCAGACAAAAATATTTCCCTTGAGCAGGTCATCCAGCAACCGTTCAACAACGGACGTGAAGCGGAGATTATCATGATTACACACCTGTCCTCAAAAAGTGACATGGATGCGGTACTGGCTTACATGGAGCAGATGGATATCGTATCAACTGTGCAGAGCTGCTACCGTGTAGAAGGGGGAGACAAATAATGGCTTTTGATCGACAGTCTGGCATCTTGGCACGTTATCAGGAATTTCTCCCGATCACAGAAAAAACTCCGCTGGTCAGCTTGCATGAAGGAAACACACCCCTAATCCACGCTCCGAATCTTTCCAAACAATTGGGGGTGGAGCTGTACGTCAAGTACGAGGGGCTCAATCCGACTGGCTCTTTCAAAGATAGAGGCATGGTCATGGCTGTAGCCAAAGCGGTAGAAGAGGGAAGCAACACAATCATGTGCGCTTCGACGGGAAATACATCAGCAGCAGCTGCGGCGTATGCGGCACGCTCAGGATTGCGTTGCATCGTCCTGATCCCGAACGGCAATATCGCGTTAGGCAAGTTGGCTCAGGCTATCGCCTATGGTGCAGAAGTCATCGCGATTGACGGTAATTTTGATGAAGCGCTGGATATCGTTCGCGAAATCACAGCGAAAGAACCGATTACACTGGTGAATTCCGTGAACCCTTACCGGATCGAGGGACAAAAGACCGCGGCGTTTGAAGTGTGCGATGCGCTGACGGACGCACCTGACATTTTGGCCATCCCAGTTGGCAACGCCGGAAACATTACAGCATATTGGAAAGGCTTCGAGGAATATTTCGCAGCCAAAAAATCGAGCCGCTTGCCTAAGATGTACGGTTTCCAGGCAGCGGGAGCAGCGCCGTTGGTTCATGGCAAACCAGTAGCCAACCCTGAAACGATTGCGACAGCCATTCGCATTGGTAACCCGGCGAGCAAGGATGGCGCTTTGAATGCCATTTCGAAATCAAGCGGTCTTATCGATAGTGTAACGGACGAAGAAATTTTGCATGCCTATCATTTGCTGGCGAAGAGTGAAGGTGTGTTTTGTGAGCCTGCCTCGGCAGCATCGCTGGCTGGCATTATCAAGCTGCATGAGGCGGGAAGGCTTCAACCCGGCAGCCAGATCGTGTGTGTACTGACTGGAAACGGACTAAAAGATCCAAATATCGCTTTGAAGCTGGTAGGTGAAGAGCCGCGTTCTGTTCCCGCGACACATGAAGCTGTGATGGAGTTGGTTCGTCAAACTGGGAGAGAATTTGTATCATGAATGGACAACGTGTAAAAGTAACCATACCAGCAACAACAGCGAATCTGGGACCTGGATTCGATGCGCTGGGAATGGCTTTCCAGTTGTATTCTGTCGTAGAAATGGAAATCAGTGATCATACGACAGTAGAGATGATGGGCAAGGAGCTGCAAGGAACACCGACGGACAAAAACAATCTCCTGTACAAGGTTGCGGCGGGATTGTTTCAAGAAGCAGGTCTCGCCATTCCTGAGCTGGCGATTCGTGCTTCCAGTGATGCTCCCCTGACGAGGGGATTGGGGAGTAGTGCGGCTGCGATTGTAGGTGCACTTGTAGCGGCCAACCATCTCGCTGGCGAACCATTTACTCGTGAGCAATTGTTTGAAAAGGCAACACGCCTAGAAGGGCATCCGGATAATGCGGGAGCTTCGATGTTTGGCGGTATCATTGTTGCGACGATGCCTGAAGTACCAGGAGACTCCATTCCATATGTGCGGTTTTCTGCTCCGGCGGGATTGCAAACACTCGTCGTGATCCCAGAATTCATGCTCTCGACAGAAAAAGCGCGGAACGTCTTGCCGCAGGTGTACAGCAGAGAGGATGTTGTATATAATGTGGGTCATAGTAGTTTGCTAGTTGCTGCACTGGCACAAGGCAGACTCGACCTGATGGGACGGGCAATGTCGGATCGGTTGCATCAGCCGTATCGAGCAAAGCTTGTACCTGGATTGAACGAAATCCTGGACAAAGCGACTGAACACGGGGCACTGGGGGCTGCTTTAAGCGGCGCGGGACCGACGATCCTCTGTTTTTTCTCTTCGGATGAAGAATTAGAGAAGCTGCGTGCATTTGTGGACAGAGTGATGAAAGGGCACGACATCTCGTACCGCGTGATGATCTTGCAACCGGACGAAAATGGCGTACAGGTAGAAATCCATCAGAGATAGACCATAGTGGATAGGAGTAGCCATGGAGAAGAAACTTGCTTTTCTAGGACCGCGTGGAACGTTTACCGAAGAAGCAGCGAGGATATTGTCGCTCGGACAAAAGTTATCTTTCGTTCCGTACCCAAGTATTATTGAAGTACTAGACGCTGTTTCCAAAAAGGAAGTGGCATACGGTGTCGTACCGATGGAAAACTCCATTGAAGGAACAGTCAATTCTACACTGGATTGGCTCATTCACGAAGTAGATTTGCCCATTCTGGCGGAGCTCGCACTACCGATTACGCAAAACTTGCTGGTGGCAAAAAGAGAGCACCCATTGCCTTTGTCAGCGATTACGAGAGTGTTGTCACATCCTCAAGCGATTGCACAAAGCCACAACTTTTTGCGTGAGAATTTGCCGGAAGCAGCGATCGAAACGGTAAACAGTACGGCATTGGCAGCAAAAATGGTGAGTGAGCATCCAGAAGAGCCGTGGGCTGCTGTTGGTACTCGATTGAACGTAGAGATTTATCCATTGGAGTTTGCGCGTGAACAAATTCAAGATTATTCGAATAACTACACGCGTTTTGTTCTCGTTGGTCTGGAAAGTCTTGATCTGCCGGTTTCCCGCAAGGAAAAGACGACGATTCTGGTCACGCTGCCGGAAGATTTCCCAGGAGCATTGTATCAAGTGCTGGCTGCTTTTGCTTGGAGAAAGGTAAACTTGTCTCGAATCGAATCGCGTCCAACGAAGAGGGCACTCGGAAGCTATTATTTTGTCATCGACATTGAGCAGAAGATGGACGACGTCTTGTTGCCAGGAGCGTTTGCGGAGATTGAAGCCATTGGTTGTCAAGTTCGTCAGCTCGGGACGTATCCATTTTATATGCATCAGACCAATTCCTAGAGGGATTGGTTTTTTCTTTTTCTGGCTCCCTCCCAACAAAGGAGTGGCGTCAAGGAGCAAAACGCCCATGACTGCATACGATGTTAGGGAGTTTGGTGCAAGGGAGGAGAAAAACATTGAGAATACACATCGTCCAAAAAGGCGATACGATGTGGAAGATCGCCAAAAGATATGGCGTCGATTACAAAGAACTGTTACGCCTTAATAGTCAATTAAAAACTCCCGATACAATTTATCCTGGAGCGAGAATCAAGATTCCGGCGAAACAAGTTCCTGTCCGACCACAGCAAAGAACGACGCCCCCCCATCCAATGAGTGAGGCGGCCCCTTATGTGAAAGAAAGACCGATTACGGAAGAGGAAGAGATGGAGGTACCGCAACAAATCGAAAGGCGGCCAATTGAGCCAGAAGAATCAGGAGAGGTGCAAATCGAATCAAGGGAGGAGATCAGGCCTACTCCACTGCCAGCTCCCATTCCTACGAGGCCACCCAAGGAGATGCCAAGGCCACCCAAAGAAATGCCAAGACCACCAGTCCCTTCTGTTTCACCAGAGGTAGTCAGGCCAACAGCACCACCTACATTACCACCTCCACCACCAACACAGCCTATTCCAAAACCAACGGAGCCGATTGAAAAGCCAATCGAAAAACCAATCGAGAAACCAATCGAGAAGCCAACACCGTATAAACCACCGAACATTTCAGGCAAGCCAAATGTGCTTCCTCCGGTTCCTCCTGTTCCTATACGTCCACTCATACCGACTCCACCTCCAACCGGAGTGAGTCCGTATATTTATCCACCAGCGATTCCACCGAATCAAAATGTGCCTAGCATTCCATATAGACCACCAACTCAGGTCTTGCCATTACAGCCTACAAGACCGCCAGCATATGCATGCCCACCTTGCCCACAGCCAAATTATCCACCACCACGGGTAAGTCCATTGCAACCGATGCAGCCAAACTATCCACCACCACGGGTAAGTCCGTTGCAACCGATGCAGCCAAACTATCCACCACCACGGGTAAGTCCGTTGCAACCGATACAGCCAAACTACCCACCACGAGTAAGTCCGTTGCAACCGATGCAGCCAAATTATCCACCACCGCGGGTGAGTCCGTTGCAACCGATGCAGCCAAACTATCCACCATCACGGGTGAGTCCGTTGCGGCCGATGAAGCCGCCTTCAAAGGTGAGCCCACAACAGCAGCTCAAGCCACCTTCAAAAGTGAGTCCGCAACAGAAGCTGAAGCCATCGACGAGGGTAAGTCCAGAGCAAGAGCGCAGGCCAATGCCACAGGTGCGTCCGTTCCCGCCATTCCCACCGCCGTTCATGCCACCATGCCCGCCATTTCCGCCTTGCCCACCGTTCGGGAACCCGTGGATTGGCCCGTTTTATCCAAATCGACGACCGATTGTGAGTCCAGAACAAATGCGACCAATCAATCCATTTCCAATTGTCCCACCACCGATCAGACCGATGCCGCCGTTTCCTTATCCATGCCCACCACCATTTCCACCCATGCCATTAAAGCGGCCACGAGCGAAAAGGCCTGTGTGCCCGGAACCAGTGGAGTCATCATCATGTGAGTGTTCTTCTGAAGTCCGGGAGTACAAAGGCCGAAAAGGCAAGTACAATCGTTCTCCACAGGATATTCACAATAACATGATGTTCCCGCCTTCCCCGTGTATGGCTACCATGCCTGAACAAGGGGTTTGGCCGAACTGGGGAGATGGGCATGAAGATTCCTCTTCTTACTGAGAGGGTATGGGATGAACAAAGGAATCTTATCCACCATTGAAAAGGCTTTTCGCTGTCAAATCTACGGTGTGAAGCCGAAGCGAAACGTCAACCTGTTAAAAACAGACAGGGGCCACTGGATACTCAAAGGATATAAGCAGGTCGAAAAAGCTGTGTGGGTGACAGAGTTAGCGGATGCACTACATGAGAAGGGCTTTCATCATACTGTGCAGTATGTGGAGAATCATGAAGGATCCAAAATTTTTGCATTTGAAGACCGTCATTACACCATCATGAAAATGATTGATGGGCATGAAGCAGATAACGCTTCTCTTTTCGATGTCAAAAAAACAGCAGAAACATTAGCCCGTTTTCATGTTGCAGCTCAGGGTTTTCCTATTGCTCATACGTATGCGTATGAAGGAAAACCGGCTCTTTTAGATAAATGGGAGAGCCGCTTGGAATACTTTGAGCGGTTGATGTGGTCGATTGAACAGAAAGGACCCCAGAGCAAACTGGAGCAACTCATTTCGCACCAGGCAGATCACGTTCTTCGAGATGGCAAGGAGCTGCTGCAATCTGCCTACAAGCTGCCTTTGACGCCAGAAATGTTTTTAGCCATGGAGAAGGGGACACTCGCGCACAGAGACGTGGCGAGTCATAACTTTCTGCTTACGGAGCGAGGCAATTGCTATTTGATTGACCTTGATACAGTAGGTCATGATCTTCAGCTTGTTGACCTTGTACAATTAATGTCACGAATGCTGTTGATGCAAGACTACCGCATGGATTCCTTTGTGGAAGCGATGGAAGCCTATAGTAACATCAACTATTTATCTGATACCCAGATATGGGCTGTTCATCAATTGCTTCGCTATCCGGATAATTTCTTGCGGGAGGTAACGGGCTTGTATAGTCAGCGCCCAGGCTACCACATGAAGGGCGTCATGCAGCTGATCCAAATGGAAGGCAAAGTGATGGCGAATCGCCAACGTTTTTTAAACGATGGAGAACGAATTTTCCAGCACTCTCCATGGGGGCATTACCATTTTGTCGGATAGTCGGATAAAACAAAACATCCCTCTCGAAAGAGGGATGTTTGTGTTGGTGACAAGCTTACTTGGAAGCAGGCTTGGACAGATCAATAGAGAATTTCGCAAACCCAGTTTCCAATACGTTGATGAACTTGATATTGGACAATTTTTCAGCGAATGGTTTCGCGTCAGGAGAAGAAGTGAATGTAACGTTCAGCTTCGCATTTACTGGAGCAAAAGACCAGTTGTTGTCTGCTGCTGGGTCGATATTTTTTTGGTTCAGGATGTAGTCGATTACGATTTGACGGTTTTCATCTGGAGAATCGATTACGATGTTTTTGCCATCCAGACCTGGGAACGCACCGCCGCCGCTTGCACGGTAGTTGTTCGTTACGACGATGAATTTGTCTTCAGGTTTTACTGGTTTGCCATTAAAAGACAGGTTTTTGATGCGGTTTGCATCTTTGCTTGCTACTTTTCCATCTACAGCGTATTTGGATGGCTGTGTAACATCGATTTGATAAGTAACACCGTCGATTACATCAAAGTTGTACGTTGGGAAAGACTCGTTGATGAGTGGTTGCTCATCCGTTTTCTTCAGATCGATTTGGTTGAACTGTCCAGCGGAACGCTCCAACCATTCTTTCACCGTAGCTCCATCGACCAGAACCGCTTTCAATGTGTTCGGGTAGATGTACAGGTCAGATACGTTTTTGATGGCGATTGTACCAGCTGGGATATTGGAGTAGTAGCTTACCCCGTTACGGCCGCCTGCTTTAAATGGTGCACCAGCAGACAGAACAGGAATGCCTTCGTATTCTGTACCCTTCACGTTTTTCTCAACGAACCATTTTTGTGCATTGGTTACGATTTGGATAGATGGATCATCTTGCACAAGTGCAAAGTAGCTGAAGATCGGGGAAGATGTTTTCCCTACAGCAGAACGAACCCATTCAACTGTTTTATCGTGATCTTCTTTTACTGCATCTACGATAGTTTTGTCTGCATCAGCCAAGGATGCTTTGTTCGCTTTGTCATAGATTGGAACTACTTTGGTAGCGGACTCAGCCACTTTCCATTTTCCATTTTCTTGTTTCAGCGTCAGGTCGATCACACCGAGGTGGTTACCCCAGAAGCCAGGCATAACGGCTGGTTTACCATTGATCGTTCCTTTTTCTGCATCAACGCCTGGAATCTTATCGAATCCAGGACCAGGGAATACAGAGTGGGAGTGTCCGAACAGGATCGCGTCGATACCATCTACTTTACTCAGCTGGTAGCTAGCATTCTCCAATTGAGGACCACCCTCGGTAGGGCCAATTCCGGAGTGAGGAACCGCGATGATGATGTCTGCACCTTTTTTCTTCATTTCAGGTACGAATTTGTTGGCAGTTTCCACGATGTCTTTCGCGATAACTTTTCCTTCCAAATTAGCCTTGTCCCATTGCATAATTTGTGGTGGAACAAAACCGATTACGCCTACTTTGAGTTTTACATCTTTGCCGTTCTCATCTTTAAATGTGCGCTCCAGGATTTCGTAAGGAGTGTACATGTTTTTGTCATTGTCAGGGTTTTTGTCCTTGTCGTCTACATACACGTTGGAGTTTATGTAAGGGAATTTTGCACCCTTCAAGCTGGTATCCAAGAACTCCAAACCAAAGTTGAACTCGTGGTTACCGATATTGGCAACATCATAGTCCATCAGGTTCATTGCTTTGTAAGCAGGGTGAGTGTCTCCAGCTTTCAACGGGTCGATTTTTGCCACGTAGTCGCCCAATGGGTTTCCTTGCAACAAGTCACCGTTGTCGATCAGGATGCTGTTTTTTGCTTCTTCTCTTGCTTTTTTGACCAGTGTCGCTGTTTTTGCGAGGCCAAACTCGTCTGTGTTTTTGTCTTGATAGTAGTCATAGTTAACGATGTTGGTGTGGATATCTGTCGTTTCCAACAGGCGGAGCTTCAGGACAGAATCTGTTTGTGCGCTTACAGGAGTAAGAGGAAAAGAGAGAGCGCCAACAACCAAAGAAGTGCTGAGGAGGAAAGCAGTCAGCATTTTTTTGTTCGTTTTTTTCATGTTTGAAATGACCTCCATAAGTTTACAATAATGCCAAGCAAAAATAGTTTATCATTAGAATAGGACGCTGGATAGATAGCTAGATGAAATAGTATATTAATTTTTTGTATTGACAAAAATAAAAAAATATAACGTCAATCCGCCATAGGTCGCGTATGCCCCTCTTTCTTTGTGGTAATGATAGGAAGAAAAGCCTATATAAAAGAAGGGGTTCTATGTGACAGAGAAAAAACAGTGGGTGGTTTACGCGACATGGGGTGCAGCATTAGCCACTGGCGTCGTAATCGGTATCCTGTTAGTAGGAAAGGACGGAAACGATTCGGGTCTTGCTCGTTTACTGAACCATTCAGGCAAAGCAGATGTAGTCGCGGGGACGTCGTACGAACTGGTTTTAGCTCGCCATTATTTGTGTGGGGTGCGAGACGAAGAACATGTGGCAGTTCGTACCAATCAACTGGCAGACGTCATGGGCAACTATAATGGATGGGAAATTGTACAAGCAGAACCTGTCAAGATGATCTTAATGAAACGCGAGCAGGATATAGCGCCAGCGTGCAAGGAGAATGGACATATCGGAATAGCGTCAGACGGCATGCTTGCCCTGTTTCATGGTCTGCCTGCTGAACAAGATGTCGTACAGACCTTTTATCGAATCGATACGGCAAAAATGGAAGCGAGTCTGCCAAAAGAGGAATGGGAGAATCTGAAACGAGGGATTCGCATTCGGAATCTGGCAGAGTATAACAGTGTATTGTCCACCTATGGCGAATACCAATGGAGTGGCCAATGAAAACGGGTGGACCTAAAAGAAATCCCTTTCGAGCCTTTCGTGTAACAAGCACGTATTGGACTGGAAAGGGATTTTTGTTTCAATTGCTATGGATTCAGTTCAACCGCAATGATTCGCCAGCGTTCCCCCGGGACTTCGCGGCGCAAAAGAAACTTCCATGTTCGTCGGAAATTACCGCCTTCCCGGGCGATGTACGTGAGCCGAACAGGAACCTCTATCAAGAGGGGGCCACGTTCATCTGACGGGATGACGATTTCTGACGTTCGCACAGATTCGATCGCGGACAGCCCTTCAGGAAGTGAGAATCCGTCCGTTGTCATTCGCATTGCATGGGTGTCGTGCTCATGCAACGCAGTGAGGAAATAACCGACCAGCTCTTCTGGAGACGCCCCTTTTATTGTAGTCGCAAGTGCTCCGGAGGCTTTTAGAATCATCATGCTGTGACTAGGATCGGGCTCTGTGCGTCGATGAGTGGAGCTGCCGAAAAAGTGGATGCAAAAATGCCCCGGGAATTCATTTCCTTTAATCGCGCCAGCGCCGTGAGGCATTCCGTGCATGGATGCTGCAAAATAAGTACCGTCTACCTCTACCAGAATGGCTCTGCGCTTCCACGACCATTTTCCCTGATAAATGTTCTTCATGATCTGTGTATCCTTGCGTGTCAACGGTTGGACATCGGCATGGCGACTACCTGCTCTGCGCTGGACATCAAAACGTTGTCCTGTCTCTAAATCAATCACGGTACCGAATTCCATCCGTTTCAACGTTTTTTTCACCTGTTCCCAGGGTATGGCATGTGCAAAATGGACTGCCTCAACGGACTTGACCATTTCTTCGATCCGCTGGCGAACATCGTTTGCCAAAACATAACGGCGGGGCATTTCTTTTTCATAAAGCTGTCCATCGTGATCATATACATACGTTCGTTTTTTTACGGTCAGTGTAGCTCGTATCCAGTGGGGGTTGTAGGAGGCGACTTCGGTAGTAGAGCCTAATAGCCGCTTCGTAAATTGCTTTTGATCACGGAAGGACATGGTCGTTTGGAAAGAGGACTCAGGTGAGACTGAAACGGTGACCGTGATGTCATTCTTGACCTTGGCAAATGCAGAGTGTGGCATTGACAGTGCGATTACGAAAAGGCATATACAAAAAATAAGGACTTTGCTTCGCAACAACCAACACCTCCACTGCTTATCGTTTCAATTAAATGTCTGGCTCATGTTGCGTAAATCTTGGTATCATAACGCCCTTGCGCTTACGCCATACTGATTTCATACGGTGATCGAAGGAGGAGTCTTTAGACCATGTCTACCATGCCTAGAGGTAGCTACAAAGACCAGTTCCATCAGCGTTTGTACGTTCAGTTGAACCAGGGGCACAACAAGCTCAATTACCAACAGATCAACAAGATCAAAGAGCACATGCAAAGTGGCGTGGACGAATATGCCCACTTGCAGCATGATGTGTCGGATTCACTCGGAATGAACAAACACTAACAGACACCGTATAACCCGTTCCTTTTATAAGGAGCGGGTTTTTTATAAGATTGTTCAAAAAGTCGACTTTTTGAACTCGGATATAAAATGGAAATACACGTTCGCTTTCTGGATGCTTTGTGTTACAGTAGAGAGTAGAATCTTTGCTCACGGAGAGTGGACTATGCGCATTTTAGGAATTGACCCTGGTATTGCGATTGTTGGCTTCGGGGTTGTGGATAAAGAGGGCAGCCAATTGCGTCCCGTCCAATATGGAAGCATCCAGACAGAAGCAGGATTGTCAGTACCGCTTAGATTGAAACAGATTTTTGAGGCAATGCAGAGCCTTCTGGAAACATATCGTCCCGATGAAATGTCGGTCGAAAAACTTTTCTTTAATAAAAATGTGACGACGGCTTTTACAGTTGGTCAAGCGCGAGGGGTTATTTTGCTTGCGGCAGAGCTGGCTGGTGTGCCGGTCTATGAATATACCCCGATGCAGGTCAAGCAAGCCGTGACTGGCTACGGGGGAGCAGAGAAGAAACAAATTCAGGAAATGACGAAGCTCCTATTGCGGTTAAAAGAAGTACCAAAGCCTGACGACGTGGCGGACGCATTGGGTATTGCGATTACGCACGCACAGTTTCGCGCGTTCATTTCCATTTCGGAAGGGGTCAAGAAATGATTGATTTTGTAGAAGGTACACTTAGTTATCTCGATTCGGAATACATAGTTATCGAAACGGGCGGAATTGGTTATCGACTGTTTTGCCCAAACCCGTACCAATTCGTTCGGTATGAAGGCAACAAAACCAAATTGTTTACCCACCACCATGTGCGGGAGGATGCCATTCTGCTGTACGGCTTCGCTACCCGTGACGAACGCGATTTGTTCCGTAAACTGCTTGATGTTAGCGGAATCGGGCCAAAGGGCGGATTGGCCATTCTGGCTGCAGCGACGCCTGAGCAGTTGGTGATGGCGGTTCAACAGGAGAATGTTACCTATTTGACGAAATTTCCGGGGATTGGGAAAAAGACTGCCCAGCGCATTATCCTTGATTTGAAGGATAAATTGGTAGGATACACACCATCTGCGATTTTGACTGTTGCAGCGGGTGATTTGACAGCAGGCGAGCAAGCTGTATCTGCACTGAACGAAGCGCTCGATGCATTGACCGCACTGGGTTACTCTGATGGTGAACTGCAAAAAATCAGAAACACGCTGTCTGAGAAATCAAAAGAGGGCGATGGTGTAGAAAAGCTCATCAAACAAGGGCTTGCGTTGCTCATGAGGGGGTAGGATTTTGGATTCTCGGATCATCACGACGCATATGAATTGGGAAGAAGATGCGGCGGAGCTGAGCCTCCGTCCTCGCTATTTAAACGAATACATCGGTCAACAACACGTAAAGGAAAACCTGAAAATTTTTATTGAAGCAGCGAAAATGCGAAAAGAGTCATTGGATCACGTACTGCTGTACGGTCCGCCTGGTCTAGGGAAGACGACCTTGTCGCAAATTATCGCAAATGAGCTGGGTGTGAACATCCGCACGACGTCAGGTCCGGCTATTGAGCGTCCGGGTGATTTGGCGGCGATTTTGACGAATTTGCAAGAAGGCGACGTCCTGTTTATCGACGAGATTCACAGGCTCAACCGAAGCGTCGAGGAAGTTTTGTATCCGGCTATGGAGGATTTTGCGCTGGACATCATTATCGGTAAGGGGCCAAGCGCTCGCAGTGTTCGTTTGGATTTGCCGCCCTTTACACTGGTTGGGGCCACGACGCGAGCTGGAATGCTGTCCGCGCCGCTTCGAGATCGCTTTGGGGTTGTAAATCGCCTGGAGTTTTATACAGTTCCGGAACTGACCTTTATCGTTTCGAGGGCAGCCGACATCTTGCAGGTCGTCATTCGAGAAGGCGGGGCAGAGGAGATTGCCAGACGTTCGCGTGGAACACCCCGGGTGGCAAACCGTTTGCTGAAGCGGGTTCGCGATTTTGCCCAAGTAAAAGGTGAAGGCGTCATTACGACAGAGATTGCCAAAGAAGCACTGGAAAGATTGCAAGTGGATGCCTGTGGTCTTGATCATATTGACCATAAACTGTTGCTAGCGATTATTGATCGCTTTGACGGTGGACCGGTTGGGCTGGATACAATCGCAGCAACAATTGGAGAAGAGTCACAAACGGTGGAAGATGTTTGCGAGCCATATCTCATGCAGATCGGCTTTATGCAGCGGACGCCGCGGGGGCGTGTACTCACCCCGAGTGCGTACCAACACTTTGGTCGGGAGATGAAATCGTGAATCCTGTAGCCAAGCTACTTATTATTGGTGGTGCTGCTTTAATCGTAATCGGTCTTTTGTGGCAGGTAGGAGGCAGATTTTTGCCACTGGGGCGTTTGCCGGGAGATATCGTGGTAGAAAAGGAAAACGTCAAGTTCTACTTTCCGATTGTGACTTGTATTGTGATTAGCATCGTCCTGTCTCTTGGCATGTATTTATTCCGGCTGTTTAAATAGGCAAGTGTGAAGGCCATCGGAGCTCATTGTTCCGGTGGTCTTTTTGCATGCGGGTGTTTGGTCCCATTTTACGAAAAAGGCAGGAGATCAGCCTGCGATTGTCGAAAAACATGGGAAGACATGCCAATTTTTGACGAAATCAAGCTTAGACAAAATCAGGTGGAGAAAGGACAATGGACGACATGAGAAAGAAATGGATGGGGAAAGTCCTTTCGGTGGGCCTGCTATCAGTAGTTCTCGTAGGAGGACAAGTACCAGCGCAGGCTGCCGGCGACAATATCAGAGTTGCGCTATTTGTCGATACAGGACAAGGCTATCGGGGAGTAGTTCCTTCCGTTACGCTAACTGCTGAAAATGGAATGGGAGTCGTGCTCAATGGACCCGAGGGCAAGACAGATTTACCTGAATTAAAGGGAGATGCAGCTCGTTACCGGGTTGATGAATATCATTTGATCGTTGCCGAAACAGGTGACTGGAATCGCGCACAGCAGATTGCACAGCAAATGAGCCAACGAAAATACGAGGGCTCAATCCAGGTGACAAAACGTAACAGTCAGACCGTCTATCAGGTCGTAAGCGGAACGTATGACACGTATCAGGCTGCAGCCAATCAGGCAAAAACGGTTGCCCAAGCAATCGGGCAGAATCCGCTGGTAAAAGGTCCGCATCGACTCGAAGCGGGTAAATTCAAAAGCTTAAAGGAAGCGCAAGAATGGCAAGCGTCATTTGAAGCAGCCGGTATTCCTGCTTATCCCGTGATGGTATCAGATGGGGATAAAGTCAAATATGCGGTTTGGATCGGAGACGAGGTTAGTCCTGATGCTGTGAAAGAATTGAAACGAAGAGCAAACGCCGCATTTCCTTCTTTCTCCTATCAGGAGCCAGCCAGCCAATCTTATGTTATATTGAAGCAGGATGTATACGGATCACCAGATGAAATGATTTGGAAATATGTATTCTCCCCTCAAGTAAAGCTGACAGTTGAAGCGAATAAAGCAGGCGATGAATCGGTGATTGGCGTTGTAGAACGAGAGCAGCGCACATATCGCGGCGAGATGGAGCTGTCGGAATACAATGGTCACTTGACGCTAGTAAATGAGCTTCCAATGGAAGAATATTTATATGGAGTCGTTGGCTCTGAGATGGCTCCAGGCTGGCCGGTGGAAGCTTTGAAAACACAGGCGGTCCTGTCGAGAACTCGTGCTGTGTGGCAAGGCAATAAGTATGAAGTTGCCAATGTGTCCGATACGGTTTTCGAACAGGCGTATTATGGCTATACAAAAGAGTCTGATGATGTACGTGAGGCTGTCGACGAGACAGAAGGCGAAATCATTTACTACCAAGGCAAACCAGCTGAGTCGCTCTTCTATTCCAATGCGGGCGGTATGACGGCGGACGGCACAGAAGTATGGGGCAATCCAGTTCCTTATTTGCGATCTGTCGAGAGTAAAGACACATATCCAATGGACAATGCGAGCGTATGGTATCGCGTGGCTTTAGCAGATGGATCGCTCGGCTATGTAAGAAATGATCTAGTCACCGAAACAGGCCAGAGCAATTCAGCGGGACAAAGAATAGCGGTCATTTCGACCGAGAATACCAATTTGCGCTCAGGTCCAAGCACAACAACTCATCGTGTGTTGTCGGTACTCCCTACTGGCGCAGAAGTAACAATCCTCTCAGAAGTAAAAGAAGAAAATGCGTATTCGTGGACGCGTGGACCGTTTACCTCTACAGAGGTTGCAGCCATGATCAATGCCGCGCATGACAAGAACAAAGCTCCACGCATTTCAGGGAACGTAACGAGCCTGAAAGTGACAGAACGCGGTCCATCTGGACGTGTGATCGCGATGGAAGCAAATGGGACGCCGATCGTCGTATCTTCACCGGATGCTTTCCGATCTGTTTTTCAACAAGGTGGCTCCTCTCTGCGCAGCACGAAGTTTGAAGTAGAAATGATCAATGGTTCGCAATTCATCTTCCGTGGTACTGGCTTTGGGCACGGACTTGGTGTTTCGCAATACGGAGCTCGTGCGATGGCAGAGGAAGGGTATGACTACAAAGATATCTTGCAACACTACTACCAGGATGTGACAATCGAAAAGTAAGTCGTTTGCCACAAGATCTACCGCAAAAAGGAGTAACGATTTCGTGGACGTGCAACAATTTGATTTTGATTTGCCGGAGCATTTGATTGCCCAGCACCCGTTAGAAGACCGAACATCATCGAGATTGCTCGTATTAGAGAAACAAACAGGTAATATCGTTCATCAGCAATTTACCAATTTAATCGATCACCTCCAGGCAGGGGATGTACTCGTCATGAATGACAGCCGCGTTTTACCTGCCAGATTGATTGGAGAAAAGGCGGAGACTGGTGCAAAAATAGAAATCCTTTTGTTGAAATCACTGGGGGATGATCGCTGGGAGACGCTGGTGAAGCCCGGGAAGCGGATGAAGCCGGGGACAGAAGTGGTTTTTGGTAACGGTCTATTGCGTTGTCTATGTGAAGACGTGACAGAGACGGGTGGACGAATCGTGCGCTTTTTGTACGAGGGTATCTTTTATGAGATTCTCGACCAATTAGGCTCAATGCCTTTGCCTCCGTATATTCACGCACAACTGGAGGACAGTGAGCGTTACCAGACAGTCTATGCGAAGGAGCGCGGCTCGGCAGCAGCTCCGACAGCCGGTCTCCATTTCACGAAGCCGTACTTGGAGCAAATCGCTGCCAAAGGCGTACAGCTGGCTTACGTGACCCTGCATGTGGGACTTGGGACTTTTCGCCCTGTATCAGCCGATTCCGTGGAAGAGCATGTCATGCACGCGGAGTACTATGAGATTCCCGAGGAAACAGTAAAGCTGGTGAATCAGGCAAAAGCAGAAGGTAGAAGAGTAATCGCTGTCGGGACGACATCATGCCGCACATTGGAGACAGTAGGGCGCGCGAATGGAGGAAAGCTGGTCGCAACCTCTGGTTGGACGGATATTTTCATTTATCCGGGCTACACGTTTTCCATTCTGGACGGGCTCCTGACGAATTTCCACTTGCCGAAGTCTACGCTGGTTATGTTAGTGAGTGCTTTGGCTGGAAAAGAAAATGTGATGCGTGCCTACAAAACGGCTGTGGAAGAGGAGTATCGCTTTTTCAGTTTTGGCGATGCGATGTTCATTTTATAAAAATGTGAACAACCCACCTGTATAAGTGTATACTTATTAGTCAGGTGGGTTTACTTCACCCAGAAGTTTTTCTATAATAGGTAAGACTTACATACATAGCTTGAGGAGTGCAAAGATTTGGCTGTACGCTACGAGTTAATCAAAACATGCAAGCAAACTGGTGCACGTCTCGGTAAGCTACATACCCCTCATGGGACGATTGACACCCCTGTCTTTATGCCTGTCGGTACACAAGCGACAGTAAAGACGATGAGCCCCGAGGAGTTAAAAGCACTTGGCGCGGGCATCATCCTCAGTAATACGTACCATTTGTTTCTTCGTCCAGGGCATGAAATTGTTCGCGAGGCGGGTGGATTGCACGGCTTCATGAATTGGGACCGTGCCATTCTGACTGATTCCGGCGGGTTTCAAGTATTTAGCCTTAGTAACCTCCGTAAGATCACGGAGGAAGGAGTATCCTTCCGTTCTCACCTAAACGGAGAAAAGCTGTTTATTGGTCCTGAAGAGGCTACACAGATTCAAAATGCGTTGGGTGCCGATATTTTCATGGCATTCGATGAGTGTGCTCCGTATCCTGCGGAGTACGATTACGTAAAAAAATCAATGGAGCGAACAACCCGCTGGGCAGAGCGTTGCCTGAAGGCACATACTCGTCCAAACGAACAAGCTTTGTTTGGAATCGTTCAGGGTGGCATGTTCAACGATTTGCGCGCACAAAGTGCACGCGATCTCGTTTCCATGGATTTCCCAGGATACGCGATCGGCGGTTTGAGTGTGGGAGAACCATTTCCTTTGATGTATGAAGTGCTGGAGCACACCGTTCCACTGCTTCCGACAAGCAAAGCCCGCTATTTGATGGGGGTTGGTTCACCAGATGCGCTTATCGACGGAGCGATCCGCGGCATCGACATGTTTGATTGTGTGTTGCCGACAAGAATTGCCCGCAATGGGACATGCATGACAAGCCAGGGAAGACTGGTCATCCGCAATGCAAAATACGCGCGCGACTTTACCCCGCTTGATCCAAATTGCGATTGCTACACCTGCAAAAATTACACCCGTGCTTACATCCGACACCTGGTCAAGTCGGAGGAAACTTTTGGCATCCGATTAACTACCTACCACAACTTGCATTTCTTGGTGAAGTTAATGGAACAGGTGCGTCAGGCGATTGCCGAAGACCGCTTGCAAGATTTCCGCGACCAGTTTTTCGCTCAATATGGATTGGGTGAAGATAGATCTTTTTAATCGAGGGGGATTTTTTTCATGGATGGCTTGACTCAGTTTTTACCGATTATCATCATGTTTGCGATTTTTTACTTCTTGCTGATTCGTCCGCAACAAAAGAAGGCAAAACAACGCAACGCTATGCTTGGTGCTCTGAAAAAAGGCGACAAGATCGTAACAATCGGTGGAGTGCATGGAACGATCCAAGACCTGTCTGATGATACTATCACTTTGCGTATTGCTCATAACGTGAACGTTACGTTCGATCGTGGTGCGATCAACAGCGTAGTTTCTTCCAGCAACGAACCTGCAAAGAGTGAACCAGCGAAGAGCGAAGAAGCAAAAGAAGAATCCAAATAATACATGCGAAAAGCAGGTGGGTGATCCACCTGCTTTTTTCTGTCTTGTTTTAGCGGCGAGGCTTGATAACTTTAGGTTTACCGCTTTTATGCTTGTTGTTGGAATTGGCCGAATTCACGCCGAGAATCCCACCTAACGCTGCCACTCCGAAAGCGCCGAACAAGAACAGGAAGGTCCCCCATTGCATAGGGGCGTCAAAGCCGAGGAAACCGATCAAGAGGATGAAAAGGAAGTAAGTGAGTCCGGTAAGTCCGCCGTAGTACCAGCCCCTGCCGCCGCAACGACGTCCAGTAACGAATCCCCCGATCAAGAGGGCGATGGCATTGATTACGTACGTAAAATAGGGCAGCGTGCCTTCCCGTAACGAGGTGAAGCTAAGGAGCAAGGTCGCGAGCAACGCTCCAACTAAAACAAGACATGTCGTATACAATAGACCTGTCAGTACAGAGGTAGATGCACTTCGCACGGTATGTACCCCCTTTATTGGAAGTGTTTGTACATCTATATGAGAGGCTTGGCTCACGTATTCATCTTCGCGTTGAACATTGATAGGAATTTTCGTATGATGGATGGGGAACGAGACGGGGGTGAGGAAGATTGATCAAAACGTACTTTTATAACCACTCTGAACAGAAGATGTTTCACGACGTTGATCTGGCAACGAAAGATCAATGGCTGAAATCACCAGAGGATCTACTCTGGATCGATCTGTATGATGTGGGAAACAATGAACTGCCCTATATTGCCAAGATTTTCGACTTTCACCCGCTGGCAATTGAGGACTGCCTGCACGTCAGTCCACGTGCCAAGGTAGACAAGTACGATGACTACTATTTCTTCGTTTTTCACGCCCTGCGTTACAATGAAGAAAGTGATGACGAGATCACAACGGTAGAACTGAACGTTTTTCTCGGCCCTAACTACATCGTGACGATCCACAAGTCCCCGATGAATACCATCGGTCGGATCGCTGCCATGTGTCACCGCAACATTTCTTACTTGAACAGAGGTCCTGACTATTTGCTGTATGCCATTGTAGACGGGATTACCGATGAATATTTTCCCATTATTGATCGGATTAGTGTGCGGATTGACGAGCTGGAGGACGAGATTTATGAGCATCAGATGGAGGAAATTACCGAAGAGTTCTTGGCGTTGAAGCGAACGATTATTTTAATCAGGCGTGTGATCATGCCGCAAAAAAGAATTTTCGCGAACGTCAATGGCCGTTACTCCTTCGATATTTCCGAGGAAAACGTTCCGTTCTACACCGACCTAACAGACCACTTGGAGCGGATTTCCGATTCAACGGAAACCTTCCGTGATCTGGTAAACGGTGCGTTGGATACGTACTATACCATCATTAGCGCCAAAACAACGGAGACGATGCGGGTTCTTACGATCATCTCCACGATCATCCTTCCGTTGACATTTATCACCGGACTATTCGGGATGAATACTTTCGCATGGCTGGGTGAAGAAGCAGAACCGTATATGCTGATCGTGGCACTCGTGATTATGCTAGCCATGACGTTTGCCATGCTTCACATTTTCCGCAAGCGAAAGTGGCTGTAATTGGTGCTAATACTTTCCCTGCCCCCTGTTGAACACTAGTATCAAATGTTCTTGGGGGGCAGCGTAAGTGGATAATCTTACAATGGTGTTACTTCGCACCCTTTTCTCGTATTTTTTCCTCCTGATCTTAGTGCGGTTGATGGGAAAACGGGAATTGGGAAAGCTGTCCGTTTTTGATGTGGTCATTTCGATTATGCTTGCAGAAATGGCTGCACTGGCGATTGAGGATGTCGATAAGCCTGCCCTTCGGTTTTATTTGCCGATGCTGTTGATTGCCTTATTGGAAGTCGCCTTCGCTTATCTGTCATTAAAGAGCAAGAAATTCCGCGATACAGTGGACGGCTCTGCCGATTTGATTATAGAAAATGGGCAAATCAGGGAGCAGGCGATGCGTCGCAATCGCTTGAACATGGATGATTTGATGGTACATCTGCGGCAAAAAGACGTAAAAAACATTGCCGATGTTGAATTTGCGTTGTTGGAGCCAACTGGACAGATGAGTGTGTTTTTAAAGGAGCAAAAAGAAAAGATTACGAGGGAAGATTTATCGTTGATGAAGAAGCCACAAGTCGGTCCTATCTCGTACAAAGGTCTGCCCATCCCACTGATTCTCGATGGCAAGGTGAGGACGGAGGCATTGAACAAGATCGGACAAAACCAGCTGTGGCTGAAACGAGAAATCCGGAAATATGGAATCAAAGACATTCGAGATGTCTCTTTTTGCAGCATTGACGAACGTGGCATCATGTATTTGGACAAAAAAGACAAGCCGCTGCAATAAGCGCTAGCGGCGAGGGAAGAACACGGCGAGTTGTTCGCCGATCCACGGAATGCGACGCACGTCTTGTTTGCCCAAGACACGCATGGCGACGAGCAGGACAAAGTACAGCAAGGTGCTAATGAAGGTGCTTGCAGTCAATAGCTGACCAATGGATACGTCCATAAACCAGTGCTTGGCAATATAGGAACCAGAATAACCCATGAGAAGCATGGCGACCGCGATTTTGCCGAATTCACGAAGGTCGATCGTAAACCCGATTTTTTTGATCAGGCTGGCAAAATGCAGTAATGTCCCAAGTGTAATGCCGATATTAAGAGCAACGACAGCGCCGTGAATGCCGAATGCTGGATGTGCCGTGAAAAAAAACATGGCGACAGTTTTGACGATGGCACTGATCAGTGTATTTCGAAAGACGACCTGAGCGTAATCGAGGCCTTGCAAGGCGGCTGCAAGCGGTGCTTGGAAAAACAGGAAGACGGAGAACGGTGCCAGCTCTTTTAGTAGTACGCCAACCTCCCGATACTCATTGCCGTAGAGCAGGACACATAAAGGTTCTGCAAAAATGGTGAGCAAGACGGTACAAGGTGCTCCTATGACGAGTGTAATCCGCATGGCTTGATAAATGCGGCGATGCACGAGTGGAGCATTTTTTTGATAGGCCGCTTCCGCCACGGCAGGAACGAGGGAAACGGACAAGGAATACGTTAAAAAAGTGGGAAAAAGCAACAAAGGAACGGCCATTCCGGCAAACTGTCCGTACAAACCAGTTGCAGTCGAGGTGGTAAAGCCTGCGATGACGAGCGCATACGGTACGAGCATCGGCTCTAGTACGTAAGCGATGGAGCCGATGATACGGCTTAGCGTGACAGGGAGTGCGACATGGATGAGTTGCGACAAGCTCTTTTTGCTTGCTGAAACCGTCATGAGAAGGGGCTTATCCAGAAGCTGAGCTGCTGCTTTTTTGCTGCCTTTACGATACTGCCAGAGAATGTACAAGAGTCCGGCGGCTTCTCCAAAAATAATGCTGGCGACAGCCCCTGCTGTGGCGTACTCAATCCCTGCCGATAGAAACGACATCGTCATGACAACGACCAGTGCCATTCGGACGACTTGCTCCACAAGTTGAGAGACGGCAGTAGGGATCATGTTTTGCTTGCCTTGGAAGTATCCTCGCAGGACAAGAGAAATGCCGGAAATCGGGATGACCGGGATGGCTGCAAGCAGAACAATGTGTGCACGAGGGTCAGCAAATAGCATTCCGGATATCCATTGAGCGAACAAGAGGAGCAGGACACAGATGAAGAGGCTAATCCCGCCTGTGACCGACAAGGCTAGTAACAGAAATCGGCGAGTCAGCCGCGGATTATTAGCTGCTTCCGTCTCTGCCACTTGCTTTGCAATGGCAACTGGAAGTCCGAATGTCGTCACAGTAATCAGAAAGTATAAAAGGGGCACAACCATTTGATAAAGCCCCATCCCTTCCGCTCCGATAATGCGCGACAACACGATCCTGTGAGCAAAACCAAACACTTTGGTGATGCCACCAGCAATAATGAGGATGACCGTTCCGTAAAAGAAGGATTGTTTCATGGAAGGCTCCTTTGCAAGGATAAATTCACTCAGTAAAGAATATGGACGTGCCGCTGTCGGCATGACTACTTTGAGGGGGAAATTGGGATGGACCAAGCGCAAAAACAGGAATGGTATGGACAAGTCGCAAGTCTTTGTGTAAGCAAGGCAGAGGAATTTGCTCTTTTGGGGTACGACAACGTGGCACCTGAAGACGTTTGGGAATGCGTCACGAACAGCTATAAAGAAATGCCACCGATACACCAGCTTGTCAACGACATTTTGTCCTTGAAGCCTAACAAGTATATGAATTACCTCATGATTCAAATGTATAAAAATTCGTAGCGATTTTATAGAAACTTCCGGGCGGCCTCTTCGTATACGTACATGTCGCGAAAAACGCAAGGGGTTGGTTACCATGGTTCACTTTTCCAGCAATAATTGACACGTTTTTTTGTACTTCGTTATAATGGGCATATTGGTTTCTCGTCTAGGACGGGACCCTGTTAGGAAAGAGGGGTATTACTACTATGATTAAATGGGGAAGATTCCTCCTGTTTCTGGTCGTTGTAGGGCTTTTGGCTACGCTTATAACAACTACGACCAAGCAGGTGGCAGGAAACATCACACTCGGTCTGGACCTGCAGGGCGGGTTTGAGATTCTGTATGAGGTAGAGCCTCTCGAGGCTGGGCACAAAGTTGATATTGAGCTTTTGAAATCAACAGCACACATGATTGAAAAGCGGATTAACATCGGTGGCGTGGCTGAGCCAGTCACCACTACTGAATTGCCAAACCGGATTCGTGTTCAAATCGCATCACAAACAGCGGATCAGGACAAGCTTCGCGACTTGATCGGAAAGCCTGCACATCTGACGTTCCGTGATGAAAATGGCAAGATTATGTTGCAAGGAAGTGACTTGGCTCCAAACGGGGCAGCAGTTGGTTATGACGAGCTGAAACGCCCGCTCGTTACCCTGAAATTCTCTGAGCCGAAGAAGCTAGAAGATGTCACACGTGCAAACCTGCACAAGCCAATGGCGATCTATTTGGATGAGACGATGCAAACCAATCCGACCATTCAATCGGTCATTACTGGTGGTAGCGCGCAAATTACTGGAAATTACACACAGGAAACGGCACAGGAATTGGCTGATCTGCTGAATTCCGGTGCGATGCCAGCCAAACTGGTTGAGAAGCAAGTAACCTCTGTGGGTGCTTCCTTGGGAACTCTGGCTCTGGAGAAAACCTTGTATGCAGGGTATATCGGAGCTGCGCTGATCTTTATTTTCATGGTAGTTGTTTACCGTATGCCAGGTATGATTGCGAACATTACCTTGGCTGGATTTACCTATTTTTGTATGGTCGTACTCGACTGGATGAATGCAACGTTGACGCTGCCAGGTATTGCTGGATTTATTTTGGCCGTGGGGATTGCCGTGGATGCTAACATCATTACATATGAGCGCATCCAGGAAGAAATTCGTTCTGGTAAGACAGTCCTCTCTGCCTTCCGTGCAGGTGAACGCCGTTCCTTGGTTACGATTATCGATGCTCACGTGACGACACTGATTGCAACGGGCGTACTGTTCTTTTTCGGGACGAGCTCCGTACAAGGCTTCGCTGTTGTATTGGCGATGACGATTATCGTAAGTATTATTACCAACGTGTTTGGGTCTCGCTTCCTCCTTTGGCTGGTTGTCCGTTCCAACATGTTTAAAAAGCCGTTCTGGTTCGGGGTAAAGGAGAGTGAGATCCGTGAGCTATGATAAAGACCATACTGTAGTCAGATTTGACATCGTGAAAAATCGCAAGAAGTTTTTCATTGCTTCCTCTGTGATTATTATCATCGGCCTTCTGTTTACGCTATTTCAAGGGCTTCACCTTGGCGTTGACTTCAAGGCAGGAACTCGCTTGGATATGTTCATAGGAAAAGAATTCAATCCGACAGATTTAGAAGCAGTGATCAAGAAAGAGGTTCCTAATGTGAATTTCAGCAAGGTCACTCCGTATGGTAAAAATCAGGCTTATACACGTTTTGACCAAACCATTTCATCTGACACACTGATGAAAGTGGAAATGGCTCTCAAAGCAAAATATGGTGAGCAGGTCTCGAAGCAGGTTTCGTCGGTTGATCCGAGTATTGCGCAAGAGATGGTGAAAAAAGCAGGGATTGCCGTTGCGATTGCTGCTGTGGGAATTGCCATCTACATCGCGATCCGCTTCCAATGGCTGTTCGGTATTGCATGTGTCGTGGGGCTTGCGCATGACGTGTTTATTCCGATTGCGTTGTTCTCTATCCTCGGGTTGGAGGTAGACATTACCTTTATCGCCGCGCTTCTGACGATCTTGGGTTACTCGATTAACGATAAAATCGTTATTTTTGACCGGATTCGGGAGAACTTGAGAACGATGAAATCCAAGACAATTCCTGAACTGGAACATCTGGTGAACGTGTCACTGTGGCAAACCATGCGCCGTTCTGTATACACGGTAGCGACTGTATTCTTCACAGCTCTTGCACTTGCTGTTTTGGGAAGCGAGAGCATTCAAAACTTCTCCTTGGCCCTTCTGTTCGGTCTGGTGAGTGGTACGTATTCCTCTATTTTTATTGCAGCTCAAGTATGGGTGAATTTGAAAGAACGGAATATGAAAAAGAAAAAAGAAGTAGTGTAAAGGTGGACGAAACCGCAGGTGAACCCTGCGGTTTTTCTATTCTCTGTTTCTGTATTTGCCGCAGTTTGAAGCCACATGAGAGTTTTGCAAAAAACGGTATGTTTTATGCAGTTGTCAGCTTCCTGCTCCATCCTCTATAATGAATGAGGATTGGAGGAAAGCCCATGCTGAAAGCGAAAACACGCTGGAAACTGGCCACCTATGATGAGCAGCTAGCTGCTAGTATTGCCGCAGATTGCCAGCTTACTCCGCTCGTATCCAAGCTACTGGTGATACGTGGCATTGACACATCACAAAAGGCTCGTGACTTTTTGCAAGCCGGTCCAGAATTGTTTCATGACCCTTTCTTGCTGGATGGAATGGAACAAAGCGTGCATCGCATTCAACAAGCCATTCAAAGGCAAGAACCGATTTGCATATACGGCGATTACGACGCCGATGGGGTTAGCTCCACATCGTTAATGGTACATCTACTGCGCCAACTCGGCGCTGTTTTTGACTACTACATTCCCAACCGTTTTACAGAAGGGTATGGGTTACATAAAGACGCATTGGCGCATCTGCATCATAGCGGCTATAAGCTGATCATCACTGTCGATACAGGGATCAGTGCAGTGGAGCAGGTAGCGTACGCGAACCAGTTGGGTCTTGACGTCATTGTAACCGACCATCACGAACCTCCGGCAATCATCCCGGAGGCATTTGCTGTGATTAACCCCAAGAAGCCCGGCTGTTCGTACCCGTTTGATATGTTGGCGGGAGTGGGGGTCGCCTTTAAAGTGGGGCATGCCTTGCTGAAAGAACCGCCACTGCATTTGGCTGATTTGGCTGCATTGGGGACGATAGCGGATCTGGTGCCGTTGGTAGATGAAAATCGCATTCTTGCTCGAGCAGGATTAAAGCGCTTAAATCATACAAGGAACCTTGGTCTGCAAGCCTTAATCCGAGTTTGTGGGTTAGCGGATA
Organism: Brevibacillus sp. HB1.1; assembly: GCF_013332445.1. Classification (NCBI taxonomy): domain Bacteria; kingdom Bacillati; phylum Bacillota; class Bacilli; order Caryophanales; family Paenibacillaceae; genus Brevibacillus; species Brevibacillus sp. HB1.1. The sequence continues at coordinate 192,693 of NZ_JABMIV010000008.1, read as the reverse complement.
CCGAGCTGTCTGCGGGACATGTAGGCTTTGCGCTAGGACCGCGTCTGAATGCGAGTGGAAGGCTGGAGACGGCTGAATCCGCTGTGAAATTGCTGACGACTTCGGATATGGACGAAGCAGAGAAATGTGCCCAGGCGCTGGACGACTTAAACCGCGAACGTCAGGAAATCGTCGCAGCGATGACTGAGGAAGCTGTACAAATGGTGAATGAGCTGTATCCACCAGACCAGAACAATGTTCTCGTTCTGGCAAAAGAAGGCTGGAACGTGGGCGTGGTAGGGATCGTAGCTTCCCGATTGGTCGAGCTTTTTTACCGTCCAACGATTGTTCTTGGCATTGATCCGGAAAAAGGAACGGCAAAAGGTTCGGCAAGAAGCATTGCAGGTTTTGATATGTATGAAGGTCTGACTGCTTGCAAGGAATGGCTACCGCACTATGGCGGTCATACAATGGCAGCGGGGATGACCTTGCCTGTAGAAAATCTCGACTTATTACGCCAAAAATTAAACGAGCTCGCTGGAGAGTGGTTGTCCGCTGAAGACTTCACGCCGATGACCAAAGTGGACGTTGCGATGAGCATGGAAGAGATCAGCTTGACGGCAGCGGAGCAACTTGAACAGCTCGCCCCATATGGAATGGGGAATCCAACACCGCTTGTTTTATTAGAAGAAGTAGAAACACAAGGGATGCGCACCATTGGGCGAGATGACAATCATTTGAAGTGTACATTGAACAAAGCGGGAACCTCTTTGGATGCAATTGGCTTCAACTGGGCACATGTAACAAAGAGAGTAACGCCCAAGGCACGTTTTCACGTATTAGGAGAATTGTCTGTAAACGAATGGAACGGAAATCGAAAGCCTCAGCTGACGATCCGTGATTTGTCTGTTGGACACCAGCAAGTGTTTGACTGGCGAGGCAGTCGTGACAAGATAGAGAAATGGCAGCAAGTGATGGTGGAGTCAAATTCGGTGACCATTCTGTTTCGCGAGGATAGCTATGAGCCATTGGCAGCGAAAGCGACAAGCGATCAGGTGAATTCCTTGTTTGTGGTTGGTCGAGAGGGGACGAACATCACAGCCTCTTCCAACGTGATTTTGTATGATTTGCCGAAGCATCGTTCCGAATTGGAAGTGGTTCGTGTCTTGCTCAAACAAGCGGAGCGTATATACTGTTTGTTTGGTGATCCGGATTTGGGAATGGAGCGGCTTTCCTGTCCGGGCCGGGATCATTTTAAACAGTTGTACCAGTTTTTCGTCCAGGTGCCAACTGTTAAAAAAATCCATATGGATGCATTGGCCAAAAAGCTGCAATGGAAAAGAAATCTATTAGACGGCATGATCGCCATCTTTATGGAGCTGGAGTTTTTAGTAGAGGAGGCCGAGCAGTACACGTTGCAGACCAACACTGCGAAAAGGCCGCTCGAGAGCTCTATGCTCTATGCGAATTGGAAAGAAGAGGCACAGCTTGCTACGGATTTATTGCTTTCTTCTTCTGATGCAATGATTCAAGCGCTTCATCAATTGGTGGAACCAACCACCGTTTAGGAGGAATTTTTCATGGATTTTAAACAATACATTCGTGTTATCCCAGATTTTCCACAGCCAGGTATTCGTTTCAAGGACATCACTACTCTGTTGAAAGATGGCCCTGCTTACAAAGCTGCGATTCAAGACTTGGCTGTCTTCGCTCGTGAAGTACAAGCAGACGTGATTGCGGGTCCAGAAGCACGTGGATTCGTAGTAGGTGCTCCATTGTCGTACGAAATGGGAATTGGCTTTGTGCCGATCCGCAAATCTGGCAAGCTGCCATATGAATCCATCAAGGCAGATTACGACCTGGAGTATGGAAAAGATGCACTGGCTGTACACGTAGATGCTATCCAACCAGGTCAGCGTGTTCTGATTGCAGACGATTTGCTGGCGACTGGTGGAACCATTGAGACAACAATCAATTTGATTGAGCAACTTGGAGGCAAAGTAGTAGGAGCTGCCTTCTTCATCGAACTGTCCTACTTGGATGGACGTAGCAAAATTGGTGAAATTCCTATCAAATCGCTCGTTCAATATTAATTGATGCAACAAGGAAAAACGGGTGAAATGCCCGTTTTTTTCTTTTTTCTGCGGCTGTACATACTTTACAGGGGAATTCAGCTTTACAAGACGAACGACATACAAGATAATAGTATGAAATAGACAGACATGATACGTGCAAGTAAGCCTTCGCCTGCGCCAAAAGGCTTGGCAAAGCCCAAGTTTTCTAGACGTATAGGAAAGTTCAAGTGCTTCACAGTGCATAATGCGTCCAGGCTTAAACTTTCCGGAGCGCATCACGAAGTGCCTCAGCGTCTGCTTCCGGCAATACTTCGGTGAAACTTTCCGCTATAATGCGGTCGCTCCTCCGTGAGAAGGCCTCGATTGAGGTTATTTTACTGAGAGGATAAGGGAAGGAAACTATGATTACCGGCATTGATGAGATAGTAAAAAAAGCAAGCACCTATTTATCACAATCGGATATGGACCTGATTACGCGTGCCTATCAGCTTGCCGAAAAAGCGCATGAAGGGCAAATACGCAAATCAGGTGTTCCTTACATTATGCACCCAATCGCCGTGGCTGGTATTCTCGCAAACCTGCACATGGATGCCGTTACGATTGCGGCTGGATTTTTGCATGATGTCGTGGAAGATACTGAGATTACGCTTGATCATCTCCGTGAGCAGTTCGGACCGGATGTAGCTCTCTTGGTAGATGGAGTGACCAAGCTGGAAAAAATTAAATACAAGTCAAAAGAAGAGCAGCTCGCCGAAAACCACCGCAAGATGCTGGTTGCCATGGCACAGGACATCCGCGTCATCATGATCAAGCTGGCAGACCGTCTGCACAACATGAGGACACTTCGGCATATGTCGGAGGAGAAGCAACGCGAGATTTCCGATGAAACGCTGGAAATCTTTGCGCCACTTGCCCATCGCTTGGGGATTGCTTCCGTTAAATGGGAACTGGAAGATACGGCGCTTCGGTATTTGAATCCGCAACAGTATTATCGGATTGTAAATTTGATGCAAAAGAAACGGGTGGAGCGCGAAGCCTATCTGAATGAAGCATCAGATACGATCAGAGAAAAGCTGGGCGAGTTAAATATCGAGGCAGAAATTTCGGGACGTCCGAAGCATATCTACAGCATCTTTAAAAAGATGACAAGGCAAAACAAGCAGTTCAATGAGATTTATGACCTGCTAGCATTGCGTATCATCGTGAATGACATCCGCGACTGTTATGCGGTTCTCGGTATCGTGCACACCTTGTGGAAGCCGATGCCAGGCAGATTTAAAGATTACATTGCCATGCCAAAGACGAACATGTACCAATCTCTTCATACGACAGTGATTGGGCCAAAAGGTGAGCCATTGGAAGTGCAAATCCGTACATGGGATATGCACCAGACAGCTGAGATCGGGATCGCGGCTCACTGGGCGTACAAGGAAGGCAAAAGCATCGTGCAAGGCTCGTTTGCAGAGAAGCTGGGCAGTCTGCGGGAGATTATCGAAGGCGGATCGGAAGAGGCTCCGAACGCGCAAGAGTTCATGGAAAGTCTCAAGCAGGATCTTTTCTCCGATACGGTTTTCGTCTTCACACCAAAAGGCGATGTAGTCGAGCTGCCAAAAGGCTCTGTGCCGTTGGACTTCTCCTACCGGATTCACTCTGCCGTAGGAAACAGAACAATTGGCGCCAAAGTGAACGGCAAGATCGTACCGCTCGACTATGCGATGAAAACAGGCGATATCGTCGAAATCCTGACCTCCAAGCATTCGTATGGTCCTAGTCAGGACTGGCTAAAAATGGCTAAATCCGCGCATGCTCGAAATAAAATTAAACAGTGGTTTAAAAAAGAGAAGCGGGAAGAGAACGTCGCCAAAGGTCAGCAGATGGTGGAAGCGGAGATCAAGTCGCGCAGCTTTGATGTAAAAGAAGCGATGACGGAAACAAACCTGAAGGAAGCGGCAGCCCGGTTTAATTTCCAAGGGGCAGAAGACATGTTTGCCGCAGTCGGCTATGGCGGCATCACGGCTTCGCAAATTGCGACTCGTCTTCTAGACAAACTCCGTCGGGAGCGCGAAGAACAAAACCCGACCATTCCTGAGGTCAAACCCAATCCAGCAAATCGTTCTGCCAAGAGTGAGTCTGGCGTCAAAGTTCGTGGCTTGGATAATTTGCTCGTCCGTATTTCTCGTTGTTGTACACCTGTCCCAGGCGACCAGATTATCGGCTTCATTACAAGAGGTCGTGGGGTATCGGTGCATCGATTGGATTGTCCGAACGTACTGACGGACGAATGTACAGAGCGTCTGATTGATGTCGAATGGGATACCGATTTCAAACATAATTTCCATGTAGAGATCGAGATCACGGGCAATGATCGGAGCGGATTGTTAAACGATGTATTACAGGTTGTAGCAGAGACAAAGACGAACATTGCGGCTGTCAGTGGCAAGTCCGATAAAAATCGAGTAGCAACGATTCATATGACCATCTCGATTAGCAATGTGGATCATCTGTTGAAAGTAGTAGAGCGCATCAAGCGCATCAAAGATATTTACTCGGTTCGCCGGATACTGAGCACCTAATCCCTCGTGGATTGGGTGTTCTTGTTTACATAACAGAAAGGATGAGTCAGTGTGAGGATTGTCGTACAAAGAACAAGAGAAGCGAGTGTTACCGTAGCAGGTGAAGTCGTCGGACAAATTGATCACGGCTTAATGCTGCTGGTAGGAATTACGCATGAAGACACAGAAAAAGAAGTAGAATTTGTCGCAGACAAAATTGCGAACTTGCGCATTTTTGAAGACGAGGAAGGCAAAATGAACTTCTCTGTATTAGATAAGGGTGGTCAAATTTTGTCCGTATCCCAATTTACGCTGTATGGCGATTGCAGAAAGGGCAGACGACCGAACTTCATGGCTGCCGCACGACCAGAGCAAGCTGAACCGCTGTACGAGCTGTTTAATGCCAAGCTGCGTGAAAAAGGGCTCCAGGTGGAAACAGGACGTTTTGGCGCAATGATGGACGTACGTCTGTTAAATGATGGTCCTGTTACACTGATTGTGGAATCGTAATTACAACCATCAAGGGGGATGGAAACATGGCGCAAGAAGCATTGGTAATAGGTGCGAGTGGCATGCTTACAGAGGTCTCCCGCTGGCTGGCTCGCCAAGGTTATGAAGTAACCGTGCTTGGTCGTGATCCAGTCAAATTAAGAAGTGTCAGAGACGGTTCAACTCATCCAGAGTCGATTCATTTGCTATCGCAAGACTACCACCAGAAAGACAGCTTGCGTCAGGCTATCGCCGATCTCGTAGAGAAGAGAGGGCCGATGGATGTGGTTGTCGCGTGGATTCATTCGACTGCGCCGCATGCACTGCCTGTGATCGTAGAAGAACTGTCGCGTCCTGAGAAGTGCTGGCAATTGCTGCATGTGTGTGGGAGCGCTGCTTGGAAAAATCCAATGACAGAGCCTACATCAGAATACTGTATGTACCGACGGGTCATCCTCGGTTTTACATGTGCAGGTGAGCATGCACGCTGGCTGACAAATGATGAAATCGCAGCTGGGGTGATTGACGCTTTGCAAGCAAAAGAACGGCAAGTCATCGTCGGTCAGGTCGAGCCGTGGGAAAAACGCCCGGTGTATTCATCCATATAGCGAAGTCAACAACAAAAAACGATTGCCGAATGCAATCGTTTTTGTCGTTTCAGTACTGATTCGGGTCAGTGAATGAAATTGGTTGAAGGGAGAATCAGATTTTTGCCGATCAGGTTTGCGGAAATCGGCTTTTTCCCGATTTCTCGTGCCCAAATCGATAGCTGTCCGACATGGTGGATTTCATGAGCGATCATGTGTCGCATAATTTCACCCCATGTGTATGTAGCGATGCTGCCGTCTGGCTTCGTATCCTGAAAGGCTCTTGTTTCCATACTTTCATCCCAATTGCGCAAAAATTGAAGCACATCCGGGCGAAAAGTCGCCTCCAGCTCACGAACCTTTTCCAACCGGTTGTGAAGATCGAAGCTTTCTTGAAAATCTGGCCTTCCTAGCATGACTTGAATCCAGCTCCACTCTACATCAATAACATGGAACAATGTGTGCAAAATACCCCCGACACCCCCGATGCGCGGACGAAGCAATTCTTCCATCGGAACATCCTCACACCATTTCAGCCATTCTTCACGAACCATCCAATTGTACTCAAACATGGTTTTAATAGAAATCACTCCATTTTCAAAGGTTAACTTGTGATCACCTGCGTCCATACCGTGCGTTTGCTGATATTGTGATTGTTTTTCATCCGTCATCACTCCTTTCGATGCCTTATGATATTCGCATATCCTTTTGGAATTCCTGCCTTGCCTTGATGTGATCGGATGCGCCATAAAAGAAACCCCCATAGGAGAGAGCTTGAGCAGCTTCTTTCGCATGGGGGTTTTTGTCAGAGAGGGATCAGCCTCCCTGATTGCTTTGTGTATTAAAGTACTGGACAATCCCTTTGAATAGACCTTCTGCGGCAAGATCCTGTTGTTTCTCGGAACGTGCGCGAATCTCATCGTTGTAGTTGGATAAGAAGGAGATCTCGGCCAAAATGGACGGCACCGGGTTTTCGCGTAGAACGAAATAGTTTCCGTAACGATAATTCATATCCTTGTAGCTCGTCGCTTTCACCAGTTCCGTTTGAACCAGGGAGGCGAGCTTGCTAGAGTTACCTTGGCTGTAGTAGAAAATAATCGAGCCATTCGTTGCTGAGTTTGGATGCGTATTGTGATGGACGCTGACAAAAATATGAGCCTGATTTTGAATCGCAATGTCGACGCGCTGTTGCAGAGTCAGCTTGCGATCATCAGCTCGTGTCATGATGACTTTGGCGCCTGCTGCTTCCAACTTGTTACGCAGGAGCAGAGATACTTGCAGATTGACTGTTTTCTCTAAAGTAGAGAAGCTGGAGCCAGTCGAGCCACCATCAGTACCACCATGACCAGCGTCGACGACGATGACTTTGCCGGCAAGATCATTACTGCGTACCACTGCTGGCGCACCATTAGCTGAAACAAGCCAGCCTGCAATGTAGCCTGTTGAGCCGTCAAGGAAGTTTACTTGGAACCACTCGCCTGATTTATTGGCAATTCCGTATTTCTCACCAGGCTGCACCTGTTTGATAATATCGTGATCTGTACTCGGACCAGAACGAACATTGGTATCTGGATTCATGATCGTCACGTATGGGCCACTCGGAGTAGGCATGCTTGGTTGGTTCACCGAAATGTGCCAGCCTGCCACCCAGCCAGTTTTTCCGGCTGCCGTGTTGACGCGGTACCAGTCTCCTTGTTTTTCCAAAACAGTCAACTTGTCTCCGACTGGAAGTGTAGCTTGAATAGCACTCGTTGTGTTCGGTTCACTGCGCAGATTCAATCCGTCCGTTTTTACTGTGGCGGTTTGACTCGAAGAAGATGGTTGCCCAGTCTGAGGTTTCGTGCTTCCATTTCCATTTTCGGGCAGAGTCGGTTGACCTGTGTCCGGGTTGGTTTGATCGGTGGAGAGCCAAGCGTTGACTCCATCGTATGGGAATTGAATCCAACCATTTTGTCTGTTCAAGACCGTGATTTTCTCGCCCGCATGTAGTTGACCGATAGCAGGTGTACTGGCATCTGGCGTGGCGTATACGTACGGAGCGAAGTCCAAGGTGAGGCTGGCTCCTTGTACGGCGGGAGGCTTCGGTTGTGAGCCTGTCCCCGCAGGATTGGTTGTTGGGGGTGTGCTACCAGTAGAGGGAGGAGTAACTGCTTGTCCCGTACCTACTTCTTTTACAAGCCAGTTTGCGACCCAGCCTTTTGTTCCTGCGTTGAGTTGAATTTGGATCCATTCGCCACTCTTTTGCACGATGGGGTAGCGCGTACCTGGATTGATTGTTTGTACGACTGCATATGTCTGACCGGGTCCAGAACGAACATTGACATTCGTCGTGGTGCTCTCTACTTGCTTGGCAGATGCAGTTGCTGGTTTCTGTTGCTGCTGCTGTGTGCTGACGAGCCAGTTCGCTACCCAACCGTTTTGGCCGTTCGGAAGCTTTACCTGAATCCAGTCATTTTTGGTGGAGATGACAGGCAGCACAGTTTTGTTCGGCAGTGTAGTGACAATAGCGTCTTGGAGGCTAGGACCTGAACGGACATTGAGCTTGTCCACGGTGACCTGAACAGAACCGGCGGCCCAAGCTGCAGAAACGGGGAGGGAAATGGCACAGACGACAGTCAGGAGACTCCTCAGGATCTTTTGACGAACAAACACGATAGACATCCTTTCCGAAATAAGTAGCTTCTTGAATTCCTTGTGATTTTTCATGTTTTTACCAAAATAATCACTTCGCTAGTTCTCCTGCTTTTTCCTGCAAAAAACGACAAAGTTCTGCATGGCTTCCCTGATTGCTTTTCGGCAGGCAAGGCAATACTAGATTTTACTAGACGCTAGCACACGCAGCTTTTCAGGAGGAATTCATCGTGAGACAGTCAAAGAAGGAAACATTCGCGCAAGGATTGAATCGGCAGTTTTTGTCTGTTGATTTTCAAGACGATTTGGAGAAAGAAATGTCACTCCAAAATGTAGAAATGGCCCAAGATTTTCATCCAGGCTTGCGGGATATCCAACATCCACGGCAAAAACGGCGATGACTTGCACATGATGCCACAACTTGTCTAGTTGACCCGAGTAATTCTCGTCGGCTATGATGAGGAGTGGCATTTTTGAAAAAAGCAGGTGAACTCCATGATACAGATCGTATGTGAGGGACACGCATTCGAGCGGGAACTCTCCTTAATTCTCGCGTTATTTTACGAAGATCCAGCGCTCACTTTTGTGCCGGAGTGGACAGGTGAGGCTGATTTGAAAATCAAGCTGGCATTGACCGTGCATGAAAATGGAGTCGTAGCTTCGGGAGAGTTATGCGATGGCAAACGAAGCATCTCTCATCAGGTGGAGCGAGACTACGTAGCACGTGATGAAAAAGCGATGAAAAAGACGGCCAAGCAAGCTCTTTGCTATGCGCTGTTATTGATGTTGGAAGAATACACGGGCATGGAGCAAGGCTGGGGTATTTTGACCGGGATACGCCCGACGAAACTGCTGCACCAGTTGAACGCCGCTGGTGTAGACAGACAGGAAGCACATAAGCGATTGCAGCAGGATGTGATTTTGCGTCCATACAAGCTGAACCTTTTGCAAGAAATCGTAGACAAGCAGCTCAACGTCGTGCCTGACTTGTATCAAATTGATCGTGAACTGTCTGTGTATATCGGCATCCCATTTTGTCCGACGAAGTGTGCGTACTGTACGTTTCCTGCTTACGCGATTCGCAGTCATACGGCTTCGGTTAATCCGTTTCTCGAAGGTCTCCATTACGAGATGGAGCGGATGGGAGAGTGGCTTCGCGCGAATGACCAACGGATCACGTCCATTTATTTCGGGGGCGGAACCCCTACGAGTATTACCGCAGATGACATGAACCAGCTGTTTGAGACGATGCATCGCTCTTTTCCACAAATGGGAGATGTGCGTGAGTTGACAGTTGAGGCGGGAAGACCCGACACGATTACACGTGAAAAGCTTGATGTGATGAAGCAGTGGGAAGTGGATCGGATCAGCATTAATCCACAGTCGTTCACGCAGGAGACGCTCCAGGCAATCGGACGTCATCACACCGTCGAAGAGACGATTGAGAAATACCATCTGGCTATGGAGATGGGCTTGACTAATATTAATATGGACCTGATCATCGGGCTGCCAAATGAAGGCGTAGCCGAGCTGGCGCACAGCCTCCAAGAGGTAGAAAAGCTAATGCCTGCCTCGCTGACGGTGCATACGCTGTCTTTCAAGAGAGCATCTGAGATGACGCAGAACAAAGACCGCTACAAGGTCGCTAGTCGCGAAGAAATTAGTAAGATGATGGATATGGCTTCCGAGTGGACAGCGGCGAATGGCTATGACCCTTACTATTTGTATCGGCAAAAAAACATTTTGGGAAATTTGGAGAATGTCGGATATGCCAAGCCAGGGCAGGAGAGCATCTACAACATCATGATCATGGAAGAGGTACAAACCATCCTTGGTCTCGGCTGTGGTGCCGTATCCAAGCTGATGGCTCCAGGAAGCGGCAAGCTGACGCGCTTTCCGAATCCAAAGGACCCAAAAACGTACAATGACACATACAAGGTTCTGGTTGAAAACAAGCTTCGTGATTTGGATCAAATCTATTCGGGTGCGAAAACGGCTGGACAGGTATGTGGCAAGTAAGTGATGGATATACTGTTGATTAATAAAAAAACCTCTATCGAGGCTTTTTCAAGGAGGAGCGACCGCGTTTTTGCGGAAAGTTTTTATGCGCTCCAGAATTTATTAGCATGTCGCTAATAAATTCTTACACGTTAAAAAAAGTTTTATTCGAGCGCCTGTTGACGGCAGTTGGCGGGTTTGCTATGATTCACATTAAGCTTTTTTATTGAATAAGAAATGATCTGATGACGGGAACAAGTATCCAGGAACCGGATGCCCAGAGAGAAAGCGCCGTGGCTGAGAGTGCTTTCGTATAACGGCTTGGTGAATGACATCCCTGAAGACCGCAGTGAACGGCTGAAAGAAATCTCTTTCCCCAGTAACTGGCAGGCGTGTGCCGGCGTTAACGGCTAATAAGTGGGATAGCCTTTTGTGATTGTAAGGCTATTCAAACAGGGTGGCACCACGGGAGTATAACCAGTCTCTCGTCCCTGACATGCGGCGATTTGCTAAATGTCAGGAGACGGGGGACTTTTTTATTTGGTCAAAAATAAAGGTTCCTTGATCCTGAAGGTTTGGCGTTAGCCCGAGTTTTTGAAAAGACATGGAGGTTCGAGAGGAATGACTAGAATCCAGATCCCACGCGGTACGCAGGATATCATGCCTGGTACTGTAGAGCTGTGGCACTACGTGGAGGCCAAGGCCCGCGATCTGTGTCGCCGCTCCAATTACGCGGAAATTCGTACGCCGCTGTTTGAGAGCACAGAGTTGTTCCAACGGGGTGTAGGCGAGACCACGGATATCGTGGAAAAAGAAATGTACAGTGTAGCCAATCCGCGCAGTACGGACGCTCTCACGCTGCGTCCAGAAGGGACAGCGGGTGTTGTTCGCTCCTACGTGGAAAACAAGCTGTACGGTGTGCCTAATCAGCCTACCAAGCTGTACTACCTGGGGCCGATGTTCCGTCACGAGCGTCCGCAAGCAGGCCGCTATCGCCAATTCGTCCAATTCGGTGCAGAAGCGATCGGTTCAAGCGATCCAGCGATCGATGCAGAAGTCATTGGCCTTGCGATTCGTCTGTATCAGGAGCTCGGATTGACAGGACTTTCTGTGGAATTGAACAGCGTAGGTACGGTAGAAGACCGGGCGCGTCACCGGGAGCATTTGCTCGCACACTTGAACGGTGTTCGCTCTGAGCTGTGCGAGGATTGCCAATCTCGTATCGATCGCAACCCGCTCCGCGTGCTCGATTGCAAAAATGAAAAATGCAAAACACTGACGATGGATGCTCCGTCCATTTTGGACTACTTGAGCGAAGAATCCGCGACACACTTCGAAGCCGTACAAAACTACTTGACCGCGCTGGATATTCCGTTTCATGTAAATCCGCGTCTGGTTCGCGGCTTGGACTACTACACACTGACCGCATTTGAAATCAAAATGGCAGAGATCGGTGCGGTAGAAACGCTTTGTGGCGGTGGACGCTACAACGGACTGGTTGCAGAGCTGGGCGGCGACGATATGCCGGGCATCGGCTTCGCACTCAGTATCGAGCGTCTGCTGTTGGCTCTGGAAAAGCAAGGTGTTCAACTGCCGATCTCGGGTGGCATCGATTGCTTTGTAGTGGTGCAGACACCAGAAGCGAAAACAACAGCTTTTGTTCTCGTCGACCAATTGCGCCAAGCTGGGATTGCGGCTGAGCTGGATTATCTGGATCGGAAAATGAAAGCACAGTTGAAGCAAGCAGATCGTCTACAGGCTCGTTTTACGGCGATCATCGGCGAGTCTGAATTAACGAATGGCACGGTTGTTCTAAAGGAAATGGCAACAGGCGAGCAACAAGAAGTGAAACGCGAGGAACTCGTTTCGGTACTCGCTGCAAAAGCAAATCAATAAAACAAATCGTTGGGGGAAATGATCATGTCTTGGCAATATCGCACCGTACATGGTGGAGAAGTAACAACAGCACACGTTGGGCAAGAAGTCGTACTGAACGGATGGGTACAAAAGCGTCGCGACCTCGGGGGCGTAATCTTCATCGACTTCCGTGACCGCACAGGTATCGTCCAAATCGTATTCAACCCGGAGTACAACAAAGAAGCTTGGGAAGCGGCTGACAAAGTGCGTAGCGAATACGTACTGGTTGTAAAAGGGAAAGTTGTAAACCGTGCACCAGAAGCAATCAATCCGAAGCTGAAAACCGGCGAAGTAGAAGTGCACATCTCTGAAATCGAAATCTTGAACGATGCAAAAACGCCTCCGTTCCTGATTGAAGACGAGATCGATGTAGATGAACAAGTTCGTCTGAAATACCGCTACCTGGACTTGCGCCGTCCAGAAATGCAGCGCTCCCTGATTTTGCGCAGCAAAGCAGCGAAAGCGTTCCGTGACTACCTGGATGAGAACAACTTCCTGGAAATCGAAACACCAATTCTCCAGAAGAGTACGCCTGAGGGCGCACGTGACTACCTCGTGCCTTCCCGTGTACATCCAGGCGAGTTCTACGCACTGCCACAATCACCACAGCTGTTCAAACAGCTTTTGATGGTATCCGGTTTGGAGCGCTACTACCAAATCGCTCGTTGCTTCCGTGACGAAGACCTGCGTGCTGACCGTCAGCCTGAATTTACCCAAATCGACATTGAGACCTCTTTCCTGTCTATGGAAGAGATCCTGCCGATGATGGAAAAGATGGTTGCTCACGTATTCAAGCAAACGGTTGGTGTAGACGTACCAACTCCATTCCCGCGTCTCACGTATGCGGATGCAATGGCGCGTTACGGTTCTGACAAACCAGACGTACGCTTCGGCATGGAGCTGACAGACGTATCTGATCTGGTTGCGACAAGCGACTTCAAGGTGTTTGCAGCAGCTGTAGCTGGCGGCGGACAAGTAAAAGCGATCAACGCAAAAGGTTGCGGACACTACTCCCGTAAAGAAGCAGACGACCTTGGCAAATTCGCTTCCCGTTATGGCGCGAAAGGCTTGGCTTGGATCGGCTTCAAAGACGGCGAAATCAAAGGGCCAATTGCGAAGTTCTTTAAAGAAGAAGAAATCAACGAGATGAAAGCACGCTTGGCGGTAGAAGAAGGCGACTTGCTCCTGTTCGTTGCTGACAAACCAAAAGTAGTAGCAGATGCACTGGGTGCCCTTCGTTCCAAGCTGGGTGCTGAACTTGGCCTAATTGACCAAAGCAAGTTCGCATTCCTCTGGGTAGTAGACTTCCCACTGGTTGAGTGGGATGAGGATGCAAAACGCTACGTTGCCCTGCACCATCCGTTTACTCGTCCAAAAGACGAAGATCTGCACCTGTTCGACACCGATCCAGGTCAAATGCGCGCACAAGCGTACGACATGGTTCTCAACGGATATGAGCTCGGCGGAGGTTCCATGCGGATCTTCAAGCGCGAAGTGCAAGAAAAAATGTTTACCGCACTTGGCTTCTCACCAGAAGAGGCACGTAAACAATTCGGCTTCCTCATGGATGCATTCGAATACGGTACACCTCCACACGGTGGAATCGCTCTCGGCTTGGACCGTCTGATCATGCTCTTGGCTGGCCGCACTAACCTGCGCGAAGTCATCGCATTCCCGAAAACAGCAAGTGCGAGCGACCTGATGGTAAACGCTCCAGATGTAGTAGACGGAAAACAATTGAAAGAGCTGTCCATTGCAACAATTGTCACAGAAGAAGAAAAGGTGGAAGCGTAATCGACTTGCGCAACTGCATTGCTCTTTGATACATTGGTAATACTATGATGAAAGCCCTGCTATGCTCGTGACATCCGATAGTTTTGAGCCACAAAGTTTGTTTAGGGAGTTTTTCGTCCGTGATTGTAAAGGCATGCCTCCTTAGAGTGGACGTCTGTAACAGTTCGGCAAGACACCCACCTGCGATGAGCAGGTTCAAAACTAAGGAGCAACACGGCATAATGGGGCTCCTTTTTTAACTTCAATCCTACTTTTCCGATTGACTATAAGTGTGTGTTGAACAACCCTAATAATCTCGCTTGCGAATGAAAGGTGACACGAAATATGCTTCATCAATTTTCTCGTTGTGAATTGGCCTTCGGTCCCGAAGGTTTGGAAAAAATGAAAAATAGCCGCGTTGCTGTATTAGGAATTGGCGGAGTCGGTTCCTTTACAGTAGAAGCACTCGCGCGTACAGGTGTAGGCAAGCTCGTTTTGGTAGATAAGGATGTAGTAGATATCACGAACATCAACCGCCAAATCCATGCGACGCTGAACACAGTCGGTCAAAAAAAGGCTGAGCTTATGAAGGAGCGCATTGCGACGATCAATCCTGAGTGCGAGGTCGTAACTCTCAATATGTTCTACAATGAAGAAACAGCGGATGCGCTGTTTGAGCATGAACTGGATTACATCGTGGATGCCATGGACACCATGTCCGCGAAGCTGCATGTGATTAAAGAAGCGAAGCGTCGCAATATCCCTATTATTTCTAGCATGGGTGCAGCCAACAAAATGGACCCGACCCGTTTTGAGGTTGCCGATATTTCCCAAACGAGTTATGATCCGATTGCAAAGGTCATTCGTCGTGAGCTGCGTAAAAGCGGTATCTACAAAGGGGTAAAAGTGGTATATTCCCGTGAGATTCCCGTAACTGTACGTGTAGATGTACGCGAACAAATCGTTTCCAACCCGAATTCACCGATTAGCAAAGTGCGGATGCCTCCAGCAAGCAATGCTTTCGTGCCTTCTGTGGCTGGTTTAATTTTGGCCAGTGTAGTGGCAAGAGATATTTTGGAGTGGCAGCCTGTAAAAGGATAGTGGAACATGGATGATTTATTCACGTTTGCCTACGACCAACAGGGTGGCGGCAAACAGAAGCCATTGGCTGCACGGATGCGGCCGCAAACGATTCAAGATGTAATCGGGCAATCGCATATTTTGGCTCCTGGAAAGCTGCTCCGACGCGCGATTGAAGCAGATCAAGTGTCCTCTGTCATTTTTTACGGACCTCCTGGTACAGGGAAAACAACGCTCGCAAAAGTCATTGCCCGGACCACACGTACGCATTTCTCCGAGTTAAATGCCGTTACGGCCGGTGTTGCTGACATCCGCAAAGTGGTAGATGCGGCAAAGGAGCGGCTCGTCATGGACAGTCAGCGGACAACGTTGTTCGTAGACGAGATTCACCGCTTCAATAAGTCGCAACAGGACGCCCTTCTTCCTTATGTGGAGGAAGGCACGATCATTTTGATCGGCGCTACGACGGAGAATCCTTTTTTCGAGGTGAATCCGGCGCTTTTGTCGCGTTCACAAGTGTTTTCCCTTCAATCGCTTTCTCATGAGGAATTGAAGCAGGTCATGGATCGGGCGCTTACTGATGAAGAAAACGGATTGGCGGAGCTATTTGTCAGCGTAGAACCGGAAGCGGCAGAGCATTTGGTTCAATACGCGGAAGGGGATGCCAGACGTTTGCTGAACGCATTGGAACTGGCAGTGACAACGACGCAACCAGGAGCGGATGGACGAATTACAGTGACGCTGGACGTCGCAGTAGAATCCATTCAACGCAGGGCTGTACGCTACGATAAGAGTGGGGACAACCATTACGACACGATCTCCGCTTTTATTAAATCCATTCGTGGTTCTGATCCGGACGCAGCTCTTTACTGGTTGGCGAGAATGATCGATGCCGGAGAAGATCCGCGGTTCATTTCTCGCCGTTTGGTCATTTCGGCTTCAGAGGACATCGGCAATGCAGACCCGCAAGCGATCACAGTTGCGATGTCCTGCTTTCAGGCGGTAGAATTGGTGGGGATGCCTGAAGGGCGTATCCCTTTAGCACAAGCGACGACGTACCTGGCAACTGCCCCCAAAAGCAATGCTGCATACAACGGAATTAATTCTGCGTTGGATCGTATCCGAACGGATGGTCACAAGCAAGTACCGATTCATCTGCGAGATTCTGCTTATAAGGGAGCTGCGAAGCTGGGACACGGTCAGGGATATCTGTATCCGCATAACTATCCATATGGGTATGTACCTCAACAGTATCTGCCTGACGGTGTAAACTACTCGTTCTACCAGCCAAAGGATCACGGCTATGAGCGTCACATTCGCCGTTTCCAGGAAGAAAGACAGAAGATGGATGGACGTGGATTGCCAAGGAAAAACTCCCCCGAATAATAGGGGGAGCTAACATTTACGTGCGGACGTTTCCGCCTGGTTTATTGGGCAAGTCACCGTTTTCATTCGGTTGTTTGCTCTGCTCACTCGCTCCGTAACGGGCTTTGTGAGCAATCGTGCCTGCGGGTTGGTCGTACAAGGTTTCGGACGGGTGGTTGGGACCTCGTTCCGAGCGTTTGTTTGTTGTCATCTGCATATCACCCCCTAAGATGTTAGTGTGTCCCACGATACAGAAGACATGTAGGGGGCGGGCGCGTATTACCGATACAAAGAGGAGAGTTGTTAACGTGAAGATTTCGACGAAAGGACGTTACGGGCTGACGATCATGATGGAATTGGCCAACCGTTGCGGAGAAGGGCCGACTTCACTGCGGAGCATCGCCCAGAAACACGATTTGTCCGAGCATTACTTGGAGCAATTGATTGCACCTCTGCGTAACGCGGGTTTGGTAAAAAGTATTCGTGGCGCATATGGCGGTTACGTTCTGGCAAAGCAGCCGGATGAGATTTCTGCTGGTGATGTGATTCGCGTGCTGGAAGGACCGATCAGCCCTGTGGAATTTGCAGAGGAAGAAGACCCGGCTAAGCGTTTTTTGTGGCTGCGTATTCGGGATAGTATTTCTGCTGTTCTGGATTCGACTTCCCTTCAGGACTTGATTAGCTTTGAAGACGATGGTCCTGCCGATAATTATATGTTTTATATCTAGAATATAAGTTGGTAGAAGGTGACAGCAGTGTCAGATCTAATGTATTTTGACCACGCAGCGACTACGCCGGTACATCCGCGTGTAGTTGCTGCAATGACTCCCTATTTGACTCAAATATTCGGGAATCCATCCAGTGTCCATGGTGCAGGTCGCGAAGCGCGAAAAGCGTTGGAGCATGCGAGAGACACGATTGCCGACTTTATGGATGCTGATCCACAATCGCTCATCTTTACGAGTGGCGGGACAGAAGCGGACAATATGGCAATCATCGGCGCAGCAATGGCACAGCGCGAACGTGGTCGTCACGTCATTACTTCGCAAATCGAGCACCATGCAGTCTTGCATGCTTGTGAATTTTTGGAGCAGGCTGGATTTGAAGTCACGTACTTGCCTGTTGACCAGACAGGCATGATCTGCTTGGAAGACCTAAAACAAGCGGTTCGCCCGGATACGGTACTGGTGTCCATTATGTACGGGAACAACGAAGTAGGAACGATCCAGCCAATCGAGGAAATCGGTACCTTCTTGCGTGAAAAAGGGATTGTTTTTCATACGGATGCCGTACAGGCTTTTGGTGTACTGCCTATCCATACACGGAAGCTCCCAGTTGATATGCTCTCGGTATCCGCTCATAAAATTAATGGTCCAAAAGGAGTCGGCGCTTTGTATGTAGCGCGTAAGGTCCCGTTTTCCCCGATTTTGCACGGCGGTTCACAAGAGCGCAAACGCAGAGCGGGAACGGAAAACCTGGCCGGGATTGTTGGGTTTGCCGAAGCGACAAAGGTCGCTGGCGAGGAAATGACGGAGCGGGTTGAAAAGTATGAGCAGATGAAAGCAGCGATGATCGCAGTCTGGCAGGAAGCAGGAATTACGTTCTGCCTGAATGGACATAGCGAGCAGGCTTTGTCACATATTTTCAATGTGTCATTTCCTGGTGCACATACAGAAACCATGCTGATGAATCTGGATATCGCCAAAATTGCAGCAGCGAGCGGCTCAGCTTGTACATCCGGATCATTAGAGCTGTCACACGTGCTGAAAGCGATGCACGTGGACGAGAAGATTCTGCATTCAGCTATTCGTTTCAGCTTTGGAATAACGAATACGGTGGAAGAGGCGAGACAAGCTGCTACAGTGATTGCTGGGATTGTAAAGCGCTTGGTACGCGAATAACGTAGAATGAAAGCCGTTTGGATAAGCCAAGCGGTTTTTTCATTTGAGTAAAAGCGGGTTTCTTATTGGAGTTTGTGGTGAATTGTGGAAGAGGATGGTAAAATGATGCTGTGGTACTAATCCTGAAGAACTATACAATTCGGATCATCCGATAAGGAGAGGACTTTCATGTTGCCCAGAGGCTACTCTATTCGCTACAAACTGGTGTTTACGATACTAATCCTAACCATGCTTCCATTAATGGTCGTCGGCTATATCCAATTTGAAAATGCACGCAGCGCGCTATACAAGCTGGCTGTATCTGACTTGCAATATATAACGGAAATGAAGGCACGTGAGCTGGCTGTATACGCTCAAGATGCAACGATTAATGAGGGGAACAGACAGAAAATTAATGAAATAACACGCGAGGTGGCCGAAAAATATTACAAGCCAAATGGTATGGTTGGCTACGCCTATATCTTGGATACGAGTGGAATTGCCATTTTTCATCCAGACCCGAAAGTCGAGAATACCTCTTTGGCGAATGAAGAATTCACGCAAGTCATGCTCGCTCAAAAAAACGGATGGATCGAATATGACTTCGGCGGCTCTACCAAAGTGGCGGCGTATAAGCAGCTGCCAAACGGGTGGATTCTAGCCATTGGCAGCTACGAGAATGATTTGCTGACGACGATTGAGAGCAGTCGTTCAATGATGTTTCTCCTCAACCTGATAAGTGCCACCTTAGCGCTGGTCACAGGCATTTTTATTGTCAACAAGCTGGTACGACCACTAAAAGAGCTGGTATTGGCAATGAAGCGTGCAGAGACAGGAGATTTGACCACGCAAGTGACTGTCCGTTCCCGGGACGAGCTTGGGGAATTATCGTCGATGTACAATGAGATGATGGGGGTATTTCGCAGCATGGTCAACGAGGTGCAGCGAGTAGCCCAGCAGGTAGCGGCAGCTTCGGAAGAATTAACAGCGAGTGCGACAGAAAGTGCACGTGCTTCCGAACAGATTTCTATGGCTTCTTCGGAAATTGCTACAGGTTCCGAACAACAAAAACAAACAGTGACGGATACAGTACGCTTTTTGTCTCGCATCGGTGGAGATATCCAACTCATTGCAGCCTCGACTTCTCAAGTAAATGCTGATGCGACAGACGCGAATCAATTGGCACAGATTGGTGAAGGCAAGCTGCAAGAGCTCGTACAAGAAATGGATCAAATCACGGATCATGCCCGTAGTACGGAGCAGGTTATCCGCGAGCTTGGCTCTCAATCCGAGCAAATCATGGGAATCATCACGATCATTCGTCAAATATCCAACCAGACGAATCTATTGGCTTTGAATGCCGCCATCGAAGCTGCACGGGCGGGGGAACAGGGACGCGGCTTTGCGGTTGTTGCCCAGGAGGTACGTAAGCTGGCTGAGCAATCGGGTGAGGCTGCAGAAGAGATCGCAGGCTTGATTCATACAATCCATACAGATATTCTCGCTGCTGTAACGGCAATGGGAACGACTGCAGTCGCTATACAGGATGGACGCGAAGGAGTGGCTCAGGCAGGAGACAGCTTCCAGCAAATCTTGGTGGCCGTTCAAGACGTCAGCCAGCAAGTACATCGTATGAACGATGCAGCCCAAGGGATTCATCGCGATACAGTCCAATTGGTGAGTCACTCCGAAAAAATAGCTGGACTTGCGGAAATAGCGGCCAGAGATACACAGGAAGTGGCAGCAGCGTCCGAAGAACAGTCTGCAACATCCGAGGAAATGACGGCAGCATCAGAAACACTTGCGAAAATGGCCGAGCAGTTGTCAGAACAAGTAAAACGATTTACAATTTAAGACGAGCATATGAGAAATCCACTTTCAAGAGAAGTGGATTTTTCCTTTCTGGAACGGTTTTTATGTCAGGAGGCGTTTAGATGGACGAGCAGCAGTCAATCTCGCTGTTTGCGGAAACCTACATTCGAGGATTTGTTTCTCAAGAAATTTTTTACAATGATGAAACCTGGTACGGAGTTATCCGTCTAAAGATAGAAGAGACTACCGAATCGATTAAAGAATCGGAGGTCATTATTGTCGGTAATTTTCCTCGGCCACATCCAGATGAGCTGTACACCTTTTACGGGGAATGGAAGACACACGCTCGTTTTGGCC
Source organism: Brevibacillus sp. HB1.1 (assembly GCF_013332445.1). Classification (NCBI taxonomy): domain Bacteria; kingdom Bacillati; phylum Bacillota; class Bacilli; order Caryophanales; family Paenibacillaceae; genus Brevibacillus; species Brevibacillus sp. HB1.1. The sequence goes on along the minus strand of NZ_JABMIV010000008.1, from coordinate 172,198 downwards.
AGCAGTACGTAGCAAAGCGCTATGAACGTGAAACACCGAAAACATTGGCAGGGGTTGAGCGATACTTAGCCAGTGGCTTGTTTCAAGGGATCGGAAAAAAGATGGCCAAACGAATTGTCGAGCAGCTTGGGGTAGATGCGCTGTCGATTATCGCGGACTTCCCGGAGCGGTTGGCTGAGGTACCAGGCATTTCTGAACAACGTGCGAAAACGATCTATGAATCAGTAGTCGAGCATCGTTCCTTGGAAAGTGCCATGGTTTTCTTGTACGACTTCGGCATTGGTGTGAACATGGCGCTGCGTATTTATCAGACCTATAAGCTGGAAACGATGACAGTACTGAAGGAAGAGCCTTACCGGTTGATTGAAGATGTCGTTGGAATCGGCTTTAAGCGGGCAGATGACATTGCGCGAGCAACTGGAATCGATGCTTCCTCAGAAGAACGTGTGAAGGCGGCAGCTCTCTTTATGTTGCAGGAGGCTTCGTATTCAGAGGGACATGTTTATTTGCCTGTGGAGGAGCTGTGTGAAAAAACACTGCGCCTTCTCGAAGAGTGCGGCGGGCACGTTTTTTCTGGAGACGATATTCGACTGGCAGTGGAAGCCCTGTTTGTGTCCAGTAAAATTGCCTGGGAAGATGAGCGGGTGTATTTGCCTTCACTGTTTTTTGCCGAACTCGGTCTTGCCAAAAGACTGCGTCACTTCGCTGCGCGGGATGAATTCGGTACGTTCCCGACATCGGAATTTTACCGTGCGTTAGGGGCGGTCGAGGATGAGCTGGGGATTACATATGCCCAGACGCAGCGAGATGCCATTGAACAGGCGATCAAAGCAGGTCTGATGCTTCTCACAGGGGGGCCTGGGACGGGGAAAACGACAGTCATTCGAGGGATTTGTCGTGTCTTTTCTCAGCTTCATGGATTGTCTCTGGACTTGAAAAAATACAACGAAGAAAATCCGTTCCCGATCATACTTGTAGCTCCTACTGGGCGTGCTGCAAAACGTATGACAGAGACTACGGGTTTACCTGCAATGACTATCCATCGCTTACTCGGTTACAAAGGAGAGAGCTTCGAGCATGATGCGGAGCACCCAATCCGTGGCCGGCTATTAATTGTGGATGAAATGTCCATGGTTGATATCTGGCTCGCCAATCAATTGTTTCGTGCGGTTCCAGATGACATGCAGATCATCATGGTAGGTGACCCTGATCAGTTACCTTCCGTAGGACCAGGCAACGTCCTATTGGATATGATTCGATCTGGATTGCTACCTTTGGTACAGCTGACAGAAATTTATCGGCAAGCAGAAGAATCAACCATTATTCGGTTGGCCCATGATGTACGCAAGGGGAATGTACCGGCAGATTTGCTTCACACCACCCCGGATCGGCGATTCTTCACAAGTTTGCCACAAGAAGTTCCGGAAGCAGTGAAACAAATTTGCTTCGGAGCCGTAAAAAAAGGGTATACGGCAAAAGATGTTCAGGTATTAGCCCCTATCTATAAAGGTAATGCCGGTGTGAACCGGTTGAATGAAGAATTGCAGGAGCTGTTTAATCCGAAAACGCCGCAAAAGCGTGAAGTTACTTTCGGTGAGACGACTTTCCGTACAGGAGACAAGGTTCTGCAATTGGTGAACAATGCTGAAGAACAGGTGTTTAACGGTGACATGGGTGAGATCGTCGCCATCTTTTTCCCGAATGAAAATGCGGAGAACCAGGAGATGCTGGTCGCTGCCTTTGATAACAGGGAAGTGGTGTACAAGCGTTCGGATTATCATCAGCTGACGCTTGCCTACTGCTGCTCGGTTCATAAGTCTCAAGGCAGCGAATTTCCGATTGTGATCATGCCGTTTGTCAAAAGCTACTACCGTATGCTCAGACGTAAGCTGGTCTATACCGGGATTACCCGGAGCAAATCATTCCTCATCATGTGTGGAGAGCCGGATGCGTTCCGCGCTGCTGTAGAGTCTGATGAGGAGGGAGTACGGTACAGTTACCTGGAGGAACGGCTAAAGCAAGAGTGAAGTTGGAACCATTTGCGCCGAATGGACGTGTCCTTTTCGCCTGATACTAACAAGGCGGAAGGGGGATGTCCCACATGCGCAAGGCAATGGATGCAGTCGGATTGCCAGTTGTTTGCCTTCAAACAGGGGAAACGATTGGAACCGTGCGCGACATTCTTTGCGACTCCACTTGGCATGTACGAGGAGTCTTGCTGAGCGAACAGGGCTGGTTCCAATCAGGTACCTATATTCCTACCGAACATATTCATGCGGTTGGGGAGTCCTGCCTTACCGTATCGGGAAAAGACGCGATCACGCCCTTACCTCATCTCGCCGGACTAGAGCCTGTCGGCATTGTGACGGGAAAGACGAAGTTAAAAGGAAAAGCGGTGATTACCGCATCCGGAGAGTGTTTGGGGAGGCTGGAAGACGTTTACTTTTCAGCCAACTGGGAGAAACTTGTAGGGTACGAACTATCGAATGGCTGGCTTGCAGATATTACGGAAGGACGAAAGCGCCTCCCTGCACCAGCATCCGTTATCGTCGGGGAAGAAAACCTGATCGTGCCGGACTAGTTCGTGGCCAGGCGTGAAAGGGAGGAAAAGCGTGATGCGTGTCATATGCCCGAATTGCAGTTCCAAAGACGTAGGAAAGATTGGAACCAATCAATACTATTGCTGGAACTGCTTTATAGAAATGAGCGTTTCCAATGAGCAGATCGCTTCTGTCTACCAGGTTGAGGAAGATGGATCTTTGCATTCGCTCAACGATCTGTTTATTGAGGATCAGACAGTAACCGCTCACTTGAATATGTAGTGGATTTGAGCGGCAAAACCAATGGAGGTGGCACGCTTGTTCATTCGAGGCCTGTTGCGGGTTCTGGCCACAAGCGGAATTGTGGCGATCATTGGCTATTGGATGGCTCCGCGACGTCGCAGTCGGTTTTCATTGAATTGGAATCAGTTGCCCTTCTCCATGCGTGATGTAACGCGTATGTGGAAATCAGGTCGCAAGCTGATACGTGCCGTGACTCGTTAACAAAATGTGAATTGGAACGTAAATAAACACCCGAACATACACTGTGTTCGGGTGCTTTTTTTTACATCGCCATACATGAAAAAGCTCCGTCGCGTAAAACGACGGAGTCTTGCTTTGCATTAAGATTGTTCTGCCAAACGTTTTTGCTGTTGGCTTTTCATGCGTCCGATCAACAGGACACCAACCACAACAGCTACGATGAATAACCATTTTACCCAAGGGTAAGCGGCAAAGAATGGTGTGAGGAACTTCTCGCTCGTTACCATGTTCGCAGCGGTATACGCCAATACGGCAGAACCGATATAAATAACGATCGGATATTTCTCGATCAGCTTCAAGATCAATGTGCTACCCCAAACCATGATCGGAACACTGATGATCAAACCGATAACTACCAGAAGGAAATCACCATGTGCTGCACCAGCAACCGCGATAACGTTATCCAAGCCCATTACCGTGTCGGCTACGATAATCGTCCAAATCGCTGCTCCAAGTGTTCCGCTTGCCTTCATATTCTCATGACCATTATCTTGAACCAGCAACTTGAGGGCGATCCAAATGAGAATCAAACCACCTACAAGCAGCAGACCAGGAATTTTCAGTAACCAAACGACAGCGAGTGTCGCCAATGCACGAATGACAATTGCACCAACCGTTCCCCAGATGATAGCTTGCTTTTGCTGATGAGCAGGCAGGTTACGAGCCGCCATCCCGATGACGAGGGCATTGTCCCCGGCCAGCACCAGATCGATGATAACGATAGAGAGTAATGCAGTCCAAAACTCAGGGCTTAACAATAAATCCATTTCTACTCCTCCTCCTAATCCATTTTAGAAGCGAATAATCCGCTGGCCGTTTTCTTGATACCTCCTGTAGTGTGTGTAAAGGGGCGAAAAAGAAAACGACCTTTCCCGGGACAGGAAAAGGTCGTTTAAAATACAAAAATAGACCTTTTACCTGGTCGGCAAAGGTCTTGCTTACAACATTTACGAAAATGTTGCCAACATAGCCGGGGAAAAATCCCGTAATGACGACTATGTTGCGAAAAAGCTACTCCCCTTTGGAGATATCCTCTTGTAATTACATACTACTGAACACGAAATTGTGTGTCAATAGGTTACATGAAATTAATGTGAATGAGACAAGCTAAAAAAGATGTATGCAAATAGAGAGGAGTTGGGGAACGTGGATGAACTTCGGCGAAGTCGTCTATTTGCTGCTACTGTTTGGCTCATCGCACTTTTGGTCATCGGCAATCTGCTTTGGCTGCTCCGACCAGTCCTTTCACAGTTGTTTTCGCTCATGAAGGAAGTGCTCGTTCCCGTCATATTGGGACTCGTCATCGCTTACTTGCTCCATCCGGTCGTGCAATTGCTAGAAAAAAGAAGGGTTCCGCGCTTAATGGCAGTGCTGCTCATATATGGATCATTTGTATTGGTGATTACCATTGCGATCATTAACGCCATCCCTGTTTTTACGAAACAATTGGTGGAGCTGTCAGACGATATTCCCCGCCTGATGGATTGGTACTATACATGGATGAGTGAGTGGGAGGCACGAAAGTATTTCTTGCCGGATAGCATCTCGAAGGGTGTGGACCGGGTGATCATCCAGTCGAATGAGGGAATGTCTCATTCCGTATCGAAAATCGTGGATAATGCTCGTCATTCGATGGGAAAGCTGTTTGCTTTTGCTATCGTACCATTTATCGCTTTTTACTTTTTGAAGGATATGAAGCAATTGCATGAGACGGGGATGTCGATTGTTCCAAAGGCTTACCGGAAGCAAGTACTGATCGTCCTTCGGGATATTAATGAATCCTTGGGCAAATACATACATGGACAAATGATTGTCGCCCTGATCGTAGGTGTTTTTGCATATCTGGGCTACTGGTGGATCGGCATGCCGTATCCTTTTGTACTGGCTGCATTCGTATGTCTCACCAACATCATTCCGTACATCGGACCATTGATTGGGGCGGCCCCGGCAGTTGTGATCGCCATTACGATTTCAACCAAGACACTACTACTCGTTCTCGTTGTCAATCTCATCATTCAAATCGTGGAAGGGAACATTTTGTCCCCGAACATCGTTGGTCGTTCGTTGCATTTGCACCCGCTTCTCATTATCTTGGCCCTGCTAGTAGGGGAGACTGTAGGGGGCATCATCGGGCTAATCGTTGCTGTCCCGATTCTTGCCGTTTGCAAAGTGATCGTCAGCCGAATCGCTGTCATGATGCATGAAAGTTGACAGTGATCAGGTAAAATATTTATAATATGGACAAAGTGATTTATGTGAAATCAATGAGGGAACGAGTATGTTGCAGACCTTTTACAGAGAGGGCGCTCCATGGTTGAGAGGGCGACCAAAAGAAGAGCAGCAGAAGGCTACTCCTAAGACCGGGCAAAACCCGGCGGCTTGGCACCGTTAGACGCCACTTAAGCGACAGGCCTTGGCTCAGATACGTGTAGCGAGCCTGTAAGCAGGGTGGTACCGCGAGAAAATCAGTTCTCGTCCCTGAGGGGATGGGGGCTTTTTTTATTTTTAGATGAGGAGAATGTAGATGAAGAAACTGACAGGCAATCAAATCCGCCAGATGTTCCTCGACTTTTTTGTAGAAAAAGGACATCGCATTGAGCCTAGCGCTCCATTGGTTCCAATCGACGATCCTTCCCTTCTGTGGATCAACAGCGGTGTAGCGACTCTCAAGAAATATTTTGACGGCCGTATCATCCCGGATAACCCGCGCATCACGAACTCACAAAAGTCTATTCGTACCAACGATATTGAAAATGTGGGACGTACTGCTCGCCACCATACCTTTTTCGAAATGCTGGGTAACTTCTCTATTGGTGAGTACTTCAAGGAAGAAGCGATTGAATGGGCATGGGAGTTTTTAACAAGCCCAAAATGGATGAGCTTTGATCCAGAATTGCTTTCCGTTACCATTCACCCAGAGGACGAAGAAGCATTTGAGCTGTGGAGCAAGAAAATCGGTGTTCCAGAAGAGCGAATCATCCGACTGGAGGGCAACTTCTGGGATATCGGAGAAGGCCCGAGCGGACCGAACACGGAGATTTTCTATGACCGTGGAGAAGCATTTGGAAACGACCCGAGCGACCCTGAGCTGTACCCAGGTGGGGAGAATGAGCGTTACCTGGAAGTATGGAACCTGGTATTCTCCCAGTTCAACCACAATCCAGACGGTACCTACACGCCGCTGCCTAAGAAGAACATTGATACGGGGATGGGTCTTGAGCGCATGGCGTCTGTCATCCAAGGCGTAGACAACAACTTTGAGACAGACTTGCTGTTCCCGCTGATCGAAAAGACCACGGAAATCTCCGGTGTGAAATATAAAACAAGCCCTGAGATGGATGTAGCCTTGAAGGTAATCGCTGACCATGCACGTACGGTTGTGTTTGCGATCGGTGACGGGGCGCTTCCATCCAATGAAGGACGTGGCTACGTCATTCGCCGTCTGCTTCGCCGTGCCGTACGTATGGGGAAAAAGCTGGGCGTAGAGAAGCCATTCCTGTACAGCTTGACTGAGACAGTAGGCACGATGATGGGCGAATTCTACCCAGAGGTTGTCCAAAAGCGTGTGTTTATCGAAAAAGTTATTCGTGCCGAGGAAGAGCGTTTCCACGAGACACTGAACGACGGTCTGGCGATCCTGTCTGACATGGTGAAGGCAGCAAAAGAAAGCGGAAAGACACAACTGTCTGGTCAAGATGTGTTCAAAATGTACGATACGTATGGATTCCCTGTTGATTTAACAGAAGACTTTGCTGACGAGCAAGGGCTGACTGTCGATCGCGATGGCTTTGATCAAGCGATGGAAGAACAGCGTGAGCGTGCACGTGCAGCACGTCAAGATGTAGACAGCATGCAAATCCAAGGTGGTCCATTGTCTGATTTGACGGTTACGAGCCAATTTGTTGGTTATACTGAATTGGTAGCAACAGGTAAAGTTGAAGCGATTATTTTGGACAACCAGCTGGTAGAAGAAGCAGAAGAAGGTCAAACCGTACAACTCGTTCTGAGCCAAACTCCTTTCTATGCAGAAAGCGGCGGTCAGATCAATGACGAAGGTTTCCTGATTTCTGATATCGTGAAAGCACGTGTGACAGATGTACAAAAAGGACCAATGGGTCAAAATGTACATTCCGTCATCGTCGAAGCAGGTACCCTGCGCAAAGGCGATGAGGTTCGCGCGGAAGTGAACCGTGAAGCACGTCTGGCTATCACACAAAACCATACAGCGACTCACTTGCTGCATCAAGCACTCAAGGATGTCTTGGGAACGCATGTCAATCAGGCAGGTTCCTTGGTAGCACCAGAGCGTCTCCGTTTTGACTTCACGCACATTAGCTCCATTACTCCAGAAGAGCTGGAGCGTATCGAAGCGATCGTGAATGAAAAAGTGTGGGCAAACCTGAGTGTCGAGATCTCCAACAAATCATTGGCTGAGGCAAAAGCGATGGGCGCGATGGCGTTGTTCGGTGAAAAATACGGCGACGTTGTACGCGTTGTAAAAGTGGGCGAATACAGCTTGGAGCTGTGCGGTGGATGCCATGTGAACAATACCGCAGAAATCGGTCTGTTCAAGCTGGTTAGCGAGAGCGGTATCGGCGCAGGTACACGCCGGATCGAAGCAGTAACAGGACGCGGCGCTTATCAGTTCTTGAACCAGCAGTTCACTACACTCAAAGAAGTGGCGCAAGCACTCAAAGCACCAGTACTGGCAGAAGCACCTGCACGTGTAGAAGGTCTGCAACAACAATTGAAAGAAGTACAGCGCGAAAACGAGTCCCTGCGTGCAAAACTGGGGAACATCGAGGCAGCGTCGTTGACGGATAAACTCCAACAAGTAGACGGCATGAATGTACTCGCTGCACGTGTTTCCGCTGTCGATATGGACAACCTGCGCGGCATGGTAGATGAGCTGAAAAACAAACTCGGCTCCGCTGTCATTGTGTTGGGTGCAGTCGATGGCGACAAGGTGAACCTCGTTGCAGGTGTAACCAAAGATCTCATGGATCAAGGCATTCACGCTGGCAAGATCATCAAGGAAGTCGCAACTCGTTGCGGTGGCGGCGGTGGTGGACGTCCTGATATGGCACAAGCCGGCGGTAAGGACCCATCCAAGCTGCAAGAAGCCCTGGATGCAGTGGTTGACTTCGTGAAGAGTCAAGCAGTAGGGAAATAGTGCGATTGCACGAGAAATTTGTATAATCGACAGGAGTAAACGAAATCCGAGTCGAATACAAAAAAGAGTATGAAACTAAAAGAGTCTCAAAGGAAATCGAGGTGTTGATTGTGAGTTCGTTGGATAATACCATGAAATTCACGGTGCCCAAGGAAGCGAATGCGGCGGATGTGCAAGAAACATTGACAGAGGTGTACAAAGCCCTGCAGGAAAAAGGATACAACCCGATCACCCAGATCGTCGGTTACTTGCTTTCTGGCGACCCGGCGTTTATCCCACGCCACAACAACGCGCGGAGCCTGATCGGCAAATTGGAACGGGACAAAATCATAGAAGAGTTGGTGACCGTTTACTTGTCAGAGCGCAAGTAGACCTTAACGATGACACGATTGATGGGTTTGGATGTAGGCGACAAGACGATTGGAGTGGCTGTCAGCGATGAGCTGGGATGGACTGCGCAAGGAGTAGAGACCATCAAGCGACAATCCAAGGAAAAGGACTTTGCTCGCCTGAGCGAATTAGTTTCGCAGTATCAAATTGGGGCTTTCGTTGTTGGTCTGCCCAAAAACATGAACGGAACCATAGGCCCGCGTGCTGAAATGTGTCAAGCATTTGGCAAGCTTTTGGAGGAACGCACGTCTCTTCCTGTCCACATGTGGGACGAACGCTTGACGACCATGGCGGCAGAGCGTATGCTGATCTCTGCTGATGTCAGCCGTCAAAAGCGAAAGACAGTGATAGATAAAATGGCGGCCACTTTAATCCTCCAAGGATATTTGGACGCGAAATCGAGGTGACCACAATGAGTGAAGAGATGATGGAAGAGTTCGAAGTGGGCGATGTGATCGCGCTAACGGAAGAAGGTACCGAGGAACCGCGAGATTTTCGTATCATGTACATTTTTGACATTGAAGACCGCAGCTATTTGGTGCTCGTACCAGTAGATCAGGAAGAGGAAGAAGAGTACGAGGTTCACTTCCTGCGTTATGATGGTACAGACATGCTTATGCCAATCGAAGATGATGAAGAGTGGGAGCAAGTAGAAGCTACCTTCGAAACGTTGATTGCCGATTTGGAGAAAGACGGAATTTAATAGATTCGTGAGAAAAGGGTCCGCAACTGGCGGGCTCTTTTTTTATGACTTTTTTCGCCAAAATCATCCATGAAGTGACAGTTGGATAAGCCTCTTGTATAATGGATGGGATGGAGATAAAGAGACCCTAAAGGGAGGATTTCTAGCTTGAAACCAATGTCAGCGAAGCCTGATTTTAACCCCGGCCGCCCTCTGGCGCATCGACGCAGACGCGGCGGACGAATTGTGATGTGGCTGGTTGCCTTGTTGTTGTTGATCATTTTGGCTGCGGGGGGAGCAGCGTGGTACGTGTACCAGCAATTACAACCCGTTGCAGGTGAACAGACGGTGAAAAACGTGGCGATTCCGTCCGGGTCATCCGTACAAAAAATTGGTCGACTTCTGGAAGAACAAGGTCTGATCCGAAATGCCGATGTATTTAATTACTACGTGAAGTATAAAGGCGTGGCCCCTGATCTTAAGGCGGGAGAATACCAATTTACGACTGGTCAAGCCATTGATGAGATACTAACTGCTATGGTGGAAGGAAACACGGTGATCAATGCGAACCGATTTACGATCCCAGAAGGCTGGAATGTTGAACAGATCGCAGATCATCTCGATAAAGAAGGCATTGTAGAGAAGGCGGCATTCTTAAAAGAAGTAAATGAAGGTGCATTCCCCGACTATCCTTTTGTCGCAGCCATACCGAAGCATGCAGACCGAAAACACCGTCTGGAAGGATATCTGTTCCCGGAAACGTATGAGGTGGACAAAGATGCTACAGCACATGATGTCGTCTCGCGTATGCTGGCTCAATTCCAAAAGGAATGGAAGCCAGAGTGGACAGAGCAGTTGAAGCAGCACGATTTAACACTGGATAAGGCGGTTAATCTCGCATCGATCGTTGAGCGTGAAGTAACAGTAGACAAGGAGCGCCCACTTGTAGCAGGCGTGTACTATAATCGGATTCGCGATAAGTGGCCGTTGCAGGCTGATGCTACCGTCCAGTTTGTTCTCGGCAAACAACGAGACCGTTTGACCTTCGAGGACCTAAAAGTAAAAAGTCCGTACAACACATACACAAATCCTGGATTGCCACCGGGGCCGATTGCCAACCCAGGCAGAGCTTCGCTTGCAGCCGTCGTCAATCCAGCTAAACACGATTACTTTTTCTACGTGACGAAAAAAGACGGAACGGCCGAGCATTACTTTTCCAAAACACTGCAAGAGCATGAAGCAAATGATAAGAAAAGCAGGGGAAACTAACCAAGTTTCCTCTTTTTTTTTGCATGCGATCAACAGCGCTTGACGTAGCCAAGCTTTCTCAAGGTGTGCTATAATAATTCGGTTGTAACGAAAGAGGAGTGAAATCATGATTACCAATCCGGCAATTGACGACTACGTGTCAAGCCTGGTACCCGAGCGTTCTCCGCTGCTCAAGCGACTGGAGCAGGAGGCGGCAGAGGAAAACATTCCGATTGTGCAGCTCCCGTCCGCTCAAGTCATGCGGATGTTGTTATTGCTGCATCGTCCCAAAGCGATTCTGGAAGTGGGTACGGCAATTGGCTATTCCACCATTTGGCTTGCAGAAGCTGCGCCGGAAGCGCGAATTGTCACGATGGACATAGATGAAGATCGATTGGCGAGAGCACGGGAAAATATAAAAGAAGCAGGATGTGCAGATCGTGTGGAAATACTCTCACGTGACGCCACTTTAGGGTTGCCGGAGTCATATCAATTTGACTGCTTGTTTATCGATGCGGCTAAAGGTCAGTATCGAGTATTCCTCGATTTGTATCTACCGCTTCTCCGCGAAGGCGGTTTGGTAATCAGCGACAATGTCCTGTTCCGAGGACTGGTGGCGACCCCAGAAGAAGCGGGCAAGCGCCAGCGTCCGATGGTGGACAAGCTGCTTTCTTATAATTCGCATCTGATGGAGCGTCCTGATTTAGAAACGACATTTATTCCAGTCGGAGACGGGCTGGCCATCAGTATGAAAAAGAGTAAAAACATAGGGTCGTAAACGGTGTAAAGCATCATGAGGAAGGGGACATGAAGCATGGGTAACCCCGTATTGATTGGGGTAGCGGGAGGCAGTGGTTCTGGAAAAACGACTGTAGCAAAGGAGCTGTACCGCCAGTTCCAAAATGATAGTGTAACGATGATTGAGCAGGACTCCTACTACAAGGATCAAAGCCATTTGAGCCCAGAAGAGCGGGCGTTGACTAACTACGACCATCCCTTCGCTTTTGACAACGATTTGTTGCTTACGCATTTGCAAGAGCTGATGCAAGGAAAGGCGATCCAAAAACCGATCTACGACTTCAAGGAGCATAACCGTAAGCCAGAGCAGATCCAGGTCGACCCGAAGGATGTCATCATTCTGGAAGGAATGCTGATTCTGGAGGATGAGCGAATTCGTGATTTGATGGATATTAAGGTATTCGTTGATACCGATGCGGACGTGCGTATTGTACGCCGAATCGTACGTGACATCGAAGAGCGCGGTCGTTCCCTCGATTCTGTCGTGACACAGTACCTAACCGTCGTTCGACCGATGCATTTGCAGTTTATTGAGCCGACCAAGCGATATGCAGATGTCATCATGCCAGAGGGCGGCTACAACCGAGTAGCATTGGATCTGTTATCCACGAAGATCAGCAATATTTTATTGGAGAAGCAACAGTTCGCCAATCAATCTTAAATACCTAAAAGTGCACCGTGACATACGGTGTGCTTTTTTCTTTGTTCGTTGTTTCTGTCGCGTACATTCCGGCAATACTGGTGAAAAAAGCCAGGGAGGGAATTCGATGCAGCTGGATCGACGAATCAAAAGACGTCACTTTCTTGTATTATTGTCCATGTCGTTGTTATGGCTCGGTTTGGTCATGCGATTGTGGTGGATTCAACTCGGATCGCCCCATCGGTTTTCTCGGCATGGCGTTGATTTGGTAAAGGCAGCAGTAAAGCAAAGACAGCAAAGCATCGTGCTGCATAGCGGGCGTGGCGATATCGTGGATCGAAGTGGGTACTCCTTTACCGGAGAAGAGCATCTCGCCTTGATTTTGTTCCCATTGGCGCGTGGGAGCCTGCAAGGAACAGATGGCTTGCAGCGATTGGCTCAAATAACCGGAGAATCCAAGGAACGGCTGTCGGAGACCATGGAAAAGGCAAAAGTACCACTGCTCATGCGAGAGGAGTCAGGCAAGCTGGTGATGCTCACCGAGCGGCAGGCTGAGGAAATCAATGCACTTGCCATCCCAGGAGTTGTCTCATTGGCGGTGACAGAACGATACCGCGCTGATGAAGTAGCCAAGCATCTGATTGGTTTTATTCATAAAAATCCCGACATGGTGCAGAAGCTGTATCCAGATGAATGGACAAGCGGCAAAATGAATGCCGAGAGCACGCTGGGGGCATCGGGTCTGGAGCGAAGCTTTGACCGGTTTTTACAGGGAGTAGAGCCGTCTGTCTTGTCCTATTATGTAGATGGGCACGGACAACCGCTCCGAGGGCTGGATATTCGCTATACGAAGCAGTCGAATCAATACTATCCGCTTTCATTAACGACTACCTTGGATGCAGCAATCCAGAGAAGTATGGAGTCAGCAGCCGATCAAGTAGGATTAAAAGAGGGAAGTATCGTCGTTTTGGACGTACAAACAGCCGATGTTCTTGCAGCTGTGAGCCGCCCTACCTATGATCAAACGAATGTTGCAGGAAACATCAGCGACTGGAAGAATCGCGCATTCAAACAACTCCCGCCTGGTTCTGTCTATAAAACAGTGGTAGCGGCAGCCGCTTTGGCGGAAGGAATGGTTTCACCAATTGACCGTTTCACATGCACGGGGGAGTACGGGAAGTACCATTTCTCCTGCTGGAAAAAAGAAGGTCACGGCAGTGTGACGCTGGAAGAAGCGTATGCCCAATCCTGCAATATTGCGATTGCCCATATCGCCAAGCTGGTGGGTGGAGAAAAGTTAGAGGAATATGCAAAAAAGCTAGGCTTGACCACTCAAGTAGGGCATGTTACCCCTCATCTGTATAAACTCAAAAACTTTAAGCAGTTGGATGGCGAAGAGCCGGGGAGAGTCTTTGCAGAGGGTATATCCCGCGACGATGAAGGCGTCCTGATTCAAAGCGCCATTGGTCAGCGGGATGTACGTATTACCCCCTTGCAAGCAGCCAACATGATGGTAACGATTTTGCGTGGCGGTCAAAGCTCTCAGGTACGGCTGGTAAAAGAGATCGCATACCGAAATGGTCAGTCGTTCCACACATTCCCCGAGCAGGAGCTCTCTTTGGACGGAATTGACTACGTCACAGCCAATAAATTGCGAAAAATGATGCGTAAAGTCGTCACAGAGGGAACAGGACAGATGCTCATGAATGCCGCTTGGCAGGTGGCAGGTAAAAGCGGGACTGCGCAAATCGGGGATGCGAATGGAAACAACCATCTGTGGTTTCTCGGGTACGCTCCGCTAGAAGATCCGCGTTACGCCATTTGTGTCGTGGCAGAAAATCAGCCGAGCTGGGGAAAAAACCAGGCTATGGAGCTTTTTCACCGAGCTGTCGCTGGGCTTGCCGATCATACAGCTCAATCTTCCCAACCTCGCGAAGAGTATTTCCGAGGATGAATCCTCTTGCGTTAATTTGATTGTTTTTACCTAGCCCGACGATCAGCATGAGGGGAGAGGAGGACATGTACATGGATTGCGACGCTTTTGCCCAAATGGTTCGCTTATCACCTTTGCTGGGAGATAGGCGTTTTACCGTATGGCTATGCCAATCACCAATGTATTTCCATTGTCGATGTGTGCTTAATTTGCGGACGAGCTTATTGAGATGTGTGTCATCGAAAAAAATAGAATGTGGCTGGTGAATCGCATTTGGGCCTGGTTCACTTGCATACGTAACGACCCATCTATCCTCACCAAGTGGGTATCCCATCATCACCCCTCCTGTTTCCAGCGAGGGTTTTTTTCGTACGGCCTGCTCAATCTGTTTCCACGCTTTTGGTGTGATGTACAGCGTCGTCATGAGACGTTCGTCCCTCCTTGATAAAACCACTGACATTTGCTTGATATCATATGTATGCGAATAGTGAAATGTACCGTTGTCCAGCAAAGTTATGAATGGTCGAAAAAAAGATTGTAACTCACCCTCTTCCTTTCTATAATTTGAGTAAAAGTGTGAGTTCAAAAAGTCGCCTTTTTGAACAACCTCTAAAAAGACGGAGACTGGAAAGGTTGATTGTATGCCTTTGGCACCTGTTGATCTCTCACTGATTGGACAAGTTTTAGCGGCTGATTTGTACACCGAACAAGGAATTTTGCTGCTGGGACAAAACACGACGATCACGCCGGCCCATGTGATCCTATTGCAAAAGCAACGAGTCCGCGAGGTTGACATTATACAGAGTCTTACGGAGGGAACCGGTGAGGAAGTAACTTCTCAACTATTCCAACTAGAGGCAGATTCTGAGACCGTTGCTGCTTATGTACAAGCCCTCGACAAAACGAGACTACTCTTCGATGAACTGACAGTTGGCGGGACACCGAGTCTCGATCATTTTAGCAACATCTTTTTTGATGTATCAGAAAAATCGACGAAGCATTTGGGTTTGTTCCGGAACTTGTACGTACTGGAAGGGGCAGATAGCTATACATACCGACATTCATTAAATGTAGGCATTCTCTGTTCGCTCATTGCTCGCTTGATGAAATGGGATGAAGAGCGAATATCATTCATGGGGACAGCCGGATTTTTGCATGACATTGGAAAAATGAGAGTACCAAAAGAAATATTACTTAAGCCAGGCAAGCTAAGTGAAGAAGAATTTGCGATCATGAAGAAGCATACCATTTACGGCTATGAAATGATCCGTGAGATGAAGGGTGGGTCTGAGCTGTTGGCATTGTGTGCCTTGCTGCATCACGAGCGACTCGATGGGTCTGGCTATCCGGAGCAAAGAAAAGGCGATAGCATTCCGATCGAATGTCAGGTGCTCGCCGTTGCCGACATGTTTGATGCGATCTGTTCTGATCGGGTGTACAAAGGGAGGACGTCCCCATTCGAGGCGGCACAGCTCCTGTGGAAGGAAGCCTGTAACGGGACGTTGAACGTTGAGATTGTTGCACAGTTTGTCCGCTACATTGCCTTGCTGTACGTAGGCGCGAAGGCGAGGTTGAGTAGCGGGGAAGAAGTCGAAGTGATTCTTATCCATCAGGATGAGCCAATGCGTCCGTTGGTAAGAAGAATGGGTGAATTCCTCGATTTGCGGCATGATCGTAAACTGACGATTGAAAAAATGATAGGATAGGAAAGTCGATGCAAAGAAGGTGAAACCGCTCTTGGGAAATGAGAGCGGTTTCATTGTTGCTGATCTGTGAACGATCATCGGGAAAGCTCGATCAGATTGGCAGATTGTGACACAATGAAAGTGTGCATGATAGACCAAGAAAAGAAAAGAGCCGTGTCGTGCGAATGCTCGAAACGCAAGGAGGAAACACATGATACGCAAAGCGGAACCCACAGATGCAGCTTTTGCTGCGCCATTAATTTATGATGCCATTGGAGATATCGCCCATACGTTGACAGGTGCAACGGAGGAAGCGGATGCGATTCGCATGATGGAGGAGTTTTTTGCGAAGGAAAATAACCGACTCAGCTACGAAAACGCGGTGATTGCCATGGATGGAGATGTACCGGTAGGACTTGCGCTCTTTTATCATGGAAGCCAAACAGAGGCACTCGATCGCCCATTCGTTGAGCATGTCCAACGTTTGACTGGCGAGACGATTACGCTTGTAAAAGAAGCAAAGGATGACGAATTCTATTTGGATTCTGTCGCGGTTGATTCCTCATGCAGAGGGAAGGGGATCGGATCTCTTCTGCTGGATGCCTTTGAAAAAGAAGCGATTCAGCGCGGGCATGACCGAATCGCTTTGCTCGTAGACGAGGAAAAACCACGTGCGCGCAAGCTGTATGAATCGCTCGGCTATCGTGAGGATGGGACAGTGATCGTAAGCGGGCATAAATTGAGCCATATGGTGAAGGACATAGCGGAAAAGGCGTAAGAAGAATACAACAGCGGCCACCTAAGACCTGAAAATAAAGTCTTAGACTGGTCGCTGTTTTTTATTGAACGATCTATCTGCGATCAAAAGCAAGACTCGCAGCAAGACCTGTCAAGACGCTTGCCATTAGCCAGCGCTGCACCCGTAGCCATATTGGGCGTGTACCAAACCACAGAGCAACTCTGCTCGCTACAAGAACAATAAGCAGGTTAATGGTAAAGCTGACAGCTATTTGTGTTAGACCTAACGTAGCACTTTGCAGGAGCATCGATCCCCGCGCAGGATCTACAAACTGCGGTAAGAGTGAAACATACAAGATAGCAATTTTGGGGTTCAGTAGATTTGTGATCAATCCCATCAAAAATAACTTTTTCGGCGGTTCAATAGGAAGAGTATCAGGCTTGAGAATGGAGGAAGCACCTGGTTTGACCGCATTCCAAGCGAGCCAGAGCAGGTAGACAGCCCCGGCCCACTTGACTGATTCGTAAACGAACGGAACCGTTATGAAAAGAGCCGAGAGACCGAACATGGTTGCGATCATGTAAATTACGAATCCAAGTATAACACCAAGAAGCGAGATGACTCCGGCTGTGCGACCTTGCGAAATCGTACGAGAAATGAGGTAAATCATGTTAGGACCAGGAGAACAGACCATACCAAGCGAAACAAATACAAAGGTAATAAGAGTACCAAAACTCACCAATTTTCATTACTCCTCTCCGTGGTTCATCAAAGTTACCAAGATCGCTGCAACTATTCCATTAAACTGCCAAGACAGGCAACACATCGGCGAGCGAAGCCAGCTTACTGGGGCAGCAAAGCGGTGTCTAGCCCCAGTTTCTTTCTATTAACCTGCCTTTACAGAGAGATTAATTGGGTGAGGGCAGGTAAGGTGTGAGATCAAATTTCCAGTCAAATTCACGGATCGGACTGTACTTACCCGTCAGGAGCTTCAAAATATGAGCTTCGGTTGCTTTACTCGTATTTTTGGACGCCCCTGCTTCGTCGAAAAGATTGCCACAGGCATACGCAAATAAATACTCTTCCCAGCTCGAATAAGCGAGTTGGATTCGCTTGGCTACGTCCAGCATGCTTTCTACGGCATCCGCCTTGGGAAGATAGGACTGTTGGGCGCCTGCTTTGCAAATAATGAGGTACCAGGCGTAATCAAAGGCGGCAATGCCGACATGTGGGAGTCTGTTCATATACGAGTACACGATCAACTGCCGGGCTGACTCCGTGTCGCCTTTTTTTAAGGACTCGATGTAGTTGGAACGATTGGCAGCGCTGAGTGCAGATAATACGTGGCGATGCTGATCAAATTCAGCTCTTCGCCCATGTTCCAAAAACCAAGTCAAGCGCTCTTGCGTTTTGGCGGCATCTCCCGTGTCCCATCTGTTATCAATTCGAAGCCGCAAAAACGTATCGCGCAGGCGGTTGTATTCGTGGATGGCCAAATAATACGCGAGTTGCTTCTGATTTAAGCAAACAGAGGAGAGAGCATGCAAGTAGCGGCTTAATTTTGGGTCGATCTCTTTTTCGTTTTCTGCTTCTTTTGTCATGGAATTCCTCTCTGCCTCCTTTAGTGGAATGTCAATGCTTTGCGAGTTTTGGGAATCTCACGAATGATGCGGATGTAATACAGCATGGAGATGATTGCGAGAATGCCCAGAAGCCATGATCCCGTCCATCCTTTTTCTTCTAAGTCAGGCTTGGCATTGATATACATATCGGTCACGAGAACTGCATTGTGAGGATGCTTGCGTTTGTCCAAAGCATTCACAATGACAGGTAACATCTCACCATCCGGTATCGCCTGGAGCGTTCCTCGCATCGTAATGGAATGTTTGTCATGAATTTCTTTGGCATGATCGTAGTCCGTAATGACAATGATCGCTTGTTGATCCAGATAACCCACATTTACATAACCGGTGTCAGAGTTTAACAGATCTCGCTCTTCGGCTTTGGCAGCAGGAATGAACTCGGCTTTTGGCTCGGGATGCTTCTCTTTGTCATAGACGCGAAGCATATTGATATAAGAAGCTTTGGTCAATGTAAATTGCACCTGGTAGCCAAGAGGCGTTTGTTTCAACTCGTCCATCGTCTCAATTGGGACAGGCTTATATTTATTGACCAAGGAGTCAAATATCTGCTCCGAAGTCATCTCCAGCTTCATGGATACAACAGCAAACATAGCGTAATGGAGCAGAAGGAGAAAAATAATCGTCCAAATGTTACGTCTCGTGTAGATGGCAAAAAATTGCTTGAACCTTGCTAGCTTGCCAGGAAGCCCGAGTACGCGTAAGGTTTTTCTCCTAGCTGCTTTGGCTTGCTTGTTCGCAGTTGGTTCGGTCATCTTGTTAAACGGAAATTGTATTTGCGTCAGACATATCTTCGCATCAATATCGGAGGGATTATGCGAAAGCATCTCCTGGAAAACCTCTTGAGCCTTCTCCCATTCGCCCAGTTGAAGATAACTTTTCCCCAGCAAGCTGCGAGCGTCCCACAGTTCTGGCATGCGAGTGAGGATTTCCTCGCAATCTTTGATCGCATCAGCAGCATCTCCCTTTTCGAGAAAAAGTCGGGCACGATACAAATACGCATCGATGTTATCTGGATCAAGACGTATCAGTTGATCAAAGGTATGAAAGGCACGATTCTTATTTCCGGTTCGTAAAAAATATTCGCCCTGTAAACGGATCAAATCGGGATCAAGAGGGTACAGGGCATGGGCGTTTGCCAAATAGCTCTGAGCCGTTTCCCAATCATTTTCCATGAGGGCAAATAACGCATCGCTGCGCCATTCTAGAAACGCTTCAATATCCAAGTCCTCGCGATTCTCAAAAGAGTGGTAACGCAGTGTGAAGGTCTGATTGAGCTGGCCGTTCAGGTAAGCGACAAAACGCCCTGAGAGCTGGCTTGCGAGCTTTTCCGATTTCTCCCGCCATTGAAAATGGGAATCGAGCAGCTTCCACACCTCATGAGGCAAGTGATAGTGTTCTTCTAAAAAGTGGAGAAATTGCGTATCGATGAGTTGATGGCAACCGACATTCCACATGGCCTCGTCATTCAGCAACTCACGCCAGTTTTCAAGCTTGATTCGTTCGTGATAGTTATCGTACAACTCTTGCGTACGGCGGAAAAAACGCTCCACCATATCATTGGGGTTCATGGAGCGTTCGAAATGAGCGTAGCTCTCCGTGAAATCGTACCGCTGGGGAATGGGGATTTCTTCTTGAGAGACCACTTCTTGCGTTGTTTCCTCTAAAAACCTGTCAAACAGGGTGAGTCGCTGCGGTGGATCGTAGTTAGGCTGCTCTTCTTCTTCCGATTCATGATTCTCCCCCTCATCGAGCTGTCTCGGCTGTCTTCTTTCCGGTAGGGGCGTTTCTTCGAACATTCGATTGCGCTTGGTATTGCGTGTGTACTTCAGGGCGAGGTCATACGCCTCTCGCAATCGCTGAAAGCCTTCAGGATCAACCTCCGGATTGTGCACCTTCAACATTTTGGCATACGCCTTTTTTATCTGGGCAGGATTGTCCGTCGGTTCAATCCCGAGAATCTCCCAAATCCCCATTAATACTCATTCCACCCTTCAAACATGTCCAGCTGCTGCTTCAATTCTTCTGCTGCTTTGGCGATGTCTCTTTCATTTTGGGTGGAGAGGACACTTTCGAAGCGGCGTAAGTAATTCGCAATGATCATACGGTCTTCGCCCAACGCTTCCTCATACATACGCTCGCCTTTTGCCAGAAGCAATCGATTTTCGGTTCGCTCTCTAGGGTGGATCTTAATGTTTTGAAGAGCTTGGAAACGCTCCTCAATTTCTTGTTTTGATAGGCTACCCGGATTTTTTTCGATGACGGCCTTGGTTTTGACACCTGAGGATACGACAGTCACTTCGACTTCCAGAATCCCGTTGATGTCATATGTATAACGAACATCGATAGATTCCTCGCCCTTTTTGGCAGGAGGAACTTTTACATTCAATTCGCCCAGCTTGAGGTTATGTTCGACGCGTCGGCTTTCCCCTTGATACACGTCAACGAGAATAGAGCGTTGATTATCGAGAACGGTGTATAGCCGTTCTACCCGACTGACCGGGATTGGCGTATTGCGCTCGATGATCGGAAAGAAGTAGCCATCCTCGTGTTTGCCGTTTGCCATGGTTTGTACAATACCCGTACCGAGTGTGTATGGGCAAACATCGGTCAAAACAAGCTCGTTTAACGCCTCGTTGCGTTCCTTGAGTGCTGCTTGAATCGCTGTTCCCAATGCAACAGCCTCATCGGGATTAATATGGGAATGGGGCAGGCGCCCAAATATCTTGCTAACGATGGATTTGATAAGCGGCATCCGTGTCGCACCGCCAATAAGCACGATTGCGTCCAGTTCCCGGGGTGAGATGGAAGCGTCTCGCAAAGCACGTTCAATCGGCTGACGCAGTCGTTGCAGCAGAGGAAACGCGAGTTCTTCCAGCTGATTCCGGCTGAGCGTTGTTTCAACCAGCTCTCCCTGGATATTGACACTCATTTTCCCTTCTTGGTCGGAAAACAAGGCGCGCTTGCACAGCTCAGCTTGTTTGTGGATGGACGAACGCGTTTTGCTGTCCAGCGTGTTGATATCGAGTCGATGGGCTTCTAAAAAATAAGAGGCAATCAGATCGGTAAAGTCTTCGCCGCCCAAAAAGTTGTCTCCAGCGATTGATTTTACTTCCATCACACCTTCGAACATTTCTAAAATAGAAACGTCAAACGTTCCGCCACCTAAATCGAATACGAGGAATTGTGTCTCGGATTCCTCTTGATGGAGCCCATATGAGATCGCGGCGGCTGTTGGTTCGCTGATCAAACGCTCTACTTTCAGTCCAGCGAGCTCTGCTGCTCGTTTCGTTGCTTTGCGTTGTGTGTCATTGAAATAAGCAGGTACACTGATAACCGCTTCGTGAACGGAGTGCCCGAAATGAGCCTCAGCATCGGCCTTCAAAGATTTAATCACAAAGGAGGAAAGGTCTTCGGCAGAAAGAGAATATCTCCCCAGTTGGTATCTTTTTTCTGTCCCCATAAACCGTTTGAAGGTAGAAGCAGTACGATCTGGGTGTGTTAAGAGGCGCTCTCTGGCGATTTTTCCAATCAAGATCTCGCCGTTCTCATCGACGCTGACCACAGAAGGAGTCAGTGTTTCTCCGAGCGCGTTTGGAATGAGCACGGGTCCATTCTCAGTCCAGTAGGCCACCAGACTGTTCGTCGTGCCCAAATCAATTCCAATGGTGGTCATCAGTTAGGTCCTCATTTCCGTGTTTTTTCTACTAATATCGGTAAAATTAGAGACTTTGTAGATAATTTTACCATGAAAAAAATGGATATAATTGGTGCTTTAGTAGGATATGAAATCGAATTTTAGATAAAGAAAATAGAAATAGAATTCGGAAGATAGAAAACGACAAACGAGAGAGGTCGTTATGCCAATGGAGCAGCGAATGGAAAAGTGGTTTAAAGCGTGGAAGTTACTTATGTATGATATGGAGCGACAAGGTGCCCAGGTTTGGCCGCTCACGGTAGAACCACCGGCGGCGCTGGAAGAAATCGAAAGAAGAGAGGAAAGTCTCGGGGTTAGCTTTCCCCCGACGATCCGTACCATTTTGCTTGCGGGCAGCAGTCAAGTTCAAATAAATTGGTCGTTGCCATCTCGAGCGTTAGATCCTTTTTCACTCAGTGGAGATTTGGGATGGTCATTGGATGCATTTGAGTGGCCGTACTTTGGCGGAGAGGAAGAGAGTGAGGACGAGAAAAGGTATCTCTGTTTTCACGTCGGCGGTAATGGCGACATGCTCCTCATCGATTTGTCGACAGGCGCGGATGACCCACCTGTCTATTCTTGGGGGCATGAGACAGACGAGTTCCAATTACTCGGCAAAAGCTTCACAGAGTTCGTAGAGCGAGTCACGGAGCTGGGCTGTATTGGGGCAGAGTGCTGGAATTATGAAGCACTCGCTGGTGCAGATGGGCTCGATGTCGAGGGGCAAGTCGCACAAGAGTGGAAAGAATGGCTGCAAATCTATCGAACGCTCACCTTTGAAGAGGCGGCGCAAGATTTCGAGAAGCTGGTCTTGTTTGCAAAAATGCATGGTGCAGGAGATACACGTATCCAAAAGGCATTTGCTCAGTACGGTTGGGAGCCGGTTTTGCATAAATGGGTAGCGCAAATCGAGCAGGAAACCTCATCAAGCAATCTGCTACTCTGGTGCCAGCTCATTGTCGAGACAGTAGGTAAAAAGGCAGAGGGGTGGGTGCGCTCGCTCTGGGAGTCCGGGCCACATTATGAACGGATAGGCTCGAGTCTACGTGCATACGTGACGGCAGCTTGTTTGCCAGAAGAAGAGGGCTTGCAGCGAGTTTTGGCTGAGATGGACGAAGTTGTTGCCAGAAAAGAATGTCTGGTAGGCTATGCTGCCAACAGTCATTTGCATCACTTTCGCTCCCGTGAAGTCATTTTGTGGATGGAACCGCATGTGGCGTACCCGATTGAAGGCTGGGATGAGCTTTTCGCGATGTCACGTCCACAATGGGATGATCTGATTCGCTGGCTGGACGGAAATGAAGCACAGCGGCAGATTGCGTTAAGTGCTTGGGGGAAAATGCTGACGAGTGGCGAGTCGCCTTCTGGTGAAGCGAATTGGCAAGAAATCAATCGGTTGTTGGATGTAGCGTACGAGAAAGCCATTTTGCGCAAGGAAAAGGAGCGTGTAGATCGCATTCTCTCTTCCTTGGAAACAGCAAAGCATTAGACGAAGGGGCATTGACCCGTGTTTGTGCAAGAGGAATGGACCAAGGGGGAAAGACAATGAGAAATGTGGTAACAGTATGGGGAACAACCTTGCAGTCTTCTGATGAACTAGCGGATTTTCTGACTCCGGTTTACGATGAGGACGGGGATGTGATACCGTCTGGCTTTTTAACAGCGTCAGGCCTTGAATGGGTAGACGAAGATTTTTTTGAAGTGCATGAGGTGCAGGATGCAGAAGCCAGAGCTGACTTTTTCACGTATTTGGAAAACGAATATGCGATGAATGCAACGCTCGATAGAAAAGAATGGCCCAAACAGCTAACAGAGGAGATTGGCAAGTACCCCCATGTCATTTTGCTGTACGGCAATGAATCACGCTATGGTCCGATTAACGAAAAATTGTTCGATCTCACTGAGGGCGGGTTAGAAAAAGATTCACCGGTGGTCCTGCTCGCCAAACTTGTATTTGAGACAGAGGAGCGGTAAGGGGCAGGGAGGAATGCGTAAGAAAGGAGAGACAGATATGGCTTACAATTTCGCAGATTTATATGATGCAGCTGAAGTGGGAGACCTTGAGCTCGTAAAAAAGATCGTCACGAAACAGCCGGAATTGCTGCATGAAAAGGATGAGTATGAGTTTTCCGTCCTGCATGGCGCTGTGATGACAGACGATGTTGACCTTATTGCGTATTTGGTCGCACAGGGAGCAGATGTCCATGGGAAAAACGATGAGGGTATTACTCCGTTGCATATCGCGCTCTATCCAGAGGTCGCAGAGGCGCTAATCGCGCACGGTGCAGACATACATGCCAGCGCTCATGATGGAAGTACTCCGCTGCATACACAGGTAGCGGATGGAGAGGAGCGTGTGGATGTGGTAGAGCTGCTGCTGGCTAAAGGTGCGAATCCTAACAAAAAGGACATGGAGGGGCAAACACCATACGATATAGCACGTGAGAGAGAAGACGAAGAGATGATGGCTTTATTTGAATAGGGGAAAAAGGGAAGCGTCCGTTATGATTTCGGACGCTTTATTTCTTGCTCGAGTGTTGCGACGCGTTTTTCCAGCTCGTCGATGGCTTTTTGCTTGGTTGCTGTGCGTTTTACGATGAACAAGCAGCAAGCAATGACTAGTGCTATAGGCATGAAGAAGATAAAGAGCTGAAAGAGCACAGTAACCCATTCGATCGATACGGCACCAAATTCTAGCATGCGCGTTCACTCCAATCAGTTTGGTTTGGATTTGTCAATTCGCTTGGATTATTTCACCAAAAAATGTAATATTTTAAAAATATTGTAATGAAAACAAATAGGGAGGCGCATATGCCCGACAAAATAAGAAACTTAGTTGAATACACAGAGGTGTTCGCCGAAAAATGGTTACACTCTCAATTAAGTCATGAGGAGATTTACGTAATCTATCTTCCATTGGATAGCGTTTTGATTCTCGATGGTAGACTTAATCAATATGTTAAGCAAGGCGGCTTCACGGGTACCTTGGTATTTGCTCCAAGAAAACAATTCATGTCATGGGAAGATGCCTTTGTAGGTGTCTTTAAAAAGTATGTCCATCATTGGGAGAGTTGGTCCGATCTTTATGGGGATGATTTCTCAAAAGAGGAGATCGCTCATATTCTACATACCTATATTTTTCCACAGTATGTAAATGCAAATCAAATAAAACGGATGAACCGTACAGAGTACATGGAAAACTTGAATAAGGAACTGAGAGAAGATGGTGTGTCTGAGGAGTTTATTCAAATGTTGCAACCGCAATTAAGTAATCTTGAAATTATTTCTATAAAAGACGACTGGGATGACCATGCGGTTTTTGGAATATCTGACTCGCTTGTGTTCATTTACCTTCGTTTAATCAACCACTAATCGATTTCGTCTTTTGTAACAATGAAGGATTCGCTTACTGACTCGGTTATTTTAACGTACATGCACATATAGGCGACCGCCCACATAAGGATAGAAGTAAGCTATTCCAGACGTGGAGGTGGCAGCCATGTCCAGCATTATCGCGGCGCTTTCCCTTGTTTTTAAAGAACTTCTTGTTTTCGTGGCTTATGTCAAGAACAATGCCTTCCCGCAACCGCTTCAGGACACCGAAGAAGAAAAGTACCTCCGACTCATGGCCAAAGGCGACCCTTACGCCCGTAACAAGCTGATTGAGCACAATTTGCGTTTGGTGGCGCATATTGTGAAGAAATTCGAGAACACAGGTGAGGACAGTGAAGATCTGATTTCCATCGGTACCATTGGATTAATCAAAGCAATCGAGAGTTATCAGGTGGATAAGGGCACCAAGCTGGCTACGTATGCTGCGCGTTGTATTGAGAATGAGATATTAAAGTCAAAAGGGTGTCTTGTGATGAAGAGTTATGAAAAAGGGGACCCTTATGGTCCCTTTAAACTGTTATCAAGTGATTTGGGCATTCATCGTATGTTAGGCCATCAATCATGCTTCCGTTTTGATATTTCTGAACGCCGAACCCACTCTTGCTTTTTGGACGAGCACCTGGTCCAGATTCTCCACCAATAAAAAGCGGATTAGTGAAAAATCAAAATAGGTACTAAAGCAAACTAACTCTAAGAACAGTATCATTATTTTATTTGAAAAGAAGAAGACTGTCGAAAAATCGACAGTCTAACAATCTCCACGCTTGAACTTACATCATCAACCAATTAAAACCAAAAACGCCAATTGTCATTTTGTTTTGCTTCAAAATCTTTATACCATGATTGTCCGACTTGATTACCGAACTGGTCTAAAGCACGAACCATAATACTGTAATGATTTCCAACTCTTAAGCTACGAGCCGAAAATTCTGTAGATGTTTGTCGGCTTTTTTCCAAAACATAACCATCTGTAACGTTTGTAACAATAACTTCAAATCTTGTTGCAGTTGGTGGTTGATTCCAATATAAGTTTATGGTGACAAACTCAGCGAAAGGCTTTACCGCTTGTTTATCAGATGCTTTTTTCGTGCTGGCAACATTGGTAACTGGTGCAAGCTGCTGTCCCTCTTGCGCAAATACAGGTGTCGCTGAAGTCAATAATGCCAGTGTTGCGAAAGCAGTAATAAACTTCTTCATTCTAACCACTCCTTCTATTTTCTTGCGCCCGATACAAAACAGGTTTGTTTGGACAACCACAATATACACCTTTTTCCAATATGTGTAAATATATGGAAATTTTAATTTTTTGTTACAATTTCTTTTTGCGAAATAATGTTCAAATAATTTTTGAAAGTGTGTAGATTAGTCTAACTGCCTAAATTAGTAAAGGACATCAATGGGGGTGGCTTGCGGAGGAGACCTCTGCCCGAAGGTTGAGTATCTCAGGGGAATCATGGGTGAGATGTAACTTTATTCAAGAAGCGTTCGTCTATCAAATGTATTTGCAAACTCCCGTGAATCAAATTCCGATACGTTTGCCACCACACTGAGGAGGGAACAAAATCCATGAAAAAGGTTGTGTTCACCGCTGCAATCGCAGCCGTTCTGTCTGTCGGACAGATCGCCTATCCAATTCAAGAAGCAGGAGCGGCAACGGCGGCATCCTATCGCATTGCCTACAATTTGCCCACGGTTCATACGCTGGAAGAAAAAGAAGTTTTTCATTCTCTCCTAAAAGATGCGCTTAAGATCAAAAATCCGCATCCCGCAAACATCCTGGACAAAAACAGAAAAAGCCTCACGGAAATCGTCGGCGAACTTAACGGTACAGACACGCCGCGCGGTTTCATGATCGATGAATTCAGTGTCTCTAAAGATGGGTATTTGCTGACCTTGTACAATGAGATCGGAATATTGGATCCCGTCTATCCCCAAGGTTACGATCCGGCCGCCATCAGCAAGCAAATAAAGCAGCAGCAAGCCTCTGGCCAATGGGAAGGCGAGCTACGGCAAAAGCGGGGAGAAGTGGAACTAAAAGCGCGGATAAACGCACTTGTCCAGGCGGGGTACGTACTGCCTGAGGACCTGAATGACCAACGGCTTACGAAGCAATTTGTTGCGGAGACGTTGTACCGCATGTACAAAAAAGTTAGGCCTTACAAGGGGAGTGTAGCTCCCAAGGACAGCCAAAGTGAAGCGGTCCGCTGGGCAGTAGAGGTGGGAGTGCCGGGATTCCAGGTCGATGCAAAAGGGTATGTGTATCCGCAATCGCAGCCGTACTACACAGAAATGCTCAACTTCATCCATCTGTTTTTGCCGAGCAAAAAAACTGCGACTGGATGGGAGTATTTTCAATACGAAGTCAATCAAGACTTGTTGCTAGAGACCGTGCACAACTATTCGGGCGAATTGTTGCTTGTTAACAACAAGCCAATGTCTTCCCTTCCCAACTATGTGATGCTGTCTGATCTTCCGGAGAAGAAGAAGGCCGAAACGCAGTTCAGCGCCTCTCTTGCACCTAAAGTAATTGAGATGGTGGAACAGGTCCGGCTAGAAGTCCAAAAACCGCGCGTGTGGGACTGGCGAACAGACGTAATCCGGCATCCCTCCTTTGTCAAACTTGTGAGCGAGTACCGGAAAACGAAGAGCCAAAAAGCGCTGAATCAGGTCTCTCAAACAGTCAAAGCCCGCTATAATTTATTCGATCGGCAGGACTCGCCGCAGGTTATGAAAAGCGTACTAGATCATATTCGGTGAGCGTCCGACGAGAACGGTTGGGGAGGGCCATTCCTAATTATCTATATACAATTATCGAACAAAAGCACCCGTGTGGTGCTTTTTTCATGGAGGTGGGTGAAATGTAGTGCGCCAGTCGGACGAGATTGTAAAAGTCTTTCGTCCAGTTCGAACCGCTGGAGAATCAAGCCACCTCTGTCGGGCATTTCTCAACGGCAGAGGACGACCAGCAGACAACCTAGATTATGAGGTCGATCCTTATATGCAAAAGCTCATTATGGCTTGCCAAGCAATTGAAGCAGAAGAAGAGGAGAAAGTTAGCACATAGCTTTCTCCTTCTCCCGAGCGATAGGGGGCTGGGGAGAGGAAGAAAGTCACATTTTGTCGTATGCACTCGAATTATATGGACTGACGCCTTTTGGTAGGAGAGGTAGAATGTAGACAGGAGGGAGTAGTATATATGAGACAGATTTTAATTTTATTAGTATTTCTGCTTTTAGCTGGCTGTTCTAATGTATCGGATAAAGAAAAGACCTTGGTTGAGGTATTTGGCGAATCTACTAGTGAAATAAAAGATAAGTTGACCAATACGTCTGACTGGTATCAAAATTCGCAATCGTTCCCAAATCTTAAAGCTTCATCAAAATGGTTCGAACGTGACGAAGGTAACGGATTCAAGACATATTTTACTTTTTCTGAGGACAGTACTCATGCATTCGGATTAGTTGTAAACAAAAACGAGAACAAGTTAGTTCAGGTTCTGGTAATGTCGGTTTTGGATCCAAAGTTTAATGAGAACGCGAGTGAAAAGGCAGTTGCATCAGCCCAGATGATAACCACTGCGGCAGGCTGGACATTAGATGAATCCAATGAAAAAATCAAGCAAATAACAGAAACAAGCATAGAGAAAGATACAGATCAGGTTAGTCACAATGGATTTGTTTTGAAAAGAGAAAGTAGAAGAGTGGAACAAATGGTATTCTATTCGATAAGACTGGAGAACGAAGAGGTTCCTGTAGAGTTTATGAGAGTATTAACTAATACATAGCAAAAGCGAAAACCATCTTATTTAGGTGGTTTTTCTATTTGGAGGTGAGACAGTGGGTGCAGTTGTAGGGCTTACCGCGTATATCCAAGCGAAAAATCGTACATGGAAAAAGAGTAAAGGATTCGAGCTGACTCCTGTTTATTCATACTAAGCGTTCATGATTTTACAAAGTTTTATAATTTGTGTCGACGTTTTTGCAATATTTTCAATTAATTACTATTATTATGATTAAGAGAACGATGATTTGAGGTGAGTGATATTATCAGAAAAATTCTTTTGGTCTTACTTCTGGTGCTGCTAGCTTTCAGTTTTTTTGATCTTGACGTTAGCATGGGAATAAGCAGAAAGATTGTTGTAGTCCTCACAGTTGTGGTGGCTTTTGGGATTATTTATCTGGATAATAAAGGTGGAGGCAAGAAGGGTAAAAAAAAATGAAATAACTAAATCGTTACTAGCAGTCGCATTGACTACAGCTTTTCTATTTACTGGATACACTCAGGTAGCGGTACCTAATGTTCACGCAGCAGAAAATCGGATTTGGAAGAAAAGAAAAGAAAAGAAAAGACCTTTGTTTAAGAATGGTCAAGACCCCATTTCGGAGACAGTAAGAAAAAACAAGGCCGTTAGGCTGCTAACTGACGCTTAAATTCACTAGGCGTCAGCTTTTTTAATTTCAGTTGAAGACGTTCGTCGTTGTAAAAATGGATATATTCTTCAATTCTTCTTAGGGATTTAGAGCTTCGGTTTTCAAATGAGAAAAGAAGCTTTCCATCGAGGAGTTGTCTAGGCAATTACCTCGTCGTGACATGCTGATCTGGGCGCCAACCGTAGGCAGCATGTCGTGGTATGCATGGGACGTGTACTGGTGACCCTGATCGCTGTGAACGATCACACCAGTCACGTCTTTTTGTGTTTTAAATGCTTTCTTGAAAGTCTCAAGAACTAGCGCATTGTCGTTTCGAGAGCTGATATGATAGGCAACCGTTTAGCGCGTACACAAATCTTTAATGGCTGAGAGATAGATGCGTTCATCTCCGATTCGATATTGGGTAAGGTTAGTTACCCATTTTTGATTTGGTCTTTGAGCAACGAAGTCACGATTTAGCATGTTTTCGGCTACACGTCCATCGGATACAATGGGCTCGAAAAGTGGTGATATAGGCTCATTTACGACGAATAACTGCTTTTATCCCCAAATTTTGCATCAACCGTAACACTTTTTTTAGGTTACTTTACAGCCATACTGACGTACTAGTTCTGCTTGGATTCTGCGGTAGCCGTAAATTCCTTTCCTTTGCTTATAGAGCGACCTGATCTTCTCTTTCAAAGACCCTTAAAGTTCATGGGTGAACCACAGGGGTTATTCCACTGTCTACTTTAAGGGGTGCACTTCATTTTGAGGAGACGGGTTTTTCATGTTTCTCCACTACTTTTGACAAGCCGTTCACGCATATCTTCTCGACAGGAGGGGATGAACGGTGAATGTAAAGATGATACCGGGCAGTTCTACTGACAGTATTCGTTCCGCCTGTTACCACTATTTATTAGGAAAATACAGGAGGGAGAAGCCGTATGATCGGAATATATGCCAGAGTGAGTACAGAGGAGCAGGCGAAAAGCGGGTTCAGCCTCGACGATCAGGTAAGGGAATGCAGGAAAAAGGCAGCGACGAGTGAAGCTGCCGAGTACATAGATGATGTATCTGGCGAGTTTCTAGATCGTCCGGCTCTCTCAAGGCTAAGACAAGATGTGAAAGATGGAGTCATTACAAAAATTGTTTGTCTGGACCCTGACCGTTTATCGCGTAAGCTAATGAACCAGCTGCTTATTACAGATGAATTTGATAAGCGTGGTATAGAGCTTGTGTTCGTGAATGGCGAATATGCAAAAACGCCTGAAGGTCAACTCTTTTATAGCATGCGTGGAGCGATCGCTGAATTTGAGAAGGCAAAAATTAATGAACGTATGAGTCGTGGGAGAAGAGAAAAGGCAAGACAAGGCCGCGTTCTCCGTGACTTTCAAATATATGGATACAGTTATGATTCAGAGAAAGAACAGATCGTAATTAATGAAGCTGAGGCAGCAGTAGTGCGACTAGTATTCGATCTGTTTACTCAGCCCAACGAGCTAGTTCAAGGTATCAATGGGATAGCTGTTTATTTAACCAATAAAGGAGTCCCTACAAAGCGCGGTGCGAGCGTATGGCATCGTCAGGTGGTACGACAGATGTTGATGAATGAGGCGTACGTGGGGAGATTTTATCAAAATAAGTGGAATACAGAAGGGATGCTGGGTAATCAGTTTCGCCAGCTAGATGAGAAAGTCCGTATGAAAATGCGCCCAAAAGAAGAGTGGATATCTTTACCCTGCCCATTCATTATTGACGAAGTGAAATTTGAACATGCCCAGCGACTACTAAAGGAATCCAGAAGAAGATGGGCGGGACGGAGCTTCAACGAGTACCTCTTAAGCGGCCTAGTACGTTGTGGGTCCTGTGGAAATACGATGTCAGGAAGAAAAGCGAAAAACTGGAGCCAGCATGTTTTTGAGTATATTGATGTTAAGAATACAGCAGGTGCAAAAACTAAGGGGTGCGGTCGTCGTGTAAGATGTGAGAAATTGGACAATCAGGTTTGGGAAGCGGTTGCGTCCTGGTTGAATAATCCTGATGAGATTGCGGCGGTAGTGGAAGATAAAGTGGAAACTCCATTCGAGCAAGTGGAGTTGGAGCGATTGCAAAAGGAACTCGAAAAAACAAAAATAGGACGCAAGAGATTGCTTAAATTGTTTGCGTCTGGTGAAGGAGATATTGGTGAAGAAGATATTCGCCAGGAGTTGAAAGAACTGAAGGAGAAGGAAGATAAACTGAATCAGCGTCTAAACGAGCTGCTGGAACAAACGAAACAGCAGGTCGATTATGAGTCTAGCCGCAACTTGATTCAAGAAGCTGCTGAATTTTATTTATCAAAAGCTCAGGATGAGCTCACCTTTGAGGATAAAAGAGAGCTGATCCGTCATGTGGTTAGGGAAGTAAGAGTTTTCGAAGAGGGTGTGGAGATATTCACGTTCTAATGTTCTGAGTAAATAAAGTTGTGGACTGAAAAATTAAGAGTTAGACCGGAAAATAAAGCGTTAGACAGAGCCGCCGATAGTTACAATTCTCCAATCAGAAATATTAGAAATATAGTCATAACCCTGTTGTACGAGGAAAAAATCAGCTCAAATCAATTTCGCGCTTCCTGGTATGAGTGGAATAAGCGGACGGACATTAGCGTTCTTGGGGAGCAGACCTTACAAATAGACCTTGTTGAAGAGGGGGAGGTATCACCAATCGGATCGGAACAAATGAGTTTATTCTAAGTCAAAAGCCTGCCTCTTTATAAGGTGGGCTTTTTTGTTATTACCAATGTCATATTAATTTGTAAGCATTCTCCACAATAACTAACATGCGTTTGAACTTCCAAAATAAAGGGAAAAGATTTGTAGAATCATAACCATAGGGAGAGATATCATTGCGCTATTTTATCTGGCTATTCCGTATCGTCATGCTATTATTGGTTTTTAAAACAGGTTCAGACCTCAGTGGATTACAAAGTAGTTACCGCTTTAATGTAGAACTTGGGGCTAATACTTCTGCTGTTCAAGCGACCCAACTTTCAAATGAGTATTTGTTAAAAGCCGTTAGTCAGCTTGGTATATTGTTGTGTGCTTTTATG
Organism: Brevibacillus sp. HB1.1; assembly: GCF_013332445.1. Taxonomy (NCBI): domain Bacteria; kingdom Bacillati; phylum Bacillota; class Bacilli; order Caryophanales; family Paenibacillaceae; genus Brevibacillus; species Brevibacillus sp. HB1.1. The sequence continues at coordinate 139,597 of NZ_JABMIV010000008.1, read as the reverse complement.
GGGTACATTGTATTTGAATTTATGGCTCGACCAATCAGGCATTCAGAAAAGAAGGTCGAAAAGAAAGTGGAAAAAGTAGCTCCTGCTGCTACACCTACACAAAAAAAGTAACGTAACAAAAAACCCACAAATTGTGGGCTTTTTTATTTATGTTAACAGACCATGGATCGTCTTGAGGCTTCCGTAAAACCTGGCCAAGCTGGCATAGGTTGTGTGGCGATCTTTCTTTATTCTTTACCAGACTAGTTCTCCATAGATTTATGAAACTTTCTAACTATTTTGCGATTACAATCAAACCGTTTACAGCCTCCCTTCGTTTCCTTTGATAGTACCGTTAAAAAACATGTGTGAAATGGAGGAAGAATCATGAAGAAGACCGTGTTTCTAGCAGCTCTACTGCTCTTTGTCTTTACAGCTGCTGGAATGTCAGCCTATGCACAAATGGACGGTAAGCAGGCGTCCCAGGCAACATCAAATGCCAGCCAAAGTAATAAAGTCATCCGGGTGTACGGACCAGGTGGACCACTTGGACCGATCAAGGAAGCTGCTGAACAATTTTCAGCTGAAACAGGAATGAAGGTGGAAGTAACAGCCGGACCAGAGGGCAATTGGATCGGCCAAGCAAAGCAAGATGCAGATATTATTTTCGGCGGCTCCGTGTATATGTTGCAGGACTTCATCTTTAACCACCCCGAAATGATCGACACTAAATCACGTACGGAGCTTTACCCGCGTGCTGCAGGAATCTTGGTGAGGAAAGGAAATCCTAAGAAGATTGAAAGCCTGGAGGATTTAACGAAAAAGGGAGTAAAAATAATCGATGTGAATGGGGCTGGCCAGCTTGGCCTGTGGGAAGACTTGGCAGGCAGAAAAGGGCTGATCGAAGGCATTTCCCAAAATATTAACCTTTCTGTAAAGTCGAGTGCCGAAGCCATTGAACGATGGAAATCGAATGACAGCCTGGACGCCTGGATTACCTATGAATCGTGGCATTACCGGCTCCAGGATGTGACTGACCTGGTCAAACTGCCCGAAGAAGAAAAGCTCTATCGTGGAACGCCGATCGCTCTGACGAAAATCACTGATCAGAAAAAAGAGGCACAGCAATTTATTGATTATTTAAGAACGGAAAAATCTCACCAAATCTTTCAAAAATGGGGCTGGAAGTAAGGTCGAGTCATACATCTAAAAAAATGGGAGGAACATACATGAAAAAAGCAGTTTTTACCCTTGCGATACTTTCGATTATTTTTGTTTTGGCTGCCTGTGGAAAAAGCACGGAGGTAAAAACAGAGACGGTTCAACCCGATCAAGCCCAAACGGAACCAACTAAATCGGAACAAGCCCCGGTTGACAGCCTCCAGCTTTTGAAGAATGAGAAAGCTGGAGAGTACCTGGCGGACCCACAGGGAAGGGCCCTGTATTACTTTAAAAAGGACGAAGCAGGAAAAAGCAATTGTAGCGGAGACTGCCTGGCAAACTGGCCGGCATTTACCCAGGAGGATTTCGCCGTCCCAGAAGGTTTTGACAAAAAGGATTTCGATACGATCACAAGAGAAGACAACGGGAAGAAGCAGGTTACGTACAAAGGCTTTCCTCTCTATTATTTTGCAAAAGACCAGCAAAAAGGGGATGTAAACGGACAAGGAGTAAAAGATGTATGGTTTGTCATAAACAGCGAAACAGCATTTGAATAAGCTTGCCCAGGGAACGATTAGTCGCGGTCGTTCCCATCTTTACTTTTAAAATAGTGTTATGGCAATATATTTTTATCCAAAAGCAGGGAGTGCCACATGAAAGAAAATTACGATGCGGAATTAATGCGATTGGTAAACGAAAAAAATGGTCACGCATTAGAGGAGCTCTATGATCGATATATAAAGCTTGTTTACGGCTTCGTTATGAAGTTTTGCAATGGGAATGAGGATAAGACGAAAGAGATTATTCAGTTGGTCTTTTTGAGGCTATGGACAACAAACTGCTATTACGATCCTGCTCAAGGCAGCTTTGTAAACTGGCTGCTCACGATTACTCGCAATATTTGCATTGACTACCTCCGAAAAGAGAAGAGGCATACGCAACACCATCAAGAGGAACATGAAGAGATCGCTGACCCTGCTAATGCAGTCGAGCAACGAGTAAATACGAATGATATTGCGATGGCGAAAAACAAATTGCCGACGGCGCAAAGAAAATTAATCGATTTGCTTTATTGGAAAGGGTATTCTCTTTCAGAGATCGCCAAGCTGGAACAAGAGCCGCTCGGTACGATTAAAAGCAGGCTTCACCAGGCTCTTAAAGGATTGAGGAAGCATCTGGAACTGGAGGATTTAAAATGAGAAGGGTTTGTGATCAGTTAATTCCATATATAGCAAATGAGCTCAAGGAGAGCGAACACATGGCCTTTGCTGAACATTTAAAGAATTGTACGGAGTGTAAGAAAGAATATCAGGAATTATCCCAGGCCTGGCATGCTTTGCCATTCGATTATACCGAAATCGAGGTGCCTGAATCGCTAAAAGGCGAGGTGCTGGGGTTTGTTTTTGAGCACAAAAGGAAAAGCGGTACGGAAACATTCATGGCTAAGATGAGCAAGCTCGCCATGAGGCTCAAAAGCCAGTTCACTCCAGTTTCAACCAGTATCGTGGCCGTCTTGTTACTCGCGTTTATTGGTCTTGGAATAGCGAATGTACAGGTAAAAAATCGTCATGTCGAAAATATACCCATTGAAATATTAACGGCGATTCCCTTAAAAGCAGCCAATCAAAGCCACCCGGGAACAAACGGCATCGCCTATATTGTCCAGCAGGGATCAGAGAAAAATTTGGTGGTGCAGGTTCACGAATTGCCCGGCGTCGAAGGTTCACAGGTTTATCAGGTTTGGCTGCTGAAAAACAGCACGAGGGAAAATGGTGGCATATTCAAGCCGGACGAAAACGGATCCGGAATACTGACCTACCAGCTTGCCGAAGGGCAGACTTTTGATCAAATCGGCATCACTGTCGAACCGGACGCCAATAGCAGACAACCAAGGGGGGAAAAAATAGCCGGGTCATAGAAATATCTGGCTAACCTATCGCAGAAGTTTTACGAGGCGGGCCGGGACTGACGTGTTGTAAGAGCATATTACTGTGTGGCAAGAGCAAGATCGATTCGTGTAATCCGCCATGATTCGTGAGTTGATTGAAAAGGAAACACCCTATAATTAACGGAAGTAGTAGGAACAACGAGGCAGTGTTTATACGCGTGATCAAGCTAACGGGCTTAACGATTATAAAGCTGTCGCACCTGCTAAGCAATGCTTGTACAATTATCTAAAGAATCTAAATGCTACATAATACTTGGAGGTTATGAAAATGATGGAGCAATATGTATTCCGTTAAGTCCGTGGTCCCCCTTGCTATCTCTATTCTCACCTTATAAAAATATAGGAGGACGAATATGGATATTTTAGTTAGAGAACTGAGAGCTGGGGACGATGAGTGTGGTGCAAACATTGATGGGAGCTTTATCGTAGACTCTACCCTTGTCTTGCAACTAATGGGACAGCGAATCGGATATACGGTGATGGAGAGACCTCTTAGGAATAAAAGCTACGATGATGAACAGCTTGAAGAAGATACTGTTGAGGATTATTCGAACTATATCGGCAATCCCCATCAAATTATTTATTTAGCGCTCGTAAACAATCAAGTTGTGGGTCAAATTGTTTTGAAAAGAAATTGGAACAAATATGCCTATGTGGAAGATATCAAAGTTGATAAGCAATATAGAGGATACGGCGTCGGTAAAAAACTAATCGAACAGGCTAAATGCTGGACGAAGGAAGGCGGCATGACGGGAATCATGCTGGAGACACAAAGTAATAATGTCCGCGCATGTAAATTCTACGAAAGTTGTGGTTTTGTCATCGGAGGTTTCGATTCCTACGTCTACAGAGGTCTAGATAAAGATAGTGATGAGATAGCAATTTATTGGTATCTCATGCTTGATTAATAAGTGATTGATCTTCAGCATATGTCTTAAAAAGCCGAAATAATGGCAGCTTCTTTAAGACATTCCCCAAGTTTGGGAATAAATTTTTCTTGAAACAACTCCCGGCATATCAAGGATTCCAGTCTATTGCCTTATTTTCAATGAACATCTAAATCTGTCGATGCTCCCCTTTTGACATTTAGATTGAAATCCTCATGCATCTGAGAAGCTTGAAAAAAACCAAAAAAGACGTATCCTTGCACGACCCAATCGGAACGGACAAAGAAGGCAACGAAATCACTTTGATCGACGTCCTTGGCACAGAAACCGACGAAGTGGTCGACGCTGTGCAGCTCAAGCTGGAGTCCAATAAAATTTACCAGCACATCCACATCCTCGATGAGCGCGAAAAAGAGGTGATCATCGGCAGGTTTGGGCTGGATCAGGACAAAGAAAAGACACAGCGCGAAATTGCGCGTGAGCTGGGCATTTCTCGTTCGTATGTATCCCGTATCGAAAAGCGAGCGTTAATGAAGTTGTTTAATGAGTTTTATCGGACGAAACAGCCGCAGAATCGGTAGTTTTTTCGCAGCGGAGGACGCTATTTTGATGGAGGCATTTCGTAGTTCGTTCTCTGCAAAGAAAGGACATTTCATTACAAAAGCTTATTCCAGTAACATACAGACAAGTGAAAGGGATGAAGCCACTCGGATGCCGGGTGGCTTTTCTATTTGCTTGCTGTATCGTTTCGGCGAGTATACGGCAGAAGATGTCACCCGTTTGTAGAGCTAGGAAAATTAACACCCGAACAATATGAAGGGATTACCGGTGAAAAATATGATGCATCGGTAGTAGAACAGCAGGAAACGGTGCAATAAGCGTCTTGTAGTGACTTTGGCAGTGGGGTATGTAATTTGTCTGCCGCTATCTTGTTCCTGTGCAGTATGAATGGAAACGTCTCACACGAGCAGAAGCGGAGGCGATCACGGTAGCTGGGATGCAAATGGTCTCCGTCTTTCAGCGGGGAACAAACGATGCTGCTGGTGGAGCAATCAATGGCAGAAGGGACGGAAAAGCAGCAGCTTTCCAAATCCTTTAGTTACTTTTAAGGAAATGGCGCTCCAATAAGCACATGATTCAGTTGCTTAACATCAGTAATGGTCACTGGAAAAATAAGCGGAGTGAAAGCGACTAAAAGGAAACTTGTAATGAACGTGTATAAGACAAACTTTTTACTCATTTTTATCATTCTCATAATGTCGAATACCAGTATCTTACAATGGAATCATTGTGAACTTACGGTTTTTCTTCCGTTCAAATGTTCCTAAAGAAGCCATGACAACGGCAAGGCATAGCATCGTTACTATTCGTAAGAAAGTCACATGTGTAAAAACGTTCACTACTACCATGGAAAGGGCAACTACTGAAAAGATATTGAACCAAAGAGGTCTATTTTTCATGAACGATCACCAGTATTTTCCTTTTCGCAACAATTTTAACAGATGATTTGATTGTATGCACTACAGCGAATGCCATCAGTCTGTTGTTTGATAGTCAATGTTTACTAAACACAAGATTTTTAAATTGGTGCCAGGAATTGTAACAAGAAAAACTCCCTAATAATCAGGGAGTGGTGATAACGCAACCAATGTGTTTAGCATGATGTTTCTTGGAGAAGGTCACATTACATAACGGGTTCTGGGCACCACCAACCGCACCCATGACGCATGCAAATCCAGATACAACCTCCAGCTTGAGCTGGATAATAAGATGAATGTTGTACCAATTGACCTTTTACTTTCTTGTATTTCTTAGAATTAGATTTCTTCTTTTTCATGGGATATTTCCTCCTTTATAATGATCTAAAATAAGGTATTAACATAATTTTCCTTTTGACTGTACGAGTGTTCTCAAGTGACGGAAATGGACGCAAAAAAAGGTATTAGGAAGGTCGCCACAGATAATATCGACAGTATAGATATCAACACGATGAGGCACCATCCTGTTTTATAGGAGGTGCCTCGTTGTATTATTTGGTATATTCCATGACCTCAAAGGATTGGATCTTACTGAATGCTACATAATCTTTTCTAGCGGTAAATGGCCCCTTGTTAAAGTCCTTATCGAACATATAAGTTTCTTTTCCACGTCCGTCTGCACGGCCATTATACCAGTCGATAAAGTCTTGAACTTCGGATGTAGTTAATTCAAACTCTTTCTCGAGTCCACTGATCATCTTGATAACAAGAAGTGCGTTATCACCGGATGGCTGAGGATCGGGATTAGGATCGGGATTAGGGTCTGGATTAGGGTCTGGATTAGGGTCTGGATTAGGATCTGGATCTGGCATCTCAGCATTTCCTTGCATGAATTCAACTTCACTAATTACGGTATGAGTATTGCCATGCCCATTATTGGCAGTAATATTGAAGCGATACGCTTTATAGGGCTTGGAGTTATCAAATGTAAATTCTCTTTTCTCACCAAGCTTCCATCCGGTTATATTCGTTTTTATGTCAAGGGTAATCCAGTTCGTACCATTCCATCCTTCAAACGTCCAAGTGGTAGGAGCTTCTAAATGTCTATATGTCATGTCAGAGGCTAATTTTATCGTATACTTTCCAACTACTGTTTCAGTTGGAAACTCATACCCCAAATAATAGGGGAAATGACTAATATTGGCCGGATGCCAAGAGGTTTTTTCATCATCGTCGAAGGCTTTATATGCATCATTTTCTGCATTCCAAATGTTATTCGCACTTGCGATGCCTGTAGGTGATGTGTTACTCGTCATCGTTGGAATTAAATCAACTGAGTTATGATCTTCTGCATGCCCAATGCTTTGACCAGAAAATAGAATAGAAAACATGAGTGCCAAACTAAAAATTTGCTTACGATACCTTTTTGTTAAAAACATCAAAAACCTCCCTGAATTGTTAAAAATGGATAATTTGTCTATTTTCAATAAAAATATAGTATAGTTCTTTCGTTTAAGCAAAACATAAAAAGGAATAAATTACAAATAAAAGGATAAATTTGTAATTTTATTTAGGTCGTTCAAGAAATACAAAACCCGTCCCTGTTTTTATAGGAGACGGGTTATTCTTATTTCTGATAGCTATTTTGTGTGTGTAAGGGATACCTCAAAGGCATCTAAAATCTCTAGAAAATGCGAGGCTTCTCTAAACACATGGTCAGCGAGCAATGGGGGGATTATGCTCTTAATTTTGCATTCCTCAATCAGATCACGAGCTGTTTTTTTGAAGTCACGCAATTGACGGACGGATACGCGATTTTGATCGACAAATTGATTCAGTAGCGGTTTCGTTTGAGACTGGGGGCGCATGGAATCTAGATCCTGAGCTTGGAACAATAATTGATCAAAATCATGACTAAACTCTCTAGCCTGATCCACTAGCTTTCTTTCGGAAGGATCGAGCAAATGGTTAATAAATTTCGCATGGTCAGCCATGATTCGTAGGAAGAAGACATTTTCATTAATCACCGCATCTGGTAAGGGATCAAGGTTTCCCGTATTCAGTTGTTCTAATCGATTCCGAAAATAGGCAGCCTCTCTACTTGTGTGATCGACCAACAGCGGAAAGTTGTTACCACCGATTTTGCAACGAATAATGAGTCCGAGTACTTTGCGTTTAAAGGCCCAAATATACGAAACGGCATTGTGAACCATTTGATTAAAGTCATAGATTCGTTGGGGGTCTACGTCAGAAGAAAAGGCCAGGGCTTGGCTTTCAATTTCTTCAAAAATGCTGTAAAAGCGATTCGCTTCTTCAATCAATTTTGTGTCTTCGCAGTTAAAGCCTAATTTGAGAAACAGGGAGTGTTCTTTCATGATGCGAGACCAAAAACGTATTTCCTCTAACGAGCGTTCAACAAAAACATTTGTCATATAGTACCTCCGCATAAGGATGTGGGCGGATCATAGCCCATTTTCCACTTTTGATCACACATGATGTATGTCTATGCGTTTACCCAGTTTCGTGAATGGGCATGAGCACAGAATCCACATCCGAACCAAGCCCATTTCTCCATACGATTGTTTCGGGCGTTTTCTCGCTTGTCCCATAAAAAAAACTCCCAATAACGGGAGTTTTCCAAGTTAATAACGACGCATCGAATGCATTTGCGTTCTGTGGTGATGGGCCCGCATGCGATGGAAGTGTTCTCTTTCTCTAAAGGTATGATGACGCATGCGATCATGGCGATGTTCAAAAGCTAAAGAGCGATAACGTTCTGCTTGCCTCATGTGGTGATGCATTCGCTGTCTATGATGCTCAATCGGATCCATGACACTTCCCCCTTAACGGTTGGTACTTTATAGGATATGAGGACAGCTTCCTGCTTGCTTATGCATGAGTGGATATCGCAAAGAAGGAATGAAAAAGAGGCGTAAAGCCTTTAGCTTTCGCCCTGTTCTGAAAAAGGTTAATCCTCTACTCGATGTATACGGCTCTTTCAATCGCCTGCTCTTCATTCGGAGTGAGTGATTGAAAAATAAAGCGGGCATAATCGCCCAGAAGTGTGTGACGGATTGACCTTGACTCGCAAATAAACATTAATGGTAAAATACTTGTAGGAGGAGCAGCAGTAAGGGGGGAGAATATGAAGCGACCAATCATAGATATACCAAAGACAGGCAGCGAATGGTTATGGGATGTAGTTGGTTGTTTATTTTTCGTGGGATCACTTCTCTTTTTAGTCTTTGTCTGGAATCAGCTTCCTGACGAGGTGCCTGCCCATTACAATGCTTTGGGGGAAGTAGATCGCTGGGGCTCAAAATGGGAACTGCTTCTTTTACCTGGGATTGGCGTCTTTATCATTTTCCTCATGCAGGTACTCGAAAAACATCCGGAGCTCCATAACTATCCGGCACGCTTCACTGAATCGAATGCCGATCAGTTTTATTTGCACAGTCGAAAAATCGTGAACCAAATAAAAAATAGCTGCTTAATTATTTTTTCCGTAATCTTGTTGGAGTCGGTTTCCATTGCTCTAGGATGGGGAGGCGGCTTTGGGAAGTGGTTTCTGCCGATCACCATCATTGGGATGATCGTTCTGCTTGTGATAGGAATCGTGAAACAAAAGAAGATTCAATGAGAAGAATGAGCGAGAGGTCCTTCTAACGGGAAGGTCCTCTCCTTTGTTTTTTGTAACGAAAATCATGAGGACATATGTCCTTCCCTATCCACCTTGCGATCCTTTTTAATTAGGAACAGATCAGTGTGAGGTGAGAGGATGAAAGGAATTATTTTTGCTATTTTGGGCGGTGTTTTCATTACCTTGCAAGGTGTAGCGAATTCAAGAATCAGTCAAGATATTGGTACTTGGCAAACCGCGACACTTACTCAGTTAACGGGCTTCCTCACGGCTTTTTTACTCCTGTTGATTTTTCGAGATGGAAAATGGCAGGCATACAGGCGAGTGAAACCGTTATATTTGACAGGTGGGGCATTCGCCGCGTTTATCATTTTTAGCAATGTTACGGCTATCCACCATATCGGGGTAACCATGACGATTTCAGCCCTCTTGATTGCGCAGCTTAGTCTGACTTTTCTCATTGACAGTAATGGGTGGTTCGGTGTTGATAAACAAAAGATGAGGCTACCGCATTTTATCGGGATCGGGATGATGATTCTGGGGGTACTGATACTGAGGGCCTGATGACGAGAGGGTGAAACAGAGGAATGAAGGAAATCGAAAATCGTGAGCTTTTGCAAGATTATCTCCATGCCCATCAGTTAGCGTCTGTTTTTCATGAGCCTTTTCTGCCGCATTTGTCCTTGTATCAATTTGATCAAGGGGAGCTCATTTGTGCTCAAGGCGAATCAGCCTGTCATCTGTACGTTTTGGTGCAGGGAAAAGTAAAGATTTTTACGACTTCCCCCGAAGGAAAAACCCTGATCCTTTCCTTTAAAAAACCGCTTGAAGTGATCGGAGATATTGAGTATGTAAGGGGAATTCCTTATCTAAATTCGGTGGAAGCGGCCTCGACTGTTCTGATGATCGGAATTCATTATCGCTGGTTAAAAAAATACGGAACAGACTACGCTCCACTCCTGCAATTTTTACTGCAAATCATTACGCATAAATTTTGTGTAAAGTCCAACTCATTAAGTATCAACCTTCTGTACCCAGTAGAAGTACGTTTTGCTCGTTATTTGTTGTCCGTTTCGATAGAAGAGTGGAATCCTGCCAACAAAGAACAGATCAGTACGAGCAATCTCTTGGATGCAGCGAATATGATCGGAACGAGCTACAGACATTTGAATCGGGTCATCCAGCAGTTCTGCAAGGAGGGACTGATTGAGCGTGCCAATGGATTCCTTCTGATCAAGGATCGGGAAGGTTTAGCTAAAATGGCGAGCGAGACTCCGAATGAATAATGAGACAGGAGTGTCAAAATCATGGTAGTCGGGCTATTCTTCGCGTTACTGGCTGGCTTGTTGGTCAGCCTGCAAAATATTTTCAACAGGAAAGTAAGTGAACAGGCAGGAACATGGTCTACGACGACACTTGTGCTTGGGATGGGATTTCTGTCTTCTTTGACGATGGGTCTCATTTTCGAAGGAACTCAGTTGTTTTCACTTCCATCTATGCAGCCGTGGTACTGGTTCAGTGGCATGATCGGCGTTGGGGTGGTCTTTTGTCTGGTGCAAGGGATGAGACTGCTTGGCCCAACGTATGCCATCTCCATCGTTCTCACTGCCCAGCTTGGCTTCGCTTTATGGTCGGATTCAATCGGCTGGTTAGGGCTGGTTCAAGTGCCGATTACTTTTACGCAATTGTTAGGGGTTCTGGTCATTGTCGGCGGTGTGATCGTATTTAAACTAGGCGGCGAATGGCAACAGAATCGCTCAATAAGTAAGATGTAATTTTTTTGTTGACTTAATTTTAAACGTCATGATAAAATAAAAAATTTTAAATTCAATATTTGTGCTATAATGGATATAGATTGCTTTGAAGGAGGTGGACGTATGTTTCAAGTTGGAGACAAGGTTTTTTATCCGATGCACGGGGCAGGCGTAATCGAGGCGATGGAGGAGAAAGAATTTCTGGGTGAAAAACACCTCTATTATGTGCTCAACATGCTGCTGAAAGAGTTAAACATCATGGTCCCGGTTGAAAAGATGTCCGCTCTTGGTATTCGAAAGGTGGTCGAAGCCGACATTCTGGAGAATGTTTTGGCCGCCATGCGAGAGGGGCAACGCGACACCACCTTGAATGCAGCGCAGCGCTACAAGCTTCATACAGAGAAAATGAAGAGTGGCGATATTTACGAGCAATCTGAGGTCATTCGTGATTTGGTTGGCATGAGTAAAGAAAAAGTATTGGGAACGAGTGACAAAGTGATGCTGGATAATGCGCAGCAGCTCCTCATTAGTGAGATTGAACTGGTAAAAGACGTAAATACAGATCAGGCAACAGAGATGCTCAAGCAAGCTGTATGCCCAGAAGAAATGTCTGAGATTGTGCCATAAATTTTGTTCATATGAGGTAAGCAAGGGGAGTGATTGTTACTACAATCGCCCCCTTTTTTGTATGTCCATTACAGCAACAAGCCAGAATCTAGAGAAAATTCTTGGCGACTGGCAAACTGGTGGTATCCAGCCCGTAAAAAGGCTTTAGCCATTGGCGTGTTTTTGACATCGGTATCTGCGCGGATGTATGTTTCTCCTGCTTGTACAAGAACGTCAGTGGTCTGCTTCAGCAATCGATCAATATAGCCGTGTCCTCTCTGCTCGGGGAGAACACCGATGTATCCAATTGTAGCAAAGGTGGGGCTGACCGTAGGCATCAAGAAACCAATGAGCTCATTTTTTTCTGTATAGGCGAGCTGCCACCATTCCGGTTCGTATTTCATTTGTTGCAAATCTTGGAACATTTCCTGTGCTTGGGCTAGAGGGCCTTTTTCCAAGCGCTCCTCTGTAATTTGTTGATCATGGGTGAATTGCGAGACGCGCATGATGGCATCCACAAATGCAGCCTCACCAACCTCAGGAAGACTGCTGTACACGATCAGATCATGCGTTCCTTCTGACGGTATAGCAGTTGCCTCAATCGGTGCATGCCATTCGAAGCGGTTTGTTTCCCGGCTAATTCGAAAACCGAGCGCTTCCAGAACATTTCTTCGCTCTTGGTGATCCGTTTGCCATTGGGGAGAGGAGGAAGGTGAATCCAGAATATAGCCGATTTTCTCCGAAAGATTCCCTGCCATGAGTGTGAAGACTTCGCGTAAGAAATGAGCTCCGAGCGAAGGACATTCTGTTTCTTTCCATGGAAGCTCCCACAATACCAAATCGGTTGCTTGTTTACTGCCAGGCAATGTCCAGAAGGCAAGACGACCAGCGATCTTACCCTGTACCTCCAGAATGAAGCACCAGTCCTGACGCATGGCTCCTTGTGTGAACATTTTGTCGAGGTAAAGAGCGATATCATCCAGAACGGACGCAGGGTGATCCGGGAAGGCAAGAAATGCAGGTAAATCTTCTGGGTGGATACGGCGAACAGTGATCATGCAAGTCATCTCTCCTTTGTAACTACCTAAATTAATTTCGTTAGTTACAAAAGAATTTTACCAAAATGTTCTGTGAATCGTCAATCGTGGTCTATGTAGGAAAAGAGGAAGGGTAGGGAGCAAACTGCCCGCTCCCTCGTTTGCTCCCGTGTTATTCAATCAATACGCCCCGCGACCTGCCTATGATGCGAATGGCGCGATTCCATAGCAAGAGGAGCTTTTTTCTCTGCAGGGGTCGTACATACAGATCAGGGCTTTTCAAATAGGAACGCATGGGGATGACACGAAAGCGTATACGCCCTTGACTTACATACCGTTGCGAAAACGTCGGGATGACTGAAATTTGCTCGAGTGAAATCTGATTCCTCTCATCCTTTTCGACAGTAAATCGCAGGATTGCTCCGCACAGAGATTGATCAAACGAGAGCATTTTCTCTGATGTGAAATTGCCCAAAGAATACGCGACTAGCGTTTGTCTCTTTGTTCCGTGAGCAGTCGTGATACTCGGGGTGACAACAGGCTGTAGAACATGTGGATGAGCCCCGAGGATGACATCAGCACCGTTGTCGAGCAGGCTTTGTACGAGCTGTCGCTGGCGAGTCGTCGGTGTATAGCGGAATTCAATCCCAAAGTGAAGGGAGATGATCACAACATCGACGAGAGGACGGACTTTTCTCAGGTCGGATAATATCGTGTCAAGATGGAGAAGTCGGACAATCCATGGCGTATGAGCGGGGATCACCTGCTTGTTTGTCCCGTAGGTGTAAGCAAGCATAGCGATGCGAATGCCGTTTACCTCCTTGATCAGGTAGGTATTTGCCTCCTCAGGGCTTCGATAGGTTCCGGTATGAGCAAGCTTGTATCGATCCAAAACATCAAGGGTTCGGCATAGTCCGGTTACTCCGCCATCCAGACAGTGGTTATTCACTGTAGTCAATACGTCAAAGCCAGATGATTTCAAGTCCCGAGCCAATTCATCTGGACAGTTGAAGCGAGGGTAACCGGTTCGTGCCGAACCGATTTGATAGGGCTGTGTTTTCCCGGAAAAGGTGGTTTCTAAATTGCCAATCGTGAGATCTGCCGCTGAGAGAATCGGTGTCACGGAATGAAACATATCCGTAAAAGAGAATTGATCTGTACCAGGCAGTCTGGCAGTTGCCACCTGCTCTTTCCACATTAGGATGTCGCCTACAGCGGCGATGGTGGCCTTCTTTTTCATGCGCTTCACCTCCCCTCCCACTCTATTCCAGAAGTCGTCCGTCTGATTTGGATAGTAGCGGAACGTTTTCATAGATAATGGTCTATACAGGCTGTCTATGCCGTTCATACAATAGGTAAGCTGATCGAGAGAAGAACGAGGCAAAGGGGTGATACCCGTGAAAAAGAAGAGAAGAGCTGCTGTACCGGTAAAGACACTGATTCTCGACAAGCCGGTTATCGCTGTGACGGGAAGTGCAGGAAAGACCACGACAAAGGAAATGATCTATACCATCCTGAATCTTCGCATGCCCACATATAAATCGATGCACAACAAGAACTTCCTGGGAAATACAAGAGCGCATACCAAAAGAATTCGGGACGAGCACAAGGCCGCAGTGCTTGAGTATGGTATTTATCGAAGTGGTCATTTGCGACAGCATTGCAAAATCATACAGCCGTCGATGGGAGTCATTACGAATATTGGCACGGCTCATATCGGAAATTTTGGCGGTGACGCTAGGCAGCTGGCATTAGCAAAAACGGAGTTAATTCGTCATATGAAACCCACAGGAACCATTTTTCTGAATAGGGACTGTCCCTATTCTCGCCAGTTTATTCAACAGCCTTATCTGGGTTCGTTCACGGGAAAAATCATTACATTTGGCAAGGAGCAGGAGGCGGACTATAAGGCGGGGCGAACGAAAATAGAGGGCAATGGGTTTCGATTCGAATGTTCTTTGCGTGGAGAAAAGGAGTCATTTTTTGTCCCTATTCCCGGCGAGCATAATTTATACAATGCATTGGCTGCTATCGCAGTCGCTCATACGATGGGGATTCCCGTTGATGATATTCGTCGCGGATTAAGTCAGTTTCGCGGACAGCGAAAACGCCTAACCAGCTATCGACTTGTGAATAACATTCAGGTGCTGGATGATACCTACAGCTCGAATCCAGATGCGGCAAAGGCAGCGATTGATGTGTTAAGCCAGGTAGGGCATACCACAAAGATTGCGGTGCTCGCCAGTATGCTGGAAATGGGCAAATACGACGTGAAAGGTCATGAGGATGTCGGGAAATATTTGAGTCAAAAAAATGTAGACTACTTATATACGCTGGGAAGAAGTGCTAGGAATATTGCCAGAGCAGCGATTCTCTCCGGTTTTCCGGCAAATCGGGTCAGGCATTGCTTGAGTAAGGCAGGATTGCATCGTTGTCTAGCAAAACAACTGAAGCCAAATACAGCCTTCCTCGTAAAAGGATCGCATCGGTTGAAAATGGGAGAGACTGTACAATTTTTGTGCAGAGTAACAGCCAATCGGAGCAATCAGCAAGGATGAAAGAGTGAGGACGTCAGCGGGGACTATACAGGCTATTGCGGAAAAAATAGGTGAATGACGGCGGGCAAACGCACATACCATCTGTGCGTTTGATGCATTTCCTATAGGGAGACTAGTAGGAGGTGACACGTCATGTCATATCAATTTCCCCCTGGCGGCCGCGAAGGTTCCTCAGATTTTCCCGGCTCGCCTGGTTCCCCCGGTGCACCAGGAGGTTTTCCCCCTCCGCCATCAGGCCCTCCACCGAGCAGGACGCCAAGTGCACCGGGAGCAAGAGGTTATGGGGGAACACGCCGGATTGATGCTGGCGGATTCTATCCCTGTTTATATCGTTACACATACGTTTGGCTGCGAAATGGTCGCTCTTTCTGGTTTTACCCCGTCCATGTCAGTCGTCACTCTGTAACTGGATACCGCTGGACAGGATATCGATGGGAGTATTACGGGACAGACTTGAATCGAATCGCTTATTTTACCTGCTAACTCCATTTACGAGCAAAAAGGCCAATCCCTGGGAGGATGGCCTTTTTATTTTGAAGTCCTTATTTTATGGTGAGGGAAAAATCCTTGTGATCATGAATATCTCCTTTTTCCACATGGACCTTCACTGTATAATCTCCGGTTGTCGGGAACTGTACGTTGCCTTCATACTGGCCAGCCGCAGTTTCCGTTGCATCGACGAAGCTGTGCTTCTCGTCATTTCCCAGCCAGAACTCGAATTTGACTGTCGCTTTGTCCAAAGCTTTGTTGTCCTTCATCAGATGAACAGTGAGAGCAGCAGGTGATGCTACTTGAATATTGTCGGCTGGGGAGAAATGATAATCAACTGTTTCACCATTCGCGTGACCTGCAGCCCCATGATCGTGTGCCTGACCTGCGTCAGCTTGCGGCGCAGATGGCGTCACCCCAGGCGTCTCACCAGCCTTGCTGTTTACGGTAAATGGGGTCTTCTGCATATTGTGGAAATCACGTGCCGTTACATGGTAGTAGACAAAATAAGAACCTGGCTCGCTAATGGTTTGTTGGGCCGTGTAAACACCGTCTCCTTGCAGCGAAGCCGGGATCGTTTCATGCTTTTCTTGCCCATCTTTCCACCATTCGAACTTCACTTCCTTGGCATCATCCACGGGTTGGCCATCTTGTGTAACTGTAACGGA
Organism: Brevibacillus sp. HB1.1; assembly: GCF_013332445.1. Classification (NCBI taxonomy): domain Bacteria; kingdom Bacillati; phylum Bacillota; class Bacilli; order Caryophanales; family Paenibacillaceae; genus Brevibacillus; species Brevibacillus sp. HB1.1. Next base: position 123,392 of record NZ_JABMIV010000008.1, on the reverse strand, counting down.
GAAGGTAACGGTGTCGCCCGCTACTAGCTCCTTTGGTTCCAATGTAAAGGCAGCCTCGACGGGAGATCCGGGTAGCAAGGCTTGTTGCTCGTTCTCTTTTCCACAAGCGGCTAAAAGGAGCATGAGCATGGATAAGAGCAGAATCGTTGTACGTTTCATGTTGGTTTACCCTTCCTTCTTCAATTTCAACAGTTCCTGATAAATTTGTTCGGGATCGAAATCGTCACCCATGCCGAATTTTTGAATAACGGCATTGTTATCATCCACGAGATACGTACTCGATGTATGAGAGATGAATCCATCATCCATCTTATTGGCAAAAAAGCCAAGCGAATTTGTAACCGTTTTGATCGTTTCGTCATCACCCCGAAGCAGGGTCCAGCCTTGGTCTTGAATCCCCAACTGCTTGGCATAGTAGCGCATGACCTCAGGGGTGTCGTTTTGCGGATCAATCGTGATGGTCAAAAATTCAACGTCTTGCCCCATCAAGTTTGCTTCGAGCAAGCGCTTTTGCAGCTGAACCATTTTTACCGTTGTCGTGGGACAAATATCCGGGCAACGGGTATAAATCAACTCCACCAAGCGAAACGTTTTCTTTTGCGGTGCTAGCGAATAGGATTGTCCATCGATGGTTTGCAGAGTCACATCAGGTAATTTCGCCTGGGCGTTTTTGGGCCCAAACCAAACCCAAGAAGCGACAAGAGCAACAAGGACAAGGACGGGTAACAACAAGAGCAACCGTCGGATTCGGATAGCGGTAGCAGGGGCGATATTCACGTGTGGGTGGCGCCTCCTTTCTGATTCTTTTTGGCTATGGCGTCATGAGGCCGTCCTCTTCCTGATTCTTTTCTTTTCGATACCAGGTAGAGAAGATGTAAGCCAGGACGACTCCGTACGTCAGCTCCTGCATGAGCTTCATCACAATTCCGCCCAGCCGTTGATCCTCCAGAGGGAGCAGTGGAACGGCAAACATCGATTTGTCGATCGGCGTGGAAAAGAATGGCGCGCAGAGCATGGAAGGACCGTCTACATATGTCGCATACAACGGTGTGGCTGAAAAAATAATCAGTGCACATGCAGGCGTAATCAAAACACCGTTAGCAAAGATGTAGGCAAGCTTTTGCAGTTCCGACAGGCGGTGAATTTCCGGTATCGGTGCGACAACAGGCATCCACATCAATATCGCAGTCACCAGCAGCAGTAAATGAATCAAATTATGTAGGGCTAGGTTGTTCATTGCCAAGTCTAAAATAACAGGCATATGGTAAAACGAGAACAGGGCATTGAACATGAGAATAGCAGGTATCGGGTGACTCGCTATTCGCATGAAAAGCTTGAGCCCTCGGCGATAGAAAAGGCCGCGGATCAACCATGACGGGGTCCCTGCCAAGAGCAGCAAGGGCATTACGAGATAGAGTAACGATTGCTGCAGCATGTGGGCGCTAAACAAAAAATGCCCAGCTACGTTTAAAGGACTCCCCATACTAAAGTAAAAACCAAGTAAGCCGAGAGTGAAAAAAGTCTGTTGCTTTCGTGTAACAGGTGTGGAATCTTGAAAAGTTTGGCGTAATGGTCCGATCAGCGCGAAATAAGCCAGACCGATCAAAAAGGTCAAAAGAATCAGCTCTGGATTCCATGTCGCCCGAAAGCCAAAGGTTTCAGTGAAATAAGTGAGGGTCATGCGATTACCTCCGTTTTCAAGGATTATCCCCAGTACTCATTATAGGCAAATAACTGGAAAAGCCTAATGACTCGTTCGGGCTATTTCTTCCAAGGGAACAGAAATCTTCACATATTTGTCACGTATGTCCAATATGAAAAGAGCCTCCCGCAAAGAATCGAGGGAGGCTACCAAATGTTATGATTTTTTCTGTTCTTCCAACCATGTTTTCCATTCGCTTGCTTCGCGACCACCGACGAGTCGAGCTACTTCCTTGCCGCCCTTGTAATGAACGAGGGTCGGGGTGAATTCGATGTTGTATTCACCATAGCTGGCGTTAAACTCTAGCAAATTGAGCTTTTTCATATCGATGTCCAAGCTTTTCACGATCGGTACAAGGACGGGGGTAGTTGCTTTACAATGCTCACAAACCGGGCTGTAAAAGTAAACAAACGCGTCCTCCTGATTATTGAGCTTACCTTTGAGCTCATTAGGCATAATGAGATTATCGTACAGTGGGTCACTCAATTGTTCGAGAGTAGCGGGGTGCAAATTGGCTTTACCGTAAGGGTTTCCTTCCGCAAGCTGACGGTTCGAAATGTCAGCATACACGATCGCACCGATCAGGAGCGCAGCCACAAGGATGGATAGAAAGATGACTTTCTTCATGAATCATTTCTCCTTTGCATTTTTCATAACGATGATAAGCAGGATGCTGATCAAGGTGAAGGCAATGAGAGCAAGGAACGGAATAGTGATAAAGCCTAGCCAGTTAATATAGTCCGTGTTGCATGGCACAATGCCGCAAGCGCTACCCAGATCTTGCAGAGCAGGTATTTTTTGAATCGAGTAATGATACAGCGATGTGAGTCCTCCTATGATGGAGAGAATCAAGGCGTACGAAGCGATCTTGTCATCTTTCTTCGCGGAGGCCACCCCGAGTAAGATGACGAGCGGGTACATCAAGATTCGCTGGTACCAGCACAGGTCACATGGTATGTACTTTAATACCTCTGAAAAAAACAAACTACCTCCTGTTGCGATCAGGGACACACCCCAAGCGGCAAACATGGCTTGTTCCACGATTTGCTGACGTTTCATATAAACACCTCGTCCATATCTTAACATATTACAAATCGAAAGTAGATTATAAAAAGTAATAATTTGTTGAACGAATGGGCTTGTCTCTCGAATCATACTGGATGCACTACCCGATGCGCTTGCAGCAGGTAGGAGCACCAGTGCGAAAGCTCCCAGTTTTCCCTAGCACGATCAGTAGACCCGTACTTGTGGAGAGGATTGCCTATCCCGAATCGGTACGAAAATGGATTGAAGAGAAGGCCATTCGATGAGCATGACGCCTCGCCAATATCCTGCGCCACCATCAATGCCGACCATATTGTCTCTGCGCCAAGGACCGCTGCCTGAGTATTGAGGTAATCCTGGAACAGGGGTATGGCCAAAGATGATAGGGAGTTCTCCATCATAATAAAGGTAAAAAGGCTCGCGAATCCATAGTAAATCTTGTGGGTTTTGTTCCTGCAAGGGGATGCCGGGTCGAATGCCTGCGTGTACCAAAAGTGCGGCTGGAGTTCCGGTTCGCGGATCGGCTGGCAGTTCTATATACAAAGGAAGAGACGACAAGGCTGGCAAAATTGTTGGATAGTGAGAAAGAATAAATTGCCGCGCTTCTTCTTGTTCCTGCAAAGAAGGCATCCGGTTAAGAAAAGCTCGCCGCAGCGGGTGATTCCCTAAGAAAGAACGCATGGTGGCATCGCCGCCATTGTAGCGCAGGTATAGCTCCGGATTGCCGTTTCCGGACAGCCAATCCTCGAGCATTTGCTCGTGGTTCCCTTTTATGAGATAGATTTGATTCGGATACGCCTGCCGAAGAGCGAGTAGATCGAGCAATACTTCCTTTGATTCAGGTCCTCGATCGACCATGTCCCCCAATACGTACAGACGATCACCAGCTTGGGGAGAGAAGGAAACGTCCCGCAGCGCCTTTTGAAAAGCTTGATTCTGACCATGTATGTCCGAGACCAAATAAGTAGCCAAACAAGATCACCCTCCTCGAGTACCCGTTATGCCTTTTAGTAGGATATGTTTGTGTAAAGGGGAGGGTGAAAGGTGTGTCTCTTTCTCGATGGAATAGATGGGTGCACATATTTTGTGAAAGAGAATAAAGATACAAAAATGAGTCAAATACCCATACGGTGGGAGGATCAAACGACAGATGGCTACTTCCTATCGCGACTATACATCGCCAAATACTCAGTTCACGTACGATATGAGAAATAATCTGTTTTTTAAAAAGGACGATCGGAATTTCATCGATTCCCTGGGAATCGCACAGTTAAATACATTAGGTAACAGTTCGTTGCTGGATATTTTCCTGACAACCGGAAATGTTGTCGAGCCACACATCCATCAAAATGCATCGGAGCTGGTGTACTGCATCGCTGGTGAGGCCATTGTGTCCCTAATCAATCCTTTTACCAATCAATTGCTCAATTACAATATTAAACCGAGACAAGTTGCCAATATCCCGCAGGGCTGGTGGCACTATGAAATGGCCTTGACTGACGATACGCACTTACTGGCTATTTTTGATGCGCCAACTCCTGAGGTGATCTTTGGCTCCGATATTTTGCGGTTGACTCCAGCAAGTGTGTGGGCACATACGTATTGTTTAGATGAAGCAAAGGTAAAAGAAACCTTTGCGCCTCTTACCAAAACAGTCGTGATTGGCCCGCCAGTAGGATGTCAGCAGCAGGGGCAGTTGCCAGATAGAGCTGCCTCAAGCCAGTACCCGTACTATGGCTACTCGAGCCAGTTGCCAGACAGTTACGGTTATTACGATGCCAACTATGTGCAGCAGGGTGGGTATGGACAGCACCCAGTCTATCAACAATCGACCGGGTATCCACAATATGGCACGAATCCCTACCATACCGGATATACGCCACAACCCGTTTATCCATCCTATTGAATGGTAAGACAGATAGTGCCTTGATGGGCAGGTCTCCCAAATTCGGCATTCTTCTATTACAATCAGGAGAAGAACATTTTCAAAGATGAAGGGGAGAACCATGATGGATCATCTGGCACACTGGTTGCGGACATCTTCCTTTACCGTTGTATTCACCGGAGCAGGCATGTCGACAGAGAGTGGCTTGCCTGATTTTCGTTCACAGTCTGGGCTGTGGCGCGGCAAAGATCCGATGCAACTCGCGAGTACACGCGCAATGATGGAGAATCGGGAAGCGTTTGTGGAATTTTATCAGATGCGCATTCAAGGTCTACTGTCTTGCAAGCCACACACCGGACACGAGTGCTTAGCTGAATGGGAGCGGCGTGGATTGGTTCATGGAGTCATTACACAAAATGTGGATGGCTTTCATCAAGAGGCGGGAAGCTTGGCTGTAGCCGAACTCCATGGCTCCCTTGCGAAAATCCGCTGTCTTGCCTGCGGGACCGAGTATGCCAATACACGTTATCTGGAGGATCAAGGGACGATTTGCGCATGCGGAGGATTTTTGCGTCCGGGTGTTGTCCTGTTTGGCGAATCTTTGCCGCAATCACAAGTCGATCAGGCCATCTCGTGGACGGAACAAGCCGATTTGTTCATCGTATTAGGTTCTTCGCTTACCGTGAGTCCTGCCAATTGGTTTCCGCAGCATGCAAAAGAAAGAGGAGCCAAGCTGGTCATTGTCAATCAGGAACCAACCCCATTGGATGCGTGGGCAGATGAGGTTATCCAAAATGAACGGATTGGCAGCGTGCTGCAAAGAGTAGGACAGTCGTTAGGAGAGTAAAAGCAGGCGTGCTCGATGAAAAGAGTACGCTTCTTCGGTTTGGGCCCGTTGACATGCCTGATTGTATTTTATTTTTATACTTGCGTCATTATTACTTCATATTCAATATTTTACCATTAATGAGATGGTATTCCAATATTTGTGCGATCCATTTGAATCACCCTAGAGCTTGCGCGAAAAACATGATACCATCGAGTGTAAGATTCATATGGCTTCTCGATACGCAAATAGAAAAGTACAGGTGACGTTCATGCAAATATTATCAGTAGAAAACCTCTCCAAAGGCTATGGAGAAAAAGTATTGTTTGATAACATTTCCTTTCATATTGCCGAGCAAGAGCGCATTGGTCTGATCGGTGTAAATGGTACGGGAAAATCCTCGCTCTTGAAAATCGTGGCGGGCTTGGATACAGCGGATAGCGGGAAAATTATTCATGCGAATCATTTCCATGTGGAGTATTTGCCGCAAAATCCCGATTTTGACGAAAACTCCTCCGTACTGGAACAAGTATTTTACGGCGATTCTCCACTCATTCAGCTTTTGCGTGATTATGAAACAGCGCTAGAGGCTGTTCAAGAGTCGCCTGACGACGAGAAAAAGCAGGCGCGATTGTTTGCTGTTCAAAACAGGATGGATGCGGCTGATGCGTGGGAGAGCAATACGCAAGCCAAAATGATCCTGACCAAGCTTGGCCTGCACAATTTCTCGCAAAAGGTAGGAGAGCTCTCTGGTGGACAAAAAAAGCGGGTAGCAATGGCACGAGCTTTGATCCAACCAGCAGACCTGCTCATTTTGGATGAGCCTACGAACCATATTGACAATGAGACAGTCGAGTGGCTGGAAGAGTATTTGTCACGCTACAAGGGTGCTTTGTTGCTCGTCACCCATGATCGCTACTTCTTGGATCGCGTGACGAACCGCACGTTTGAACTGGATCGCGGCAAGCTGTACAGCTATGAAGGCAACTACGCGATGTTCTTGGAGAAAAAGGCAGAGCGTGAAGAAAATGAAGCGGCCGTAGAAAGCAAGCGGCAAAATCTGCTTCGCCGCGAGCTGGCATGGCTGCGTCGTGGAGCAAAAGCGCGAACGACCAAACAAAAGGCGCGTGTGCAACGGGCTGAGGAGTTACGAGATAAAGCCGTAGATGGACCTGCCGCCAAGATGGAAATGGCACTCGGGGCCAGTCGTCTCGGCAAAAAGGTGATCGAGCTTACCAATATCAATAAAGCGTACGGTGAGCGAAAACTGATCAACGATTTCAGCTATATTGTCCTGCCGGGTGATCGTGTGGGAATTATCGGGCCAAACGGAAGTGGAAAAACGACACTTTTGAACATGCTCGCAGGAAGAATTCAACCGGATAGTGGTTCATTGGAAATCGGGACGACCGTTAAAATCGCCTACTACACGCAGGATAGCGTCGAGATGGACGAAAAGCTGCGCGTCATCGAATATGTAAAGGAAGCAGCAGAGGTCATTCAGACGAGCAATGGCGAGTCGATCACGGCTTCGCAAATGCTGGAGCGATTCCTGTTTTCGCCGCATATGCAATGGACACCGATTTCCCGCCTGTCTGGTGGAGAACGTCGTCGTCTCTACCTGCTCCGTACACTGATGGGAGAGCCGAATGTGCTGTTTTTAGATGAGCCTACGAATGATTTAGATATTCAAACGCTCAGTATTTTGGAGGACTATCTCGAGCAATTCCCAGGCGCAGTCATTACGGTATCGCATGACCGCTATTTCCTCGATCGTACAGTTGACCATTTGTTTGCCTTTGAAGGGCAAGGAAACATTCGTCAGTACTACGGCAACTATTCCGAGTACCTGGAAGACAGACGTCAGGAAAAAGCAACACAGGTGCAAGAAGCGGATCAGCAGGCAGAAAAGGCGCAAAGCAACAGCGGGGCTAATCGCGGCAACAACCGCACGCGCAAGCTGTCCTACAAAGACCAGAAGGAATGGGATGCGATTGAAGGAAAGATCGCGGCTTTGGAAGAGCGCAGCGTCAAGCTAAAACAAGAGATTGCAGCGTCTGGCAGCGATTACGGCAAAATCGAAAAGCTCTATGCTGAAGAACAGCAAGTGGCGGCAGAGCTGGAAGCAACCATTGAGCGTTGGGCGGAATTATCTGCATTGGTAGAGGAATTGGAGCAAGGGAAATAATTAGTGGCGTAGCCAGTAATTGAGGGCTGGGAATGGGACGCTTCCACCTGTAGACTAGAGTAGATTACTAGAGTAGAGGAGTCGCTGTCGTTGCCTGCCTATAAGTTAGACCCGGAATGGGTGATGTCTTACCTAGAGCTACAAGAACAACAGCTCTCTTCCGAAGTGCATCCAGAGGATAAAGAAGTGATCATGAACAAGATCAGGGAAATGACGTTATCGATCATGTACAAGCAAGCAAGAAGATATCTTGTATTCTTGGAAGCGGATGAAACGGAAGCAGAAAGAACGAAAAAGACTCATCTTATGTAAAGAAGACCCGCCCTTGGTTTAAGAGAGGCGGGTCTTTGCATGTTTATTTATTGCTGTCTGATTCGAACGGGCGTACCAATGGGCACGATTTTTGCCAGAGCATTCACGTCCTCATTGTACATGCGAATACAGCCGTGAGATACATACTTGCCGATTGAGGAAGGATCGTTCGTGCCGTGAATGCCGTAGTGTGGCTTACTTAGTCCCATCCAGATGGTTCCGAATACACTCAGAGGACCTCCCGGATAGGAATTCGGATAGGGGACTTTGCTGATGATGGTAAAATCCCCTCGTGGCGTCGATGTGGCAATTTTGCCCAAGGCAACAGGATAAGAACGGATGAGTCGGTTCCCATCGAACAGATCGAGACGTAGCTTTGCAATCGAGATACGGATGTTGTAGGACGTCAGCTTCTTCACCTCCCCCACAAACGATACGAAATGCCGCTCTTACTATGTTATGAAAACCGACGATACCGGTCCCTTTCCTCTCATGATTAATGTAGTTTGAAATCTAACGAAAACGTATCCGGATAGCGAAGGCCGTCACGATAGAACAAGGTTCGCACCCAGACGTACATCCGTAAAGGAATGGAAGGAAAGACGATGGCCAGCTTACCTTCTTCCAAGACAGGCAAATCGAGCGGGGATTGAATTTCATAAGGGACTCCTTCTTGATCAAGCAACGTTTTGTAATGTTGGGCCTCGCTCCAGCTAACAGGATAATAAAATGATTTTTCCATCCAATTCCAACACCTTTCCAGGTTTCACTGCTTTCCATTGTATGTAAAACATTTGAGATAAAAAAAGAAACAAACGCCACAGACATTGAAAAATAGGCAGTCCAATTGTGGTTTCAAAAGTGTCGTCTGGGCAAAAAACGTCATGATTTTCCCAGGAAATGCGTGTAAAGTGGAAGTAGCAGAAACTGGAGGGACATGGGAATGAAGCAGACGCACTTGCACTTTAACATGCAAATAGGCAGAAAAAAGCCAGTGAGTGTAAACAACACAGAAACGGCCTGTCCTTTTTGTGATCGAAACAGTCTCACAGACGTTTTGGAGCAGCGGGGCTCCATGATTTGGCTCATGAACAAATTCCCTGTTCTGGAGGAGACACATCAGACTGTTTTGATTGAGACGGATGAATGCCAAGGGGATTGGTCTGTCTATTCCAAAGAGCATGTACGAGCATTGCTGGCATTCGGGGTAGAGAAGTGGCTGGAAATGGAGCAAAGTAACTCTTATCGTTCTGTTCTGTTTTTCAAAAACCACGGCTCGTATTCTGGGGGGAGCATCCGTCATCCGCACATGCAGATCGTCGGATTAAATGACTATAACTATCTGGATCAGGTAAAAGACAGTGATTTTAATGGCATGACTATCGATCAAGAGGCAGGGATTGAATGCAATCTGTCTACGCATCCCCGTGCAGGTTTTTTTGAATACAACGTCATTCTATCGGACTTTGATCGATTGCCGAAAATGGCAGACTACTTACAAATTTTAGCACATTGGATACTGACTCATGTCAATCCGCGCAACCAAAGCTACAATTTTTTCTTCTACCATTGGGGAGAAAAGCTGATCGCCAAAGTGGTTCCCCGGTTTGTTACCTCGCCTCTTTACGTAGGCTATTCTATTCCGCAGGTCGCCAATAATTTGGAAGATATGGTCGCTGAAATGCAACGCCGATACTTCTAATCATAGAAAGGGTGCTTACGCTATGACGTATACGATCACGGCAAGAAAAACACTCACCTCAGAGGAACTGGCACAAATTAAAGAATTGGTTGGGATTTGCAATGAGCAGGATGGGATTGATCTCAAAGTAAACCCGAGTATGCTGGAAAAGCGTTCGGGAGAGCATGAAGAAGATTTTGTATATTATGCAGATGGAAAGCTGGTTGGCTTTCTGGGGCTCTACGTGTTTCATGGCGGTGAGGCAGAAGTGAGCGGCATGGTCCACCCAGCCTACAGAAGAAAAGGCATATTCACAGCGTTGCAAGCACAAGCCGCAGATGCATGCAGACGAAGAGGCATTCCGGCGCAGTTGTTTATCGTTCAGCGAGAATCAGAAAATGGTAAGTCATATATGGAGCGAATCGGTGGGGAATATCAATTCTCGGAATATTGGATGGATTTGGGAGAGAAGCAAAGAGCAACGGTTTCTGGAAAGGTGCTGCTTCGACCGGAGATCGCCAGTGACTACGAAACGTTGATTTGGCTGAACGTCCATAGTTTTCAAATGGAGGAAGAACGCGCGAGGGAAATGGCCGAAAACATGGCGGGTGATCCCAAGGCCACCACACATTTGATGATTGTCGATGATAAGGCCATTGGCAAAATAAGCGTGAACAAGGATGAGGGCAAGGCGTTTATTTATGGATTTTGTGTCCACCCGGATTACCAAGGGAAAGGATATGGACGCCAGGCATTGGCACAAACGATCGAGATGCTGGGGAAAGAAGGATACCAGAACGTATCACTGGAGGTAGCCTGTGAAAACAGCAATGCTTTGGGACTGTATGAATCATGCGGCTTTTTCGTAAAGTCGGCCAATGATTACTACAAGCTGGCGTTGTAGTGGGCAAACTGCTTTTCCCTATCTCTCGGGTTGGAAAACGTATCAGGATACATGCTACGATAGAAGAGAAAGCAAGTGTGCTGTAAAAAGGAGTGACTCAATATGAAATTGTTGTCCATCGAACCGACGCCGAGTCCAAACGTCATGAAGCTGAATGTAGACGAGCGTTTGCCGGATGGGGTCCAACATGTCTATACAAAGAAAGATGCGAGTAAAGCACCAGAACTCATGAACAAGCTCTTGGAGATCGAAGGGGTTACCTCCATTTTTCATACGGCAGATTTTCTCGCGCTGGAGCGAAAATCTAATGCAGACTGGCAGCGTATTTTGACAGTCGCGCGCGAGGTTTTGCAAGCAGGTGGAGGAGCGGCTGTTTCTGACATGTCTGCGGAGGAAGCGGGGGCATTTGGAGAGGCGCAAGTGTACGTTCAAATGTTCCGCGGTGTACCGATGCAGGTCAAGGTGACCATGGGAACAGAACAGATTCGTGCAGCCCTGCCAGAGCGTTTTGGACAGGCAGCCGTGCGTGCAGGCTCTGCGTCGCCCAACCTTATCATGGAGCGAAAATGGGTCGAGCATGGCGTGCGTTACGGCGATTTGCGTGAGATTGGTGAAGAGGTCGCATTGGAAGTCGATGCCTCCTATCCGGAGAGTCGTGTAGAAGAAATCGTGGAACAGGCCATGGCGCTTGGTCCCGGGGAAACCCCAGAGCCAGTCGTGCGTGAAAAGAAAGTCGTTACGCTGGAGATGCTCGATGATCCGGATTGGCAAAAAAGATATGAAGTGCTGGATCGAATGGAGCCTACCGAAGAGGATTTGCCTGTTTTGGAAAAAGCGCTTTGTGATGGCAAACCGTCGATTCGCAGGCTGGCGGTTGTATATCTGGGCATGATCGGCGGCGATGATGTTTTCCCGCTGTTGTTTGAAGCGCTCCGCGATGATTCCGTCTCTGTACGACGCACAGCGGGCGATACCTTGTCTGACTTAGGCGACACGCGCGCGATTCTACCGATGTGTGAAGCGTTGAAGGATAAAAACAAGCTGGTACGCTGGCGCGCTGCTCGCTACTTGTTTGAGGTGGGGGATGAAACCGCCTTGGACGCTTTGCGTGCTGCACAGAATGATCCCGAGTTCGAGGTCAGCTTGCAAGTCCAAATGGCCGTGCAGCGCATTGAAAGCGGCGAGGCGGCTAGCGGTACCGTTTGGCAGCAAATGACTCGCCGAAACGATTAATTCGCTGCTTGCAATGACGCAAGAGCCCTCTATCAAGCAGATAACTGCTATAGAGGGCTTTTTTTTCGTGTCTTCATTGGCTGGATATACGGCGAATAGCGGGGCATACTGCTTCAAGAAGAGCGGTAAACAAGTTGGTTCATTAGGTAAATATTGGTATAAGTCAGTATAAAAATAGACACAGTCCAATAATAGTTGACTTCCACCTTATCCATCCCTTAGACTAGGATAGGGTTTAGCTTATGTATTCAACATCGCTAGTGCGTAGGGGAGATTGTGTATGACAACCAATCACTATGACGTTGTTATTGTAGGTGGGGGACTTGCTGGTCTTTCCAGTGCCGCCTACCTGTCGTCGAAAGGCAAAAAAGTTGCAGTTTTGGAACGCGGTCAATTGGGTGGACGTGCCGTTACACTGAAGATCAAAGGATTTAACTTCAACTTCGGTGCCCACGCCATTTATGCTCGCGACAGCTCCGTTTTGAGAACGTTTGAAAAAGAATTGGGTCTGAACATCGATTGGCAGGATTTCAATCCGACGAAAGCCAAGTACGATATTGGTAGCGATCTGACTGCAGTTCCGGCGAATGTACAAGGACTTTTCCAAACGAAGCTCTTAAAAGGCATGGACAAAGTATTGTTCACGTTTGAGATTTTGAAAACGATGCTAAAAATGGAGAAAGGCCATCCACATATGTCGATTCAAAAGTGGATGGAGAAAAAGCAAGTCAACGAAGAAGTGCGAGAAATGATGTTGACGCTTGCATCTTCTAACTTCTTCACACGTGAGCCTGAAAAGATTCCTTCTGATGTATTCTTTGCGTACTACAGTCGTTTGTTTACAACGAATAAACCGGTAGCGTATATCGGTGGTGGTTGGCAAGCGTTGATCAATGAATTCGTACGTATCATTGAAGCAAATCAAGGTACGATTCTGATCAAAACCAAAGTAGAGAAGTTCCAAGTAGAGAATGATCGTGTGGTTGGAGTGGTGACACCGGAGGGCGAATTTACGGCGGATGAATTTATTTGCTGTATTCCGCCGAAGGAGATGGCGAAGGTCTTTGCGGAGACGCGCCTGGAGCATGCGGTTGCACAGCATGCTGAATACGAGCCAACGGTTGTTATGGTGTATGACATTGGCTTGAAAGAGCGAATTGACGTACCGTACTCTTACATCTACGAAAAAGCAAACAATATTTTCATTACCGATATTTCGTATTATGACCGTACTTGTGTACCTGAAGGCGGACAGCTGCTGCAGGCGACTGCTTACATGCGTCAGGATGAAGTAGGGAACAAGGAAGCGGCCGAAATCCGCAAACAAGAGATTGAAAACCTGTATGACAAGCATTTCCCAGGCTGGCGTGAGCAACTGGTTGTGCCGCGTGTTTCTGCTCGTGCAGTCGTACAGGAGATCAAGTGGACCATGAATCAGAAGCCAATGCCGATCTTCATGCCAGATTACCGCAACCTGTTCTTCGCGGGTGACTGGTGTGAAGGACAAGGTCAGCTGTCTGAGCTGTCTTTCTCTAGCGCGATGAACGTTGCCAAGCTGATTTTGGAAAAAGAATAAGTCGATGACGAGCGGGTGTTCCTTGAAGAAAGGAATGCCTGCTTGTTTTTTCTCATGCAAAGTTACATAGAAAAAAGCCCGCCAATGGAGATGGCAGGCCACATGGATTATGCTTTCTGACTATATACGTGATAAACGAGATTGCCGATTTGCGCCATGACGTCGGCAGCATCCTTTTGCTCGAGTCCCTTGTTTAAAATGGACAAGGTGACAGCATGAGAACCGATGTAGAGGATGCCGACATCATGCGTGATTTTGGTCACAGAGCCAGTCTTGTTGGCGAATTCCCATTTCGGAATCATCCCGATCACATCACCGTCTGGGTCAGGCAAAAGGAAGGGGATGCGGTCACGGTGCTGCTGAGTCTTCAAGATGGCGACCATTTTCAAACAGCTGTCGTAGGAGATCACTTTTCCTGTTGCCAAGTATCGGAGGTGGCTTCCCATGTCTTTTGCCGTCACCTCATTGTATCCTTCTAATTCGGCTGGGATGACCATGAGCTTATTGTAGAAGTGACTGTTTGTCATTTCTGTTTTCTGCATCGCGTTGCGAATGCTCTCTGTTCCGACGAGATCAATCATTATGTTCGTCGCTGTATTGTCGCTTTGGATGATCATCAGGGTAACCAAATCGCGAATCGTAAATTCAGTGCCGGGAGTCATATGCTGAAGAACACCTGCACCGCCAACGAGATCCTCTGCACGCAGCTTGATTTTGTCCTCTAAGGCAAACTTGCCTGCGTACGCCTCTGCAAAAACAGCTGTCATGATCGGGACTTTGATCACACTGGCTGCATAAAAGCGTTGAACTTCGTTGATGGATAAGGTTTCACCGGTTTGTAAATCTTCGAAAAAGATTCCCCATTCCCCTCCTGCGTCCTTAATCAGGCTGGATATTTGGGCAAAAAGACTGGATAACATGTAGACCCATCTCCTTTTGTTTCGATGTAGACAAAATTTTCTCAAGATAATATTATTTAGTCATGCTCCTAACAATCAAGAAGAATTATTCCTAAGATGGGGGTTTTGCTGTTGCAAAAGTGGAAGAAACTATCATTTTGTGCTGTTCTGTTAACCAGTTTAGCGTTCGCTGGTTGTGGAACACCGCAAGCAAGCACCACGGGGGAGACGACAGGTGCAAAGCAGGAGCAGAGTAGCGCCCCTCAAACAATGCAGGTCAACCTGAATTCTGGTGAGCCAAGCACGATCGACCCTGGACTGGCAGAAGATATCCCTTCGATGTCTGTTGCCCGTGCAGCATTTGATGGCCTCCTGCGCTTGAATGAAAAAGGCGAGCTGAAAGAGGCGGTCGCAGAGAAGTACGAGGTTTCCGCTGATGGTCTCACGTACACCTTTCATCTGCGGGAGTCCAAATGGACCAATGGAGATCCGGTTACCGCTCATGACTTCGAGTACGCATGGAAACGGGTTCTTGACCCGAAAACCGCATCCGGTTACGCGTACCAGATGTACTATTTGAAAAATGGGCAAGCCTTTAACGCCAACAAGGCAAAAGCCGAAGATGTCGGCGTGAAGGCAACCGACGACAAGACATTGGTTGTTACACTGGAAAACCCTGCACCGTTTTTCCCGGAACTGGTTGCATCTGTCACCTATTTCCCGGTTAACAAAAAAGCGGTTGAGGGCAACAAAGAGTGGGCTTCTAAGCCAGAGACGTACATGACAAACGGGCCATTCACCTTGAAAAATTGGGAGCACAAATCAAAGATCGAATTCGAGAAGAGCGATTCTTACTGGGATAAGGACGCTGTCAAATTGTCCACGCTGACCTTGAACATGATCGAGGATGCCAATACGGAGCTGTCGATGTTTGAAAAAGGTGACCTGGATTGGGCAGGCTCACCATTGGGCGATTTGCCACTGGATGCGCTGGATGCTCTGAAAGAATCCGGAAAGATGCAAGCTCAAGCGACAGCAGGTACGTACTGGTACATTTTCAATACGACGCAAAAGCCGTTTGATAACAAAAAGATTCGTCAGGCGTTTGCTACGGCAGTCAATCGTCAGGAAATCTCCGATAATGTCGTACCATACAAGAGCACGCCAGCGACGGGGATTCTCCCGCCAACCATGGCACTTACACCAGAGGGCTACATCAAAGACGGCAATGTAGAGACCGCGGAGAAGCTCTTGGCAGAAGGCATGCAAGAAGCGGGGATCAAAGAGTTGCCACCGATCACGATTGCATACAATACGTCAGAGGTCAATTCACGTATTGCGACAGTCATTCAGGATCAATGGCGCAAAGCATTTGGCATCGAAGTCAAACTGGTTAACAAAGAGAACAAGGTTCACCGCGAGGACATGAAGCAAGGAAACTTCACAATCGGTCGTGGTAGCTGGATTGGCGATTTCAACGATCCGATTAACTTCCTGGAAGTCTTCAAGGGTGGACTGAATACATCCAAATGGGAAAACAAGGAATTCCTCGATTTGCTCGCGCAATCTGCCAAAGAAGGGGATGTAGCGAAGCG
This sequence comes from Brevibacillus sp. HB1.1, assembly GCF_013332445.1. NCBI lineage: Bacteria > Bacillati > Bacillota > Bacilli > Caryophanales > Paenibacillaceae > Brevibacillus > Brevibacillus sp. HB1.1. The sequence continues at coordinate 107,547 of NZ_JABMIV010000008.1, read as the reverse complement.
TAAGGAAATCCTCAAGAAAGCTGAACAAATCGTCATGGATGAAATGCCTGCGTTGCCAATCTACTATTTCACCTATGCGTGGGTGAAGCAGGATAGCGTAAAAGATGTGGTGGTAGATGCACTCGGGTTCATCGACTTCAAGTACGCTTCCAATCAAAAGTAATCATGAGTCTATGAAGGAGTGACTGGCGTGCGTCCGATCATTGGTGTGGCATGTACGAAAATGTATTTTCCGAAGAACGATCTCGACCAGTTTTTCTATGTAGGTTCAGGCTATGTGAACGGAATTGCGCGCAGTGGCGGTACTCCACTGATCTTGCCACTGCTGACGATTCAGGAAGCTCCGTTTCGTGAGATGATCGAATCCCTGGACGGCTTGATTTTGTCCGGTGGTGAAGATCCGTCGCCGCATTTGTACGGCGAAGACCCGCTGCAAGGGCTGGGCGATATCAATTACGAAAGAGACATCACAGAGCTTGAGATTATCAAGATTGCGCTGGAGCTGAAAAAGCCAATCCTGGGCATTTGTCGCGGGATGCAAATTTTGAATGTGGCGTGTGGCGGCACCCTCATTCAAGATATCCCGAGTCAAGTACCAGGAGCATTACAGCATGCGCAGAAGGGTTCACGGCAATACGGGGCGCATAAGATTACGCTGCAACCTGGCTTTGTAGCGGATGCCCTCGGAAAGACAGAGGTGCTCGTGAACACTTCTCACCACCAAGCAGTCAAAGACATAGCACCGGGCTTCAAAGTCACAGGATGCGCGGCTGATGGTGTGATTGAGGCGATGGAAAGCCTCGACGGGCTACATGTAGGTGTACAGTGGCATCCAGAACGGATGTGGGCACACGACGACGACATGTTGAAGATTGCCGAGGCATTTGTTGCCCGGGTAAAGCAGTTGAAGCTGCAAGCGACTAAATAGAATAGAAATGAGAGAAACCGTTCTGGGGTTGCCCAGAGCGGTTTTTTGCATGCAGGAGGGCTTTCTAATCTAGTGAAAAAGGGCGTTTCAACCATGTTCCTTGCCACTTCAACTCCATAGTTTGTCGGTCTGGCTAGAAGGCTGGCAAGCGGAGGCAGTACAGAGCGATTAAAAGCAGGCGAAAAAATGGAAGAGTGGAATCACCTAACAGCTGGAGCTCTTTGCTCTGGCTGTTGAGCTGTACATATTGATATACTGGGCCTAGAGGTGAGAGAAATGTTAAAGGTTGGAGACTCGGCTCCCGTCTTTACGGCGACGAGCACAAAAGGAACCATTGATCTTACAGCACACATCGGCAAAGAAAATATCGTCCTCATCTTCTATCCGGGAGATGATACCCCGATTTGTACGAAACAGCTATGTGCAGTTCAGGAGCATTACACGACAATCGAGCGAGCAAACACCGTTGTTTTTGGCGTCAATCCAGGTGGCATGAACAAGAAACGCTCGTTTGCTGATAAGTTCCGCTATGAATTTCCATTAATCGTGGATGAAGACGAATCGATTCGAAAAGCATATGATGTCGGAAAGGTTCTCGGATTGTTTTTCCAGCAACGCATCGTGTACATCATAGGCAAAAACGGAAATATCATCTACGCCAAAAAAGGCAATCCGCCGGTGTCTGAGCTGCTACAGGTAATCGAAAGCCAAGCCTAGAACGTTCTCGCTTGCGTCAATGGAGCAAAACAGGGATAATAGAAATGAGAATGTATGTTTGGTGGGTATCCCTATGAAAAAAATTCTTCACTTGGATATTGACGCATTTTTCGCGAGTGTAGAGCAGTTAGATCGCCCCGAATTGCGGGGCAAGCCAGTCATTGTCGGGGGAACTGGCAATCGCGGTGTCGTATCGACTTGCAGCTACGAAGCTCGAAAGTTCGGTGTTCGCTCCGCAATGCCTGTCGCCATGGCGAGGAAAAAATGTCCGCAAGGCTTTTATTTGCCTGTCCGCTATAGCCGTTATATCGAAAAATCTGCTGAAGTCAGACAGATATTTACTTCTTATACAGAGCGTTATCAAACAGTGGGTCTAGACGAGGCTTATTTAGATGTGTCCCACTATGAGAATGCGGTGCCCATCGCCCGCGATATCAAGAGGCGAATCAAACGGGAGACCGGACTTACTTGCAGCATTGGACTTTCCTACAATATGTCGTTGGCTAAGATTGCCAGTGACTTGAAAAAGCCGGATGCCTTTGTAATCATTCGACCTGAGCAGGCTTTGGATGTACTGCGGTCGTTGCCAATTGGCACCTTGCATGGAGTCGGCAAAAAGTCGCAGGAGCTGCTCGCGAAAAAGGGGATTGAGACGGTAGAGGATTTTTGGCGACTTACGCTCGATGAGGCTACTACCTTATTTGGGAAGTTCGGTCGTTCCCTCTATTACCGGGCGAGAGGAGAAGACAATCGCGAAATCGAAATGGACCGCGCGCCGAAATCATCGAGCCGCGAAACGACACTGCCCTTTGATTTGTTTGACAGGGATGCGATTGCTCCGATTGCCACCTCCCTTTTGCGTGAGGTCGAAGAGGACATCCGCGAGGAAGGGGTCGAGCCTCAGACGATAACGCTCAAAATTAAGTACGCGGACTTTACCCAGCGGACCAAGCAGCTCAAGGCTGTAGCCGGGGCCAATTGGCAGGATTTGTTGGACGATCTACTCGACGCCTTTGACTATACAGCGGGCGTTCGATTGGTGGGCGTTGGCTTTTCGAATTTTGCCGAGCAGCAAGGGGAGCGGTACGAACAGCTCTCAATGTTTTCGTGGAAGCTGGGGAAGTAAGGGAGGGAGAGCCGTGGAGACAGAGAATGCCTTTCATTGCTGTGCGACCTGTATTCATTTTCGCGTGGAGAAAGGGACGGGAGGAGTCAGCTATCGATGTTCTCGTCTAACCTACGAGACACGTCCGGACTATCGATTCCAATGCTGGACTCCGACAGAGAAGGTCAAGCGACTGATGGAAGCGCGTAAAAGGCAACGATAGCGACAAAAAGAGGCACCCCCTACGTCAGTTTCGACAGAGGGGGTGCCTTTTCTATTCATGTGTCAGGTCGAGGACCATCACTTCCTCCGGACCATCCATTTCGCCATTTGAGGAAAAGCCGATCGCCTCATACAGCTTGCGAGCGAACTCGTTTTCAGGATGAATACTCAAGTAAATGCGCGTACAGCTGTAGCGTCTGCACATTTCTTCAACGAGCATGCGCAGGAACCTTTTGGCGTACCCCTTACCCTGATGGCTACCATCAATCATAAAGCGATCCAGCCAAATTCGGCCATTCTCTCCTTCGATTCCATGCATGGCATAACCGATAGCGATGTCCTTGTCATACAGACCGCATGATATCCATTCCGGTTCAAAACCTGATTGGGCGATGGAAAAAGCGTTGCTCTCGATAAAGGAGTGTTGACCTTCCGTTACAGTCAAGCAGGCTATTTGGCGCCAATTTTCTTTCGTAATTTCACGAATAGACAAGCTCAAAATTTCATCTCGCTTTCATTGGTGATGAAACGGGCGGATTTGCTTGCTTTTAATTGGACAAAAAGTAAAATGCCGAAGCCAAGGATGGATGCTGCCATGATCAGGAGGGCAGAGGATACTGGCAGTAAATCCGTCAAAATTCCCCCAGCCAGTGGGCCTGCAACCATTCCGATTCCGTGAAACATATTAAAGAGAGAGTATGCCGTGCCGTATGCGCCGCTTCCCCCTTGGTCAATGATGGCCCCCAGCGTAGCCAAGGTAGGCGATAAGGTAAAGCCAATACTAGCCCCGACCAATGCCATTGCCAGCATTGCCTGCCAGAGGGAGTCCGCCCACGCCAAAAATGGCAGAAACACAGCCAGCGTAATGATTCCGACAAACATGAGCTTATACGGATTCATGCGGCTGGAAAGAGAGCCGGCAACTGGGGCGATCAGTCCGTATGCGAGTGTCATGACCCCAAACAAAAGACCAATCGTTGTCGGCGTCATGCTGAGTTTCTCTGTAAAAAATACGGGCAACGTCGGTTCAAGCAAACAAAGGGAAATCTCAGCCAACAGGACGATTCCAGCAATAAAGATGACTTGCGGATTGCGAATGAATCCACCGACATGAAGCTTTTCACTGACAATTCTCGTCGTGTCTTCCTTCAAGAACAAGTAAACCAGCACAATGTTGATCACGGTAAAGGCTGCTGCTGCCAAGAAAGGCATGCGATGGTCACTGATTTCAAACAACCATCCGCCAATCGGCGCTCCAAGCAATGTACCGGTCGAAATCGCCGTCAATGCAATTCCCATTACAGTTCCGCGCATTTTGGATGGGAACAAATCCGCCAAGAGGGCAAGGGCAGTTGGCCATGTAGCCGCAGCAGCTATACCTTGAACAAAACGAGCGGTAATCAACATGGCCATTGTCTCAGAGAAAGCAAACAATAACGTGGAAGCGGCGAGACCGAACAAGCCGATCAAAAGCATGGTCCGTCTGCCGATCCGATCGGATATCGGCCCGAAAAGAGGGGTGGCAATGAGCATCGCTATGGCATAGCTGCTAAACAGCACGCCCATCATGGTGGAGGAAGGCTGCAGCGCTTCCGTAAAATAAGGAACAATCGGAATCAACAAGCTGTACAATAGCATATCGATGAAAAGGATCAGGATAACAAACAAAAGTCCTATTCGTTGTTGTTTGGTCATTTTTGTAAAGATGGACATGATGGAACACCTCTTAACTATAAAAACTATTTTTGTTTTATCGGTTTTCTTGCGAAAAACGATATCGTGGCCTACCAAAGTTAGTGGAATGACCACGAGCCATTTGTTACCTTTTATTCGCTGGTACCAATCCAAACAAGAGGACATCTACAATAGCGGAAAGCGCCTCTGTAACTGTAATCTGGTTTTTCATGTAAAAACGTTGGTCGAGTGTAGAATTCAGGGCATCGACAATGACCTTCAGCATGAGCGTGACGTCCATATTGACGATGAGTCCTTCTCGAATTGCTTGCTCGAGAAGGACGCGAAGCGTCTGCCAATCCTCGGATAGAGAAGCCTCGACTTGGGCATATTGCTCAGGATAATATCGCTTCATCTGTTCGAGGATGCGCAAATCATAAAATTCATAGTGTGTCGGTAAAACCATCATGACGCCTTTGATTTTATGGATAAGAGAGAGACTGTCATCTGCGAGAATTTGCTGTGTTTTTTCATCGCCCTCTTCAAAGGACTGCTGAATGATTGTTTCCAGAATTTCTACCTTAGATGAGAAGTGCTCGTATAACGTGCGTTTGCTGATCCCGAGCCGCTTCGCCAAATCATCCATGGAAAATTTCATGCCTTTATCGCGAATCTCTTCAATAAAACCTTTCATGATCCGGTTTTTAATTGCAATCGACCCCCAGTCAAAACAACCTAACAGAAAACCAAAAAAACAAAAACAGTTTCCTCAGTAACGTCATTTTACACAGGATGACAGAGCAATGCAAGCAGTGATCATGCTTTTTGTTTTGCAACCAAGTGGTCGATTATGGTATAGTAGGTGCCGAAATCGCGGTTGATTGCTTCACATCATTTGGAGGTGCCCCGTGTTTTTAGAGAAGCTGATGCCTAGTCAGTTCGTCGAATCAATCCATCACATTGACATAGATCAATTGAAACGAAATAACATCCGTGCGGTGATTACAGACTTGGATAATACCTTGGTGGAATGGGACAGGCCACATGCAACCGAGGAGGTCATCAACTGGCTTGCTCGCATGCATGAGGCAGGCATACAGGTCACTGTTGTCTCCAACAACAACAAGGAGCGTGTAGACCGCTTCTGTGCCCCATTAGATCTCGGGTTTATTTATGCGGCCAAAAAGCCGACAAACCGTGCCTTTTTGCAGGCAGTGCGGCAGATGAATGTAACCATCGCTGAGACTGTTGTCATTGGCGATCAATTGTTTACCGATGTGCTGGGAGGGAATCGATTAGGATTTCATACGATCCTGGTTGTTCCTGTGGCCCAGACGGATGGTTTTTGGACGCGCTTTAATCGTCAGATGGAGCGTGTGGCCCTTATTTGGATGGAGAGGAAAGGAATGGTTTCGTGGAGGAGAAAAGCATGACGGAACAAATGCATGGCTCTTGTGCTGGATGTGGGATTGCCATTCAGACAGCAGATGCAAAAAAGCCTGGCTATGCACCTGAATCCGCGCTTGGCAGAAAGGTAGTCATTTGCCAGCGTTGTTATCGCATCAAGCATTATAATGAAGTAGCTCCCGTAGGAATGGGCGATGACGATTTCCTCAAGATTTTGGATGGCATCGGTTCTACGGAGTCTCTTGTCGTAATGGTAGTCGATATTTTTGACTTCCAAGGCTCCTGGCTCAAGGGTTTACCACGCTTTGTCGGGAAAAATCCGATTTTGCTCGTGGGTAACAAGGTCGATCTGCTGCCGAGAAACATCAACCTGAACCGCGTGCGTAACTGGATGCAGCACGAAGCAAAAGAACGCGGACTGCGCCCAGAGGATGTCGTACTTATCAGCGCGCAAAAAGGGCTTCATATCGATGAACTGTTGAATCGCATTGGAGAGCTGCGCAAAGGTCGAGATGTTTACATCGTCGGTGTAACCAACGTAGGAAAGTCGACCATGATCAACCGCATCTTGCATGACTACGGTGCGGCTGAGCTGGAGATTACGACTTCGCCGTTCCCAGGTACGACGCTGGACAAAATCGAGATTCCGCTCGAGGATGGCCGTTCCATTTTTGATACACCGGGAATCATTAATCGCGACCAGATTGGACATATGGTACCCCCGACTGATCTGCGAAAAATTACCCCGACCAGCCGGATTAACTCCAAGGTGTATCAGCTCGATGCTGGACAATCACTCTTTTTGGGTGGTCTAGCCCGTATCGACTTCGCACGTGGAGAGAGACAGCCGTTGATCGTCTATGTCGACAACGACCTGTACATCCACCGGACGAAGCTGGAGAAAGCAGACGAGGTGATGCAAAAGCACCATGGAACCTTGCTGGTACCGCCAACAGGGGAGGAAGCTGCGAAAGCACTTCCACCATTTGTGAAGCACACCTTTAAAATCAACAAGTCCACCACGACGACCGACATCGTAATTTCCGGTTTGGGCTGGGTCAGCATCCAAGGAAAACACGAAGCAAGTGTTGTCGTGCATGCACCTAAAGGCGTAAGTGTTGGGATGCGCAAAGGGCTGATCTAGCTTAAGCAAGAAAAGTCGAGTTAGCCTTGCCCCTTGCCATATGCTATAGAGAGACGTCCGGGGAGGAAAAGCTCCATGATTACAAGCAAAACACAACTGGTTGGCCTGTTTGGACATCCAGTTTCCCACTCGCAATCACCGATGATGCACAATACAGCTTTTTCAGAGACCGGGTTGGGGTTTGCCTATGCTGCGTTCGATGTTGAACCGGAAAATCTGGAAGATGCAGTCGCGGGTATTCGCGCGTTAGGCTTGAAAGGGATTAACGTCACGATCCCCCACAAGGTTGCTATCATGCCGATGCTGGATGAAATCGATCCGCTCGCCAAACGAATCGGCGCCGTCAATACCGTCGTTTCTCGTGATGGACGCTTGATTGGCTACAACACAGATGGTATGGGCTATGTTCGTTCGCTTGTGGAAGAGACGGGAATCGTTCTTGAAAAGCAAGTGGTAACCATGGTAGGGGCTGGAGGCGCAGCGCGTGCAGTGGCGTTTACCTTGGCTGAACAAGGAGTCAAGGAAATTCGCATCATCAATCGTTCCCGGGAAAGAGCTGCGGTATTGGCTGAGCATGTCGGGACGATTGTACCTACGAAAATCGTAGAACAGGGCGAAGGGGCAGCTGCCATCGCAGACTCTTCGCTGTTGATCAATACGACATCGATCGGAATGCTGCCAAACGTACAGGAGACACCTGTGCCAGCAGAATGGCTTCATTCTGGTTTAACCGTTAGCGATCTGATTTATAACCCTCTCGAAACGCGTCTGCTCAAAGAAGCGCGTGCCATCGGTGCCACTGTTCATTCCGGAATCGGCATGTTCGTGAATCAAGGTGCACTGGCTTTTGAGCTGTGGACGGGCGAACGAGCACCAACTGGGGTTATGCGTGAGGTCGTCTTGCAACAATTAAAGAAAACAACCTGATTTTGCAGGATGAAAAAGGAGGCATTGCCGATGTTGACCGGCAAGCAAAAGCGCTTTTTGCGCGCAGAAGCACATCATCTCACCCCGATTTTCCAAGTAGGAAAAGGCGGCGTAAACGAGAATATGATCACTCAGATCAAAGAAGCGTTGGAAGTACGTGAATTGATCAAGGTAGCGATTTTGCAAAACAATAACGACGATAAACATCAAGTGGCAGAAGATCTGGCAGCAGGTGCTGGAGCAGAGCTCGTGCAGTTGATCGGCCATACGGTTGTCTTGTACAAAGAGTCCCGGGAGAACAAGACGATCAAGCTGCCATAAGTGATCTGCATGCAATGAGACAGCCAATCAAGCAAGTAGGGATCATGGGAGGAACGTTTGACCCGATTCATTGCGGGCACTTGCTGGCGGCTGAACAAGCCAGAGAGCAAGCGGGCCTGGATGAAGTCTGGTTTATGCCTACACACGTTCCACCGCACAAAAAGAGAGAGAGTCTGACGCTGGCAAATCACCGCTTGCAAATGGTTCAGCTCGCCGTGTCTGATCACGAGGTGTTTCGTGTAACAGATGTGGAGTTCGCAAGAGAAGGTCCATCGTACACCTATGACACGATGATTCAGCTCATCAGGCAGTTCCCAGATTGCCGTTTTTCTTTTATCATGGGAGGAGATATGGTAAAAATCTTGCCCAAATGGTACCAGTACCAAGAGCTGATTCATATGGTACGCTTTATAGGTCTAGCGAGGCCTGGAACCGAACTAGATCAAGAATCGAGCGAGGATGTCACATTTGTGGAGATGCCTGTTTGGGACATTTCCTCCACGATGATTCGCGAGAAGGCAGCTGCCAGGAAAAGCATCCGTTATCTTGTACCTGATGCCGTGGAGCGCTATATAAAGGAGAACCGAATCTATGAGACTTTTGGATAATCGGGAAGAGCTTCTCGTTCGCGTACGGCAACAAATGCATGAAAAACGCTACATGCACACGCTTGGGGTGGCTGCGTCAGCTCGCGAGCTGGCAGAGAGATTCGGGGCTGATCCTGACAAAGCCGAGCTTGCTGGACTGTTGCACGATTACTGTAAGTGCTGGCCTGTGGAAAAAATGTTCGAGATTCTCGTTCGCCACGATATGCCTACAGAGCTTTTGGAAGGGGAAAAAGAGCTGTGGCATGCCTTTGCAGCAGCTATTGTGATCCAGACTGATCTAGGTGTGACGGATGCAGATATTTTACAAGCTGTTCGCTACCATACAACGGGTCGGGCTGGCATGTCCCTGTTAGAAAAAGTCGTCTGTGTGGCAGACTATATAGAACCAAACCGGGTTTACCCGGGTGTCGATTTTATTCGCGGCAAAGCCATGCATGATTTGGATGCCGCCCTGGCACTCGCCTTGGGAGGCACGATTCAATTTTTGATAGAGAAGCAAAAGACGGTTTTCCCGTTGACATTGACCGCATATAACGATTTGGTTTCCCGCAAAGGGAGAGAAGGAGGGTTTTGATGGTTAAAACAGTAGAAGATTTGGCACAGTTGGTAGTGAAGGCAGCAGAGGACAAGAAAGCAGAGAACTTGAAGGTGCTCGATATTAGAAAGCTGTCCGTGATCGCAGACTATTTCATGATTTGCCACGGAAACAACGAGCGTCAAGTACAGGCAATTGTTCGCGAAATCCGTGATCAAGCCCACAAAAACGGCTTTGACGTCCGCGGTATCGAGGGAGCAGATGAAGGTCGCTGGGTACTGGTTGATCTGGGCGATATCGTTATTCACGTTTTCCATCGCGAAGATCGCGAGTTTTACAATCTGGAGCGCCTGTGGAAGGACGCAGAGGAAGTTTCCTTCAGCGTGCAAGGGTAAGGACAGATGGCATACGCACATATGGCCGCAGTATATGACAGGCTGATGGCGGATACTCCGTATGACCAGTGGCTCGATTGGGTCGAGCGTCATTGGACAAAGGGAGAGAAGCCTGTGCGGGTCATTGATCTTGGCTGTGGGACTGGCACGATTGCGATCCCACTCGCCAAGCGTGGATACCGTGTTACGGGCGTGGATCTCTCAACAGAAATGCTTGCGATCGCCTATGACAAAATGAGGCAGGAACAAGTGGATGTAGCGTGGGTGGAGCAGGATATGCGCGAGCTGTCCTTGCCCGAAGCGGATGCGGTCATCTCCTTGTGTGATTCATTGAGTTATCTTACAGAGGAAGAGGATGTGCAGGAAACGTTCAAGCGCGTTTTCGCTCATCTCGCGCCCGGTGGGAGCTTTCTGTTTGATGTGCACAGTCCGTACAAGATGCTGCACATTTTCGGAGACGAGACATTCACACATGTAGAAGATGAAGTTTCGTACATTTGGCAATGTTTTTGCGACCCGCTGCGACTGGAGGTAGAGCATCAGTTAACGTTTTTCATTCGTCAGCCAAACGGATTGTACGAGCGGATGGAAGAAGAGCATTGGCAACGGGCTTACCAGCCTGTCCAACTGATGCGCTGGCTGACAGATGCCGGCTTCACAGACATTGTCATCACCGCTGATTACTCGGATATGCCGCCACAAGAAACGAGTGAGCGCCTATTTTTTTCAGCCCGCAAGCCGAAAAGTTTGACATGATTGGTTCGGATTGACTATAATGGCGTTATAACTACAGATTTCGACGCGTTTAAGAGGAATAGTAGGCATAGGATTCGAGCATTCACAGAGAGTTGACGGATGGTGCAAGTCAACCCGAATCTATCTGAACTCACCTCCCAGCACTTGCCCCCAAGGTCATTCAAGCAATGACTGCGTAAGGGTGAGCGGCTTATCCCCGTTACGGATGAAACAAGTGGGTGAATGCTTGTCATTTGCCAATCTGGGTGGTACCGCGGGAATGTTAAATAACCTCTCGTCCCTTTCGCAACAGCGATCTGGGATGTGAGGTTTTCTTTATTATTTTCACCTATTTTAAGATGGGAGTGCTTTACCATGGTATTCAGTCATCAAAATGTCGAAAAGAAGTGGCAGCAATATTGGGAGCAGAACAAGACCTTCAAAACCTCCGAGGATGAGGGCAAGAAAAAGTTTTACGCACTCGACATGTTCCCATATCCATCTGGAGCTGGCCTGCACGTAGGACATCCGGAAGGCTATACGGCTACTGATATTTTATCCCGCATGAAGCGGATGCAAGGATATAACGTTCTCCATCCAATGGGCTGGGATGCGTTTGGTTTGCCAGCGGAGCAATACGCTCTCGATACAGGAAACGATCCGGCGGAATTTACCGAGCACAATATCAACACCTTCCGTCGCCAAATTAAGTCACTCGGATTTTCCTACGACTGGGATCGCGAAATCAATACGACCGATCCGAATTACTACAAGTGGACACAATGGATTTTTACGAAGCTGTATGAGCACGGCTTGGCTTATATTGACGAGGTAGCTGTAAACTGGTGCCCTGCTTTGGGAACGGTTTTGGCGAACGAAGAAGTCATTGACGGAAAAAGTGAGCGTGGCGGACACCCAGTAGAACGCCGCCCAATGAAGCAATGGGTCTTGAAAATTACTGCGTATGCGGAAAGACTCTTGGCTGATCTGGATGAACTGGATTGGCCAGAGAGCATCAAGGAAATGCAACGCAACTGGATCGGTCGTTCTGAAGGGGCAGAAGTAACCTTTGGTATCGAAGGTCATGACGAATCCTTTACCGTCTTTACAACTCGTCCAGACACTCTCTACGGAGCAACTTACGCGGTATTGGCTCCTGAGCACAAGCTGGTTGAGCAAATTACCGTACCAGCTCAAAAAGAAGCAGTGGAAGCGTACCTGGATCAAGCGAAGCACAAGAGCGATCTGGAGCGTACTGATCTGGCGAAAGAAAAGACAGGAGTATTTACCGGAGCATATGCGATCAACCCGGTTAACGGCGAACGTCTGCCAATCTGGATTGCAGATTACGTGCTGATCAGCTATGGAACAGGCTCCATCATGGCGGTTCCAGCGCATGATGAACGCGACTATGAGTTCGCAAAAACATTCGATCTGCCAATCAAACAAGTAATCGCTGGCGGAGATATCTCCAAAGAAGCGTATGCAGGTGATGGAGAGCACATCAACTCCGGTATGCTCGATGGCTTGAACAAAGAACAGGCGATCACCAAAATGATCGAGTGGCTGGAAGCGGAAGGCAAAGGAAATCGCAAAGTAACATTCCGTCTGCGCGACTGGCTGTTCAGCCGTCAACGCTACTGGGGTGAGCCAATTCCGATTCTCCATTTGGAAGACGGCACGATGAAAGTCGTTCCAGAATCCGAACTGCCAATCGTATTGCCAAAAACAAAAGAAATCAAACCATCCGGTACAGGTGAATCGCCATTGGCAAACATCTCGGAGTGGGTAAACACCGTCGATCCGGAAACAGGTATGAAAGCACGCCGTGAGACAAACACCATGCCACAATGGGCGGGTAGTTGCTGGTACTTCCTGCGCTTCATCGATCCGCACAACGATAAGGCAATGGCTGATCCAGACAAACTGAAAGAATGGCTGCCAATCGACATTTACATTGGCGGTGCCGAGCATGCGGTGCTGCACTTGCTCTACGCTCGCTTCTGGCACAAGTTCCTGTACGATATCGGTGTCGTACCAACCAAGGAACCATTCCAAAAGCTGTTTAACCAAGGAATGATCCTGGGTGAAAACAACGAGAAAATGAGTAAGTCCAAAGGTAACGTCGTAAACCCAGACGATATCATCGACAGCCATGGTGCCGACACACTGCGCATGTACGAAATGTTCATGGGACCACTGGATGCTTCGATCGCTTGGTCGACAAAAGGCTTGGATGGCGCACGCCGCTTCCTGGATCGCGTATATCGTCTGTTTGTAGGTGACAACGGTGAGCTGAACGGAAAAATCGTGGAAACCTCCAACGTGGCTGGCATGGAGCGCGTGTACCACCAAACGGTGAAAAAAGTAACAGAAGACTACGAAGGCCTGCGTTTCAATACGGGTATCTCTCAGTTGATGGTATTCGTTAACGAAGCGTATAAAGCAGAAGTTCTGCCGAAGAAATTCATGGAGGACTTGGTAAAAATGCTGTCTCCAATCGCTCCGCACTTGGGTGAAGAGCTGTGGGAAAAACTGGGCCACAGCGAGAGCCTGGCATACGAAGCATGGCCTACGTATGACGAAGCGAAGCTGGTTGAAGACGAGGTAGAAATCGTCCTGCAAATTAACGGCAAAAACAAAGAGAAGCTGCTCATCGCTTCTGATTCGACGCAAGAACAGATGGAAGAGATGGCGAAAAACAATGAGATGATTAAAGAACTGATCGAAGGAAAAACGATCGTCAAAGTCATCGCTGTTCAAGGCAAACTGGTGAATATCGTCGTTCGTTAAGAAAAGGACGGCAAGAAATAAGAAGAGGAGTGGAGCCTGTGAGTGACAGGTATCCACTCCTTTTTTCGTAAATCAACGCTTCTTCGCCTTGCGCTAATGTGGCTGATTGCTCAAATTTCGTGCAACCAGTTCCTGGTCCTCGGCAAACTTTGCTTGTGTACGACGAAATACTTGGGCGAAAAGACCGGGAATACCGTTTTGCAAAGGAATCAGACCTTCCCCAGTAATTCCACCGGGCACGCAGACCCTCTTTTGCAGAGTAGGAAGGGTGAACGCTTCTTCTCGTAAAAGATCTGCGATCCCAATTAGCATTTGCGTGGTCATGTAGGTAGCAGCTTCTTCGGAAATGCCAGTTTCTTCAACAGCTTCTTGAATCATTTGCTGCAAAATATAGCTGATAAAAGCTGGCCCACAACTCACAATGTCAGAAGTAATTCGTAAAAAAGGCTCCGAAATCTCAATAGGGGAGCTAATGTGGGCAAACAGACTTCGTATAAAATGACGTTGTTCCTCTTGGATTCGTGATCCAAATTCACATAAGCTGACACCACTCATTACGGCATTTGTGATAGAAGGAACGACTCTGGCAACCGCACATGGAACTTGAGTCTCCAAATCCGCAAGCTTGATCGGACTGGTGATCGTAATCAATAGGTGGTCTGGCGTTAAGGCAGGAGCAATTTGTTCGAGCATCACGCTATATTCCAGTGGCTTGACGCACAGCACAATCGTTGTAGCTTCTTTGACCAAATCGGCATTGCTGTGCGCGACAATGAGCCCGAGATGTTTTTCTGCCAGTTGCTGCGCCTTCGAAAGGGTTCTGTTGCTGATAATGACATGACCAGGAGTCAGCGCCTTGGCTGACAGCAATGATTCAATCAAGATACTGCCCATGCTGCCCGTACCAATGAACCCAATTCTATTCATGGGCATACCTCCCTCCGATATTCTTTTCCCATTCTATGTAGGAGTGCCTATGATCATGACCGGATGCTGAGCACTCATTTTACCACCAGCCGATCTTTTATCCGTGCAAACATCTTCTCGCCAATTCCCTCAATCTGTTTCAGGTCATCCGCTGAACGAAATGGCCCTTGTTTTGTCCGGTACTCCACGATTGCCTTGGCACGAGCTTCTCCAATCCCGGGAAGACTCATGAGCTCTTCGACAGTTGCCATGTTGAGATTAATGGCTGAGGAGGCACCAGTGGTGGATACGCTGGAAGCAGATTGTACAAGGCCAATGGATGCGGAGACTGGCGCGGTGGCCCCTTTAGCCGGGATGACAAGAGCAGCTCCATCTGTGAGCGGCGCTGCCAAGTTGATCTGGACAAGGTCAGCATCAGGAAGTGCTCCTCCTGCTTTCTCGATGGCATTTGCGACACGCGTACCTGGTTCGAATTGGTATAATCCAGGATTTTTCACTTGTCCTTTCACATCGACATAGAGAGGAGAGAGGAGTGGTTCCTTATCCTTATCTTTTTCCGGTGTCGCTTTTACAGATTTGGCAGGTTGAGCAGCTGCTGAATCATCTGTCAGTTCTTTTGTTTCAAGATTCGATGCTGCATAAGCAGGAGAATGCAACGGTAGTTCGTCAGTCTTATGTGATTGGTCGCATTGATAGATCCAATAGCTACAACCGACAAACAGAACAGCCGCAGTCAGCAAGATGATACGACGATAACGCTCCCACCACTCCAGCACCATAACAAAAACCCTCCCGTCCTTCACATAGCGATACGTTCATAGAGTGAACTTGTTCTCTATCAACGATGCTACGAAAAGTAAGAGAGGGTCTGCAAATCTATTTATTGCGTTGTCACTGTTAGCCGATATGCTGCAGCGAATTTTTTTTGCGGCGAAGGTCTACATTTGGGCTGACAAAAGGCTCAAAATTGTGCTTTTGCTCAATGAAGATTTGATGCCACAACATGAAGACCAGGATCGTCCAGATTTTGCGACTGTAATCCGCATTTCCTTCGCGGTGTTCATCGAGCAAGTACAGCACATAGGCCTTATTGATCAAATTATCCACCTTGGATTCAAAAATGATCTCTTTTGCCCATTTGTAAAATTCGTTTTTGAGCCAGTGACGAGTCGGAACAGGGAAGCCCAGCTTCTTTCTCGTTTGGATCTCAGGTGGCAGGAAGTCTTTCATCGCTTCACGAAGCACGTGCTTGGTCGTGCCGTTGGCAATTTTGTACTTCGTTGGAATGGTAGCGGCGAATTCAAATACCTTAAGATCAATGAAAGGTACTCGTAACTCCAAAGAATTGGCCATCGTCATCTTGTCGGCCTTCATCAAAATGTTGCCTCTGAGCCAAGTGTGAATGTCCAAGTATTGCATCTTGGTCACATCGTCATATTCGGAAGCGCGTTTGTAAATCTCTTCTGTGATGGTGAAAGGAGATACATACGATTCCGAACGGGTGATATCTTCCATGACGACACGCTTTTTCATCTCTTCGCTGAAAATCAGTGCGTTTCCGAAGAAGCGTTGCTCAACTGTTTTCGATCCGCGGATGAGGAAGTTTTTCCCTTTTACCTGATCGGGGAGGCGTTCTGCCATATATCCGATGGAATGGCGCATCCAGCCAGGCATCCCGGAAAACATTTTGAGAGAATGAGGCTCTCTGTAAATATTGTATCCGCCAAAAAATTCATCTGCACCTTCACCGGACAATACGACGGTTACGTGTTCACTCGCCATCTGCGCTACAAAATAGAGCAGGATGGCAGAGGGGTCCGCTACTGGTTCGTCCTGATGCCAGATAAGTCGCGGCAATTCATCCATGTACTGCTTGGCGTTTATCACGCGCTCGAAATGCTCCGATCCCAAATATGCGGCGGTTCGCTTCGCATAATCGAGCTCGCTGTAACCAGGAATATCTGAGCCGACAGAAAAAGATTTGACTGGCTCGAATGTACGCAACATCCCAACGATACTGCTAGAGTCAACACCACTAGACAAGAAGGCTCCACGAGAAACTTCGCTAATCCGGTGTTTGTCGACAGATTCGAGCATGACACTGCGCGTACCCTCAACAAAATAAGAGAACGGCTTGCTTTCATCTGGCTTGAATTCTACATCCCAGTACCTTTCCAGCTTGATCTGGTCGTTTTCAATCACAAACGAATGAGCAGGCGGTATACGGTAAATGCCAGCAAACATCGTGTCAGGATCGGGTACATATTGGAACGTCAAATAGTGATAAAAAGCGGTTGGATTCACTTCGCGATTGAATCCTGGCAGCTCCAGCAAGCTTTTAATCTCGCTGGCAACCCCGATCGAATCATTTGTCTCGACATAGTAGAGAGGCTTGATTCCAAAATGGTCGCGTGCCCCAAACAGACGTTTTTTACGGGAGTCGTAGATCGTAAAGCCAAACATCCCGCGCAAATGCTTAGGTGCATCTGTTCCTACCTCTTCATAAAGGTGGAGGATGGTTTCAATATCAGAATCGGTATGGAAAACGTGACCGATGTCCTTTAACCATTGTTGTAACTCTTTGTAATTGTAGACTTCACCGTTACCAATAATCCAGATGTCACGTGTTTCGTTAAACAGCGGTTGATGTCCGCCTTCCACGTCAATGATGCTTAAACGACGAAAGCCCAGGGCGATGTTGTCTTCAAGGTGAAAACCATCGTCATCTGGACCACGGTGCAGGATGACACCCGTCATTGCACTAATCGCTTCTTGTTGAACAGGCTTTTGCCGCTTGTTATAGAGTGATACGATTCCGCACATAAGAAATGACTCTTCCTCTCACTGGATTGCTCCTGCTAACTCTATCATGTATCGACCATCAGCGCAATCTCTTATGAGTGCCAGTAATTGACCTCGAAAACGCTGATTCTACAAGGGAATTAGCCTTTCGTCTTTTCTATTTTTGTCCCCATTCGGTTAGATATACTCCCTTAGGAGACCATGATTCGTTCGACAAAACGGTTCATGAAAGAACAGGACGGGGGAATTGCAGTGTCAATATGGATAGCAAGCCTAGCGATGATGATCGGCCTCATTTTGTCCGCCTATTTACATCCTGCTTGGCTGCTGTTGGCTGCAGGCGTATCATGGGCAATCGTTGCATGTATCCCGTTACCATACCGCAAATTCGTTGCATGCTACTCACTGATTATTATTCTAGCAGGTCTCTTTTTTTGTGGGTACGAGATTCTCCACAGCTCTGAAGTGAAACCATTGGCAGAAAGGGAGCAGAGCATCTGGATAGAAGGTGTCATTGATTCACCTGTGAGACGGGACGGGGATGTAGCACGATTTTTTGTCACGATAACATCCTGGGGTGAAAATCAACCTGATCAGAACGTGCATCGGTCTCTCGAAAAAATCGCGCTTCGTGTTAAACTTGCTTCTTTCCAGGAAGCAACACAAATAGAGCAGTGGAGACGTGGCAGTGTTATCGTGGCTCCGATCCGATTATCCCTACCAGCTCCTACGCGTAATCCTCATGCCTTCGACTACGCCAGCTACTTGTATTGGCAAGGCGTCCATGTTACAGGAGAAACAAGCTATCAAGCGATTGATGTGATACCTGCTTTTTCCGTGTCGGCAAGCTTTCAAGAGTGGCAGGACTCGGGTGCAAAGAGAATTGAATCATTATTTACTGATCCAGAAACAGCGGGTTACATGAAGTCGCTGCTGCTTGGTCTTGGACAAGAGGTGAACCTTGAGCTTGCGGCGATGTATTCGAATTTGGGCTTAAGTCATATCCTCGCGATTTCCGGTTTGCATGTGACGTTGGTTAGCTCCATGTTTATGTGGTGTTTGGAACGGATTGGAATCAGACGCAGACTCGCATTTGTCGTAACGATTTTGTTTTTGATCGGATATGTGCTTCTGGTGGGAGCCAGCGCGTCCGCGATCCGATCTGGACTGATGGGGAGTGTGGGTCTTCTCTGTCAAGTATTTGGAAAGAGGTTGGACGGCAAGGACGTCTGGGCAGGTGCACTCATTCTGATGCTGGTGTTGAATCCGTATCAGCTGTGGCATGTCGGTTTTCAGCTTTCCTTTGCGGTGACACTTGGTCTGATTATTTTTGTGCCATACAGCTTGCGTGTGTTTGTGCGGGTACCCGTCTGGATTCGTACACTTGTGTCGGTTACTTTGTCAGCCCAGCTCGTTTCTTTCCCGTTTCTCATCTATCATTTTCATTTGTTTTCACCAGTGTCTTGGCTGGTCAATTTGGTAGTGACACCGATTCTCTCGGCTATAGCACTACCGTTCGGGTATATCGCGGTTGTCCTCGATTTCGTCCATCCGTTTTTGGCCGTGATCCCTGTTTGGGTATCAACGGCTATGCTGAAATGGATTCATCTCCCGCTGTTTGCTATCGAAAAAATGAGGCTCCCTTTCACATATTGGCCGCATCCTTCGTGGTGGTGGCTTGTTTTGTATACCTGCTTTTTGGGTGTTCTGCCCATTTCATGGAAGTTGGGCTATCATCGAAAGCGTGATATAATGCTTACTTTCGTTATATTTCTCATGTTTATTGTAGCAGCTAGACAGCCGTTTTCAGGAGTCGAAGAAGTGCGAATTACCTTCCTTGATGTCGGACAAGGGGATTCCATCGTTGTCGAAATTGGTGATCAGAAGGTATACTTAATGGATGCAGGTGGGACAATGCGGTTCCCAGCTGCTGAACCATGGATGGAAAAGCGTGACCCATTTGAGGTGGGGAAAGACGTCGTTCTGCCGTTTCTGATGGCCAGAGGAATCGAGAAAATCGACCGCGTCGTCATGACGCATGGTGACCTGGATCACATCGGGGGAGTAAAGTCGCTTATTCCTCATTTTTCTTTTGGAGAGGTATTGGTGAATGGGACAGCACCTTCCAAATTGGAGGGCGAGATTGTCCAGCTTTTTCAACAAGAAGGGGTTCCGATTGTAACTGGGCTCCCGGGTCAATCTTGGTCAGATGGGCCGGGAATCGAGTGGAAGTGGCTGCACCCGGGGGAATCGACCTTCTCAGGAAATGATGCATCCGTAGTACTCCAGCTGACTGCTTATAACAAGACTGTATTGTTTACGGGTGACATTGAAAAGGATGGGGAAAGCCAGCTTGTTCAAAACGGTTTGACTTCTGTGGATGTTTTGAAAGTAGCCCACCATGGAAGCAATACCTCGAGCACCGAAGAGCTCCTTGCAGTCACAGCACCAAAAGTTGCTGTAATCTCTGCCGGGGTGAAAAATCGGTACGGGCATCCATCGTCCGAAGTACTGCATCGCTTAAAAAAATCGGGTTCCGCCGTGTACAGGACTGATGCTCATGGAGCGATTACGCTGGTTATTACACCTACGGGATTATATTGGCAGACCCAAATATTGGATACATAAACTGTTTGCAACTTTTTCAATGAGCGAACCGTCTGTAGGGGGGAGAAGAGAATATGCATGAAGCAGAGTTGATCAGGATGGCGCAATCCGGGGATCATGACGCGCTAGTCGAACTGCTTCGATCTATTGAGACCTCCGTTTACCGAAGCGCTTATTACATTCTAGGGAACGAACAAGACGCGCTAGATGCCTCCCAGGAAGTCCTCATTCGTATTTATCGAAAGTTGGACACCTATCAGGAAAAAGCAAAGTTCTCAACCTGGGTACAACGCATTGTCAGCAACGTCTGTATGGATAAATTTCGCGCGAAGAAGGAAACGGTCTCAATTGACGAGCACGAGTTGATCATTCCTGATCGTAACAACGTAGAAGAAGAAATCCTTCTCACCGGGCTGTCGAATGACATCCAGGAAGCCATCGGAAGATTGCCAAAGCAATACCGGATGGTTGTAGTACTCCGCTATCTAGAGGATTTGTCCTATCAAGAAATAGCGGAGGCACTAGATTTGCCGCTTAACACGGTAAAGTCGTATTTATTTCGGGCTAGGCAACAGTTACAGGAGCTGTTGTACGACTACCAGAAAGGGGGGATCGGTTGATGACCAACGAAGAGATTTTTGAACTCATGCAGCGGGATCTGGATCGAGATCTGGTGGAGTCAGAGCAGCAATTGCTCCATCGTTTGATTCAGAAAGATGTTGATCTGCAGCTTATGTACAACCGTTTGAAAGATGTGTCACAACAATTGGAACATCTGCCCCCTGTCGTACCTCCGTTCAGCATCGTAGATTCTATCCTGCCCAAGCTGGAATCAGCCGCTGCAAAGCCTGCTGCGGTGACATCTACGATGAACGAGGAAATCCTGCCCACTCTGGAAGTTAAGCGTGAGTCGTCTTCGCTGCCGGAATCAAAAAAGTGGAAGCGGATGAAAGTGTGGATGGCCAGTCTTGGTAGTACGGCTGTCGCTGCTAGCTTATTGGTTGGCATGCTGTTTTCGGGCGGTGATGGTAAGAAGCAAGAAGTCGATTCGTTCCAGAACGGAACGGACATGACGCCAGCGGTCGTGGAACAACCCAAAACCCCTGGGCCAGATGATCCGACTCCTCCAAGCAATAATCCAATACCATCGAATTCAAAAGAGGAAACGGACAAGGCAAAAAAGTCAAGTGGAGCAACTACTCAGACGAAGAGTAAAAGGCCACCGGCAAAGACCGAGAAAAAGCAAACATCGCCACCGAAGAAAACGAAAACGCCGCCACCACCACAAAAGAAGCCTGTACCTCCAACGCCAGTAATAACAGATGATAAGCCACCGGTATGGCCGATCGGACTGGAGGAGAATCAGGACAGAGAAGACAAAGAACCTGCTAATGACGATAAGGACGACGGTGGGGACAAGCAAGAGGAGAAAAACAAGGGAAAAAATAAAGAGAAGAAAAAAGATAAAGATGATAATGACTAACTTTTTTCCACGTATGGACCGGCACCGCTTGCGAGGATTTTGCGTATAGTACATTATCAAGCACCCCCTGCTTACCGTTTGGGGAGGAGGAATCCCGGGGCTTTTCCCTAAACGTTTACATAGAGGTGCCAACGGATGAAAAAACCGCTACCGATTCACTGGTGGCGGTTTTTTTTCGCTTTGTTCTGAGCAACATGTGCTATAATAACGCAGGTAAGAAGAAGGAAAGGGGAGAAAACGTATGCCACTCCTATCGGCTATTCGCGAAATACGGCAAAAACAATTCTCGCCGATCTACGTCTTATACGGGCCGGAGTCTTTTCTGGCCGAAGATTTTTTGGCGTTGGCTCGTAAAGAAATGATTGATCCAGAATTTACGGATTTGAATATGAGTGTGTATGATTGTACTGAAATAGGATTGAGTGAAATTCTACAGGATGCGGAAACCTTGCCGTTTATGGGCGAGCATCGATTGGTGATTGCCAGACAAGCCTACTTTTTAACAGGAAGTAAGCCTTCGACTAAGGTAGAAAGCGACCCGGATGCTTTGCTCGATTATTTGCAAAATCCGCCTCCCTACACCACACTTATTTTACATACGGAAGCTGACAAGCTCGATGAACGAAAAAAGCTGGTCAAGACGCTGCAGCAAAAAGCGAAAGTGATCCCCTTTCCGTTGTTAAAAGACGGAGATTTGTACGGCTGGGTAGAGCGGCATGCGGGTAAATACCAGGCGAAAATCGATCGTCAGCAAGCCATGAGGCTTGTGGAGCGAGTAGGAGCCGAGTTGCGTCTTCTGGACAAGGAAATCGAAAAGATGGCTCTGTTTGTCGGGGTGGGTGAAAGCATCACGGACGACGTCATCGAGCTGCTTGGAGCACGTACGCTGGAGCAGGATGTATTTGCGCTAATTGAGCAGGTCGCTTCGGGGAGATTGGACAAGGCACTCAGGATGATGTACGACTGCATGAAAACAGGAGAGGAGCCGATTAAGCTGCTGGCTCTCTTGGCGAGGCAGTTCCGCATGCTGTTGCATGTCAAGCAATTGGCGCCGCGTGGTTATTCGCAGCAACAGATGGCAGGTATGATTAAGATGCATCCTTACGCGGTGAAAAAAGCAATGGAGCAAGCACGTCATTTTTCTGAGGAGTCGTTGAAAAAACTACTGGGCATTCTGGCGGAAGAAGATTTTCGGATGAAGTCAGGGCAGGTAGACAAACGTCTCGCCCTCGAATTATTCATTGCACGTGCACATGACGAACGAACAAAACGGTCATGACGTTTATTACAGTAAAAAAACCCCTAGAACAAGATGTTCACGGGGTTTTTTTGCGCTTGGTCTCTTACGCTACAGGAGCGCTCAGAACGTTAAGCTTTTTCATCAAACGAGACTTTTGACGGTTTGCTGCGTTTTTATGAATGAGACCTTTCGAAGCGGCCTTGTCCAGCTTTTTCACAGCCACCAGAAGAGTAGATTTCGCCAATGCTACATCGGAAGCAGCGACAGCTTTCTCAAAGCTCTTGATGGAAGTACGCAGATCAGACTTTTGAGAAGCACGGTGTGCGCGACGCTTTTCGATTGTTTTGGTGCGTTTAATCGCGGATTTAATATTTGGCATGTGTGTCACCTCCTTAGACGACCATAGACATACAGTCATACAACAAAGTAATTCTAGCATGGGGCGAACCCATTTGCAAGAAAGGATTCGGAATAAAAATGAAGGATTCAAGCAAGCTAGTAGCAGGAACAAAATGGTCAGTACTTTATTCACTTCGGATCAAAGGAGCTGATGAACATGGCACATAACATTGATTTGTCTGGTTATTCCATTCGTACGGATCTTGCAGTGGAGGCCCACGAGCTTGCCCAGCAACAAAACCAGAGCGATATTGAGGGCGTTTGGCTGCAAGCTGATGACAGCGAGCCCAATGTGAAAGTAACGAGATTACATGTGGAAACAGAGGGAGCGGGGAAGGAAATCGGCAAGCTTCCGGGGCATTACCTTACGATTGAAGTGCCAAAGCTGCGGGATAATGATACCTCGATCGAAGAGCAGGTGACCAAGCGATTCTCCGTCGAATTTGCCATGTTTCTCAAACAACTGGGAATCACTGAGGACAAAAAGGCTCTCGTGGTTGGTCTCGGCAACTGGAATGTGACCCCGGATGCGCTGGGGCCGATGGTTGTGGAAAATTTGTTGATTACACGTCATCTGTACACGCTGGCGCCTGAAACCGTTGGAGAAGGGTATCGGGAAGTCAGTGCGCTATCACCGGGTGTCCTTGGGATTACGGGTATAGAAACGAGTGAGATTATTTTTGGTGTCGTGGAAAAAAGCAAACCCGATTTTGTCATCTGTATCGATGCTCTTGCGTCCCGCGCTCTGCACCGGGTCAACACGACGATTCAAATATCGGATACTGGGATTCATCCCGGTTCAGGGGTCGGAAACAAGCGCAAAGCGATTGATCAGACTACGCTTGGTGTACCTGTGATTGCGATAGGAGTCCCTACGGTCGTTTTTGCCTCCACGATTGTAAATGATGCAATTACGTACTTGATGGGGCATTTTGGACAATCGATGGTGGAGAGCAAGCGGGCGTTTAACAAACTGGCAATGAGCACGCTGCCAGAGCGTAAGGAACCGTATACGGAAGAGGACTTGCCCGACATGGAATCACGTAAGACATTCATGGGTTTGGTAGGTTCACTGCCGGAAGAAGAGAAACGACAACTGATTCATGAGGTCCTCCGACCGCTGGGACAGGATCTGGTCGTCACCCCAAAAGAAGTGGACGATTTTATTGAAGGCGTGGCGAATGTGATCGCAACAGGTCTGAATCGCGCCTTGCACAGTGCAGTGAATGAAGAAAATAGCGGCTCGTATACCCACTAAGTCGTAAAAAGCTAGAGTGAGAGAGAAAAGCTAGAAAAGGGTTCTATCGTCTCTATGAGCCTCATAAGCTAAAGCATAGACAAGCACGAGGGGAAGTTCTCCCGACGTGCAAACATGCTACAGCTAGAGGAGTGAGACAGATGGCGACCCTCATTCAACGCCAATTCGTTGTTCTTTCATTTATAACCGCCTTCCTGTTTGTCATGACAGGAGTGCTTTCGCTCGGCGGGAACCGAATCGCAATTTCTTCCTCCGCCATTCAACAGGCCGCTTCTCATATTTCCAGTCTGGCGATTTTGGGGTGGATGGGGCAGGAAATTCCGGTTTTGTCCGAAACGGTGCAAGCACAGGCTGATGATCGCACGAATAGCGTAACGGGTTTTCTCTTTCGCTTGGCAACCAATATACAGCCAGGAGACTTGCGTAGCTTACTAGGCAGGGAGCTCCCTGGGATGGTAACGACAGAGGATGCCAGGTTTGTCGTGCAGGGAAAAGGAGCTTCTCTCGCAGATTTTTATTTGGAGTACCCCGCTCATCCGAGACAGGTAGAGGATCAATCGCAAGTAGTTCCGATCGTAGAGCCAAAGCCGGAGGATACCACGAAGTCAGGCGAAACGAAGCCAGTTCCTGTGCCCAATTCCATCACGAACGGCAAAAAAATCGTTTACGTCTACAACTCGCACAATCGGGAATCGTGGTTCAGTGAGACGAAGCCAGTGGGAACCTCCGTCGATCATCCTACGAGAAATATATCGTTAATCAGCAAGTATTTATCAGAAGCGTTGAATGACAGAGGAATTGGTTCGGACGTGAGCACCGACGACATCTATCAGCAGCTGTTGAACAAAAAAATGCACTACTCCTTCTCCTACGCGGAATCTTTGCAAGTAGTCAAATCAGCAACGGTGAAAAACAAGGAGCTGTACTACTTTTTCGATCTGCATCGAGACACAGCGCCACGAGAGCGTACAACGGTCACGATCAAAGGAAAAACGTATGGAAGAGTATTGTTCGTCATCGGGAAAAGAAACAAAAGCTACGAGAAAAATGAGGCGTTTGCAACGGAGCTTCATGAGTTGATGGAAAAAATGTACCCAGAGCTTTCGCGTGGCGTGATGGAAAAAGGCGCAAAAACGGATCATGGCGAGTATAATCAGTCCCTCTCCCCGGGAAGTCTGTTAATAGAAATAGGTGGTACGGAAAACAGCGTGCAGGAAAGCATGAATACGGCAGAAGCATTGGCTGATGTTTTCGCAGCCTATTATCAGCAAGCTGAAAAAGTAGGCAAAACAGTTTCTGACGAGCCTGCAAAGAGGTGACGGGCATGAACGTGACGATGAAGCTGACTGGACTGTTAATCATCTTGCTGGTCGGGGTAGTTTTGGGATTGCAAACGGCTGAGCGTGGAATATCCAAGGTAAGTGGAGTGCCTGAGGGGCAGGCTCAAACCTTTTCCATCAAAAAAGTGGATCAAGGGCAAGTGGAGATCGCGGTAATGGGCAAGCAGGTTCAGACCGCCAACCCGAAGGAAATGGTCAACTACGTCAGTCGGATCGGTTTGACTTTGGGTGGAAGCATTAAAAGTGGGGCGCAGAGTTTTGTCGATTGGGTAGGGAGTTTTTTTGAACCGTGAAAATGGTTTATGCGCAAAAAGAAGGGGTGCAGAAAGCCCCAGTGACAAAAGACCCGTACAGGCGGGTCTTTTGCATGCGACCACAGATGCTTCATTCGATCTGCTAAAACAGTGCAAGTGAGGCTACATCAACAATGAAAGGGCTATCATGAAATTCTTTTACATAATTTTAAAACGCAAGTGAAATATTCTTTTTAATCAGTAAAGAGATAATAGTTTGAATTTATTGTGTTGCGAAAAAATTGAATAAATGGCATAATGTCTACTGATAGGTCTATTTTGGAAGTATATATCGGTGAGAGAGGTGAGCCACGTGTCACATCCTGTCCTACAAATCGAAAACCTGCAAACGCACTTTTTCACGGACCGCGGCCAAATCCCTGCCGTTGATGGCGTGACGATCACGGTACAAAAAGGAGAAGTAGTCGGTATCGTAGGCGAATCCGGCTGCGGAAAGAGCGTTACCTCCCTTTCCGTTATGAAGCTAGTACCCAATCCCCCAGGGAGAATCGTGGGAGGCTCGATTAAATTCAAGGGGGAGGACCTCGTATCTGTCGACGAAAAGCGAATGAGAGACATCCGCGGAAATGAAATTGCGATGATCTTTCAGGAGCCGATGACGTCGTTAAATCCGGTGTTTACGATTGGAGACCAGATAGGAGAATCAGTCCGATTACATACGAAGGCGAGCAAAAAGGGCGCAAGAGCACGTGCCATTGAGATGTTGAAAAAAGTCGGAATTCCTCGAGCAGAAGCCATCGTCGATGAATACCCGCACCAGCTTTCCGGGGGCATGCGGCAGCGTGTCATGATTGCGATGGCAATGGCTTGCAATCCTGAGCTTTTGATTGCAGACGAGCCTACTACCGCTCTCGACGTGACGATTCAAGCGCAGATTTTGGACCTGATGCGCCAACTCAACCGGGAAGCAGACACAGCCATTCTCCTCATTACCCACGATCTTGGGGTCGTTGCGGAAATGTGTCACCGCGTCGTGGTGATGTACGCAGGAAACGTGATTGAACAAGGCGACGTTCGTACGATCTTAAAAAATCCGAAGCATCCTTATACGATCGGCTTGTTGAATTCGTTGCCGAAGCTAGAAGGATCACAGGAGCGTCTCTATTCGATTCCAGGCAACGTCCCGATTCCGGGTTCGCTTACTGTCGGATGCCGTTTTGCACCTAGATGCGATAAAGTATCAGACCGATGCCGCAGTGAGATGCCAGAATTAAAAGTGGTAGGGGACAATCACCTTTCCCGCTGCTGGCTGACCGAATAACCCGAGAGGAGCATGCAGGTGGCAGAAGATCTTCTGATCGTAAAAAACTTGAAAAAATACTACCCAATCACAGGCGGTGTTCTTGGAGGGGAAGTAGGTGTAGTAAAGGCGGTAGACGATGTATCGTTTACCGTTAAGAGTGGAGAAACTTTGGGGCTGGTAGGTGAGAGTGGCTGTGGAAAGTCCACGACGGGACGTTCCTTGCTGCGACTGATTGAACCGACCTCCGGTGAAATCACTTTTGACGGGACCAATGTCATGTCGCTTTCCACAGATGCGATGAGAAAGATGAGACGTGACATGCAAATTGTCTTTCAGGACCCGTTTGCTTCACTCAACCCTAGACATAATATTGAGAAAATTTTGGAAGAGCCCTTGATTGTACATGGTTTGGGTTCTTCGGCAGAGCGAAAAAAGCGCGTGCAGGAAATGCTGGAGATCGTTGGTCTGAGCAGCTATCATGCGAGCCGTTATCCGCATCAATTCAGCGGAGGACAGAGGCAGCGGATCGGTATTGCGAGAGCGCTGATGCTCAAGCCCAAATTGATCGTTGCGGATGAGCCCGTGTCTGCACTGGACGTGTCCATTCAGTCGCAGGTGCTCAATCTCATGCAGGATTTGCAACGCGAATTCGGCCTTACATACTTGTTCATTGCCCATGATTTGAGTGTAGTGCGTCACATCAGTGATCGGGTAGGCGTGATGTACCTTGGCAGAATTGTCGAGCTGACGACGAGCAGCCAATTGTATTCCAATCCGCTTCATCCCTATACGAAAGCATTGCTGTCGGCGGTACCATCGCCAGACCCTGATGCTGTACGAGAAAGAGTCATCCTCCAGGGAGATGTGCCGAGCCCTGCAAAACCTCCAAGTGGCTGTACATTCCATACGAGGTGTCCCCATGTAACAGAGGAGTGCCGTACTGTGCGACCAGAATTTATGGACGCAGGCGACGGACACTTTGTTGCTTGTCACTTATACAAGTCCTAATCGACAAAAGGGAGTCTGTCTGCCGAATAGGAAGTCTTGTAAAGGGGGGATGCAAAGCAATAGGTATTGTATCGACCATCTACCAAAAAGGAACATGCGAACATTATTTAGAAAAAGGGGGATGTTTTCATGAAGAAGAGAGTTCTCTCCGCAACCATGACCAGCCTAGTGGCGCTGGTCATGCTGATTGCTGGATGCGCTAGCACTCCAACGACACAAGCGCCGGCAGAACAACCAAAGACAGAAACTCCGGCACCTGCAACTGAGCCTGCAAAAACTGGACCGAAGCAATTAATCGTCGGTCGCGGTGCAGACACAAAGGGGCTTGACCCAATCGGACAAACAGATGGTGAGACCTTCAAAGTAACAGAGAACATCATGGATACTTTGATCGGTTTTGCTGACGGCTCAACAGAGCTCGCTCCATCGTTGGCTGACAAGTGGGAAGTATCTCCTGATGGTCTTGTTTATACGCTGACACTGAAATCTGGCGTGAAGTTCCACGACGGTACTGATTTCAATGCAGAGGCGGTCAAATACAACTTTGAGCGCTGGAGCGACAAGAGCCATCCACAGCATTCGCCAGAGGGCTTCGAGTATTACATTAGCCAGTTTGGTGGCTACAAAGGCGATGCGAATCACGTAATCAAATCCGTGGAAGCAGTAGATCCAACGACTGTAAAATTCACACTGACTCGTCCACTCGCTCCATTCCTTGCTAACCTGGCTATGTCTCCTTTTGCAATCGGTTCGCCTGAAGCATTGAAAAAAGATGTTAAAAAGTTCAATGAGCACCCAATTGGTACAGGACCATTCAAATTCGTTGAGTGGAAACGTAACGACACCATCACTCTCGAGAAAAACCCTGATTACTGGAACAAAGGGTTCCCGAAATTGGATAAATTGGTATTCAAGGTCATTCCAGAAAATACGGCGCGTCTGACTGCTTTGGCATCAGGTGAGATCGATTTGATGGATGGTCTAAACACAGATGATATCCCAGCAGTAAAAGACAACAAAGACCTGCAACTATTCCTCCGTCCTACTAATAACATTGGTTACATTGGCTTTAACGTAGAGAAGAAGCCACTCGACAATCCAAAAGTTCGTGAAGCAATTGCTTATGCAATTAACAAGCCTGAAATCGTAACGGCCTTCTTCGATGGCGTTGGAGAACCAGCAGTCAACCCAATGCCAAAGACCATGTGGGGACATAACAACGATATTAAAGATCGTGAGTTCAACCTCGATAAAGCAAAACAATTGCTTGCAGAAGCAGGACATCCAAACGGTTTCAAAATCAAGTTCTGGGCAATGCCAGTACCGCGTCCATACATGCCTGAAGGTGTGAAGATTGCAGAGGCAATCCAGCAAGACCTGAAGAAAATCGGGGTTGATGCTGAGATCGTGACGATGGAATGGGCAACGTATTTGGAAAAAACTCGCTTGGGTGAGCAAGAAATGTTCATGCTTGGTTGGACAGGTGACAATGGCGACCCTGACAACTTCCTGGCTGTGTTGCTCGACAAAAACAACATCGGCAGCAACAACTATACACGCTGGGCAAACGAAGAAGCACATCAATTGATGATGAAAGCACAGTCCACTCCAGACCAGGCGGAGCGCGATAAACTGTACAAACAAGTACAAGAGATCATCTTCAAGGACGTGCCAATGGTTCCGCTGGCACACTCTACACCAGCATTGGCTGGAAAAGCGAATATCATAGACTACAGCCCGCATCCAAAAGGGTCTGAAAGTTTGGAAAAAGTAGATTTCAAGTAAGCTGGTTCATCGTAAAAGGGTAAGAGGAGTGCATACCTCTTCTTACCCTTCTTTCATTACTTGGCGATTATTTTATGCAGGAAGGCGAGGAGATGGCATTGCTAGCTTACAGCATTCGAAGAATTTTAATGCTCATTCCTGTCTTAGTGGGCATGTCAATCATCGTTTTTTCCATTATTCGTGCCATCCCTGGTGATCCGGCTTTGACGATTTTGGGAGAAAAGGCAACACCACAAGCGATTGCAGACATACGAGAGGCATTGGGATTGAATAATCCGTGGTACATACAGTATTTCGATTATATGAAAGATATTTTGAGCGGAAATCTTGGGGAATCGTTACAAACGAATGCGCCGATTTCAGATGAAATCTTGCCTTATTTGGCGGCGACGACTGAACTTACGATTGTGAGTATGCTGATTGCTGTGTTTATCGGTGTAAATGCAGGAATTCTTTCTGCGTGGAAGCAAAACTCCTGGTTTGACTACTGTGCGATGTTGATCGCCTTGGTTGGTGTATCCATGCCAATTTTTTGGCTAGGTTTGATGGAGCAGTGGGTGTTTGCCCAAGAACTGAAATGGCTGCCATCAGTTGGTCGCGACGATTCGCGTAATCCCGTAGAGGCCATTACGCACTTTTATATACTGGATACGATGATCGCTGGAAGTTGGGATCAGCTGTGGGAAGTCATCAAGCATTTGATCCTGCCAGGAATCGCGTTAGGTACGATCCCGATGGCGATCATTGCGCGTATTACTCGATCGAGCATGTTGGAAGTCATGCGTGCCGACTATGTCAGAACCGCTCGTGCAAAAGGGCTAGCACAGTTTTGGGTGGTGTACAAGCATGCACTGAAGAATGCGATGATCCCTGTCTTGACGGTAATTGGTTTACAAACAGGGTTGCTGTTGGGTGGAGCTGTTTTGACAGAAACGATCTTCGGATGGCCAGGTGTCGGTCGTTATATTGTGACCGCCATTGGAAACCGTGACTATCCGGTTATCCAATCCGGTATCCTTGTGATCGCGACGATTTTCGTCCTGATCAACCTCTTGGTCGACCTTCTGTACGCCTATATCGATCCACGCATCAAATATCGCTAAGGAGGGACGAAGAGACATGGCACAACCACAATTACAACCACAAGCACATGTAGTACCTTTAAAAGTGAAGCAAGAAGAAGTCGTCTCTCCTTGGAAGGATGCATGGAGAACGCTACGAAAAAACAAGCTCGCGTTGGTGGGCTTCGGGATTATTTTGTTTTTCATTGTTGTGGCGGTTTTAGCTCCATGGATTGCTCCGTATCCGTACGATGAAGGCAAGCTCGTGATGAAAAACAAGCCACCTTCCGAAGAGCATTGGTTTGGAACAGATTACAATGGTCGCGATGTATTTAGTCGCGTGATTTATGGGGCACAAATCTCTTTGTGGGTAGGGACGTTCTCTGTCATTGGCTCCGTTCTCGCAGGGACCTTGCTCGGTCTTTTGGCAGGATACTATGGCAGATGGATCGATACGATTATTTCGCGTATCTTTGATATTATGCTTGCCTTTCCTAGTATTCTGTTGGCAATCGCTGTTGTTGCCATCTTGGGTCCTTCCTTGCAAAACGCCTTGATTGCGATTGCGATTATTAACATTCCGACATTTGGACGGTTAGTACGCGCCCGCGTATTGAGCTTGAAGGAAGAAGAATTCGTTATGGCCGCACGGGCAATTGGGATGAAAAATTCCCGGATTATCATGCAGCATATTTTGCCGAACAGCCTCGCACCAATCATTGTGACCGGGACGATGGGGATCGCAACAGCGATTATCGAAGCAGCTGCACTTGGCTTTCTCGGACTGGGAGCACAAGCGCCAGAACCAGAATGGGGAAAAATGCTCGCTGATTCACGTCAGTACATTCAGAAAGCACCATGGACTGTTATTTTTCCGGGGCTCTCTATC
Organism: Brevibacillus sp. HB1.1; assembly: GCF_013332445.1. NCBI lineage: Bacteria > Bacillati > Bacillota > Bacilli > Caryophanales > Paenibacillaceae > Brevibacillus > Brevibacillus sp. HB1.1. Next base: position 75,680 of record NZ_JABMIV010000008.1, on the reverse strand, counting down.
ATGCTGACAGTTCTCGGCTTTAACTTAATCGGGGACGGCTTGCGCGATGCACTCGACCCGCGTATGAAGAGCTAGTCAAAACGCAAAAAGACAGAAGGGGCTGGAGGTACCCGTCCTTCTGTCTTTTCTTTTTTTATGCTTCTTCCATGAAGGTGCGGCACAACTGATTGAAAGCAGGAGCAGCTTTCGTGATGACTTGATGCTTCACGTTAGGGATCATCTCGAGTTTTGCTTTTGGCAATTTCATGGTAAGCATCTGCGCATAATGGTGCATCCGTTGATCTTGTTTGCCATAGGCAAGTAAAATCGGAAGCTGGATGTTGCCCAGACGCTCCGTACAATGATAACGATGTCCGGCAGCGTAAAGGTATTTCAGGCTAGTGGGATCTGTTTTGGAGGCCTGTACCGTCCATTTTTCACGCATTTCTGGGTCAGCGACATGTGAGGAAGCAATCGAACGGGCAAGAAGAGGGACTCCGTGAAGCATCGACATTGCCTGTGCCATCCAAAATCGTCCATGTAAATACAGGTCATTCACTTCGGAAAAGCCGCTCACGAGTATGGCGCCTTTTACAGCATCCGAATAGCGAAGACAATATTCAAGGGCGATGGAAACACCTTGGGAGTACCCCAAAATAAAGGGACGTTCAATGCCGAGTGACTGGACAAGCTTATGGAGCTGTTCTGCCAGCTCCCCAATGGAAAAGGGCTTCTCCATCGGTGAACTGTCGCCATGTCCGGGCAAATCAGGGACAATGATCTGATATGTATCTGCGAGTGTTTGCTGATAAACAAAATTGATAGAGCCGATGCATGGCGCATGGATACACAATAACGGCTGGCCTTTTCCCGATATGTGAAAAGCAAACTGCTTGCCATCCTGATGGACGAGTATTTGTTCCATTTTCATTTTCACCCCACCCTTAGGTTGTCCGATATGAAGTAGATTTTTCATTTGAACTCTTCTTTTTTTGATGGGGAAGTGGTATTCTCGCAATAGAATAATTGGTGAAAGCAGGGTGAAGAAGTTGTTTCAAGAGCGCATTTCGAAGCTCCACACGTTTTTGACAGAGCAAGAGCTGAACGCGGTGTTGATTACCTCCCCTAAGCACGTTTACTATTTGACCGGATTTTTTACAGACCCGCATGAACGTTTTATGGGTCTCGTTATTCCTGCTGAGGGAAAACCTTCTTTGATTGTACCTGCTCTTGATCGTGAGGCAGCCGCAGAGGCTTCGTTCGTTCAAGATATCCATACACATACGGATATCCAAAACCCCTATGAAATCCTCAAGCAAGTGTTGCCAGCGAACTTGACGAAGCTCGGTATTGAAAAAAGTCATATGACTGTCGAGCGCTATGAAGCACTTGGACAAGTTGTTCTGGCGTCGAGCTATGTGGATGTGGAAGAGCCACTGCGTGAAATGCGTTTGATCAAATCGGCGGATGAAGTGGAGCGTTTGAAGCACGCTGTTCAGTTGGTCGAGGAGTCCTTGCGGGAGACCCTGAAAAAAGTCAAGACAGGCATGACCGAGACAGAAATCGTAGCTGAGCTGGAATTCCAGATGAAGCGCTTGGGTGCCGAAGGTCCGTCCTTTACATCCATGGTATTGGCAGGGGAGAAGTCGGCACTGCCACACGGGAAACCAGGAACGCGCCAGGTGCAAGAAGGCGACTTGCTTTTGTTTGATATCGGGGTAGCAGCCAACGGATATGTATCCGATATTACCCGTACCTTTGCTGTAGGCGAGATCAGTGCTCAGCTTCAAGAAATTTACGAGACAGTATTGGCTGCCAACGAAGCGGCCATTGCTGAGATTCGTCCGGGTGTGACTTTTGCGCATTTGGATAAAACCGCTCGCGATGTCATCACCGCAAAAGGCTACGGAGAATACTTCATGCACCGTCTTGGGCATGGACTTGGGATGGATGTACATGAATATCCATCTGTTCACAGCCAGAACCAAGAAGTGCTTCGTCCAGGGATGGTCTTTACGATCGAGCCAGGCATCTATCTGCCAGGTGTAGGCGGAGTGCGGATTGAAGACGATGTATTGGTTACGGAAACGGGCGTTGAAATTCTCACGCAGTTCCCGAAAAAACTGACTACTATCAATGAATGAATAAATCGTAAAAATTGAATACGTATCGAATGGTGCTAGATGGCATATGCCGTCAGCTTAAAAGGGAAGTCCGGTGAGAAACCGGCGCGGTCCCGCCACTGTAACGAGGAGCAACTAGCGAATAGCCACTGTTTTTTGCGAGACAAAAAATGGGAAGGTAGCTGGGTGTGTTGATTCGTAAGCCAGGAGACCTGCCATGCGATCATATACAATCGACCCACGAGGATGGGGCAGATGTGGAAACAGCCTATGAAACGGCGCCTTTGTGCCTGCTTATAGCTATATCTACGTTTGTCATGCACCTCCCGATTGAAATGGGGGGTGCTTTTTTTGTGGAGGATTTCGTTCAACTCATCATATACATACAGAGAAGGGGATTACAGATGTTGAAGACAAACAAACCACATACAGTAATGAAAGGACTAGCTTTCGGTATCATGACAGCTGCCATGCTTTTGGTTTCGGCATGCGGCTCCACTACGACAACACAGGCTCCAGCCAAAACCGAACAAACGGCTGCACCAGCAGCAGAGAGCAAGCCTGTAACACTAACCAATAATGGCATCGAAATGACCTATCCAACAGCACCTGAGCGTGCAGTGACTTTGAACCAACACGTTACCGAAATCATGCTGGCATTGGGCCTGGCTGATAAAATGGTCGGAACTGCATACCTAGACGATAAAATCCTTCCAGAGTTAAAAGCAGATTACGACAAGATTCCGGTACTGTCTGACAAGTATCCTACGAAAGAAGTGCTGCTGGCAGCGAACCCAGACTTCGTGTACGCCGGATGGAAAAGCGGCTTCGGCGAAAAGGGTGTAGGATCGATGCAGGATTTGGAAAAGGTCGGCATCAAATCGTATCTGCAAGCGTCTTCTAGCATGCCTGGCCCGACAATCGACGATGTGTTTGCAGACATTACGAATATTGGACGCATTTTCCGTGTGGAAGACAAAGCCAATGATTTGATTAATAAAATGAAGAGTGAATTGGATCAAACGATTAGTAAAATTGGCAAAGTGGACGAGCCGCTTAAAGTATTCGTGTACGACAACGGAGAAGATAAACCATTCACAGCAGCCAACAACTACATGACGTCCTTAATCAAGACTGCTGGTGGTAAGAACATTTTTGATGACATTCAAAAGGGTTGGGCAGAGGTCAGTTGGGAACAAGTAGTGAGTCGCAATCCTGACGTGATTATTATCGTAGACTACGGTGATAGAACCGTTGAGCAAAAACGCAATTTCCTTTTGACCAAAAAAGAACTGGCGGATATCCCGGCGATTAAAAATCAACGACTAATGGTATTGCCATTGTCCGCGGCTTCTGAAGGCGTTCGAGCACCGATTGCGCTAAAAATTTTGGCGGAAGGACTCTACCCGGATAAATTCAAATAGAGTACACCCCTTTTAAGGGAGGGAATAACACTGCAACAGATCAAGTTACCTTATATCATCATTACTCTACTGGTCGGACTCTTCCTCTCGATTACGTTCGCAGTTACCTTGGGATCAGTGGAGATTAAGCCGACAACGGTATGGAAAATCGCCTTATCAAAAATTCCGATATTGACCCAATGGATTGAGGTGGATTGGTCCAAAGGGGAGCAAACGATTATTTGGGATATTCGCTTTCCGCGTGTACTCTTGGGGGCGATCGTCGGCGCAGGTCTGTCTGTCGTGGGAGTAGCGATCCAGTCGTTGGTTCGCAACTCCCTGGCTGACCCGTATGTGTTAGGTGTATCTTCAGGTGCTTCGGTTGGAGCTACCTCGGTCATTATATTCGGAGCATTCAGCATGTACGGGCAGTATGCGCTATCCTTTGGCGCTTTTACAGGCTCCCTTGTGTCAATCATTCTCATTTTTACGCTATCCCGTATCGGAGGACAAAACTCCACAGTACGCCTGCTCATGGCTGGAATTGCGATATCTGCGATCTTGTCTGCCATTACCAGTCTCCTTGTCTTTTCAGCGCCGAATGAGCATGGAATTGGGACGGTCCTGTTTTGGTTAAGTGGAAGTCTGGCTGGCGGGAAATGGGAGTACCTGACTATTCCTACATTGATTGTCGTCATCTGTCTCATCGTCTTAATGGCCCAATACCGCTCGTTGAATGCGATGCTGATGGGCGAGGAGTCAGCGGGGACATTGGGGGTTAATACGGTACAATTCCGCAAGCTTCTCCTGGTGATCACGGCACTTCTCACGGGGGTAATCGTGTCCATCGCGGGATCAATCGGTTTTGTCGGATTAATGATGCCCCACATCGTCCGTGTGATGGTCGGATCAGATCACAGACGTGTTCTTCCTGTCAGCGCTTTATTTGGCGCGATATTTCTAATCTGGGTTGATGTAGTCGCCAGGCTCGCATTTGCACCGGAAGAGCTGCCAATTGGTATTTTGACAGCGCTGTGTGGAGGTCCATTCTTTATCTGGTTGATGTTGCGGAGTTCTTATTCCTTTGGAGGTAGCGAACGATGAATTTGTTGGTGGAGAATATATCGGTCGAACTGGAGAAAAAGGAAATCCTTCGCAACGTCAGTCTGGAGGTGCGCTCTGGAGAGTTTGTGGGGCTGATCGGGCCGAATGGCAGTGGGAAGTCCACATTGCTAAAAAGCATTTATCGCGTATTGAAGCCGCGTTCGGGATGGATCTCGCTTGATGGCGACGACGTGTATAAGTTAACCTCACGTCAAAACGCTCAGCGAATGGCGGCAGTACGGCAGGAGTCCTCTGTTGAATTCGATTTTTCGGTAACCGAAATCGTGAATATGGGACGTGCTCCGCATAAACGGCTGTTTCAGTCCGATAACGCAGAAGACGCTCGAATTTGTGAAGATGCGCTACAGCGGGTAGGGATGCATACATATGCCGATCGCAGCTTTTTCAGTTTATCGGGTGGGGAGAAGCAGCGGGTGCTGATTGCCAGAGCGTTGGTGCAGCAAGCTGAGTTTCTTGTCCTTGATGAACCGACGAATCATTTGGATGTTCGATACCAATTGCAGGTCATGGATCTGGTCAAAACGCTGGGAATTACGGTCTTGTCTTCGTTGCATGATCTCAATATCGCAGCGATGTACTGTGATCGTCTGTACGTGATCTGTGAGGGGGAAATCGTTACCTCAGGGACGCCGGAGGAAGTCTTGACACCCCAGCTGATTCGGAATGTTTTCGGCGTAGAGACAGAAGTGACGACCCATCCCATTACAGGCAAAAGACATGTGTATTTCTACTCGGAAGCGATCCGTGTGAAACCATCTATCCAGAAGGTAATGAGTGGAGCCAACGGATAGGGGCGGAGTTGAGTTTTCTGTGATTTTCATAAGGGGATGCCTAGTCGGCGTCCTTTTTTGTTAAGGCTACAGTATATGGATTTCAAATAAATTTTTTATCATACAAAAAATTGTTGAAGAAGAATTTACAGAATAGTATGGTTAAAGAAAGGGATGAAATTGATGACGAGGTGATGGTCTTATGTCCAAAGTAGAGCAGCGTTTAAAAGAGTTAGGGTATGAGTTGCCGCCAGTTCCTCCAACCATGGCGAACTATGTGTCATGTGTACAGACTGGCAATGTCATTTATACATCCGGTGCTGGGTGCTATGTAAATGGAAACCCGATATATCTAGGCAGGCTCGGATCGGATGTGACGATCGAGCAGGGCTACGAGGCTGCAAAGGTCACGGTTCTGAATCTGCTAGCCATTTTGAAAAGCGAGATTGGTGATTTGGATCGAATCACACGGATTGTCAAGCTGTTCGCACTCGTCAGCAGCGCCCCTGATTTCTACGAGCAGCCGCGGGTGGTTAATGGAGCTTCTGATTTCCTCATCGAAATTTTTGGTGAAGCGGGTAAGCATGCGAGAGCGGCAGCTGGGACATCTGTTCTTCCGTTTAACAATCCGATCGAAATTGAGATGATTGTGGAAGTGAACGAGGGGTAATATGAAAAACGTACATCCGATATTAGCAAGCTACATTCCGGTAGTAGAGGGACTGGCACGGACATTTGGCGAGCATTGTGAAGTGGTATTACATGATCTGACAGGCGATATTTCCTCATCGATCATTGCCATTTCCAACGGCCATGTCAGTGGCAGGCAAATTGGTTCGCCGGTAACGAATTTGGCACTGCAAGCTTTACGTACGGCGAAGGTCAGTGAAGAAGCTTTTGACCTCAACTACCGCAACGACACCATCAAAGGCAAACAGATCAAATCGAGCTCCATTTACATCAAGGATGAGCAAGGAGAAGTCATTGGCAGTCTGTGCATCAATCTTGATATCACTCATCTCGTAATGGCGCAATCATTCATCGAATCGATGATGGTGATCCAAGACAAGCGTGAGTCAGAAAAAGCGGAAGAGAACTTCGCCCCGACTGTCGGGACTTTAATGGAGCAAATGATAGACGATTGCCTGAAACGAACAGGCAAACCAATCGCCCTGATGCAAAAAGAAGAGAAGATTCAATTTATCCACCAGTTGGATGAAATGGGTCTCTTTTTGATCAAAGGAGCCGTGCAATACGTCGCGGATTTGTTGGATATATCCAAATTCACGGTTTACAACTATCTCGATAAGAAAAATCCATAGAACAAGATGGGAGATGACCCGTATGACGGAAGTAACGAGAGAACAGGCGCGCAAATTTCATGACGGTGTTCACGTTCTAGATGGGCATTTTGATCTGCTGATGGATGTGGAGATTCAGCGTGGATACGGTCGAACCAAAATGATCGAGACAGAGTATTTGCCACGGTTCCAGCAGGGTGGCGTGCATTCCATCGTAGCAGCAGTGTTCGTAGAGGATGCGTTTGTACCGGAGATGAGTCTGCGCAAGGCACTCAACCAGATCAGCGCTATGCATGCAGAAGCGGCAGAGTCTCCCGAGCACATCGTCATCGCGAAAAATCTGGATGATTTGCAGCGGGCAAGAGCGGAGCAAAAAGTATCGTTCATTCTGTCGTTGGAAGGGGCAGAGCCACTGCATAACGACCTGAGTCTCTTGCGTGTCTTTTATGAGCTCGGAGTACGGATGATGGGGCTGGTCTGGAGTCGGCGCAACTTCGTTGGGGACGGCAGCTTTTTTGCACCGGTTCGCGAAGGAAAAAAAGGGGGCATCACCGATTTCGGTGTGCGTCTCATCGAGGAAGCGGAAAAGCTGGGCATCGTCATCGATGTGAGCCATTTGAATGACGAAGGGTTCTGGGACGTGATGGAAATTGCTGAAAAGCCCGTGATTGCATCTCATTCCAACAGCCGAACAGTCGTGCCGACAATGCGCAATCTGACAGATGAGCAAATCAAAGCGATTGCGGAAAAGGACGGACTTGTCGGGCTGAATGCGTTTAGCATGTTTGCAGCGGCTAACAGCGCTGACGCAACTATTGAGAGACTGATTGATCATGTTGACTATATGAAAAAGCTTGTTGGAGCAAGGTACATCGGTATAGGCCTTGACCTGTGCGATGATTTGACGAAATATTTGCCCTTGGACAAGATTGCCAAAACCAAAGAGATGCCATTTGATGTAGTAAAAGGCCATGCGTCACTTCCGGAAATTACGCGTGAGCTAATGAAGCGAGGGTACACGGATGCAGAAATCGAAGGAATCTTGGGTGGTAATTTCCTCAGAGTGTATCAGGAAGTGTGGAAGTAGATCAGATAACAGGAGGAATGGCGGATGGCACAGACTGGGCATAAACGAGCTTCTTTTGGCTATTATCAATCTGGCATCAAGGTAGCTGATATACGCTTTGAGGATGGGGAAGTTTGGTATCGGGGCACAGGTTGGGATACAGGTGGTGCGGCTAAAGGTCTGTTTGCACAACTGGCTGAAGGGGAAGCAGCCTACGAGTTGCCTCTCCTCACCCTGGCACAAAAGCTGCTCGAATGGGAGCAAATCGACTGGGAGAGCGATCAAGTCGTGTTTCCGGAAAGTGGAGGGCACTACCAACGTCACCTGTCCATCGAAGGTACAGGTCCTGCAGGGCAAAAGCAAGCGTGGATATGGGCGGTGCGCGAAGCAGCGCAGCCAATTGACTTGATCATTTGTGAGAACGAAGTCATCGCTTTTGTGCTGACAGGTCGTGGCGATAGCGCTGTATTGGCTAAAACAGGGTGGGAGGATTTGACGCCGCTCACGATGTGGCAGGACCCTCAGTTGTCCGAAGTTAACTACGGTGTACATCATTTGGGTAGGCATGATGTAGAGATGAGAGATGGCATTCGTCTGGCGACCGAGGTTTGGCTGCCCGCAGGTTTGACGGAAGGACAGCGAGTTCCAACGATTTTCATGCGCACTCCCTATGGACGAATGGATGGCATTTTTCGCCGTTTACCCTTTGTAGCTCGCGGATATGCGCTGGTTGTTCAGGATACGCGCGGGCGTGAAGATTCCGAGGGAGAGTGGATTCCACTCGTTCACGAGCGCAATGATGGAGACGACAGCCTCAACTGGATCGCGAGTCAGGAGTGGTCGGATGGCAACATCGGGATGCTCGGCGGCTCGTATGTGGGCTATGTGCAGTGGGCTGCGGCCGCTAGCGGCAATCCGCATCTGAAGGCGATTTTTAGCTACGTGACAGTAGGGACGCCTTACGTGGACATCCCACGAAAAGGGGGAACGATTCTTGGTGGTCTGTCATGGATTTTCATGATGGCAGAGAAGCGGCGAAATGTCGCGGCTCTATCCCGAGATGACTGGAGTGAGGTCATCAAGGTGCGCCCGATCAAGGAAATCCCGCAAAAAGTGCTGGGAAAAGAAATTCCGTTTTGGACAAAATGGATGGAACATCAGGACGGAGACGAATTCTGGGCGATGTCAGACTGGAAACGGCATGCGGATCAGGTAAAGGTGCCTGCTACCCTTGTATCAGGCTGGTATGACGACAACGGGATGGGGACGAGCGAATCGTGGGAGGTTATCTCGCGAAATGTGCCAGAGCACGCCAGACTCATCTTGGGGCCGTGGTATCACAAGGCGAATACGACGCGAGAAATCCATCATGTGCCCTTTGGAAACAACGCAATCCGCTACGATCTGGATGTGACACAGCTCCGCTGGTTTGACCGCTATTTAAAAGGAGTAGAAAATGGCGTTGATCAAGAGCCACGTGTTGAGTACTACATGGTGGGAGAAAACGAATGGAAGACCTCGCAGACTTGGCCGCCAGCGGAGACGACGCTTTCGAATCTGTATCTAAGCAGTGGGGGAAACGCCAATACGAGTGGCGGAGATGGAACACTGACTCTGTCTATCCCAGGTGAACAGGCGGTGGATACATACAGCTATAATCCGCTAGACGCAGCACCGTATCTGCTGGATTTGTCCGAGAATGAAAACAGCGTTCCGGAAAACTATCGGGATGTGGAAGAGCGGGCAGATGTCCTTGTCTACACATCAGAGCCATTGGAAGAGGAAGTCGTTATCGCGGGAGAAATCTCGGCTGTTATCTATGCATCCAGCTCAGCGCGTGATACAGATTGGCTGGTCCGGCTGTGTGATGTAGATGAGGAAGGCAATTCGATTCGTCTATCAGACGGGATTATTTGCGCACGCTACCGTCACTCATTCCAAGAGCCTGAGCTACTTGTTCCCGGACAAATCGAGTGCTATGAAATTCGCATGACCAAGATCGCCAATGTTTTCCGAAAAGGTCACCGCATTCGCGTCTCGGTTACTTCTGGCGCTGAGAACTTCTCGTTCCCCAACCCGAATACAGGCAATGATCTGGCAACGGAAACGGAGACTCTCATCGCCGTGCAACGTGTCTACCATGACAGCCGGTATCCGAGCCATATCAAGCTCCCTCTCTTGCGTTCTGGGGGAAGTAAGCAATCTTCAGGAGGTATCTAAAGCAATATGACAGTTTACAGTTGTAGAATATGCAAGTTCCGTTACGACGAGTGGTTAGGTGATACGAAAAATGGCGTCCCGCCCGGGGTGCCTTTTCCTCATTTAGCAGGTTCTGTGTGTACCGACTGTGGGATGGACGAGGAAGGTCGGCACTTGCCGCTTCCTGAAACGAAGTACACGAACGTAGAAGCTACGTATTACGATCAGTTTGCGGGGAAGGCTAGCATCGCTTTTTATCGAAACTGGTTGGTGCGGGAAGCGGAGCAATCACCAGTCTCCGTACTGGAGCTGGGGGTTGGAACAGGGAGAATTGCCATTGAACTGGCACGGAATGGCTTGTCAGTCTGCGGGATCGATTGGAGCCCGGATATGCTAGAGATGGCTGCAAAAAAGAAACGGCGCATGTTAAAAGGGAAAGAAGATCTGCTGGAGCTGGTCGAACAAAATATGTGGGGGCTGGAGCTTGAACGGAAATTTACGCATGTGCTTCTTCCAGAAGGGATTTTTCAGCAGGCCACCTGTAGAGACAAACAACGTCAATTGCTTTCGGTCATCCTCGATTACATAACGGAGGACGGAACAGTGGCAATTGACTTACTCTTGCCGCCAGTAAAAAATCAATGGACAACGATGCAACGCAAATTCGTTTTCCCGGACCGAATGGTGTATCAAAAGGTGGAGGGGGAAACCTCACTCTTGGATCAAAAGTTCCGCTACACGCTTACTTATGAGACTTTTCTTGATCAGATCGAGCAGCCGAGGTATCGTGTAGAGCGCGAGATGGCACTGCTTTTGCCTACAGAGCTTGAACTGTTATTGGAAGGATCAGGCTTTCACGTCACTTATAGCAAAGAGAATGTATTCCACAAGCAAGACTTCGATCCGAGTCAAGCGGACGAGGGTTATGATATGGATCGTTGGCAGCATGGAGGGTATCCATTCGCTGAATCTGTAGGGACACCGGGTGGAGCTACTCGCTGGACGATTTTGGCGAAAAAAATATCTTCCTCCACTTTGTAACAAAACGTCTGCTGCTGCATCTAACCAGTGAATGCGAGTGAAGGAGGTCACGCCCTTGAAAAAATTGCAGCCAACGACTGCTGCTGCGTTTGAACAAATCATGAGGGAATATGGGACCCGCGTGCTTCGACTCGTCACTTTTCTGGTCAAAGATCGTAGTTTGGCAGAGGATATTACCCAAGATGTATTCGTTAAGGTGTATCGGCATCTTCCCTGCTTTCGGCAGGAGAGCAGTGTGCACACGTGGTTGTATCGAATCGCGGTTAATGAATGCAAAGGTTATTTGCGTTCTTGGTCGTTTCGCCATATCCTTCCCTGCTCGTGGATTAGACAGGATGGGGAGCTTTCTACAGAAAGTCTTGTGCTCGATCAAGCCGAGAGGGACCAGCTCGTAGCGGAAGTGTTGCAGCTTCCTCCGCTCTATCGCCAAGTGATTGCCCTTCATTACTATGCGGATTTATCCATCGGAGAGGTGGCTGAGGTGCTAGGAGTAACGGAAGGAACAGTCAGAACTCGGTTGCATAGGGCCAGACAGCAGCTACGGCAGAGTATGGGAGAGGGGAGGGACTGGGAATGGACGAAAACCGATGGCTCACGGACTTAAAGGAACGGGCAGATCAGACCATTTTTTGTGATGTACAGTTCACTGCATCGATGGAAGAGCGAGTGCGGCAGAGGGTGAGGCACAGAACTGGGTGGATGACTGGCTGGAGGAAGCTAGCCTTGTCCGGCGTTGTTCTGACGATGGGCTTGCTATTGTGGTTCGGGCACCCCATTCAGGAGGAGAGACAATCTGCACAGCATGAGGAGAGACCTTCACAACAAGAGGCACAAGTACCCTCCTTGTTGCCAGGGGGCCAAATCGTCGAAGCGGATTTGTGGAAGTTGTCGCCTTCTTTGTCTTCCACTTACGACAATCAGTCCTTTTCTTATTTGGGAGAAAATCCTGTCCGCATCATGACAGATCAGGACGGTTTCTACGAAGGGCAGACGCAGCGCGTGATATGGCTGTTGAATGGGGACTATGCACAAAAAGTAGAGATCGCTGCTTACAACACCGATGGGACCCGTCTGTCATTGGGTAGCTACGAGGTTATGGACCCGTTATACGATGCAGATGGTCATTTTCCATCAGGGATCGTGTTACCTGAACCGGGAAAATGGAAGTTGGAAATAAGATCGGGAGGCAAACATCTCGGACAAGTTTTTGTCGAGGTGAAAAAAGGGATAGCACCTGCGAACCGTCAATTGGTTGGACCTATCATTCAGCAGTATTTGGAGACGGAAAGTGATGAGCTGGTGTGGCTGGGAAAACATCGCGAGATTAACGTCGAGCTCCTCGGTGTGGAAGCGCCAGATGCTGCGAAGCGAACGGTATACGCTTGGGTGAAAATAACGGGTAGCAATTCTTCTGCGCTCAGTGCACCGATGGCCTTTCAAATCGTATACAATGGAAATGATTATCGGGTGACTGACTTCCAAATGCCCGAAGACGGCAGCAACTACCAGGGCAGTCTGCAAAAACTGTTTCCACCTAAAGTGCTAGAGCAAGTTCACAATCGATCAAAAACAAAGTAAGAATGACAAAACGGACCTTTGCCTAAAAGAAGGTCCGTTTTTCGCTGTTCATGTTTATCCGTATATTTGAGCACCTATCGCCCAATACGTCCCAGCCCGGCGTGGCAGACTATCAGTATTCGCAACCATCACTGGGGGATGAGAAACCTGTATGAAGCCGTTTTGCTCCAAATAAGTGTGAAATGCTGTTTGCTCATCTGGTACGTCTATCCGCACACGTCCGGTATGATTTTGTGTCAGCTTGTACAGGATGTGTTCAGCCATGATGGCATTTTCTGCGACGATCGGCCCCGCGATAAGGTTGACTGGGCCTTGGACGGCGAAGCCATACCCGATGATTTTGCTGGAGCGATTTTTGACTACCAGACAGGTAGTGGCTTGTCTCATGCGTGTCTCGAGAAAATGAGTGCGTCTGCTACCCAGTGCTGCTTTGTCCAATTCAACCACACTCGAGAAATCGTCCAACTCCATAGGTACCATTTCGAATTCGTCACTGGCTTCGTTTTGCAGAGGTGCTTCAGGCACAAAGCGTTCAGCTATGAACTTTCGAATACGATCTACTGTCTGGAACCTGAGATTTTTGTACAATGGCTCTCCTTCTGGAGTTGCAATGAGCATGATCGTTGTATCGGTAGAAACAGACGTCATGCACGCCTGCATGAGCTGGCGGCCAAATCCTTTGCCTTGTGACGAGGGATGGACGATCACCATACCGATGCTCGCAAGCTTGTCATCGTACGGGATGATAGCCGCACATGAAAGTAGGGTGCCACTCGCGTCTTTGTGACCGAATACGGTGCCGATAGACAGAATTGTGTGAATTTCAGGTTCGTCGTAATCCCAGCCTACGGAATCAGATAAGGCAATGAGACCGGGAATATCTGCTATCGTCAAGCAATGCAAGCAAGAGTCAACGCTGTTCACTTTGATCATTCTCCGTTTCTTTCGTTGTGTTCACGGCGGCGGTATCGCCTAAGGAATCGTTAAATGCTTCCGCAACTTTTGTACGTGTAGCGGCCAGGCGCTTCGCAGCTCCATGCTCATGCAGCGGATCACTCCATGCTATTTACCACTTTAGCACAGGAAAAGTTTGGATACGAGAAAAAGGAGGCAAATGCCCGATTCTCTTTGGTTGCTCTTTATATCATCGGTTTGTTATAATTACTGTTAGTGTATTTTTTGTGAGGCGCAATCTGAACGTTTGAATGGATTCGCGTGGGAGGGAACGAACAACACATGGATCGTCGTGAAAGACAAAAAAGGATACGAAATTTTTCCATCATCGCCCACATTGACCATGGAAAGTCGACGCTGGCAGACCGTATTTTGGAGCTGACCGGTGCTTTGACTGCACGTGAGATGGAAGCCCAGTTTCTTGACACGATGGAGCTGGAAAAAGAGCGCGGGATTACGATTAAGCTCAATGCCGTGCGTTTGAACTATAAAGCAGATGACGGTGAGGAATACATTCTCCACCTGATTGACACCCCTGGACACGTCGACTTTACGTATGAAGTATCCCGCAGTTTGGCTGCTTGTGAAGGGGCTATTCTCGTCGTGGATGCGGCACAAGGGATCGAAGCCCAGACATTGGCAAACGTCTATTTGGCGTTGGACAGCGACCTGGAGATCATTCCGGTTATCAACAAAATCGACCTGCCGAGCGCAGAGCCTGAGCGCGTGAAGCAAGAGGTTGAAGACGTAATTGGTCTAGATGCCAGTGATGCGGTTCTGACATCTGCCAAAGCAGGTATCGGGATTAAAGAAGTGCTGGAAGCGGTTGTGCAAAAAGTACCGGCTCCAGAGGGAGATCCAGATGCACCTCTGCAAGCTTTGATTTTTGACTCCTATTTTGATGCGTATCGTGGCGTTATTGCCTCTATCCGTGTCATCAACGGGACCTTGAAAAAGGGTATGAAAATCAAGATGATGGCAACAGGCAAGTCGTTTGAGGTAACAGAAATCGGTACCTCTACACCACGCCAAACACAAGTTGAAGAGTTAACGGTTGGAGACGTAGGTTACGTAGCAGCTTCCATTAAAACGGTGGGAGACACCAGTGTGGGGGATACCATTACCGATGCGAATCGCCCTGCACCTGAACCGCTACCTGGCTACCGCAAGATTAACCCGATGGTATTCTGCGGTCTGTACCCAATCGAAACAAACGAGTACAACGATCTGCGTGATGCGTTGGAAAAGCTCCAGCTCAACGATGCGTCTCTGCAGTTTGAACCGGAGACTTCCCAAGCACTTGGCTTTGGTTTCCGTTGTGGTTTCTTGGGACTTCTGCACATGGAGATCATCCAGGAGCGGATCGAACGGGAATTCAACATTAACTTGATTACTACCGCGCCGAGCGTTATTTATCGCATTACCAAAACGAACGGCGAAGTATTCGAAATCGACAACCCGTCTAAAATGCCGGAAGCGCAAAAGATCGAAATGGTCGAGGAGCCTTACGTTACTGCGACGGTCATGGTGCCAAAAGAATACGTCGGCGATGTTATGCAGCTGTGCCAAGGTAAGCGCGGTGAGTTTCTTGACATGCAGTACTTAGGTGAGAATCGCGTGCAGCTGAAGTACGACATGCCATTGTCCGAGATCGTCTACGATTTCTTTGACATGCTGAAGTCGGGAACAAAAGGATATGCGTCCTTTGACTACGAACTGGGTGGCTACAAAGCTTCCAAGCTGGTGAAAATGGATATTCTCCTCAACAGCGAAGTGGTGGATGCTCTGTCGTTTATCGTACACAAAGATACAGCCTATGCTCGCGGTAAGGTCATCTGCGAAAAGCTGAAGGAATTGATTCCTCGCCAGCAATTCGAGGTGCCGATTCAAGCGACGATCGGGCACAAGGTTGTAGCTCGTGAAACGATCAGTGCGTTGCGTAAAAACGTTCTTGCCAAATGTTACGGTGGGGATATCTCACGTAAGCGCAAACTGCTCGAAAAGCAAAAAGAAGGAAAGAAGCGCATGAAGTCTGTCGGTTCCGTAGAGGTACCACAAGAGGCGTTTATGGCTGTATTGCGCATGGATGATAAGAAGTAGCACTCTCCCCCCACCGTACTGCCACCAAATTGGCGAAATGGTGGGGGATTTATTTACCTTCATACATAATTTACCCGAAGGCTAACGGCATGAAATGGGATGTAGAATGCGACGACATACGCAGAATTTTCAAATCTGCTTCTGTCGTCTTTCTTTTTGGCAGATTCCGTTCTGGTGACAGGAAAACTCGACCCTGGGGAGGATCGAGTGGTCACCAAGGATGTGGTGGTTGGGGATGATTAGTTACAGGTGGTATCGCTGGTGGGTGTGGATTGATTGGGGGGAGTGGTACAGAAGTTGGGGGATGGGGATCGAGGCTGTGTGGTGGCCAAGGAGTTGGTGGATGTGGGACTTCACTCGATGGCGGAAATTCGGGATTTGGTAAGTTACAATCTGGTGGACAATTAGATTTTGCTTGGGAATCGTTATTGGTTGGTGACAATCAGAACTACCTCCTTTACTTGTTTGTAGTATCGAGTAATGGAGGAGACATTATTCAAATGATTAGGGAAGCAAGTAATAGTAAGGGGCACCGCCAACAATATGGAGGTACCCCAAGTGGGTTCTATTTGACAAGTTCGTTCTGCGCTCGATAACTTTCGATTACATGTTGATAGCCGGGAAGGTTATCGGCTAGTAAAGCACCAAAACCTTCGACGTCGTTGCGCCAATCCCGTTGTAACTCGCACGCTACACTAAACCAGTTCATGAGTTGCACGCCAGCGTGTGCCATTCGCATTAACGAGGCCTCCGCTACCTGTTTGCTGAAAGTGCCAGAAGCGTCGGTGACAACGAATGCTTCATACCCCGCATGAAGAGCGGAAAGTGCAGGGAAACTTACGCAGACATCGGTAACCACACCGGCAATGATAAGTTGCTTCTTGCCGGTTGCCTGGATTGCTTTTACAAAATCCTCATTATCCCACGCATTGATCTGTCCTGGACGAGCAATCTTGGGAGCTTCTGGAAAGAGTTCGACAAGTTCCCTGATTAATGGACCGTTTGGACCACTCTCGAAGCTTGTGGTAAGAATGACAGGCAAATTGAAAAATTTCGCGGTCTTAGCTAGAGCCATGACATTGTTCTTGAATTCATCAACCCCGTAATCACGTACAAGTCCAGAAATAAGGCCGGTTTGATGATCAATCAGAAGAACAGCAGCATCATTTTGAGAAATACGGGAATAGAGATCAGTCATTTCATAATCCTCCTCAAAAACAAGTAACAACTCTAACATGTCTATTCGAAATGAAACGTTTCATTCACGAATTTGAACAACCGGCTTTTTACGTAAATCTCTCCACTGAATAACGACTACTTTTAGGAGTATAAAAGTCATGTTTGACTCGATATTGAAAAATACACTATGATAATCAAGCTGTTACAAATGCTTGTTGTATCAATGTTTGCAGTCGATTCTCTCATTTACTGTGTTACAATAAAATAACGAGGTCAATCAAAGGCGTATATGGCTGTTTTACGCATGGATGATAAGAAGTAGGCCTGACCTTGTGTCAGGTCTTTTCCATTAAAGAGGTTGTCAAAAAGTTGTCTTTTGAACAACTCAATTATAAAAGGAGGGAAAGGGACATGATGCCACAATCGGTTTACATTCACATTCCCTTTTGTACAAATAAATGCTACTACTGTGACTTCAACTCATTTGTGACGAACAATCCGCAGCTCATTTGGGATTATTTAGACGCATTGAAAAGCGAGATGGAGCTTACCTTTAGCCAGCAACCGATCGAGCAGGTGAAAACGATTTTTGTCGGCGGAGGGACGCCTACGTTTCTCGATCATGCCCAAATGCGCGCGTTTTTGGAAATCGTACAAAAGCAATTGGGCAAGTACTGGGCGGATGATATCGAGTTTTCGATGGAAGCGAATCCGGGAACGACAGACATGGAAAAGCTGCGGATCATGCGAGAGCTGGGTGTCAATCGTCTGAGTTTTGGTGTGCAGTCCTTTGACGACGCGCTCTTAAAACGATTGGGACGAATCCATGACCAGGAAGCCGTATACCGCAGTATCGATAATGCGAAAAAAGTAGGCTTCGACAACTTTAGCATCGACCTGATGTTTGGATTGCCGGATCAGACACTAGACATTTTCCGCCAGACGTTGGACAAGGCGTTTGGGCTAGGTACCACCCATTTCTCCGCGTACAGTCTCAAGGTGGAGGAGAACACGTTGTTCCATACGCTCTACCAGAAGGATCAGCTGCCGTTGCCATCGGAAGAGACAGAGCTTGAGATGTACATGGTATTAATAGAAGAGATGGAGCGTCACGGGTACACGCAGTATGAAATCAGCAATTTTGCAAAACCGGGCTTCGAGAGCAAACATAATAAAACCTATTGGCTCAATCGTGAATATTATGGGGTGGGTGCAGGTGCCCACGGCTATGTGTGCGGCCATCGACACGTGAATGCTGGCCCGCTTGCGATTTACATGCAGAAGTGCAAGGAAGGGCTGCCGCGTGTTGAACAATTCGAGGTGCCGCGCGAGGATGCCATGGAGGAACAGATGATTTTGGGGCTGAGGTTGAGAGAAGGAGTTGACCTTTCGGCGTTTGCATCCCGTTTTGGTGCAACTGTTCATGATGTTTTTGGGACAATAATAGAAGAGGAGGTAGCCAAAGGAATGCTGGAAGAACAGGACGGGTTTTTGAAGCTGACGAAACAGGGGCTTCCGCTCGGAAATGAGGTATTTGCGCGCTTTCTCCGTTAAGGATAAAGCAAAACTCGCGAAAAATGAGATTTTTTGTCTGGAGAACTCGCTCAAGTTCGTTGACAAATCCTTCTACTATTGATACCTTAGTATATAGATTTAGCACTCGATAAGCATGAGTGCTAACAATCCAACAGGAGGCGAGCGACATCCATGTTATCAGACCGTCAACAAATGATTTTAAACGCGATTGTCGATAATTACATTCATTCTGCCGAACCTGTTGGCTCCCGAACCATTTCCAAACGGGAGGACATCGGATTCTCTTCGGCAACGATACGCAACGAGATGTCTGACTTGGAAGAGCTGGGATACCTAGAACAGCCCCACACATCGGCGGGACGCGTTCCTTCTACAAAAGGATACCGCTTCTACGTCGATAACTTGATTCAGCCTCATCTTTTGGAGGAAACTGAGTTGGGTAAACTAAAACAGTTGTTTGCCGAACGTATTCTCCACTCAGAACAAGTGGTAGAGTACACTGCCCAAATTCTCTCTCAGCTGACAAACTACACGGCGATTGTCTTGGGTCCAGAGATTTTTGAGCATCGGTTAAAACATATTCAAATCGTTCCTCTCAATGCTGCACAGGCTGTCGCGATTGTGGTGACCCATACCGGACGAGTGGAGAACAAGCTGATCGATCTTCCAGAAGGCATTGGTGCCGGGGAAATCGAGAGACTCGTCAATCTGTTGAATGCAAAGCTGACCGACGTGCCGTTATGGCAGCTTCGGCAACGTCTTTATCAAGAGATTTCCGGTGAAATGCAACGTCATACGGAACAGTATGAAGAAATTCTTCAGCTCCTCAACAACTCGCTGACACAAGAAGAAGAACGAGTATACTTACGCGGTGCGACCAAGATCTTGAACCAGCCGGAATTCCGAGACGTGGATAAAGTCAAGGATATTCTGGAGCTATTGGAGCAGCACGATCAATTGCTGAATGTGATCGGCATGCAGGGTGATGGTTTAACGGTACGCATCGGACAGGAAAACCAGCTAGACGCGATTAAGCAATGCAGTATTATTACCACTTCTTATTCGCTTGGAGGCAAGCCGGTAGGAATGGTGGGGATACTTGGTCCGACGCGAATGGAATACGGCAAGGTCATTACGGTGCTCAACCATTTAGCGGAAGGCCTATCGCGCATGCTGACTTCGCAGTTTGAGAAATAAATGGAGTGAATGGCTAAGCAGTCTTTTGACTGGGAAAGGCCGTCAGGAGGTAGTGAAGTTGAGCGAGGAAAAAGTAGCGCAAGACCCGATTCTCGAAGAAGAACAAGTAGCAAAGGATGTAGACCAAGCGGAAGTAACAGAGATGAACTTGGAGCAAGAGGCTGCTCACTGGAAGGCTCAGGCTGAGGATCACCAAAACCGCATGCTGCGCGCCATGGCCGATATGGATAACCTTCGCCGCCGTGTTCGCAAAGAGCAGGAAGATCTGGCTAAATACGCTTCTCTTAAAATCGTGGAAGAGCTTCTGCCAGTTCTCGATAACTTCGAGCGAGCACTTGCCGCTGACAAGGATTCCATGACGGTAGACTCCCTCTTGGAGGGCGTAAATATGGTATATCGTCAGATGGTCCAAGTTTTCGATAAAGAAGGCTTGGCCGCAATCGAGGCTCAAGGAAAACCATTTGACCCTCACATCCACCAGGCGGTTATGCAAACACAAGACCCTGAGTTTGAATCAGGTGTTGTGGTAGCCGAGCTGCAAAAAGGATATATGTTCAAAGACCGCGTCGTTCGTCCGGCGATGGTTCAAGTGAACGAGTAATCTCAAAAAAACGTAAATTCACTAGAAGCATAGTGTTAGGAGGACATTTTGTATGAGTCGCGTAATCGGAATTGACTTGGGAACAACCAACTCTTGTGTAGCAGTAATGGAAGGCGGAGAGCCTGTCGTTATTGCCAATGCGGAAGGTAACCGCACTACACCATCCGTAGTAGCATTCAAAAACGGCGAGCGCATCGTTGGGGAAGCGGCAAAACGCCAAGCTATCACGAATCCAGACAATACCGTAATCTCCATCAAGCGCCACATGGGTACTGCTCATAAAGAAACGCTTGAAGGTAATGCATACTCCCCTGAGCAGATTTCTGCTATGATTCTGCAAAAGCTGAAAGCAGACGCGGAAAGCTACCTTGGTCAACCTGTGACGCAGGCAGTGATTACGGTTCCTGCATACTTCAATGACAGCCAACGCCAAGCAACAAAAGATGCTGGTAAAATTGCTGGCTTGGAAGTACTGCGTATCGTGAACGAACCAACCGCAGCTGCACTTGCATACGGTATGGAGAAAACAGAAGATCAAACCGTTCTCGTATTCGACTTGGGTGGCGGTACCTTTGACGTATCCATTCTCGAATTGTCCGACGGCTTCTTCGAAGTAAAAGCGACCTCCGGTGATAACAAGCTGGGTGGAGACGACTTCGACGATGTAGTGATGAACTACCTGGTGAGCGAATTCAAAAAAGAACATGGCATCGACTTGTCCAAGGATCGTATGGCACAACAACGTTTGAAAGACGCTGCTGAAAAAGCGAAGAAAGATCTGTCCGGTGTTCTGACTACGACTATTTCTCTGCCGTTCATTACAGCAGATGCAACAGGTCCAAAACACTTGGAGATGAACCTGACTCGCGCAAAATTCGAAGAGATCTCCGCTGATTTGGTAGAGCGTACGATGGGCCCAACTCGTCAAGCGCTAAAAGATGCTGGTCTGACTCCAAGCGAACTGGATCGCGTTATCCTGGTTGGTGGTTCTACTCGTATCCCAGCGGTACAAGAAGCAATCAAGAAATTTACAGGAAAAGAACCACATAAAGGTGTAAACCCAGACGAAGTAGTAGCACTGGGAGCGGCTGTTCAAGCGGGCGTACTGACTGGTGACGTGAAAGACGTCGTTCTTCTCGACGTAACTCCACTGTCCCTCGGTATCGAAACATTGGGTGGCGTATTCACCAAGTTGATCGATCGTAACACGACGATCCCAACAAGCAAATCCCAAGTGTTCTCTACAGCTGCTGACAACCAAACATCTGTAGAAATCCACGTTCTCCAAGGGGAGCGTCAAATGGCGAACGACAATAAATCTCTCGGTCGCTTCAACCTGTCTGATATCCCGCCAGCGCCACGCGGCATCCCGCAAATCGAAGTTTCCTTCGATATTGACGCGAACGGTATCGTAAATGTACGTGCAAAAGACCTGGGTACAGGAAAAGAGCAACGTATCACGATTACTTCCAACTCCGGCCTGTCCGACGATGATATCGATCGCATGGTAAAAGATGCCGAGTTGAATGCAGAAGCGGACAAACAACGCAAAGAGCAAGTGGAAGTTCGCAACGAAGCTGATCAGCTTGTATTCACGACTGAGAAAACACTGAAAGAAGTAGAAGGCAAGATCGATCAAGCTGAAATCGACCGCGCTAACGCTGCAAAAGATAAAGTGAAAGCTGCTCTGGAAGGCGGCAACATCGAAGAGATCAAGACAGCGAAAGATGAACTGTCCGAGATCATCCAACAAATTTCTGTGAAGCTCTACGAGCAGGCTGCTCAAGCGCAAGCAGCACAAGGCGGCGCTGAAGGTCAAGAGCCGAAGAAAGACAATGTTGTTGATGCTGACTACGAAGTGGTAGACGATAAAAAGTAACACGCTGGAACTGTGAGGGGAGAGATTTCTTCCCTCACTTCCCACGATGTGACCCATGAAAGTCAAAGTCACGGAATGCTGACTTTGACTTTTTTTCAAGTCTGTCACATGCTATGATAACAGTTGACTGTCATGGGAGTGATGTAGGAGATGAAACGTGATTTATACGAGGTTCTGGGCGTTGCCAAGGACGCGGACGCTGATGAAATTAAAAAAGCGTATCGCAAGCTGGCTCGCCAGTACCATCCGGATGTAAATAAAGAGGCTGACGCGGAAGAAAAGTTCAAAGAAGTAAAGGATGCGTACGACATCCTGTCCGAGCCACAAAAGCGTGCGCAGTATGACCGTTTTGGTCACCAAGACCCGAATCAGGGCTTCGGTGGCGGAGGTTTTGATGGATCAGGCATGGGCGGCTTCGGAGATATTTTTGATATGTTCTTCGGTGGTGGCGGCAGACGTTCGAATCCAAATGCACCACGCAAAGGATCTGATCTGCAATTTGGCCTCAGCATTGACTTTATCGACGCGATTTTTGGAAAAGAAACCGACGTGGAAATTCCAAAAGAAGCAGAATGCGATACATGCCTTGGTTCTGGCGCGAAGCCTGGTTCCGGTGTAGATACATGTAAGACTTGTAGCGGAACTGGACAACAAGAAGTGGTGGCGAACACGCCATTCGGCAGAATCGTCAATCGCCGTGTTTGCTCGACTTGCGAAGGCAAAGGGAAAGTCGTCAAAGAAAAATGTTCAACTTGCCGTGGCAATGGACGTGTCAAGGTACGCCGCAAAATTCATCTCAACATCCCAGCAGGTGTGGACGATGGAGCACAATTGCGCGTAACCGGCGAGGGAGAACCGGGCGCAAACGGTGGACCTCCTGGAGATTTGTACGTCGTATTGCGTGTGAAAAGTCATGAGTTTTTTGAGCGTGAAGGAAATGATATTTACTGTGAGGTTCCGCTTACTTACGCACAGGCAGCACTTGGAGATGAGATCGAAGTGCCGACTGTCGATGGTCGCGTGAAGTTGAAGATCCCGGCAGGTACCCAAACAGAAACATTCTTCCGCTTGCGTGGTAAAGGTGTTCCGCATTTGCGTGGAAACGGCCGTGGTGATCAGCATGTGAAAGTGCGCGTCATTACACCGACCAAGCTAAGCGATAAACAAAAGGAATTGTTGCGTGAGCTCGCCGAACTGTCTGGAGAAAAGCCAGGGCAGCATGGGGGAGAAGACGAAAGCTTTTTCGAAAAAATGAAACGGGCATTCCGCGGCGAGTAATCCGTCGCGGTTTTGTCCGCTTTCTGTCTAAAGTTTCATGTAGCGAAGTCGATTAAATGAAAAGCCCGATTGGGAGCTTATGTGGGGAGTGGTAGATTCGTGAAATGGTCAGAAATCAGTATCCATACTACAGCGGAGGCTACGGAGGCGGTGTCGAGCCTCTTGTATGAATTGGGTGCCAATGGTGTCGTAATTGAAGACCCGGAGGTGCTTTATCGTGAGTGGGATACCCCCTTTGGCGAAATCTACCAGCTTTCTCCTGATGATTTTCCAGCCGAGGGCGTATTCGTTAAAGCATACCTGCCGGTTGACAGCAGCGAGCTGCTTGATGTAGTAGAAGAGCTGAAAGAGCAATTGGCGCAGTTGATCGAGTACGGTCTGGATATCGGCAAGGCATCGATTGCTGTAAACGATGTCCACGAAGATGAATGGGCCCACGCCTGGAAAAAATATTACAAACCGGTTCATGTGTCTGATCGCATGACTATCAAGCCAGTATGGGAAGAGTACGAACCGAAGAATTCCGATGAGATTATTATCGAGATGGACCCAGGCATGGCATTTGGAACAGGTACACATCCGACGACCATCCTTTGTCTGCGTGCACTCGAGAAGTACATGGCAAAAGGCGATCAGGTGTATGATGTTGGGACAGGCACAGCTATTTTGAGTATTGCTGCGATCAAGCTCGGAGCAAAAGATGTGCTGGCGATGGACTTGGATGAAGTAGCCGTACGCTCTGCACAGGCCAATACCGAACTGAATGGTGTGCATGAGCATATCAACGTGAGACAAAACAACTTGCTCGACGGCATCGAGGAGCAGGTGGAAGTGGTCGTGGCTAACATTTTGGCAGAAGTCATCGTGCGTTTCACCGACGATGTATTCCGCGTGTTGAAGCCAGGTGGCACCTTTATCTCTTCTGGTATTATTGCTGCACGTGAAGCGGATGTAAAAGCGGCGTTGGCGACTTCAGGTCTTGAGGTCGTGGAAACCATTTTCATCGATGACTGGGTAGCAATTGTAGCAAAAAAACGATAGAATAGTGGGGTTGGCGAGATGCAACGATATTTTGTCGAGCCACATTCCTTTAGTGAGAATGAGCTAACGATTGTCGGAGACGATGTACACCATATCGTAAATGTAATGCGTGCTCGGGAAGGCGAAGAAATCATCGTTTCTGATGGAGCGGGCAGGTCTGCACGGGCCAAACTTGTCTACCTTTCTGCCAAGGAAGTGCGGGCAGATGTAATGGAAATGCTTCAAGAAGAACGAGAACTGCCGATCCGGATCACAATTGGTCAGGGGCTTCCAAAAGGCGAGAAGCTGGAGTGGATTTTGCAAAAGGGGACGGAACTTGGGGCGTACTCTTTTTTCCCGTTTTCTTCTGAGCGAACCATCGTAAAGCTGGATGCCAAAAAAGAAGCAAAAAAACTGGAGCGTTGGCGCAAGATTGTCAAAGAGGCTGCTGAACAGTCTCATCGTACTGTTTTGCCAGAGCTTTTATCTCCTGTTTCATTTCGTGAGATACTTCAAGCTGGCCAGTCTTATACGCATTGCGCCATTGCCTATGAAAAAGAAGGCAGTACGACGATTCATCAAGTGCTAGAAGAGATGACTGTGGACGATTCACTTCTCGTCCTCGTTGGACCAGAGGGAGGCTTCTCTCCTGAGGAAGTGGCCCAAGCAGAGAGCAAAGGGTTCCTGACGGTTTCCCTCGGCCCGCGCATTTTGCGCACGGAAACGGCAAGCCAGTACGTTTTGGCCTGCGCTTCCTATCAGTTTGAACGAAAGGCTTCATCACTTCGCAAAGGATGAGCAGGAATCAAACGGTTATGACCGTTTGGTTGACCGCAAGCGGTCACATCCACTTTTATGAAAAACGTCGAGACGTTTTTCACGGAAAAGGAGGAATGGCAATGTCTACCGTTGCTTTTCATACATTGGGCTGCAAAGTAAACAGCTATGAAACAGAGGCCATCTGGCAATTGTTCAAGGCAGATGGCTACGAGAGAGTCGACTTTGAACAAGATGATGCAGATGTTTACGTCATTAATACTTGTACCGTGACGAACACGGGAGATAAGAAGAGTCGCCAAGTGATTCGTCGTGCGATTCGTCGTAATCCTGAGGCGATCGTAGCCGTAACTGGCTGCTATGCGCAAACCTCTCCAAGTGAGATTGCGCAAATTCCCGGTGTGGATATCGTAGTAGGTACACAAGGGCGCGAGAAGCTGATCGAGTACGTGGATCAAATTCGTACAGAGCGTCAGCCGATTAATGCAGTTGGCAACATCATGAAAGCACGCGAATTCGAAGAGCTAGATGTCCCTAACTTTACGGATCGCACACGTGCTTCCCTCAAGATTCAAGAGGGCTGCAACAACTTTTGTACGTTTTGTATTATTCCTTGGGCGCGCGGTCTGATGCGTTCCCGCAAACCGGAAAGCGTCGTCGAACAGGCCCAAAAGCTGGTGGAAGCGGGCTATCTGGAAATCGTTTTGACTGGGATTCATACGGGTGGATACGGCGAGGATTTGGAAGACTACAATTTGGCCAAGCTGTTGCTTGACCTTCATCAAGTAGAAGGCCTCAAGCGCATCCGTATCAGTTCGATCGAGGCGAGCCAAATCACCGATGAAGTGATCGAGGTCATCAACAACTCCGATCGTGTCGTGCGCCATCTGCATGTACCGCTGCAAGCGGGCGATGACGAAGTGTTGAAACGCATGCGCCGAAAGTATACGACAGCTGAGTTTTACGAAAGAATGGTCAAAGTACGCGAAGCATTGCCAGGAGCAGCGATTACAACAGACGTCATCGTAGGCTTCCCGGGTGAGTCCGAAGAGCAATTCTGGAACGGATACGAGTTTATGAAGAAAATCGGTTTTGCCGAGATGCACGTATTCCCGTACTCCATGCGTACAGGTACACCAGCAGCGCGTATGACGGATCAAATTCCTGAAGAGGAAAAGAACGAGCGTGTAGCGAAGCTTCTGGAGCTCAATCAGGAATTGACCTTGGCATACTCCAAGAAATTCGTAGGGGATGTACTGGAAGTCATTCCGGAGCGTCCATTTAAAGAAGCACCTGATAGTGGTCTTCTGATGGGCTATTCGGACAACTACCTGAACGTCGTCTTCCCTGGCGATGAGAGCATGATCGGCAAGATTTGCAAGGTCAGACTGGATGAACCAGGCTCGGAATACTGCAAAGGGACTTTTGTCCGCGTAGTGGAAACAGAGGCGCTGCCTTACCTGAAGGAGCGAGCTATATGAGGGAGATATCGGCAGGAGGCGTTGTATACCAGAAGCAAGACACAGAGTACATGCTCCTATTGATTGAAGACCGCTATGGCAAAGTAACACTCGCAAAAGGGAAGCAGGAGATGGGCGAGACCATCGAAGAAACGGCTCTGCGCGAAGTTTTGGAAGAAACAGGCGTAGCAGGACGATTGGGGTCCAAGCTCGACATGATCACCTACGTATATACGCATCCGGTGACGGGCGAATCCATCGACAAAGAAGTCCATTATTATTTAGTAGAAGCTTACAACACAGAAATCACCGTACAGCTAGAAGAAATCAATGATGTTCATTGGCATTCAGCAAAGGAAGCTTGGGATTTGCAACTGCAACGAGGATACCGAAACAATGACAGCATTTTTCGCCTTGCATTCGAACAATTAGGGATAGAGGTGTAGTTCTATGAACATGAACAAATTTATCGACCACACGCTATTGAAGCCTGATGCTACACAAGAGATGATTGACAAGCTGTGCCAAGAAGCAAGAGAGCACGATTTCATGTCTGTATGCGTAAACCCTTACTGGGTGAAACGCTCTGCTGAACTCCTGGCAGGTTCTGATGTAAAAGTGTGCACGGTTATCGGATTCCCTCTGGGAGCGAGCACGATCGAGTCCAAAGCAGCCGAAACCCGCGATGCGATTGCAAACGGAGCGACTGAGGTAGATATGGTACTGAACGTAGGTGCCCTGAAATCCGGCGACCTGGAAACTGTCAAAAAAGACATCGTTGCTGTGAAGCAAGCTGCTGGCGATATTCTCTTGAAAGTGATTCTGGAGACTTGCCTCTTGACCGAAGAAGAAAAAGTAGTTGCGTGCAAGCTCTCCGTAGAGGCTGGTGCTGATTACGTAAAAACCTCCACAGGATTTTCAACAGGTGGAGCAACGGTTGAAGATATCGCCCTGATGCGTAAAACCGTAGGACCAAATGTAGGTGTAAAAGCGTCTGGTGGCGTTCGTGACGGCGAAGCAGCGGTTGCGATGATCGAAGCAGGCGCGAGTCGTGTCGGTACAAGCTCCGGTGTTTCCATTGTAACTGGAGCAAAAACAACAGGCAGCGGATACTAATACGAAAGAAAAGCCTGGCCGAGGAAAGGCCGGGCTTTTTCCGTCCTGCATGCTGATGTTCCTATAGAGAGAGGATAGGGAGCGGGGAGGAGATTAGCAAAATGAAATTTGTTAAAGGAATCGTCATCCTGTTGGCTTTTTATGGAGTAGGCGTAGCTGCGAGCAAATGGCTGCATATTCCCCTGCCCGGTAACTTGGTGGGAATGCTGCTGTTAACTCTGGGACTTTGTATGGGATGGATACGAATGGATTGGGTGGAACAAGCGGGTACTTTTCTAATCCGACACATGTTGCTCTTTTTCGTACCGATCATCGTCGGAGTTGCTTCCTATTTAAACGTATTCACGCAAAATCCATTGCCAATTATACTATCGATGGTACTCGGTCCATTGTTAGTCATGCTTGTGACGGGTGTGGTCGTGCAATGGTATTTGAAGCATCATAAACAAAAATCAGAATCGTCCTCGCAGCAAGAGAGGAGGACTCTGGATGCTTAGTCAATTTTTCGCCATTTTGGTATCGATAGCAGGGTACAAAGGTGCAACAATGATCAACGCCCGATTCCAACGATTGCAGCCTCTCCTGGTGGCTGTGATCTTGGTCTGGACCATGTGGTGGGCGTTCAGCGGCGATTGGGAGGCGTTTGCAGCTGGAGGCCAGTGGATTTCCTTTTGGCTAGGCCCTGCAACAGTTGCACTCGCTATTCCGCTGGCTAAACAGATCAAGGAGTTTGCTCATATTTGGCGTGGTGTATTACTTGGTGTCTGTGCAGGCTGTGCAGTTGCAATCATCGTCGTTATCGCGGTTCATTGGTGTCTGGGATCAGATGAGCTCGTATACAAAAGCATGCTGAGCAAATCCGTGACCACCCCGATTGCGTTGGAGCTGAGTCGTTCCATAGGTGGGGAACCTGCGCTTGCAGCCTTTTTTACCGCGCTGACAGGGATGGTCGGTGTAATGATTGCCCGTCCTGTTCTCAAATGGGGAAAAATCACCGATGATTGGGCAATCGGTATCGCCATTGGTACGAGTGCACACGCCATTGGTACGGCTAGCTTGAACCGCGTTTCTCCCGTTCAAACGGCAGCGTCCAGTGTCGCAATGATCGTGGCAGGCGTCATTACTTCCATCTACTTGATACCATTTTCTTTCTGAAGGTGAGGTCAGCAGGACGACGCCTATCAGGGATCAGCCATTGAATAAACCGGGCTATCTGCGGCACGAATGGCAGCGCGACCAACGAGCAGACGAGATTGAAGATCGTCTGTGAATGGGCGATCTGCATAGAAGGACTATCCGTTAAAAATGCACTGACGAGGGCAAGCTGGGAAAGAAACGGTAAAAAAACAATCGCGCCTGCGACGTTGAAGAGCGTATGGCACCATGCGACCTGTTTGGATGCCGTATTCGTGCCAATGGCAGCGATGACAGCGGTAAAGCAAGTTCCGACGTTCGCGCCCAATACGATGGCGAGTGCCGTTTCCATCGAAAGAATTTGATGACTGAGCAGGCCCATCGTGATCACGGTCGTAGCGGAACCGCTATGAATGAGAGCGGTGAAAATGATCCCGGTGATCAAACCGATCCAGATGGAATGACTGCTCTCCAGAAAAAGGGAACGAAACGTCTCAGACTGCTCCAAAGGCTTCGCCATGACTTTCAATGTATCGATTCCGAGGAAGATCAGTCCGAAGCCGGCGACGACGAGACCAATGCAACGAATGTTTCGGCGCGGCATCAGCCACAGAGCGACTCCGATGAGAAGCATGGGAATGGCAAAGGACTCGAGCTTGAGCGCAACCAGCTCCGTTGTCACTGTCGTGCCCAGATTGGTTCCCAAAATGATGCCGACGGTTTGTGTGAACTGGATGATGCCTGCGTTCGTCAGCCCAATTGTCAGGACGGTTACCGCACTGGAGCTTTGCAAGACAAAAGTAGCGAAGAGACCAATCCAGAAGCTATGGAGCGGGGTACGTGTAAAGCGCCCCATCCATTCTTCCATTTTTTTGCCGGCGAGGTTTTGAAAGCCGGAGCGCATGGCGTACATACCGAAAAGAAAAAAAGTGAGCCCAAAGGTAAAAGGGGCGAGGATGGAGACTATCACAAGATACGTTCCTCCCTGTCCATTTTTAGAAAGTTACTATAACGCTATGCCTGTACAAGGGCAAGCATGACAAGAGGAGGAATAGCTGCATGGCACGTGTGCTATTGAATCAACATCGGAAAAAGCGGCTAGAGGTAGGACATCCGTGGGTTTTTCAATCGGAGGTATTAGAAATTCAAGGGGATGTAGAACCAGGTGAAATCGTCGAGGTCACCAATCACAAAGGGTATTTTTTGGCAAAGGGCTACATCAACCCAGCTTCCCAAATGATCGTGCGCATTCTGAGTTATGACCAAAAGGAAGAGATCGACTATGACTTTTTCTTGCGCAAAATCAAGCAGGCGGCAGAATTCCGGACGAGATTTGTGGACAATCCGCGGGCTTGCCGCGTCATTTACGGGGAAGCTGACTTTTTGCCAGGACTCATCGTCGACCGCTACGAAGACACATTGGTTGTCCAAGTCCTCTCATTGGGGATGGAGAAGCGCATCGATTGGATTCGGGATGCACTCGTAGAGGTATTTGCACCGACCGGTATTTATTTGCGCAATGATGTACATGTCCGTGAACTGGAAGGACTGTCACAGGGCAAAGAAGTCCTGTATGGAGAGTGCCCACGTGAGGTGTTGATCGAAGAAAACGGATTGAAATACTATGTGGATATCGTAGAGGGGCAAAAGACCGGCTTTTTCTATGATCAGAGGGAAAATCGTGCTTCCATCGCGCCTTTGATGAGAGGTTGGGGCGAAAAGCACGGCATTACCCTGACGAGCATGGAAGTAGACGGCGAGACAAAGCAGGTGCCTGTAGACAAGCGAGGTAAAGTGGTCAAAAATCCGTTTTGGGATGGCGCTGAGGTATTGGAATGCTTTACACACACTGGTTCCTTCACCCTGAATGCTTGCAAGCACGGTGCGAAAAAGGTGACAGCCCTCGATATTTCCGATCACGCCATCGAAACAGCGAAGCGAAACATTACACTCAATGGCTTCTTGCATCGCGTAGATTTTGTTGTGGCTAATGCGTTTGATTACTTGCGTGAAAATGTAGAGGCAGGTAAGAACTGGGATGTGGTCATTCTTGATCCACCAGCATTCGCAAAATCGCGTGGAGCAGTGAAAGGCGCTTGCCGCGGTTACAAAGACATTAACTTAAACGGGATGAAGCTCGTTCGTCCAGGCGGATTTCTCGTTACCGCGTCTTGCTCGTACCATATGTCTCCTGAGCTGTTCCTGCAAACGATTCAAGAGGCAGCGGTCGATGCGAAAAAGATATTGCGCCTGATTGAATGGCGAGGCGCGGGCAAGGATCATCCGCAAATTAGTGGGGCTGATGAGGCTCATTACTTGAAATTTGCCATCTTTGAAGTAAGAGATCGTCGATAGAGAAAAAGAAAAACAGCGTCCGCTACGGCGCTGTTTTTCTATTCGGCTTCATTCTGATTTAAGACTTTGGTTTTTCAAAAATCAATTCGAAGTATTTGGCCATACCGTCGCCCCCGATGCTTGGAGCAAAGATTTGCACCAAACGCCAGCCTTCCTTGGCATGCTCGTGGACGACGGTCTGATAATCTTCTTTTGGTTGGCGTCGAAAAGAGGACAGCTCAACTCGGACGAATTTGTATTCAAACATGTTCTTTCCCCCCGCTTGTATCATCGTCTCTCTTTTTATACGCGCGATGAGCGGAAAGAGTTGCAAAAGAATGTGAATCATTTCGAATAAAGAAATAAGTGCTCATGACAATTGCTTGTCATTTTTTACACGCCTGACGAGATCGAGAGCCTGCTTGAACCCGAGCTCCTTGCCTAAAAAGACTTGTCCTTCGGCGGGGGTAGAAGCGCGGGCCTGGCTTAAGTTCTGAAGCTCGTGGTTCAAGAGATGCTCGACCAAATACAGCTGTACCTGACCAATTTCCCGTTCGCTTTTCCGATCACGCTCCTTAAACTTAGCCCGTTGCTGACTTTCCTCCACGTACTTGTCGATATCATTCTCCAAAAAATGGGAGGCATTGCAGATGATATGGCGGTAGTCATCCGTCTTAGAGGGAATGGTACGGATGGTGTGACCGAGATGGGCGAGGAGAAATTTGTTCAAGACGATTGCGTCTCGGGTGTAGTTGTTATGCAGCAGGGAGTATTCCCCCAAGAAAGACCCGCTTTCCTTATCATAGCTGTGCAATAATGTGTAAGAAGAGCAATATGTGCAGTACAACAAGTAATCTCTCATGGAAATCCCTCCAGAAAAATAGCTCCATGACAGGATTTTTATTTATATGTATGAGAAAAAACGTGAGCAGGTGATACTTGCTTCTCTTGTTTTTGGCGTTTGGTTTGTGTATGCTAAATGACGGGCTCGGCCCGGTAAATAGAGCAGATGTTGGGCTTTTGCATAGCATAGGAGAGAGTAGAAACTGGGTAGACTCTTCGGTTTCGTACGGAGGGGAAAGGAGCATGACACAGATGGGAAATCAAAAGATTCGACTGGGCATTATTTATGGAGGAAAATCCTCAGAGCATGAAGTTTCATTGCGTACGGCCATGTCCATTATGCAGGCTGTGGATGCAAATAAATATGAGGTAACCCCTGTGTACGTTCAATTGGATGGCTCTTGGGTGACTGGAGAAACACTGGCTGGTCAACTGCCGGAGACGATCGAAGCGTTGCGCTTATCGGCAAAAACGCCAGCCATTACTGAGGCAACAGAGACAGGGAAAGAGCTGGCGGTCGCAAGCCAGCCAGGGCCGCTGTTTGCTATGAATGAGCAATTGGATGTTATTTTCCCTGTGGTTCACGGACCATTTGGCGAGGATGGGACGATCCAGGGATTGTTGGAATTGGCGAATATCCCGTACGTGGGAACCGGAGTAATGGCTTCCGCTATCGGAATGGATAAATGGATGATGAAGACTGTCTTTGCACAGGCTGGACTCCCGCAAGTGAAATATGTAGGCTTTCTGCGCTCGCAATGGGAAAAAGGCCAGGACGATGTCATGGATCGGATCGAGAGTGAACTTGGCTATCCATGTTTCGTCAAACCAGCGAATATGGGTTCCAGTGTAGGGATTAGCAAAGCGAAAAATCGTGAGGAGCTCAAGCACGCATTAGAGGTAGCTGCCAAATTTGACCGCAGATTGATTGTGGAAGAGTTCGTTCACGTACGTGAGTTGGAGATTGGCGTTTTGGGGAATGAAGAGCTGATGACATCTGTCGTTGGGGAAGTCATTGCTGCTAAAGAATTTTACGATTACGAAGCCAAGTACAAAGGGGCGGGAACAGAGCTCTCCATTCCTGCGATCGTTCCCGAGCATGTATCCGAACAAATCGCGGATATAGCCAAGCAGGCCTTCCAAGCACTTGATGGCTCTGGCCTTTCCCGCATAGACTTTTTCTGGGATGAGAAAAACGACAAGCTCTATATCAACGAAGTGAATACGATGCCAGGCTTTACGCCGTTTAGTATGTATCCAATGCTTTTCCAAGCTGCGGGTGTGAGCTACAGCGAGCTGATCGATCGTCTGGTGCAACTCGGTATCGAGCGACATGCGGATAAAGGTCGCAATGTCGTAGATGCGGAAGAGTTGGACTAATCATGAGAAAAAAGATGCTGATGAATCGGCATCTTTTTTCTTTTTGTATAAAATTTGGTAACCAAATGGTAATGGGGCACGTCTGAGTATTGATAACCGATTAGGAGGATCTTAATGAAAAAACAGTTCTTGCTCTCATGTTTGCTAGCTACTCTGCTAAGTTCCTTTTTTCCTGGACAGACGGGTGCAGCCATTCCTACATCGCAGGACCCGCGAAAACCTGACATGGTGACGATTTATCATGCGACCCCGGATGGAAAGACGAAAAAAATCCAGACCAACATGCCCTTGATTCATCGCGCCAGCATGTCACCCTCAGGGAGATTTGTGTACGGAGAACGAATCGGGTATGGTAAGGAAGATCCGACAATCCCTTTCCTGTACGACATTCAGACGAAAAAGCTGATGCAATTGTCGGGCATTGCCAAGTGGTCAATCAAGCAGGACGTACTCTACATCCGTGAAAATGACGGAATCGTCAGGCTGACAACGACAGACGGTAAAAAGACCGTGCTCGTTCCGGGCATTGTCCAGTATCCAGTGCTGGATTTTGCGATTTCACCGGATGAACAGTACTTGGCTTTTACCCGCAAAGATGAAAAAGCTGCTGATTCAAAAGGAAGTGCTCATCTCTACATTCAACATCTGCCAACGCTTCAAATCAAAAAGCATGATCAATATGAGTGGAGACAAGACAAAGCTGAACTAGAAGAGAAGTATTATTGGATGCC
Organism: Brevibacillus sp. HB1.1; assembly: GCF_013332445.1. NCBI lineage: Bacteria > Bacillati > Bacillota > Bacilli > Caryophanales > Paenibacillaceae > Brevibacillus > Brevibacillus sp. HB1.1. Next base: position 41,576 of record NZ_JABMIV010000008.1, on the reverse strand, counting down.
AAATTCCAAAAAGCTGTTTTACTTAACGAAAGAAGCTTCCAAAGAATTGGACATGTCCACAGGGATGAAAACGGATCAGAAAACGACCGCTCTTCCCTCTTACTCCAGCGATATGAAGTATCAGTATATCAAAACAGAACAAGAAGAATATGTGCTGGATTTAAAAACGGGGAAAAAGAACTTTTTAAAGGTCGTAGAGGAGTACACAGCAGCCCTGCGAAGAATCCTATGGTCGCCAATTGGCCATCAGTTTGCGGCTGAACAACTTTTGAGCTGGTCCAGTTCCCAGGATAATTACATGTTGATGTTCGTCTTCAATGAACCGAACAAATACGGAAATCCTTTCGGCAATCATGTAAATCCCGGGCTGTTGAACACCTACATGCAGGATAAGGACAATTATCAACTGATTGGGTGGGCAGGTGATGGAAAATCATTTTATTTTGCTGATCTTGCTTCCACTCATATTTACGATTTTGGTCCGGGCAAGATTAACTGGGAAACGTATGAATTTTATGAAAAACGTTAGCTTGTAAGCACGCCGGGAGATAGTCTTTGTCTATGCAGAACAGATGGACGAACCATGAGAAAAAAGATGCTGATAAATGGGCATCTTTTTTCTTTTTATGTAGGAGGGAGGAACTAATTTCTGTCAGCTCATCTCTCTTAACTGTACAAGATGAATATTACTGCTTGAAATGAGAATGATAATCGTTTACATTATTTATGGGACGTTTTACCAGTTATGTAAGTCACAATGCTTGGATAAAAAATTGGATCAAGCAAGAGGAGAGGTAACATGTTCGTAGTCAAGCATATCGCAGAGCATGCAACGATGCAGAGCTTTCTCAATTGTTATCTCCGAGAAACAGGTAGGGGCGAGTGGATCGATCGGAAAGACGAGATTACGAAGCAACTAACGAAAATCATACAGCCGAGTACAACAGGTAAGTACCTTCATTGCGAACTCCCGCATCAGGGGATTTCCCTCTATGTCGGTGTCAAATATCATTCGGTGACTGGCAGGCATTTGTTTCATTATCCAGCTTGCTACCGAAGTGGTGACTGTACGCGTTTCGTTCAGGCGGACTATTTGACATTAGCGGTTCTTTTGATTAAAGAACTAACGCTTCAGCATGGGGAAAATGCCGTTCCAGATGAATTAGTCTTGCGTATGATTCAAAGCTGCCAAAGCATTGAGAAATTTGTACGGACTCGCCAAAGTAATGCGGAGATTTTATACGGAGTGGAACAAAGCTTCATCGAAGCAGAGCAGGCGCTTTTGTTCGGTCACTTGTTCCATCCAACACCGAAGAGTCAGCAAGGAATTCCTGAGACCAAGCAAGCGTTGTATGCCCCGGAGTGTTGCGGGAGGTTTCAACTCCACTTGTTTGCTGCCCATCCGTCGATTGTTCACGAAAAATCTGGGCTAACAGAATCCGCTACGCAATTACTGAAGGGTGAGTTTCCTTCGATATCTGATGTCGATCCATCATTTTCAATCGTCCCGATACATCCGCTTCAAGCAGAATGGTTGCTTGAACAGGTAGCCGTTCAATCCTTGATCGAGAAAGGATTACTTCTTTACATAGGGCCAGCAGGTGAGGAGTATATGGCAACATCTTCTCTCAGAACGGTTTATCATCCTGAAAAGAAATACATGCTCAAGCTGTCCGTCCCAATCAAAGTTACGAATTCTTTACGGATCAATAAGTTAAGTGAAATGGAGATTGGTTTAGAGGCGAAGCAACTTTTTGAAACAGGGATTGGTGAGGTAAGTCGCAAGTATCCAGGCTTTGGTTTTATCTCTGATCCGGCTTACATTACGATCACGTTGGATCAGGCGGAAGAAACGGGATTTGAAGTAATCCTGCGTGACAATCCCTTTATGGGGAGTCATGCTCGTCAGGTCACCCAAATCGCTGCGCTCGTACAAGATCCACTTCCTGGGTACAAGAGTAGGTTGGCAACGCTCATTCACCATCTGGCACAAAAAGAAGGGAAGACACTGGAAGTAGTTAGTTTGGAATGGTTTAAGCGCTATGTAGATATTTCTTTGAAGCCAATGGTATGGCTCTATCTAAAATACGGAATCGGCTTGGAAGCCCATCAACAGAATAGTGTTGTCACTCTGAAAGAGGGATACCCCGCTCAGTTCTTTTATCGTGATAATCAAGGCTACTATTTCTCAGAATCGATGCAAGACGTATTAGAGACAGAATTGCCTGGGATTGGCAAGGCGAGTAAAAACATCTACAAAGATCATCTTGTAGACGAGCGAATCACCTATTACATGGTTTTTAACCATATGTTTGGACTCATCAATGGATTTGGAACGGAAGGATTAATTGATGAAAAAATCTTATTGGCAGAGATGCATGAGGTTTTGACGGAATTTTTACCAATGAATCGAGAGGCGTCGAAGTTTCTGGATAATCTACTTACTCGTGAACAGCTTCCGTGTAAGGCGAATCTGCTCACGCGCTTCTATGATCTGGATGAATTAACCCAACCGGAAGAGCGATCATCTGTTTTTGTTTACATAGATAATCCTTTAGCAAAAGTAAAGCAGACCGAAAAGGCAGGGCTGCATGCTTTTGGATAGCTTACTAGCGTCTAGCTTGAAGAGATTTGGAGGATAAGGTATGGAGTTAACTTTACAGGATTTCTCGATTGAAGAGGCACTTCACTCGACACAGTACGTGCAGGTGAGAAGAAGGGTGTTTCGACAATGCATAGAGTCTTTGTTATATGAGGGAATTGTGATTCCTGAGTCCCTACAAGAAGGTGACGAGACGATTTACACCCTACATGGACTTGATGAGGGTGACCTGCCTGTTCGCTATCGTTGCCGAGGGCGGAGGAGTGCTAGTTTTGGGCTTGTTCGCTTAGGAAACGACCCTGTTACTCGTGTTGTTTACGATCAAAGCGGAGTTGCCCAGCAAGAATTTGAAGCGATATCCCTCACTCGTTTTTTAGTGGAAGTCTTCCGAATGAATACGGTAGATGAACAAAGACTGAAGCTATTTGCCAATGATTTGGAACAAACGTTGTTAAAGGATACATTGTCCCAATACTATCGGGTACAAAATGATATTCGGATGCAGGGCAAATCGTACGATGAGCTCGAAGGTGATCTGATGGACGGTCACCCTTACCACCCTAGCTATAAATCACGTGTTGGATTTACCTACATAGATCATTTTGCTTATGGTCCTGAATTTAAGCAGGAAGTTCGTTTTCTTTGGTTAGCGATAAAAAAACAATATTCTCAAGTGTCCATTGATCAAGGGAAAAATTTCGATGACCTTCTTTTGGAGGAAATAGGACGGGAACAAAAAGAAATCTTTCAGCAAATCATCGTCAATCATGGATGCGATCCTGAGCAGTATGCCTTCGTGCCTGTCCATCCTTGGCAGTGGCGTAATCATGTTGTGCCAGGATTCCTGGACGATATCCATCGCAAAGAGATCATTGTGTTAGGAGTAGGGGCTGATGGTCATCGTCCACAACAATCCATCCGAACCTTTGCTAACAAAAGTAATCCGCATAAACCGTATCTGAAACTCTCGATCAACGTGGTGAATACATCAGCGCCACGTCACCTCACTCCCCATTCACTGGCAAGTGCCCCCATTGTTTCGAGGTGGCTCAAGGAGATTACGGACGCAGATTCGTATTTACGAGACGTACAAAAGGTGATCATGCTCCAAGAGTTTGCGGCAGTGGCATACGATCCTCCACCTGCTTCTGATCTGGTGGAAATGGTTACATTCGGAGTAATTGGGTGCATGTGGAGAGAAAGTCTCATCCCTCATCTCGAAGCGGGAGAAGATGCGGTACCTTATAACGCATTAGCGGCAGTAGAGGTGGATGGGGTGCCATTCATTGATCGTTGGATTCGTGAGCAAGGGCTAGAGAATTGGCTTGCGCGATTATTGGAAAACAGTGTAGTGCCGGTCGTTCATATATTGGTGAAACACGGGATTGCGATGGAATCCCACGGGCAGAATATGGTCTTGGTGCATCGGGATGGTGTCCCTACTCGGGTGGCATTAAAGGATTTTCATGAAGATTTGATTTTTTGCCAACCGTTCTTGAGTGAGCCAGACAAATGCCCGAACTTCGCGGACGTGCATGAATATTACGCAACGAAGCCAGATGATGTAATGTTCCACATGAATGAAACATCAACAGTCAGAGATTTGACGTTAGAGACTTTATTTCTAATCAATCTGGGGCAACTCGCACGGGTGTTAGAGGAGCATTACGGATATGCCGAAGAGCAATTCTGGGAGATGGCCGTAAAGGTATTGGAGGGTCACGAACAACGATTCCCGGAATTGGCGGAGCGATTTAAGCGATTTGATCTGTTTGTTCCAAGCGTGCAGGTAGAGAAATTGACCAAGAAAAAGCTATATACAACAAACGAGAATTATCATTTACATGAAGTTCCCAATCCTTTGTTCGAGGCAAGGAAAAAGCTTCATTCCATGGCTGGAGGTTACTAGCATGATCATTGTGAATCAAAATGAGATTTCTGTGCATGAAATGGAGAGACATGAGCAAGGGTTCGAAAGTATGGATCATTTTCGACAGCCGGAAGGAAAGAGGTACGCAGTCTGCATAGCTGACCCTCTTGACGTGATTAGTCTTGTTCAATATTTACGTGAGCATAACGCTTCGGTGCTATTAATTCATGGGGAAACCCCAATGGAAACCGCCTATCAAATGGCAGTGAAGGCAAGATGTTATGGGCTTGTTTTTCAGGAGACGAAGCACTTCTTATCCATCACGGAAAAACAAAAGAGCGAGAAACCATCGCTCTACCAATATAGCTCAGGTACTACGGGGGACGCGAAGCTAATCGGGAGAAGCTGGGATGATATCCAAACCGAAATTCATGCCTACAACCAATTGTTTCAGGGAGAGGAAGCGTTAACCCCGATCGTGCTGGCATCGGTGACACATTCGTATGGATTGATATGTGGCGTTTTGGCAGCACTGGAACGGGGAAGTAAGCCTTCGATTGTGACGCACAAAAATCCGAAGTTTGCTCTGCAAGTGATTCAAGATACTCCCCAGCATATTGTTTATGGTCTGCCAGTCTTTTATCACATCTTATCAAGCTTTACGCGAGAGCAGGTACGCTTTCACCGGTTAATGACATCTGGCGCTCCAATGCCAGAAGGCTTGTTTCAAAAGCTGCAAGGCATGAGCGACATCTTGATGCAACAATATGGATGCTCCGAGGCGGGATGCGTCAGTATGAGTAAACAGATGCGGACGCATACAGATCTGGGTGTCCCCCTTTCCCATGTGAAAATGACAGCAGGTGAAAATGAAGAACAACCTGCGGAAATAGTCATTCGAATTGGACAGAACGAAATAGCGACGCAGGATTTAGGTTTCTGGACGGGAGAAGGCCATATTCAATTTGTGTCGAGGATGGATGATGTGATTAACGTCTCTGGCTTAAAGGTATTTCCTTTAGAGGTTGAGGACGTCATCTTGAAAATGAATGGGACAAAAGAAGTGGTTGTGTATCGCGGACGTCATCCGGTCATGGGAGAGATTGTGAAGACGCAGGTTATTACAGAGGGAGGAACTACTCCTGAACAAATCAGGGAATGGTGCCAAGATCGTTTGCCAGGCTATAAAGTCCCATTCGAAATCCAATGTGTGACGAGCATTCCTAAGACAGCCACAGGAAAAATCAGCCGTCGATTATTAGAAATGGAGACGATCAGCAAATGATTCGAACAGAAAGAATGAAGCAAATCCATACGATCATGACCGAAAAATTAAAATTATCGCATATCCTCACGCTGGAGGAGTCCATGCGATTGAATGAGGATCTACATATTGATTCAATTATGCTGTTACAACTGATTGTTTATATCGAGGAAGATTTGAAATTGGTAGTACCTGTTCATGAGTTAGATCCGCGAATCTTCCAAACGGTTGGATCACTCCTTACTTTTGTTGAACAGCTGGAACCGCAGCATGTATCGAATTAGCGACTATACAAACATCGAGTGGAGGATACAGAATGGTTAAGGTTCATTGCATTATTTCATGCCTATGCGAAGTGATTAAGCGTCGCACAAAAATTGATTATCGTCCCTATTACTTTGGCATATGGGATGCCGAGTACTCCATAACGGATCAAGGTGTGGTTACGTACTACATTGATAACCATGAGGAGATTATCAAGGGATATGAACGACTTTTTCGAGCGAACGTAACGGAATGGTATGATCATTCCAAAGATAAAGCCTCCAATCTGGACATGTTCTTAGAGCTAATTGATAAGCGTACCGAGGATCAGTTTGTCCTTGTTCAGATAGACATGTCGCTGGTTCCAGAGCGAGATAATAAATTTGCGTTGAAGCCATTCCCGCATTTTTTGATGATTTCAAAAACGGAGAATGAAGATGAGTGGTTTATGTTTGACCCGGATTTTCGTTGGGAAGGCAATGTGAAGAAGGAGACGGTGATCAAAGCCTTCTTAGAAAATCCGTTTGGTGGCGGCTTTATGGTGGATGCGAGTGAAATTAAGGAACCAACCTATGAAATGATCCACGACTACTTCTACGCAGCACTCAAACGTGATCATAATCCGTTTACGGTTGAATTGAAGCAATTGATTACGGACATGGCAGAAGGGCGCAATGGATACAACTTGGATATGTTACTCCCAGCAGTGACTCAGGTTAAAGTGATTGCGATCCGTAAATACAGCTATGAGTATGCATTTCTATATCTGCAAGATTACCTGCAATACCATCGTGATGAGTTTTTGCGCATTGCCTATAAAGTGGAGGACATCTACCAAGGGTTTACGACAGCGCAGTACTTGTCTGTCAAAATGGCGATGACCAAGAATATGGCGTTGTTACCTCCGATTATCGAGGCGTTAGAAGAGATTGATCTGATTGAACTTGAAGTGAAAAAAGAGTTGGAACGTCAGTTTGTTCTGTGGACCCAAATGGATAAAAGTCTCGTCACTGTAGACGAAAAAGGGTGGAGGTAAAGGCCAAATGAAACTCTCATTGTGCACAATCACTTTTCGCCACCAGTTGATTTCGTTTGCGGAAATTGTTCGGTTTGCTCATCGTCATCATTTTGATGGAATAGAGTTGTGGGGAATTCACGCTCAAGATCTGTACGATCATGATCGAATAGAGATGGAGGAACAGCTAGGAATACTCAGGGATCAAGGCATGTGTATCTCTATGCTTAGCGATTATCTGGATATTACGACCTCATCTGGATTTCATCGTACACTGGAAAAAGCAAAAAGACTCATTTCATTGGCGAAATGGCTAAATGTAAAGCAAATTAGGACGTTCGCTGGACAGAAGGCGAGTAAGGAAGTTGGGCCAGAAGAGCGGGCGCGTTATGTACATCATTTGTACATCTTATGTCAGATGTGTCAGGAGCACGGAATTCAGCTCTTGGTCGAAACACATCCGAATACGCTCACGGATTCTATGAGTTCGACACTTGCTCTGTTGCAGGAAGTCAATCATCCTCCACTAAAAGTTAATCTTGATTTTCTTCATGTCTGGGAATCAGGTGCTGATCCAATCGACGTATACAACCAATTGAAGCCGTGGGTGGCTCATTATCATTTGAAAAATATCTCTTCATCGAATCATCTGTCGGTATTCGCTCCGCATAATGTATATGCCCCTAACGGGGATCGTGAGGGAATGGTACCACTCGGTGAGGGTGCTGTAGATTATGGACCTATTTTAGAGAAGATTGCAGATACCGATTATTTTGGTTCTATCGAATGGTTTGGTCAGAATCCGAAGCTTGTGTTAGCTGAAGAGGTAGAATGGCTGCGGAAGGGTATGTTGCTAGTCCGTAAGTGAAAGAAAGGTCGGGAGCGAGGGATGCTTCCGATCTTTTTTTATTCCAAAAGAAACCAAATGCCTTCAGTGAACGTCTTCGTATTGATCACTTATTCAGGAGGACCCTAGATGAAAAAACGCATATTGCTCTCATGCTTGCTGATTTCCTTGCTGGGTATCCTTGTCCCTGGGCAAATCAATGCCTCTGCTCCTGCGAAGGCAGACCCTCGCAAGCCAGAGCCGGTCGTCATCTATAAAGTAACGGTAGATGGAAAAGTGACAAAAACCGTTACGAACATGCCCTTGATCCACCGGGCGAGCATGTCGCCATCGAGCAGGTTTGTATACGGGGAGAGAATCGGATACGGGAAGGCAGACCCAACCATACCGTACTTGTACGATATGCAAACAAAAAAGATGACGCAGCTATCCGGTTTTGGCAAATGGTCACCGAATCAGGACGCGCTCTACGTTCGTGAAAATGGCGGTATCGTGAAGCTCAGTCTGCCAGACGGCAAAAAAACGGTACTCGTCCCGGCAGAAGCTCAGTATCCCGTCCTTGATTTTTCCGTTTCACCGGATGAACAGTACATGGTCTTTACCCGTATGGACATGCTTTCATCCAATACCAAGGTAAGCGCCCACCTGATCTTGCAGCATCTGCCTACACTCAAAATGAAAAAGAATGACCAGTATGAGTGGCGGAGTGGAACAGACGAAGAAATGTATTACTGGGTGCCGAATTCGAAAAAGCTGTTTTACAGAACGCAAACCGCATATAAGGAGTTAGACTTACCGACTGGCCTAAAATACGATCACAATATGACCACATTTCCTTCTTACTCCAACGATATGAAGTACCGTTATATCCGAACGATGACAGAAGAATACATGTTGGATTTGCAGACAGGGAAAAAGAACAATTTGAAGGATCCCGTGTTCACTGAGAGACACTTGGACAAAATTGTTTGGTCGCCATCAGGAAATCAGATGGCAGTAGAACAGCACTCTCGTACTTCTAATTCTCAGGATTCGTATATGTATATTCAAACATGCAAACAAGTCACAAAGTGCGGCTATCCATTCGGTTCTCCTGACAAGGGAATGCCTGGTTATTATCGTTCAAGTGACAATCATCGCATCATCGGCTGGGCGAAGGACGGGAAGTCATACTATGTAGCTGATCTCGCATCGATCCACTATACCGATTTTCCGCTTGAAAAATTGGGTCCTTCCAACAATGTCATTGAACTACGATGATAAAAAAGAAGCCGTCTCCCGTATATACGAGAGGCGGCTGTTCTTTATCTATTATTCGTGACCTTCCAAATCAGTGATAAGCGTCCATAATGACATACCTTTGGAGGCTTTAAACAGGAAAGCGTGTTTGTCATCGCGTAGCGGCAGTAATGCACGCAGTGCCTCTGCTTTTGTGGCGAAATGCAGCTTGTTCCCCGTGTAAGCAGCATGGAGATGGCGAGTATTCTCACCAACTGTCACGAGCAGCTCGAAGCGCTCAGCGATGTCTTGAAGCGAGGCTCCGACGCCCGCATGCATAGCCGCACTGTCTGGCCCGAGCTCATACATATCCCCTAAGATAACGACTCTCCCGCGATCAGGGTACAAGTCAGCAAATGTGCGGACGGCAGCTTCCATGGAAACAGGGCTGGCATTGTACGCGTCACTGATGTACACCGTACCGTGCTTGGATGTGATCTGCTCAAATCGCATGGCTGAGAGCTGGACGGTAGACAAGGCGTGCACAATTTGCTCCGTATCCATCCCGAGCCTTTTGGCAATCGCAACAGCAGGCAGAGCATTCAGGACACTATGCCGACCGTGCAGAGGCAGGAATGCCTCGAAATGCTCCCCGGAGGCAAAGCACACTTTGAAGCCGGTTCCACCTTCAACCGATTCGATTTGCTCCGCCCAAATATCCGCCTTCTCATGAACAGAGTAGTACATGACCTCACCCGGATACAGATGGGCTACCAATCGCAGATATTCGGAATCTTTGTTGAGCAGTACGAGCCCGTCAAGAGCGGTATGTGGAAGCAGCTCTGCCTTTGCGAGAGCAATTTTTTCACGCGTGCCAAAATGTTCAATATGGGACTCACCGATAAATGTAATCACGCTAATATCTGGCTGGACCAGCGAAGCGAGCAGATCGATTTCCCCGGCGTGGTTCATCCCGAGCTCCAGTACAGCAGCTTGATGTTTTTCTTCCATCTGTAAGAGCGACAAAGGCACACCGATGTGGTTGTTGAAGTTTTTATACGTCTTGTATACGGGCGAACGGCTCGCAAGTACGTGTGCCACGATGTCCTTCACGGTTGTTTTCCCGATACTTCCTGTAATGGCGATGCGAGGGAATGAAAAGCTTTTCCGATAAGCGGCAGCCAGCTTTTGAAAGCCACGCAGTGTATCATTGACGAGAATTAACCCAAAATCGTTTGGCAAGTTCGCAGGAATCTTCTCCTGATTCGAAACGAGTGCAGCTACAGCTCCTTGTTCAGCTGCTTGTAACAAAAAATCATGTCCATCCCGTGCGCCGCCTGTCAGCGCTACAAACAAAGATCCCGCAGTCAACTCGCGGGTATCAAAGTGAACGGATGACAAGGCAAGCCCTGGGGAACCAGTGAGCAAAATCCCTTCTGCGTTGATTGCTGCCTGATCCAGTGCAATTGGTTTCATCTGCACGAACTCCTTCTGTAATCCAGTTTCAACCTCGAAGTCATGCTACCATGCGTTAGGTAGCGCCGCAAGACAAAAGTGAGGGAATATGATACGATCAAGTCTTACATACATAACGATCCACATACAGAGGAAGAAAGGAGTCTCCCATGGAAAAAAGTATTTTTACCAAAATCATGGACGGTGAAATTCCTGCTCGTATCGAGTATGAGGATGAGCACGTCATTGTCATCCACGATATTGCACCAAAAGCACGCGTTCACTTGTTGATTATCCCGCGTAAGCCAATTCCCACGCTCATGGATGTAAGCGCCGAGGACCTGCCGCTGATCGGGCATATCCATCATGTAGCACAACTCTTGGCGAAAAAGCTGGAGTTGCCAGGTTTTCGCCTGATTAACAACTGCGGCAAAGAGGGTGGACAAGAGGTTTTCCACATTCATTATCATCTTTTGTCCGGTTTTTACGAATAAAATTGAACTAAAGGTTGACCTTCTTTAGTCATCTATCCTATAATGAAGTGTGACAGTCTGTTCGTACGTTCGACTCAGGCGTCCCACGGTTTTAGCGGAGGGAGGGAAGACAAATGGCAGAAATTCGAGTCAAGAAAAACGAGTCTTTGGATAGCGCACTTCGCCGCTTCAAGCGTGAAAGCGCAAAATCCGGGGTGATGGCGGAACTGCGTAAACGTCGCCACTTTGAGAAGCCTAGCATTAAGCGCAAGAAGAAATCCGAAGCAGCTCGCAAGCGCAAGTTTTAATTGACGGAGGGCTCATCATGAGTGTAATGGAGCGACTCGATCAAGATATGAAGCAAGCAATGAAGGACAGAGCTGCTCTAAAACTCTCTGTTATTCGCATGGTGAAAGCCGCATTAAAGAACGAAGAGATTAACAAGGGCAGACTTTTGTCTGAAGACGAAGTGCTGACCATCTTGACTCGTGAGTTAAAACAACGCCGTGAATCCCTCCACGAATTTGAGAAGGCAGGCCGCGTGGAACTTGCCTCGAAAACGCGCGAAGAGATCGACGTGCTCTCCGCTTACTTACCCGCTCAGCTTAGCGAAGACGAAATTCGCGATATCGTTCGGGAAGGTATCGTAGCTACCAATGCCTCCTCCAAAAAGGAGATGGGCAAAGTGATGGGTGCGATCATGCCGAAAGTGAAAGGCAGAGCAGACGGAAACCTCGTGCAAAAGATTGTATCTGAGGAACTACCATCGTAGACGAGAGTAACACCTCATATAGATACGAACAGAAAAACTCAACCTGTAAAGGTTGGGTTTTTCTTTTTTTCCCCAGATGTGAAATAAATATGAAACAATTGCCTCACTCTTTCGTATACCTTATTGCACATACGTTGAAGCTGATAGATGGAAAGGAGGTACATGCAATGAGTGCAACAAGGCTAGTAAAAAGCCGCGTGCGATTGCTTTTTTCACTTCTTTGCCTGATTATGGGAATGACGATGCTTCTTGCTCCCGCATCCACAACAGCGCAGACCTATCAAAAAGCTGTCTGGATTCCAGTAGATAGCACGATCGAGCGAGGGTTGGAGAGCTTTTTAGAAAGAGCATTTGCTGACGCACAGGACCAGCAGGCAGATCTTGTAATCCTGCATATCAATACGCCAGGTGGAGAAGTGAATGCTGCCGACCAGATTGGTCAGTTGATCCGTCAGGCTCCCATGCATGTGATAGCCTATATTGATAACCAGGCTTTTTCAGCGGGAACGTACATCGCCCTGAATGCAAATGAAATTATTATGACTCCAGGTAGTAGCATGGGGGCAGCCGCACCGATTGACTTGGCAGGGAATGCAGCAGATATCAAGTTCATTTCCGGTTGGAGCAATAAAATGAAGGCGGCAGCGGAGTTGAACAATCGCAATCCTGACGTTGCTCGCGCGATGGTGGAAATTGATACAGAATTCCCAGGATTAAAGCCAAAAGGCACGGTGCTTTCTCTCGATGCCCAACAAGCGAAGCAGTTGGGTTATGCAGATGATGTGGTGTCCAATAAGGAAGCGCTGCTCAAAAAGTTCGGCATTCAGTCAGATTCCCTTCAGGCGATTGAGCCAACAGGTGGAGAGCTAGTCGCTAGATGGGTGACGAGTCCCATTGTCATGAGTCTGCTGCTCATCATTGGACTTGGAGGAATTGTAGTAGAACTGTTTGCCCCTGGCTTTGGTGTTGCGGGGACGATTTCGCTCGTCGCGTTCAGTTTGTATTTCTTCGGGCATTATGTAGCGGGATTTGCCAGCTGGTTGCACATCGGCCTGTTTGCTATCGGAATCTTACTGATGCTTATGGAAATTTTTCTTCCGGGCGGCATTGTCGGAGCGATTGGCTTCGTGAGCATTGTGACAGGCCTTGTTATGGCAGCCTATGACACACAGCAAGGGCTCGCATCGCTGGGTGTAGCTGCATTGATCACGGCAATTGTAACGTTCCTGTTAGTGAAGAAATACGGGGTCAAAGGTCTATTCAACAAGTTTGTCTTGGGTGACACGCAGCGCAATGAAGAAGGCTACGTAGCACCGCGCGATCAGCGTGAGCTGGAAGGAAAATCAGGCATCGCCCTTACAACATTGCGCCCGGCAGGGGTCGTCAAGGTGGAAGGAAAACGTGTGGATGCAGTATCGGTTGGTGGTTTCATTGAAGCGGGTACCGCCATCACCGTTGTGCAAGTAGAAGGCACGCGTATCGTCGTTGCCGAAATAGAACAAAAGGAGTGAGTTCTTCATGTTTGAAGGCGGTTTGATTCCCCTTATTTTTATGGTGGCAGTAGCCATCGTTGTACTTTCTATTTTCTTCTCGTTCGTACCAGTTATGCTCTGGATTTCTGCACTGGCTTCCGGTGTGAATATCGGGATTATTACCCTCGTCGCTATGCGCTTGCGTCGCGTCGTACCATCTCGTATTGTGAATCCTTTGATTAAAGCGCGTAAAGCCGGCTTGCAGTTGGATACAAACCAATTGGAGAGCCATTATCTCGCAGGCGGTAACGTAGACCGTGTAGTAGATGCGCTCGTAGCAGCACAACGCGCAGATATTCCACTTGGCTTCGAACGAGCAGCAGCCATTGATCTGGCTGGTCGTGATGTATTGGAAGCAGTACAAATGAGCGTGAACCCGAAAGTGATTGAAACACCTGTGGTAGCAGCAATGGCAAAGGACGGTATCGAGCTGCGCACTCGTGCAAAAGTAACGGTTCGTGCCAACATCGATCGATTGGTCGGTGGTGCTGGTGAAGAAACGATTATCGCCCGCGTAGGTGAGGGGATCGTATCGACAATTGGTTCGTCAAAAGGACATAAGGACGTATTGGAAAATCCAGATTTGATCTCTAAAACGGTATTAAACAAAGGTCTGGATGCCGGAACTGCTTTTGAAATTCTCTCGATTGATATTGCGGACGTGGATGTAGGGAAAAACATCGGGGCACAATTGCAAACCGACCAAGCAGAAGCAGATAAACGTATTGCCCAAGCGAAAGCGGAAGAGCGTCGCGCCATGGCGGTAGCCCAAGAGCAGGAAATGATTGCGCGCGTACAAGAAATGAAGGCAAAAGTAGTAGAAGCCGAAGCACAAGTACCACTCGCTTTGTCCGAAGCATTGAAAAGTGGCAAAATGGGCGTAATGGATTATTACAACATGCAAAACATTGCTGCTGATACACAAATGCGTCAATCCTTCGGGCATGCAGGTGACAAACAAGATCCTGCTATGCCAGACGAGAAAGAATAAGGGCGATTGCCATGGAAGATCTCATGGATCTCGTCGTAGATTTACTGGGTTTAGTCGAGTGGATCATCCCGCTCATCGGCAAGTTCTGGTTTGTCATCCTTGGTTACTTAGGATATAAAGCTCTTGGCAAAGCCGGAAAGAAAAAGATGTCTCAAGGCAAAAAAATGCCTCCGCTTACCCCGGCCACAACGTCGGATATCCCTAGGGAAACGGAGGATTACGGTAGAGAGACGGTGCGGGCATCCTCCAAATACGAGCCACTTCAGCAAGAATCGATGGAAGGGATTGGAGTCGAGCAGGAATGGGCATTCTCCAGTACAGCGCGTGCTTCAACGGGTCCAACTATCACAGTGAAGCAATCGGAAACGATGAAGGTCGCTGATTCGGAACGAGCGGGAACAATCCCATCGAAACACGGCAACCCGCGTGATGGTATGAAGTGGGCGCTCATTTTTGGAGAGCCGCGCTCAAAAGCTCCGTACGCCCAGCAGGTTCGGCAAAGAAAAATGATAGAATAGCAGCTAGTTAAACAGGTGAACCTCGGTTCGCCTGTTTTTTATGGAAACCAATGTTTTCGTGTCGAAATATATCGAATAACTTGTCTTGTTTCTCGTATCCTTGTTGACTATCCTGAATGTAAAGAAAATTCTTCTAATAGAAGAAGGGGTAGAGGTCAAGCGATGAATCAACAAATTTTTGAACAAATGGGGCGGTTTCGTCAAAAAGTGATTCGGCTTGCCATCTTCGAAAACAAATCGATATATGAAACGGCGATCGCGTGCGGTTGTTCAGCTGAAAAAGTAAAACGAGTCATGAAAAAATGGAAGGCGCTTACAAAAGGAAAAGAGCTGGTTTCTCCTGCAAAAGAAAGCAAATAATCAATGGAGTTTGTTGAAGTATTCCAAAGTCTGAGTTCTCAAGTGCTTGCGAAATTGCGAGCGACGAGAGCTCTTTTTTTGTGACTGTTTTTGATGAATGCCTCTTTATGCTCCCGCATACGCATAGATAAGAATGGTTTTGCACCTGCAAACAGATGAGATCGTCATATTCGCCAATATATAGAACGAGAAGGGGGGCTAATCCATGAAGCGTTGGAGCCGCCGTCTGCGCCAGTTGGCCGGAGGGGTGTTGGATCTGCCGCAAGATGTAGTCCTGGAAGTCCCGCGTATCACGATGATCGGTCATTTGCAAATGTATATAGAGAATCATCGAGGAGTCTTGCATTTTAGCGAAAAAGAGCTTCGCCTGCTGTTGACGAACGGTCAAATGATTGTTTCAGGTGAACAGCTTGTCATCCGAGCGATTTTGCCTGAGGAGGTTTTATTAGAAGGCAGAATCGGTGGCGTGAAATTTTTGGAGACGGGACCACAGAGCTCGTAATCTTTGTTAGAGGGAGGGGGCGGCACGTATGCGGAATGGAATCAAGGAGTGGGTGGATGGACATGTAACCATTACCGTTCGGGGAAAACGATTTGAGCGGATGCTGAATATGGCCGTACGGGATGGAATTCGAATCTGGAATATTCGCAGGGTAGGAGAAGAGGTGACTCGCTGTGATATTTTGATTCGTGATTATTTTCGTTTACGGCCGCTTTTAAAAGAGACAGGCTGTCGTAGTCACGTTGAGGCAAGAGACGGGCTGCCTTTTTGGCTGCTGCGGTTACGTAGACGAACTGGACTGGCAATTGGGGCTGCTCTTTTTTTCATCGGATTGTACATGCTCTCCTCTTTTGTCTGGAGTGTCGAGGTAAGTGGGACAAAAATGGTCGATCCACGACGGGTGATTCAAGCTGCCGAACAAGTGGGGATTAAAGAAGGGGCATGGAAGGTCAAACTAAAGGAACCGTTGGTTTTGCAAAAAGAGCTGTTGAGTCTGCTGCCTGAAGCGTCCTGGGTTGGAATCGAGATTCAAGGAACCAAGGTCATGCTTCAAGTGGTTGAAAAAGAGGCTCCCGTTAAGCCGCTTGCAACAGGTCCCCGTCATCTTGTAGCCAAAAAGAGGGCTGTCGTCCATAAAATTCTCCCAGAGGTTGGCCGTAGTCAGGTTGTGAGCAATCAATTGGTGGAAAAAGGCCAAGTGCTCATTTCTGGGATCATTGGCAATGACGCCCGTCAACAAGCTGTATCAGCGCGAGGCAAGGTGCAAGGGGAAGTGTGGTATATGAGCAACACATCGGTCCCGCTAAAACAAACGATGCACCGTCTGACGGGGGAAAAGCTGGAGCAGCAATACCTGCTTGTTGGCCCCTATGCGATATACGTGTGGCCATTTGAAAAACAGTCCTTTGCACAAGCTGAAATGGCAGAACAAAGGTTTTTGCCCTCGTATGCGGGATATACCTTACCACTTGGCTGGAAGACAGTAACGTACGCGCAAACAGAACCCGTTCAAACAGAAATGAGCGTGGAGGAAGCGACGGAACTGGCTAAAAAATTCGCCAGGGAGGATATCTTGCAAAAAGCTGGAAAAGATGCGTTCATTCAGGACGAAAAAGTTTTGCACGTCACAACAGAGAATGGTAAAGTTTACGTAAGCATTCATTTTTCCGTCATTGAAGATATTGCCATTGAACAGCCTTTCGTGGGGCAGTGAGCGATGGCAAGCAAATGACGCATTGCTGATTACCGTTGCAAGGAGATGGAAGCCTGTTGCACGTACAAGATGAGGTAAGAATCCCGTTTTCAGACGCATCTGAGGCCTTGCTGTTGTTTGGACCACATGACGCGTACCTAACACTGATCGAGCAAAGAAGTTCCGCTAAAATTATGACCCGAGAAGGCGAACTGGTTATTAGCGGGGATAAGCCGGAAGTGGACAAACTGACAGAGTTGATTGAAATTCTGCTACAGTTGATTCGCAGAGGGATTGCCCTGTCCGAACGAGACATCTCTTATGCGATGTCGTTGATTGAACGGGGAGAAGGTGCCCAACTGCTCGATGTGTATGATGAAGAAGTCGCTCGTACCCAACGTGGCAAAGTAATCAGGGCAAAGACATTGGGCCAGCGTCATTACTTGTCTGCGATCAAGAAGCATGACATTGTGTTTGGAATTGGACCAGCTGGTACCGGCAAAACGTATTTGGCTGTTGTCACAGCAGTAAATGCGTTGAAAAATGCGCGTGTCAAACGGATCGTTCTTACCAGACCGGCCGTAGAAGCGGGGGAGAGCCTTGGATTTTTGCCAGGAGATTTGCAGGAAAAAGTAGACCCTTATCTGCGTCCGCTCTATGATGCCTTGTACGACATGCTGGGCAATGAACAAGTCGCCAAAATGATGGAACGTGGACTCATTGAGGTTGCACCTTTGGCGTACATGCGTGGTCGTACGCTCGAAGATTCCTTTGTCATTTTGGATGAAGCCCAGAACACAACTCCCGAGCAAATGAAAATGTTTTTGACCAGGCTTGGTTTTGGTTCCAAAATGGTCATTACGGGTGATGTGACCCAGGTGGATTTGCCAAAAGGCAAGAAATCCGGATTGCGCGAAGCACAGCGCATCTTAAATCCGATTTCCGATGTAGCCTTTATTCATTTCCAAGAGGGAGACGTCGTTCGTCACAGTCTGGTACAAAAAATCATCGCTGCCTATGCCAAGGAAGAAGTAGATCACGGCTATTAATAAATGGCGTCACAAAAAGGAGATCGTTTATCTGTGTTATCTGTAGAAATCCTTCATGAAGAAATCGAGCCGATCGATGAGAATTTGCAAAACCTGCTTGTCCGTTGCCTGGAAGCAGCGGCTAAGCTGGAAGACGTACAAGGAGAAGTCGTTGTCACGCTGGTGAACAACGAGCGCATCCACGAGCTGAATCGCGACTATCGAGGCGTTGATCGGCCTACGGATGTTCTGTCCTTTGCGATGAACGAGCCGGGTGAAGGGGAAATGGAAATCTTCATCGATGAGGATGAGGCTAGCGAGTTTCCGAATATGCTTGGAGATATCATCATCTCCGTGCCAAAAGCACAAGAGCAGGCCGAAGACTATGGCCATTCATTTGAACGCGAACTCGGATTTCTCACGGTTCATGGTTTTCTTCACCTTCTTGGCTATGATCATGGGACGCCAGAAGAAGAGAAGGAAATGTTTTCACGTCAAGAAAAGGTGCTGGAAGAAATCGGCTTGACGAGGTAGGAGATTATAGTTGAATGAATGGCGACGATTGACTCGCAGCTTCGCCTACGCTCTACAAGGAATTTCCTATACCGTACGGACACAGCGAAACATGCAAATCCACGTAGCCGCAGCCATTGTAGTGCTGGCGGCAGCGTGGTGGCTGCAGATACCACGCAGCGATGTTTTGCTGGTCCTTTTTTCTATCGGTTTGGTCTTCTCCCTTGAGCTGGTAAATACCGCGATTGAAGCAGTCGTTGATTTAGCTTCCCCGGAATGGCACGCCAAGGCGAAGATTGCCAAAGATGTGGGAGCAGGAGCTGTGCTTGTAGCGGCGATCCTGTCCCTTTTCATCGGAGTCCTCGTATTTGGACAACCACTGTTGCAAAAAGTATGGGGATAGTTTTTACTAGTAGAGAAGAAGAGATTTTTTCATAGTCAAATGAGGTACCGGACGGGTCATTCTAGTTGACCTTTCAGTCTGGTTTCTTCGTGTCTCATTGGACAGATTCTGTTGTGAAATGATGTTAAAGATCAATCATATGAGGAATGATGAGAATGGATAAACAAGCATTATTAGCACAAGCAATCGAAGCCAGAAAGCTCGCTTATGTACCGTACTCCAAGTTTCAGGTAGGAGCAGCTCTTTTAGCTGAGAGTGGCAAGGTTTATTTGGGAGGCAATATTGAAAATGCAGCGTACTCGCTGTGCAACTGCGCAGAGCGTACGGCTCTTTTTAAAGCGTACTCGGAAGGCGATCGGACTTACAAAGCATTAGCCGTTGCTGCCGATACGCCGCAAGCTGTATCACCGTGCGGGGCTTGCCGACAAGTCATGGCAGAGCTGTGCCCGCCGGACATGCCTGTATTTTTGACAAATCTCAAAGGCGACATTTTGGAAACGACAGTATCTGCCCTGCTTCCAGGCGCATTCACCAAGGAGGATTTACGTGGATAATCGCAAGACCAAGCAATCGTTTAAATCGGGCTTTGTTTCCATTGTGGGGCGGCCAAATGTTGGAAAATCAACACTGTTGAATCATATTGTAGGACATAAAATCGCCATCATGTCGAATAAGCCGCAAACGACACGCAACAAAATTACGGCTGTTCATACGACAGAAGAGGGTCAGATCATTTTCTTGGATACACCTGGTATTCATAAGCCGCAGTCCAAACTCGGAAACTACATGGTTTCCGTTGCCGAAAATACATTGAACGAAGTAGATCTTGTTCTGTTTGTTGTCGACGCAACAGAGAAACGCGGAGCCGGGGACGACTACATCATCGAGCGTCTGAAGCAGGTCAAAACGCCAGTATTTTTGGTCATCAACAAAATTGACAAGGTGCATCCGGAAGCACTGCTGCCGATTATTGACGATTACCGCAAATTGTATGATTTCAAGCAGATTGTTCCAATCTCTGCGCTAGAAGGAAACAACACAGGTTCATTGCAGGAGGCTATTTTGGGCGAAATGGAAGAGGGCCCCATGTATTATCCTGCGGATCAGGTGACGGATCATCCTGAGCGTTTTGTAGCAGCCGAGTTGATTCGGGAAAAAGTTCTGCATTTGACGAGAGAAGAAGTACCTCACTCCATCGCTGTCGTGATTGAAGAGATGAAGCGAGGCGAAAATGGTAAAACGCTTTACATTTACGCGGCCATTTACGTAGAGCGGGATTCCCAGCGCGGTATTTTAATCGGGCAAAAAGGTCAGATGCTCAAAGAAATCGGTCAACGTGCGCGCAAGGATATCGAGCGACTGATGGGCGACCAAGTATTTTTGGAGCTCTGGATCAAAGTGAAAAAGGATTGGCGCAACCAAGAGCGGATGCTGCGTAACTTCGGTTTCTACGACGAGCAATAATATTCCCATCGCAATGTGTTAATTTTTCCAAGGCATAGAATAACGGGCAAAGGTGATTCTAAGAAGGAAGTGGATAGACCCGATATAGGAAAGGATGATGCTCCATGCTTCGTGACTTTTCTTGGAGAGTTTTCGCTTCAACCGGTGATATCCATGCTTACCTTCTCTACCGTGATCACCATCAAACGGATGTTTCCAGCGA
The DNA here is from genome assembly GCF_013332445.1 of Brevibacillus sp. HB1.1. Classification (NCBI taxonomy): domain Bacteria; kingdom Bacillati; phylum Bacillota; class Bacilli; order Caryophanales; family Paenibacillaceae; genus Brevibacillus; species Brevibacillus sp. HB1.1. The sequence goes on along the minus strand of NZ_JABMIV010000008.1, from coordinate 21,091 downwards.
GGAAACCTCGTTTGATCTCGCCCAGGAAGAATTGGGTGACACGCAGGCATGCTTGTAAAGTGGGAAGGGATTGTCATTCGCAGTGTGGACTATGGTGAGTCCAGTAAAGTGATGACATTGTTTACCCGGGAGAACGGCAAATTAGGCGTGATGGCCCGTGGTGCTAAAAAGACCAAAAGCCGCATTGCCGCCGTCTCCCAGTTGTTTTCGCATAGTTATTATCTATGCAAGGCAGGACCCGGTACGGGAATGCCAGATCTCTCTCAGGGAGATATGTTGGATTCGTTCCGGGATATGCGGCAAAGCCTGACTGCTACGGCTTATGCTGCATACATAGCAGAACTTTTGGATCGACTGACGCAGGAAAGGGAGCCGAATCCCTACTTGTTTCAGCTACTCCTTCATACGTTCCGCTATTTGGATGAAGGACGAGATGCTGAGATCCTGTGTCGTATTTTTGAGACCAAGATGCTAATTGTAGCGGGGATCTCCCCGCAGCTCACGGCGTGTGTAAACTGTGGCGAACAGCGGGAGCCCTATGCTATCAGTGTTGGACAGGGCGGCCTGTTGTGCCCAGTTTGCCAGCCCTCCGATCCGTATGCGATGGCAGTTACACCCTCTACCTGGAAGCTGTTACGGCTATTCCAGGTATTTGATTTGGAGCGGCTTGGTGACATTGAAGTAAAACCGGCTACACGCAACCAGCTCAAGCATGTGCTGCGGAGTTTTATGGACGAGTATCTGGATCTCAGGCTGAAAAGTCGAGCATTTCTGGAACAACTGGAGCGTATGGAAAGAATGACGCAATCCGATCAGGACTAATTGACATACGAATTTGTTTTCGTTATGATAAGAACCAAACTTGTATACCGAATGTTGCCATGAAGGAAAAGAGTAGTCGGCCACTGGCTGTGAATAGCGAATCGGGGGTAGTGAGAGCCCGGTCACCATGCTGATGAAGGGCGTTCTGGAGCAATTTGATTGTAAGGTGGGCGAAGAAGTCATTCGCCAAGTAGGGTGGAACCGCGAGAATCCTCTCGTCCCTACACTGTCGCTCAGGCAGTGTAGAGGCGGGAGGTTTTTTTAGTTTCGACTTAAAGCCAAGTTCTAATAAGTTTAGAGGAGGAAAAAGCATGAAAATGACATTTCAAGACATCATTTTGACGCTGCAAAACTTTTGGGCAAAGCACAACTGTCTCATTGTCCAGCCGTATGACGTTGAAAAAGGGGCAGGTACGCTAAACCCAATGACCTTCCTTCGTTCCATTGGACCTGAGCCGTGGAATGTGGCATATGTTGAGCCTTCCCGTCGCCCGGCTGACGGACGCTATGGGGAAAACCCGAACCGTTTGTATCAGCATCACCAGTTCCAAGTAATCATGAAGCCTTCCCCGGACAACATTCAGGAGCTGTACCTGGAGAGCTTGCGCGAACTCGGTATCGAGCCACTGGAGCATGATATCCGATTTGTAGAGGACAACTGGGAGCACCCAGGGCTTGGCGCTTGGGGCTTAGGCTGGGAAGTTTGGCTGGATGGAATGGAGATCACACAATTCACGTACTTCCAGCAAGTGGGCGGTCTGGAATGTAAACCAGTGGCAGTCGAGTTGACTTACGGACTGGAGCGTTTGGCTTCCTATATTCAGGAGAAAGAAAATGTGTTCGATCTGGAATGGTGCAACGGGTATACGTACGGGGATGTATTCTTGCAACCAGAATACGAGCATTCCAAATACACATTCGAGCTGTCTGATGTCGACATGCTGTTCTCTCTCTATAATACGTATGAGGCAGAAGCAAAGAGACTGATGGCGGAGCGACTGGTTTACCCGGCTTATGACTACGTACTGAAATGCTCCCACACCTTTAACTTGCTTGATGCGCGTGGAGCCATCAGTGTGACGGAGCGTACTGGCTACATCGCTCGTGTACGTAATCTGTCTCGTGAAGTAGCACAAACCTACTATAAAGAGCGTGAGCGCCTCGGTTTCCCGCTTTTGCAAAAAGGCAACGCGGACACTGCGGATCAAGTGAATCAGGTGAAGGGAGAGGATACAAATGAGTAAGCGCGATCTACTTGTAGAGGTTGGTTTGGAAGAAATGCCTGCTCGTTTTGTCGCACAGGCAGCGGCACAATTCAAGGAAAAAGTAGAAAAGTGGCTGACTGCTGAGCGCGTGCCGTTCGATCAAATTACGGCATTGGAGACACCTCGTCGTTTTGCCCTGTTGATCAATGGATTGGCAGAAAAGCAGCCTGATCGCAATGATGAAGCGAAAGGCCCTGCACGCAAAATCGCACAAGATGAAGCGGGGAACTGGTCCAAGGCAGCACTCGGATTTGCACGAAGCAACAATGTTGAGCCTGACCAACTGTATTATAAAGAAGTAAACGGCATCGAGTATGTTCATGCGCGGAAATCCGAAGCGGGAAAACCAACTACCGAGCTGTTGCCGCAACTGGCTGAAGTGATCACCGGTATGAGCTTCCCGAAAAACATGCGCTGGGGCGCACGCGATTTGAAATACGTTCGTCCGATTCGTTGGCTGGTTGCTTTGTTCGGCGATGAATTGATCGATCTGGAGATTGCAGGCGTAAAAAGCGGACGCGTTTCTCGTGGACACCGCTTCTTGGGAACAGAGGTTACGTTGAATCACCCAAGCGAATACGTGAGCAAGCTGGCTGAGCAATATGTCATGGTGAATCCCGACGAGCGCAGAGCAGCCATTGTAGAACAGATTCATCGCTTGGAGAAGGAACATGGCTGGACGATTCCAATGGACGAAGGACTTCTGGATGAGGTAGTCCATCTTGTAGAATATCCAACCGCTCTTTACGGTACGTTTGAGCAAGAATTCCTTTCCATTCCACGTGAGGTTTTGGTTACCTCCATGCGTGAGCACCAGCGTTATTTCCCTGTGGAAAACGCACAGGGTCAATTGCTGAATCATTTTGTGACAGTGCGTAACGGAGACAGCCGCGCTCTGGATAACGTAGCGAAAGGAAATGAAAAAGTTCTTCGCGCACGTCTGTCTGATGCTCGTTTCTTCTACGTGGAAGACCAAAAGCTGTCCATTGAGAGCTGCCTGAAACGCTTGGAGACAATCGTTTACCATGAAGAGCTGGGAACAATCGGTGATAAAGTTCGTCGTGTACGCAAAACAGCTGCGCAAATTGCAAGCAAGCTGAGTGTGAGCGCGGAAGAGACGAAACAAGTTGACCGCATTGCAGAAATCGCAAAATTTGACCTCGTTACCAACATGGTAGGTGAATTCCCTGAACTGCAAGGGATTATGGGTGAAGATTACGCGCGCAAAGCGGGTGAGTCCGACCTCGTCGCAAGTGGCGTATTCGAGCATTACCTCCCGCGTTTTGCAGGGGACAAAATGCCTGCTTCCGCCCAAGGCGCTATCGCCAGCCTGGCTGACAAGATGGACACGATCGTAGGCTGCTTCTCGATTGGGATTGTGCCTACTGGCTCACAGGACCCGTATGGTCTGCGCCGTATGGCAGCGGGGATCGTTACTATTTTGGTGGAGCGCGACTGGCAAATTTCTCTTGCTGACCTGTGGAATGCCGCGATGGAAGGCTATGTAGCACAAGGCGTAAACAAGAGAGCGGCAGAAGACGTGAAAAAAGACCTCGTAGACTTCTTCGCACTCCGTCTGAAAAACGTCTTGCAGGATCATGGCGTTCGCTACGATGTCATCGACGCCGTTCTTGCTGCTGACCTGACACTGGTTCCAGAGGTGCTGGCAAAAGCGAAAGCACTGATGGGAGCGGTACAAACAGAAGAATTCAAGCTGATTGTGGAGCAGTTTAACCGGGTGAACAATCTGGCACAAAAAGCGGAAGCAGACCAAGTCAGCGAAGCTCTGTTCGCAGAAGATGTGGAACGTGCTTTGTATCAGGCATTCCAAGCTGTTCAAAAGGATGTAGAGGGTCTGAAGGATCAAGAGAAGGTGCTCGCAACCTTGTCAACCTTGCGCCAGCCGATCAACGCATTCTTTGATAAGGTAATGGTCATGGCCGAAGATCAGGCTGTTCGTGCGAATCGTCTGGGGCTTCTCTTGCAGCTTTCTCGTGTGCTTTATCGCTACGCAGATTTTTCCAAAGTTGTATTCGCGTAAACAAAATAAAACCGGTGCCTTCGTCTGAAAATCAGGCGGGGGCACCTTTTTTCCGCGTGAAAGAAGGAATATCCCGTCGAATAGAGTAATACTAGGAAGAGGTAAAGACAGAACCGGGGTGATTGGTCATCGAGCTTACCAAACGACAAGAGCACATCTTACAGATAGTGAAGGATGACGGACCGATAACAGGAGAGCATATCGCGGAGCGGCTGAATTTGACTCGCGCGACGCTACGCCCTGATTTATCCATCCTCACAATGTCAGGATATCTAGAAGCCAGACCTCGGGTCGGGTATTTTTATGCCGGCAGACCCGCAAGCTCAGTCATAAGTGAACGGCTTCACAAGCTTCTCGTCAATGACTACAAGGCGGTACCGATCGTGGTTTCCGAATCCGCCTCGGCATACGACGCCATCGTTACCCTCTTTTTGGAGGATGTTGGCACGTTATTCGTCGTCAATCAAAAAGGATATTTGGCTGGCGTGATCTCACGAAAAGACCTCCTGCGGGCTTCTTTAGGCAATAAGACGCTGGAGGATGTACCGGTCAGCATTATCATGTCTAGGATGCCGAATATCATTACATGTGCACCTGATGAGACCTTGTACGCAGCCGCCAAAAAGCTGATTGATTTTCAGATCGATTCTCTGCCTGTCGTAAGGCCGAGTGAGGAAGATCCGAAGCAAATGGAGCTGTTGGGGCGCGTCACCAAGACGACGATCGCGAAAGCATTTGTAGAATTGGGTAGCGAACCGAAAGTGTAGGAGGAGAAGCGATGCAAGGTAATCAGCAAGGACAGCTCATCTATGTAGTCTCAGACTCCATCGGCGAAACGGCCGAACTTGTCGTTCGCGCAGGAGCTAGTCAGTTTGATCGTTTTTTGTTTGATGTACAAAAGTATCCGTATATAGAAGACAAGGAATCGATTGACGAAATTATTGCTTCGGCAAAAGAATCGCGGGCAATGATTGTGTTCACTCTGGTCATTCCGGAGCTGAATGCGTATATTACACAACAAGCTGCTCTTCACGGAATTCCAGCTCTTGATGTTATGGGGCCTCTGATGAATACATTGCAGGGCATGTTAAAAGAGCCACCAACAGGAAAACCGGGCTTGGTTCGTCGTCTGGATGAAGAGTATTTCCGCAAAGTAGACGCCATCGAGTTTGCCGTCAAATATGACGATGGTCGGGACCCACGCGGCCTGTTGCGCGCAGATGTGGTTTTGATCGGCGTTTCGCGTACTTCCAAGACGCCTCTTTCCATGTATTTGGCTAACAAGCGACTTAAGGTTGCCAATGTTCCGCTTGTCCCGGAGGTAGAGCCACCAGAAGAATTGTTCCAACTGCCAATAGAAAGGTGTATTGGGCTTACCATCAATCCGGAGCAACTGAACGGCATTCGGACAGAGCGTCTGAAGGCACTAGGATTGACTGCCCAAGCCAATTACGCCAATCTCGAACGGATTGCTGAAGAACTGGCTTATTCCAAGCGCATTATTGAGCGCCTTGGATGTACCGTTATCGATGTATCCAACAAGGCAGTGGAAGAAACGGCAAACATCATTTTGGAGATGATTAGAAAAAACAATCTCCGTAATGAAAGGAAATAGGCCGAAAGAAGGAATTTGACGTTTTTTGTAGAAAATCAATTAGCCGGGGTACTTATCATAGGTGAGTTTCTCAGCGTTTATTGCACTTAGAAATGTGGAAAAGTAATAAAAGAAGAAAAGAAGTTTGATGTAAAGAAGGAAATTGACGAATTTTGACGAACTAAATATTCTCACGTGCGATTCTCCTTATAAAGGTGGAAAGACATGACTGGTCCCACTTCAGATGAATTTGTAAATCAAGTGCGTGCCGCTGTCGACATCGTAGACGTTGTAGGAGAGTACGTTCAACTGAGAAAAAGCGGTCGTGCCTTTCTCGGTCTATGTCCGTTTCACTCTGAAAAGAGCCCTTCCTTCAACGTAAATGCAGAGCGACAGTTTTTTCATTGCTTTGGCTGTGGAGCAGGTGGGGATATCTTTTCCTTTTTAATGAAACTGGAGCAATTGACTTTTCCAGAGGCACTGCACAAATTGGCGGAGCGTGCCGGGATAGCTGTGCCCCAGCCGCAGCAAGTAGAGGATTCACCTGAAAAACGGATGAAACATGCGATGCAGGAAGCGCATACGTTCGTTTCACGCCTCTACCACTACGTGCTTACGAAAACCCCTTATGGCGCAGAAGCGATGAAGTATCTCGCAAAGCGCGGAATGTCTGAGGCGACAATAGCCGAATATCAAATCGGATTCGCCCCGGATTCCTGGGATTTCGTAACGCAGCAGTTGACAAAGCGGGGATTTTCACAGGAATTGATGGTGGAAGCAGGGCTTTTGGCCAGAAGCGATTCAGGAAAAATCTTTGATCGCTTTCGAGGTCGTATCATGTTTCCAATCCAGGATTCCCAAGGTAACGTCATCGGATTTGGAGGACGCTTACTGCAAGGATCAAAGCCCAATTCCAACCAAAAGTCTCAACCCAAGTATCTGAATAGCCCGGAAAGCCTTTTGTTCAACAAAAGCGCTACGCTGTTTAATCTTCATCGTGCGCGCCCCATTATTAGAAAGAGAAAAGAGGCGCTATTGTTTGAAGGATATGTCGATGTCATATCGGCATGGCAGGCGGGTTTTATGCAAGGTATTGCCACTTTGGGAACAGCCTTGACGGAGCAGCAGGCCAGAATTCTTCGTCGCAATACAGAGTCTGTCGTACTCTGTTATGACGGAGATGCTGCAGGACAAGAAGCAACGAGCAAAGCGATTCATGTTTTGCAGCAAGCCGGTTTGATCGTTCGAGTTGCTCCACTTCCACAAGGAGTAGACCCGGATGATTACATCCGCCAGCATGGGGCTGAAGCATTTTCCCAGCAGGTATTGTTACAGGCGATGCCAATTACGGCTTTCCGTCTGAAACATTTACGCAGTCAGTTCGTAATAAAAGATGAGACGGACAAAGCTCGCTTAATCGCGAGGGCGGTCGAGATCATCAACGAGTTGGGCAGCCCGGTGGAACGGGACATGTATCAACGGCAATTGGCAGAAGAATACTCCCTTACTCTCGGTGATCTCAAATGGGAGTCCAAACGCGCGTACAATCAGCAAAAAAGTGAGCGCCAAAGGGATAAAGTGACGCCAGCATGGAATAATAGTATAAATAATGGCAAAGTTACGCTCGCGAAAACACTGCCACCCGCTTATCACACGGCTGAGCGCATGCTGCTTTACTACATGATGCGGAACGAAGAAATAGCCGCCCGCGTCCAACAGGAATGCAGCGCCCACTTTCAGGTGGATGAACACGATGCGCTGGCTGCCTACCTGTACGCCTACTATGCAGAGGGAAACCCGGAAGACCCTGGAAAGTTTATACATTACGTGCAAGACGATTTGTTAAAGCAATTAGCCTCGGGATTGGCCATGATGGAGTGTAACAACGATGTATCTGAATTAGAGATCGGTGACTACATCAAACAAGTGAATAACTACCCGAAGCGTGCCGAGTTGGAACGATTGCGCGATGAGCAGCGGAGCTTACACCTCCAAGCGGCCGCAGCGGACAGCGAGGATGCGCGCAAACAACTTGAACTTCAAGCAGCCGTTACAGGGATGAAGATTCTTGAATTGGAAAATGCTTTAAAAGAAGGGTAGCTTCAGATCATTCCCGGGGAAGGAGGGAAAGTAGATGAACAAGCAAAATATCACTTCCGACATGGAAGCAACGTCCATCGAACAAGTGAAGGAACAGCTGGTCGAATTAGGTAAGAAACGCGGCGCACTGTCGTATAAGGAGATTACTGCTCGCCTGGCAGGTTTCGAACAGGATTCTGATCAAATGGATGAGTTTTTTGAATATCTTGGTGATCAAGGCATTGAGATTAACAACAATGAGAATGAAGATGACGATGATGAAGTCGATCAAATGATCATCAAGGACGAGGACAACGAAGAATTCGATTATGACGATCTCTCCGTTCCGCCTGGAATCAAGATCAATGACCCTGTACGGATGTATCTGAAGGAAATTGGTCGAGTTCCTCTGCTCTCCGCAGAAGAGGAGATTAAACTGGCACAGCGAATTGAACAAGGTGATGAGGAAGCCAAAAGACGTCTGGCTGAGGCGAACTTGCGATTGGTTGTATCGATTGCGAAGCGTTATGTAGGACGCGGCATGCTATTCCTTGACTTGATTCAAGAAGGGAACATGGGTCTGATTAAAGCGGTGGAAAAGTTTGACTATCGCAAAGGCTACAAGTTCAGTACGTATGCGACCTGGTGGATTCGCCAAGCGATTACCCGTGCCATTGCGGACCAGGCTAGAACGATCCGTATTCCGGTTCATATGGTGGAAACGATCAATAAGTTAATCCGCGTTTCCCGTCAGCTTCTGCAAGAGCTAGGTCGTGAACCTATGCCAGAAGAAATCGCTGAAAAAATGGATCTCACTCCGGAAAAAGTTCGGGAAATCATGAAGATTGCTCAAGAACCAGTATCCCTGGAGACTCCAATTGGGGAGGAAGACGATTCCCACCTAGGTGATTTCATTGAGGATCAGGATGCATTGGAGCCATCTGATGCAGCTGCCTATGAACTCTTGAAAGAACAGTTGGAAGACGTTTTGGATACATTAACAGACCGGGAAGAAAATGTACTGCGTTTGCGTTTTGGATTAGATGACGGTCGTACACGGACGTTAGAAGAAGTAGGGAAAGTGTTTGGCGTAACCCGTGAACGGATTCGTCAGATCGAAGCAAAAGCGCTTCGCAAATTGCGTCATCCGAGTAGAAGTAAACGCTTAAAAGATTTCTTGGAATAACCGATATAAGAAGTATGTGGCCTACGTTAGCCGACGTAGGCTTTTCTTATTCATGAAAGTAAACACTTTTTGTCGTAGTTAGGAGGGGCCGCGTTGGACGACCAGCGCAAGCGCACGATTATCGCCGAAATTGAAAACTGGCGGCGCAACCATTTACTGCCTGAACATTACTGCATCTTCTTGTTAAATCTGTATACAGAAGGGGATCGGCCAAATACACCGGCATCCGCAGGCGGGAATGAGCGAATGGGAACGGCACCGGGTGTGCTGTCAGGAAAAGTCAATTCAACATCATCTGTCACAAATACATATGCACCTAGAACTGTCTCTCCAGTGACGGGGAAAATGGTAGTGGCATGGCTTCTTGGTGCCTTTGTTATTGCTGGTTTGATCTTACTTGCTTTTCATTTTAACCGTTTTCAAACCCCAATGCAAATTACCATCTTTGCCTGTTTCGCTCTTGTTTTCTATATTCTGGGACTCGTTTATCGAAGGTCGGCCCCGCCATTGACGCATTTATTCCTGGCTTTGTCATTTTTGATCTTGATCGCGGGAGGCGTGTATTGTATCCAAAAACTGGATGGTAGCATGCCGTTTGTCCTGTTCTACTTAGGCTTCGTTTGCATGTTACTGTGCATTAGCGCAATTGTATTCGGCTACGCTTATTTGCTCTATGCAGGGTTACTGGGTTTGGCCATCTTGTATGGCATTACAACCGTTCATCGGGTAGGGATGGACTATACATGGTGGACATCGGAGTTGTACTGGGTACCGCTTGCGTGCTTGCTCACGGGTATGGGCTTCTTGATGAATAAGGCCAATGCGAAATGGGCGGGAGTATTTGCTGTATGTGGACTTGCCTTTTTCTTTGGTGCAGAGATACAGGCTTTGTATATTCCAGAAGCGAAGCGGGATATGATTCAATTACTGTTGTTCATAAAGGTGTTCATCGCGTCAACTTTGTTCTTCTTCACGCGAGGATATTGGTATGCGTGGTTGCGACTATAGGACTCTGCATGACTTCTCGTTTTCCTCTCCCTGCTTATCTGTTACAATTTCAGAAGAGAGCAAACGGGGTGAATAGATGAACAACAAGTGGAAAGTATTAATCGGTATTTTGCTGGCGGCTATTTTTCTGGGTGGAGAAACAGTTGCCAAGTTTATGGGTGTAAATACATACAGTCTCGGATTCATAGCAGCAACTGTATCTTTTTTGGGAGCGATTTTATTAGGAGCACGCCGATCATAGGCGTGTTTTTTTTGAGAAATTACCACATGAATCCAAATCGTGGTGTATAATGGTAAGAGTATTCTGAACAAACGCTCAGTCAAAATTGTGTGTTTCTTGATGGTTCTTTACTAAAGCGTTTTCAAGGGGGCAGCGATATGAACTTCGATTTGACTTCAGAACAGCAAATGTTAAAAAAAATGATCCGCGAATTTGCTGATGAGGTAGTGGCACCAGGAGCAGATGAACGCGATCAAACCAAACAATTCCCTGTCGAAATATTCAAGCAGATGAGCGAATTGAACCTGATGGGTCTTCCTTTCTCTGAGAAATACGGGGGAGCCGGAGCCGATTCCACGAGTTTTGCGATCGTGGTAGAAGAGCTTAGTCGTGCATGCGGTTCTACAGGAATCACGTATTCGGCGCATATTTCGTTAGGTGGCGCTCCACTTGCTTTGTTTGGAACAGAAGAGCAGAAGCTGAACTATTTAACCAAAATCTGTTCGGGCGAAAGCTTTGGTGCGTTTGGCTTGACGGAACCGAATGCAGGGTCTGACGCAGGTGGTACGAGGACGAATGCGGTCTTGGCTGATGGGGAGTGGACGATTAATGGCTCCAAGTGCTTCATTACCAATGCCTCCTATGCTTCGTTTCTCGCCTTGACAGCTGTAACGGACAAAGAGCAGGGCTCACGCGGTATTACTGCTTTTATCGTTCCGACTGATGCATCTGGTTTTCAAGTGCTGGCTAACTATGAAAAGCTCGGCTTGCACAGCTCCAATACGACCGAGCTCGTTCTTGAAAATGTCCGGGTGCCTGAGGAAAACATCCTTGGGAAAAGGGGCGAAGGCTTCAAGCAGTTCCTCATTACTCTTGATGGTGGGCGAATCGGGATCGGCGCTATGGCAGTAGGAATTGCACAGGCTGCCTACGACAAAGCGCTGCAATACTCCAAGCAGCGTACGGCATTTGGTAATTCCTTAAGTCATTTTCAAGCGATCCAGCACAAGCTGGCGGATATGGCGATGCAAATAGAGCTGGCGAGAACGATGGTGTATAAAGCAGCTTGGCTGAAGGATCATGGTCGCAAATTTACGAAAGAAGCAGCAATGGCAAAATTGTATGCTTCAGAGATTGCCATGTCTGCTACTCATCAGGCCATTCAGATTCACGGTGGCTATGGTTATATGCGGGAGTATCAGGTGGAACGATTTTTCCGCGATGCCCGTCTGTTAGAGATCGGCGAGGGGACTTCAGAGATTTTACGTAATGTGATCGCTAGAGAAATCGGGTGCTAGACTTTCGATGTTTACAATGAAAGAGCATGACTGCCAGTGAAAACTGACAGCCATGGCTCTTTTTTTGTTTCTTATTATTTTATTGATCGCCAGGTTGTACAGTTGGGAATCCAAAGCCACTAGCGATATCGTCACCTACAGCAGCGTTGGAGCCACCTTTGATGTCATTTCCTGTCGCACGTTTTTGCAATTCTACGCGAACATCTTGATTGCTCCAAGATGGATTGGATGCCCAGATTTTTGCAGCCAAACCTGAAATGTGTGGTGTTGCCATGGAGGTTCCGCTAATGGAGTTATAGCCTCCGTTATTCCATGTAGACTGAATAGCGCGTCCTGGTGCTGATACTTCCACATCGCGCTCTTGAATCACGTAGTCTCCCGCTTGCCCGCTCTTGCCACGAGAAGAGAAGTCAGCTACACGGTAGGTACCGTTTTGTTGAACATTCTCTAACGCTGCTACGGCTACTGTATTCACTAATGCGCCAGGATAGCCAATGCTATTCACTGTCGGTCCAGAGTTACCGGCTGCAGCGACGACTAATACACCGTTTTGGTTTGCATACGTGATGGCATTTGCCATAAGGGTGCTCTTACTGCTAGAGCCAAGGGACATAGAGACGATCGTTTTCACGCCTAATTGAGCGGACTGGTCAGCAGCGTAACGAATGGCATAGGCAATGTCATCCTCATAGCCGGAGCCTGAGTCATCCAATACTTTATATGCCCATAGCTTAGCATCTGGTGCTACACCATAAATACCTGCGCCACCGCCGCCGTCAGCGAGAACAGTTCCAGCGACGTGTGTTCCATGACCATGCGCATCATTGCAAGCACCGGTAACAACAGGAGAAGAAGCTTGTGTGAAATCGTTGCACTGCTCTGCGTTAGCGGTTAGGTCTGGGTGCTGCGTATACACGCCAGTATCCAGGACTGCAACACGAACATCTGCACCGCCAGTCGCAGCAGAGAGGGACTGGTTCTTATAGATGGCTTTAATTCCCCACGGAACGACTGCTGCAGGAGAGAACTCTGGCTCGCTTGCCTGATCTTCTTCTATATACTCAGCGATCTTAAATTTTTTCAACACGGTAATTTTTACATTGGGATCGCTTTTCAGCTGGTTAAGTTGATCGCTATTTACATCGAGAGTAAAGCCCTCTTGACCAAAATCATGGCGTACATCCAGTGGTTCAGCAAAATAACCAGTTCTCACATCCGAATCTGACTGAATTAATACCCGTGCAGTACCAAGTTCACTGAATTCACTGGTTGAATCATTACTGGCTGCCCCCGCACCTGTGAAGACACTCATCACTAGCGCCGAAGAGAGTAAACCCATTGCCCACCACTTGCCGGTTCTTTTTTTCAAACTGTTCTCCTCCTTAAAGAAATTTAGTCTGTGTAGTTCATGATGTGCATGGCGTTAATATACATATCTGTAAAAAATTTGTAAATATTTATTTATTAAAATAAAGTTCACAATTTGGTAAAAATTAAGTTAAATTACATAAAATACCAAAAATATTGTCATGTTTAAAAACTTTCCTTGTTATTCCGAACATTACATCCAACAGAATGGCTACCTGTAAGCCTCCCGACTACTACCCAAGAGCCCCTCTTAGTTGCATTGTCCCTGCTTGGATGCAACAGCGAGGATTTTGTCGTTCTTTGCTGATCATCTGTTAGGGAATTAGCATTTCGCAATTGCTGCCAAATAGGGTAGAATAGAGGCAACGGAAGGTGAATATACAGATGACATCAGTATCAATATCCAAGCGGCTACAAACGATTGCCCGCTATTGTCCAGAAGGAGCCCGCGTCGCCGACATCGGGTCGGATCATGCGTTGTTGGCTTCTTATTTGCTTGTAAAAGGAATGGCTTCCTTCGTGATCGCAGGCGAATTGAATGAAGGGCCTTTTCAAGCGGCGCAAAAACAAATACATACATTGCAGGTAAAAGATCGCGCTTCGGTGCGTAAAGGAAACGGACTCGCAGTATTACAGCCTGGCGAAGCAGATGTAATCTGCATTGCGGGGATGGGCGGACAACTGATCGTTTCCATTTTGGAAGCAGGAAAAGACAAACTCGAAGGTGTACAACGCCTGATTCTGCAACCAAACGTAGGGGAAGAAGCGGTTCGCCTGTGGATGATAGAGAATGGTTGGCAGTTAATCGCAGAGTCCATTTTGCAGGAGGACGGCGTGATTTATGAGATTCTCGTTGCAGAACGAGGCAATCCTACCTTGCCTTATGAGGGCAAAGATCGTACACAGCAAGAGCTTCTGCGCATTGGTCCATTTCTTTGGGAGGAAAAATCAGACGTATTACAAGAGAAGTGGCTGAGCGAGCAAGAAAAATGGCAAAAGGTCATCGTTCAATTAAAGCGTTCGGACAAGCCGGAAGCAGCAGAACGAATTAAAGAAATCGAAGCAGAAGTAAAATGGATCGATGAGGTGATTGCATGCTTGCGCACGGACAAACAGTAATCCAGTATGTAGAACGTCTGGCGCCAAAATCGTTGGCGATGGAAGGCGACAAGATTGGCCTTCATGTAGGCACCTTGCAAAAAAAGGTAAAAAAAGTAATGATCGCACTAGACGTGTTGGAATCTGTGGTGGATGAAGCAATTGCAGAGGGTGTAGACCTGATTGTGGCTCACCATGCCGTCATTTATCGACCACTCAAACACCTCCGGACGGATCTCGCCGCAGGACGTGTGTTCGAAAAGCTGATCAAGCACGACATTGCTGTATACACAGCCCATACTAATTTGGATGTTGCGTACGGGGGGATGAACGATTGGCTTGCAGAAGCGGTTGGACTCACTGACATAGAAGTACTGGATGTTCTTTCACGAGAGGCTTGGAAGAAGCTCGTCGTATTTGTACCCGCTACCCATAGAGAAGCGGTATTTTCCGCTCTTGCTGAAGCGGGTGCAGGGCATGTAGGCAACTATAGCCACTGTTCTTTTCAGACAGAAGGGACTGGAACCTTTTTACCAGGAGAAGGAACGAATCCCCATATCGGTTCGACAGGCCAGTTGGAAAAAGCAGAGGAAGTTCGCATCGAGATGATTGTTCCTGCTTCCAGACAGTCGGCTGTGGTCAAAGCCATGCTTGCTGCTCATCCCTACGAAGAAGTCGCCTATGACATCATTCCTTTGGAGCAGTCCGGAACTGCATATGGAATTGGACGTATTGGCAGTCTTCCTGCACCACTGACGCTGCGTGAGTTTGCTTTGCTCGTCAAAGAACGTTTTTCCCTCCATGGTCTTCGCGTAGTTGGTGACTTGGATGCGATAGTCCAAAAAGTAGCGGTAGTAGGTGGAGACGGTAGCTCTTTTGTTTCCAAAGCCATTTTTAAAGGCGCGGATGTTTATTTAACCGGAGACATTGGGTATCACACCGCACACGATGCACAAGCAGAAGGCTTGTCGATCGTAGATGCTGGTCACAATATCGAAAAAATCATGAAGGAAAAGCTGGCGGCCATCTTGCTTGAACAATTGCAGGCAAATGGTTACGAAACAGAGGTTATTCCTTCGCGCGTGCACACAGATCCGTTCCAGTTTGTATAAGACGTAGCAGGATCAACCTTTGATTGCCTGCCAGATGAAGTGTAGGAGGATTTTATGTGCAAAAACTAATCCGAACGATTTCTTGTGGATTATTAACGTTAAGCTTACTCACCCCCGGCGTCGCATCAGCGGCTGGGGGCTTATTGCCATACAATGACATCAACAAGCACTGGGCGAGAAACGCAATCATTCAAGGTGTGCAGCTCGGTTTGTTTGAGGCTGGTCCAAATGTTCCGAAGTTTTACCCAAATCGTGACATGACACGTGCGGAATTTCTCGTGATGATCGATCGTCTTTATTACGGTGGGCAGTATCAGATCTATCCGCTTACTTTCTTATCCGAGCATTCAGAGTGGGCGAGAGCAGAAGGTTTTCAGGAACCGTATTTGCCGTATAAAGATGTTGATCGCCTGACCTGGATGTACAAACCAACGTTGCGCATTTCCACGATCTTGGACAGACTGTACGGGCCAAATGCGATTCAGTACATTTTTCCAGGTGAGATGATGAAGCCGAATCAGCCGATCTCCAACGAAGAAGCTGCCAAGATATTGCAAATGTTCACGATGTCTCCAGATAGTAAAAATGCTTGGGAAGAAGTGCGTTCATGGGGATGGCTAGACGGAGAAAAAACGGATCGGGTGAAGCGGGGAGATGCTGCAGTCGCAGCTGATCGCATGGTGAATTATTTCCTTCAGGATGGAATCATGCCTCTGTTGGATTATGATGGGAAAAAGTTCCCGATGGTCCCGGATATCGAAGAGGTATTGCCGTTATTCGCTACCTATGTAGATCCCAAAACAACCGAAGAACAGATTTATGTAGATGCGGCTGCCGCTATTCGCAGTAGAAATGATAGTGAAGAGACATTTGCGCAGTTACGCAAGCTGGCCGATTCCTCCTTCCCCAATCAAGTCGGTGTTCACTATTTATTGAGCTGGAATCCTGAAACACCGCTTGAAACCAATCTGGATGAAGCTTTTCTTGCTATCGACGCTTACCTCGAGGACAGAATCATTCTCCCAGGCACACTCGGGCTATTAACTGCCAATGTGTACGATATTGCCTTGCAGCTAGGGAACACGGATCAAAGCCAGTATCAAAAAGTGCTCGACCGCTTCAGTGTCTATGAACAAAAATTCAAGCGAAATCCCAAAGAATGGGAATCGGTTGCCGTGTATTTGGGGGCACTAGAAATCAGGGGTGGTCAGATAGACCTGGCGTTGGCACGTTACAAGCAAATTGCTGACAGAAGCCCAGAAGCATTGTTGAATACTTCCTATTATTATTTGCAGGAAGGACGTATTCAGGAAGCAGAAGAAGTTCTTGCTGCGATGAAACCGAAAGCGTCAGACAGCAGAATGAAACAACTGGACAAAATGTTGCGTCAAGAGTTTGCCTCTTTAAAAGATCAGCCAGCTATTATTTCTGATTTGGGATACTCTTTGCGTCAGTTGGACAATGCCGACACCTACCAAGTGAAGGGCGAAGCGGTGTTGAGTGGATTGACGTTCTCATACACGCAGGATATTAACAAGGAAAAACAAATAAGCAGAATATCCGGCTTTTATCAATCTCCTCAAAAACTAATATCAGACAAGCTGCTCTCTTATACAGATGGGAAAACAAACACGCAATACTCGTACGATACGGATCGGCAGACATGGGACAAGAATAGAACGGACAAAGTTGACTTTTTGCACGAGTGGGTTGGTGCTGTCAAGGTAACCGATCGTGCTAAGGAGCTTCATGCTCGCTACTACAAGCAATCTTACGGGAAATACGATGTCATTACGGAATGGATTCCGGGCTCTATGCTAGTAGAGAAATCAAAGAAGGTTACGCTCGGACAAGGAAAAGTGAAAGACGTTCCTTTGTTCATGAACAAGTATTATATTGATCGGGCCAGCGACCAAATTGTTAAACATACGTGGCGTTATGAAGAAATTTATGAGGGCGACGGATATGTAGCCTATTCGGGTACCGACAATTACGACTTTACAAGCAATGTTGTATTTTCGATACCTGATGATGTTCGAAAAGGGGTGGCTCCATGAAGCGAATTAGTCAATGGGCAATAGCAATTGTCCTACTATTTACAACTGTTCTTCCTGTGCAAGCGGCAGAGTATCCTTACGAAGAAACGGAAGAAGTGTTCCTGCACGTCATGGAGAGCCACTTGAGCAAGCCGGCAGCCAAACAATTGGTAAAAGGGGCTCTAGAGGTGGTCAGCGAGCAGGCCAAACTGAAAAAACAGCTTCAGTTCGAAGTTTCTGAAGAAGATGATACTTGGGACGAGTTGGAATTGAGGCTTGCAGAATGGCAGAAGAAAGGCGGGTTTGATACGCCGACGATGAACATTTGGGCGATTGATGGAATGCTCTCCACGCTCAATGACCCGCACAGCGTATTTTTTACCCAAGACGAATTGCGTCTGTTCCAATCTGACGTTGAAAATCAATTTGTTGGATTTGGCTTTCGTCTGCGGCTGCAAAATGATCATATTATCATCCGTGAAATCGTTCCGAATTCTCCAGCAGCAGCATCTTCCTTGCAACGAGGCGATCAATTGATCAATGTCAATGAGACCTCGTTGGTCGGAAAGACTTTTGAAGAAGCGTATGCTTATTTGAAGGGCAACGAAGGGACCGAAGCCGTTCTTACTGTGTATCGTCCATCCGACAAACGGGAGCACCAAGTGAAGCTGAAGCGTGCCTTCATGACCTTGCCGGAAGCGGAAGGACAGATGTTTACGAAAGGCGCGGTTGGCTATATCAGTCTTGAAACATTCGGATCAGAAGGAGCTATCCAGGTAAGGGATAAGCTCGCAGAACTTTCCCGTGTGCAAAAACCGTTGTCCGGATTGGTGTTAGACCTGCGTGATAATGGCGGGGGATACTTGGTCACAGCGCGGGACATCGCGAGTCTCTTTATGGAAGAAGGCTTGCTTATGTACACCACGAATCGCAATGGGGTAGAGGTAGAGACGTGGGTACGAAATGGGCAGGATATCGGCATTCCAGTGCGAATTTTGGTAAACGGCGGAACAGCTTCTGCATCTGAGCTGTTGTCAGGTGCGCTGCGTGATCATGGTATCGCCAAACTTGTGGGTACCAAAACATTTGGAAAAGGGAGTGCTCAACAAGTTATTCCGTTGTCAGACGGTGACGCACTCAAGCTTACACTGAATGAATATTTTACTCCTAAGCATACCGTGGTAAATCACGTAGGGCTTCAACCAGATATGGTTGTGGAGGATTATGGAGCACAAGTAGTAGAAGCTCTCCACTCATTGAACGTCAGGACGTGGGAACTGAGTGACGCAGAAGGCGACACAGTCATCAATGGAATTCCTTTCCCGACAGTGGATCCTCTCTTTAAACAAACGCCTCAAGGGCTGCAAATCCGAGCTGCTATACTCTCACATTTGCTGGGTGATCCGTCCATTGGTGAAAAAGATTATGTGGTACTCGCTCCGTATTTGAAAAAGTACCCTGCACTCAAACTGCAAACGAAAAATGGTGTCAACACCCTCACATTTACTTCGTAAGCAAGATCCCCTATCGCTTTTTGGCGAGCAGGGGCTTTTTCTTTTTCAGGCGTATACTCGGTAATGGAAAATCGAACACTATCAGGTGCGACTATGACTACTACGTCTACTACGACAAGAAGGGTGGCAGCCGGATGAAAAAGGTCATACTTTTCCTGATCGACTCCATGATGCCTGATGTTCTGGAGCGATGCATTGCTGCCAATAAAGCACCGGCACTTCGGTTTTTCATGGAGCATAGCCAGTACATACCAGATTGTGTGACTGTTTTCCCTACGATGACGGCTTCGATAGACTGCTCCCTCATAACGGGGGTATACCCCGATCAGCACAAAGTACCGGGGCTAGTTTGGTATGATGCAGAGCAGAAAAAGATGGTGAATTATATAAATGGGGCCAATCCCATCCGAAAAATAGGAGTCTTAAGCTGTGCAGAAAATGTCCTTTTTGATTTGAATGAACGTCATCTTAGCAAGGATGTCAAAACCATTCATGAGGTACTAGAAGAAAACAATTTCGTATCGGGTTCCATCAATGTGATTGCCCATCGCGGACATAAGCAGCATAAGGTGAAAATGCCAACCTTGCTGGATACAATCACATCTTTTTCCTTGCGAGAAAAGGTGAGTGGTCCAACGATCATGAGCATGGGGACGTTAGTCCGTCCTGCACTGTTTCGCTCTGTCCCTTGGGATTTCGCCCAATCCGCTTTAGAAGGCTACGGGATTAACGATGCCTATGCAATCGATGTTTTGATCGAAGTGATACGCAGCGGTCAGCAGCCGCATTTTACGCTGGTCTATTTGCCAGAGAATGATCATAAACTCCACAATTCCCCGGAGGATGCCGTACAGCACTTGGCAGATGTGGACAAGCAATTGGCTCGTTTGCTGGATAGCTTCGCGTCATGGGAGCAAATGCTGGAAAGAAACGTATGTATTTTGATTAGTGATCATGGGCAAACCGTTATCGGTGCAAGTGAAGACCACAATATTCCACTGAATCATCTCCTGGCGAATTTTTCGATCCATGCGCTTGGTGCCGAGGTGACACCAGAAGTGGAAGTGGTCATTTGCAATAATGAGCGTATGACTTTTTTGTACCCAGTGAATGGAACGAATCCACTTTCTATTGTAGAAGCGGTTAGTGTGGAAGAAAGAATTGATTTGATTGCTTGGAAAGAGGGAGAGAAGGTAAAGGTGCGTCGTGGTGGAACACAACAGGAAATGTGTTTTTGGCGCAATGGGGAGTATCAAGATGCGTATGGTTCTTCTTGGTCTGTTGAAGGGGACGTTTCCGTGCTGGATGTGCAATATGATGGAGAGTGTCTTTCTTTTGATACATACCCGGATGCTTTTTCTCGACTATACGGGTCGCTGTTCTCGCAGACCGTTGACGTGGTAGTCGTTACTGCTGCCAAGAGCTATGAATTTTTATCGGAATGTGCTCCCACGCATTTAGGTGGAGGAAGTCACGGCTCACTGCATAAGCAAGATTCGCTGATTCCGTTAGTGATTGCAGGTGCTTCGGAGATGTTTCCACTCCCAGCAAGACTGGTTGATGTCAAAGATTTTATTCTTCGAGAGCTGGGGATTCCGTCAGTCTCAAATCGGCAATGAGCGGGACATGATCGGACCAATTGACAGGAAGCAGCTCGTAGTGCTCAATATTCCAGTGATGAGAAGCAAAAATATAGTCCAGACGTCGGCGGAAGGCTGGAAGAGTTGGTATTTTTTCCTGACCTGAGACAAGAGCACAGTCCATCAGGTGTGGAGTAAAGGACACATTACTCGCGTTGAAATCCCCCATTAGGAGTAATGGGGCTTTTGCGTGTTGCTGTATTAATGTCGACATGAGCTGTAGCTGGGCCAGTCTGCTTACTTGATTCAAGCTGCAGTGTGTAACGCAAAGCGTAATCGTACGACCGTACCCTTGGAAGGATGCATACAGGAGGGTTCGTTGCTCTTTTCTGGCTGGCAAAACGATGGCGTCGACATTTTCAAGCGCGTACTTCGATAGCAGTGCATTGCCGTAATACCCATCTCCTATCGCAATTGAAGGGGAGAAGGCTAGGTGATACTGTAATTGATCGGCGATGTAGCTCGCTTGATACCCATACTTCCCGTTTTGGTGGACTTCCTGAAGACCGATGATGTCTGGTTGCAAGTCCTTTAAAGTCAGAGTCATTTCGTTCAAACGTTTTCGCCACCAGAGGTCACGGCCGCTATGAATGTTGTAGCTGACTACACGCACCCTCGTTCACTTCCTTTGTTAGACGTCATTTTTTTAACTTATTTAGTTTTCCCTATTGCATTAGGTTTTAGTCTATGCTATATTAAAAAACGTCGCCTCTGCTTGAGGCACAGATGGAATAAAATGCTCCTTGAAAACCGGAATAGAATTAATCTGTGAAAATAAGCTTGTGTTTTACTTGAAGTCAGATTCATCTT